>JBNLGQ010000042.1:0-196716 GCA_050306135.1 Gammaproteobacteria bacterium
GGCGATTTCTATTATACAAGACGCGAGCCTCTAGGGGTTTGTGCTGGCATCGGTGCCTGGAACTATCCCCTGCAGATTGCCTGCTGGAAAGCAGCACCAGCACTGGCCTGTGGCAATGCCATGATTTTCAAGCCTTCGGAAGAAACACCTCACGGCGCAGTTAAGCTTGCCGAAATATTTATCGAAGCCGGTATGCCTGCCGGCGTATTTAATGTGGTTCATGGTGATGGCGCTGTAGGTGCCTGGCTGACACATCATGCGGATATTGCCAAGGTATCGTTTACTGGTGAAGTTGGTACCGGCAAGAAGGTTATGGCTGCCGCTGCCACTACTTTGAAAGAAGTCACTATGGAGTTGGGTGGTAAATCTCCACTGATTATATTTGATGATGCCGATGTGGAAGATGCGGTATCAGCTGCTATGTTAGGCAATTTTTATACACAGGGTGAGATCTGTACTAATGGTACCAGAGTCTTTGTCCAGCAGGGTATCAAGGATGCTTTCATGCAGCGACTCCTTGAGCGCACACAAAATAATATTGTTGCCGGTGACCCGATGAATCCGGAAGTCAATTTCGGTGCATTAATTTCAGCTAAACATCAGCAACTGGTACTGAGCTATATCGATAAAGGCAAAGCCGAAGGCGCAACCCTGGCCACAGGTGGACAGGCAATGAAACCTGCTGGAGCCGAAGATGGATTCTTTGTTGAAGCAACCATTTTCACCGATTGCAATGATGATATGACCATCGTCAAGGAAGAGATCTTCGGTCCTGTAATGTCTGTATTAACCTTCAGTGATGAAGAGGAAGTGATTAGACGCGCTAATAATTGCGAGGTTGGTCTGGCAGCTGGCGTGTTCACCAACGATATACGGCGTGCACATCGCGTCATACATCGTCTACAGGCCGGCATCTGCTGGATTAATGCTTATGGTAACTCTCCCGCAGAAATGCCAGTTGGTGGTTATAAACAATCTGGTATAGGTAGAGAGAATGGTATGGAAACGCTACGACATTACACCCAGCTAAAAGCAGTCTATGTTGGTATGACTCCACTGGAGAGCCCGTTTTAAGGAATGAATATGACAGATTATGATTACATCATTGTGGGTGCGGGTTCTGCGGGTTGTGTGCTGGCTAATCGCCTGACGGAAGACGCTAAAGTATCCGTATTAATCATTGAAACCGGTGGAAGTGATCGCAGTATTTTTATTCAAATGCCCACTGCCCTTTCGATTCCTATGAATACCAAAAAATATGCCTGGCAGTTTGAAACGATTGCGGAACCCGGTTTAAACAATCGCCGTATGCATTGCCCGCGTGGAAAGGTGCTGGGTGGTTCATCATCCATAAACGGCATGGTGTATGTACGCGGTCATGCGAAAGATTTTGATGAGTGGGCTGATCACGGTGCTGATGAATGGGATTATGCCCACTGCCTGCCCTATTTCAAAAAAGCAGAAAGCTGGAGCTTTGGCGGTGATGACTATCGCGGTGGCGAAGGCCCTCTGGCGACCAATAATGGCAACAATATGCAGAACCCTCTGTATAAGGTTTTTATAGAGGCTGGAAAACAGGCAGGCTATGATTTTACTGCCGACTATAACGGCAAACAGCAGGAAGGCTTTGGCCCCATGCATATGACCGTTAAAGATGGCATACGCTGGTCAACGGCAAATGCTTATCTGCGCCCTGCCATGCAACGATCAAACTTAACAGTAATGACTCATGCCCAGGTGCATAAGGTGTTGCTGCAAGATAAAAAAGCCAGGGGTGTAAAAGTTCTCCATAAAGGCAAAACACTGGATATCAAGGCCAGGCGTGAAGTCATCTTATCAGCAGGTTCAGTAGGTTCTCCGCATATTCTTCAGTTATCCGGAATTGGCAATGCAGATGTTCTTAAAAAAGCTGGCATACAAATACAGCATGAATTGCCCGGTGTGGGCGAAAACCTGCAGGATCATCTGGAATTTTATTTCCAGTTCAAATGTAAAAAGCCTATCACCCTGAATGGAAAGCTTGATCTATGGAGTAAGTTTTTAATCGGCACGCGCTGGATCCTGACGCGAAAAGGCCTGGGCGCAACTAATCATTTCGAATCCTGTGGTTTTATTCGTTCTAAAGCTGGAGTGGGATGGCCTGATCTGCAATATCATTTTTTACCTGCCGCAATGCGCTACGATGGCCAAAGTGCATTCGATGGCCATGGCTTTCAGGTACATATTGGTCATAACAAACCCAAAAGTCGTGGCCATGTGCATGTGGTCAGTGCTGACCCTACGCAACAACCCGAAATACTGTTTAATTACCTGCAACATGAAACAGATCGCGAAGGTTTTCGTGATTGCGTCAGACTGACGCGTGAAATTATCAATCAACCGGCATTTGATGATTACCGTGACGACGAGATTCAGCCAGGACAATCAGTGCAGACAGATGATGAAATCGATGCTTTTGTACGCAGCAATGTCGAAAGCGCTTATCACCCATCATGCTCATGCAAAATGGGAACCGATGAACTGGCTGTGGTTGATCCACAGACTCGAGTTATCGGCATAGAGAATTTAAGAGTTGTAGATTCATCTATCTTTCCCACCATTCCTAACGGTAATTTAAATGCACCGACCATTATGGTGGCAGAGCGAGCAGCCGATATGATCCGTGGTAAAACGCCCTTGCCTGCAGCAGGTAATGAAGTCGGCATGGACTCACAATGGCAACAACGGCAAAGAGGTGGAGAGCCACAACGTGTAATTTAGAGCTTTGATCAAACTGTTTGATTCAGGGCCTAATTAATGTAACAAAATTAAGGTATGAACTTTTATAGAAGTGAATAAACACTAAATAAACCAAGAGGGGTTCCAAATGAAGATGTTAAGAAGTATGTTAATCGCAGGTCTAATGGCTACAACTAGTATGGCAGCCCAGGCTGCTGATTGTTCTAAAGTACGATTTTCCGATGTAGGTTGGACCGATATCACGGCTACCACAGCTCTGGCTTCGGTGGTGCTGGAAGGTCTGGGATATAAGCCGAAAACCCAGTTATTGTCTGTACCGGTAACCTACAAATCACTAGAAAATAAGGATATTGACGTATTTCTTGGTAACTGGATGCCAACCATGGAAGCAGATATCCGCCCTTACCTGGATCGTGGTAGCGTTGAAACGCTTAAAACCAACCTGACTGGTGCAAAATATACCCTGGCTGTTCCAAAATACGTTTACGATGCAGGGGTTAAAAACTTCGCTGATATCGCTAAATTTGCGGATAAGTTTGATAACAAGATTTTTGGTATCGAACCCGGTAATGATGGCAATCGTCTGATTCAGGACATGATCGATAAAAATGCATTTGGTCTGAAAGGATTTACCGTGGTTGAATCCAGTGAAGCTGGCATGCTGTCACAGGTGAAACGTAAAGTCCGCCGTAAAGACTGGATTGTTTTCCTGGGCTGGGAACCACATCCAATGAATAGTAATTTTAAACTGGGTTATCTGGAAGGTGGCGATGATTACTTTGGCCCCAATCTTGGTGGCGCGAATGTAATGACCAACGTGCGTAAAGGGTTTACTAGTGAATGTCCTAATGTCGGTAGCTTCATCAATAATCTCGAATTTACCCTGAGCATGGAAAATCAAATAATGGGCGCCATCCTGGATGAAGGTAAAAAACCTGAAGCCGCTGCTAAAGCCTGGCTTAAGGCACATCCTGAGGTTCTTAATAACTGGTTAAAAGGAGTTAAAACCATCGATGGAAAACCTGGCCTAAGTGCTGTAAAAGCATCCCTGTAATTAACCGAGGGCAGCGTTAAACGTAAGTTTAACGCTGCAATTATCTATGGAAAATTATAAATTGCCTCTCGGTGATTATATCGAGATGTTTTTCGACTGGCTGGTTGATCACGCTTCCTGGTTCTTTGATGCCATTGCATATGCTCTGGAAAATATCATTAACGAATCAACCGATGCGCTGCTGCTGTTAAACCCTGCTATTTTTATTGTGTTGGTGTGTGTGATTGCATATCGCCTGCATCGCTCGATACCACTTGTGATTTATGCTGTGATTGCGCTGTTAACTATCTGGAACCTCGGCTATTGGGAAGAAACCATGCAAACCCTGTCACTGGTTCTATATGCCACATTACTTTGCATATTACTTGGCCTTCCGCTCGGTATCTATTCAGCGCATCGCCCCAGGGTATTTTCGGTCATGCGGCCAGTGCTTGATCTTATGCAAACGGTACCCTCCTTTGTGTACCTGATTCCTACCTTAACCCTGTTTGGTCTGGGCGTGGTCCCGGGATTAATTTCAACCATAGTCTTTGCCATAGCAACACCGATACGCCTGACCTATCTGGGTATCTCCGAAGTACCTCATGAGATTGTTGAAGCGGGTCAGTCATTCGGAGCCACTCGCTCGCAGTTATTATGGCGTATTGAATTACCCGCTGCAGCATCCAGCATAGCTGCGGGTATTACTCAATGCATTATGTTGTCTTTGTCGATGGTGGTTATTTCTGCTCTGGTTGGTGCTGATGGTCTGGGGAAACCTGTGGTAAGAGCTTTGAATACAGTAGATATCGCGGCTGGTTTTGAAGCGGGTCTGGCAATCGTATTGCTGGCTATCCTGCTGGATAGAATATTCAAACAACCTGAGGCATCGAGCTAACATGATTGAAATTAAAAATCTTGATGTTATTTTTGGCTCTTCTCCTGAAGCTGCTTTTCCTTTGTTGGATGAAGGTGTTGATCGAGAACAAATCCGTGACAAAACGAACCTCGTTGTTGCTGTTAAGGATGCGACATTAACGGTTAAAAAGGGTGAAATCTGTGTATTAATGGGTTTGTCCGGTTCAGGTAAGTCCAGTCTGTTACGTTGTGTTAATGGCCTGAATCCGGTTTCTCGTGGACAGGTCAATATTGAACATAATGGTGCTATGGTTGACTTTGCCAGCGCCGACAAGGCAACCCAGCGTGATATACGCATGCATAGAGTTTCTATGGTATTCCAAAAGTTTGCATTAATGCCCTGGCTGTCTGTTGAGCGTAATGTATCTATGCCACTGGAACTTCAGAAACTTGAAAAATCTGAAATTAAACGTCGTGTTGATGAACAGCTAGAGGTAGTAGGCTTAAGTGAATGGAGGCACCTGAAACCAAGTAAATTATCAGGTGGTATGCAACAGCGAGTAGGTCTTGCCCGCGCATTGACGATGGAAACAGATGTGCTGTTAATGGATGAACCCTTTTCCGCTCTTGACCCTTTAATACGTTCTCAACTACAGGATGAGCTGTTACAACTGCAGCAGAAACTGAAGAAGACCATTTTATTTGTCAGTCATGATCTCGATGAAGCACTGAAGATTGGTAACCATATTGCCATCATGAAAAATGGTGAGATAGTCCAGCATGGTCGTCCTGAAGATATCGTACTCAATCCAGCCAATGATTATGTACGAGATTTTGTCGCTCATACTAACCCATTAAATGTATTAAAAGCAGGATCAATCATGCGCCATTTATCAGGAATTCCGCTGCAAGATAGAGGCTACTGCCTGAGTAAAAGGCATAAATACTGGCTGAGTGCAGATAAACAGGTTGTGATGGTTAAAAAGGAAGAGTTTTCTTTACAGCACTGGGAGCCGGGGCAATCTATGGAGGCATTAGAAAATCATCCAGTTTGTATAGATGCCAGTGTACCCATGCGAGAAGTGATGGAGCTTCGCTATACAACAGGTCACTCACTGCTGATTACCGAACAGGGTGAAATTACCGGAGTTATAGGTGATCGAGAGCTATATCACTCTTTATTGGGAAAAATGTTATCAGATGACTGATACGTTTTAACTGCTATTTATAACCTGGCGGCTTGCAATCGTCTGATTGTAAGCCGACTACTCCTATCACCTCTTATATCAATAACTTAGAGCCTGTTCTTAACAATCGACATCAACCTGGCCTTTTTCAAATAATGAGTCTATTACCGTAGTAATAACAAAATCCTGTGTTGCAGGATTGACTCTGCACCATTCTGGTTAGATGTTATCTCTACTTGCAATATCTATATAAGGATTCTATTATACGCGCCATTCTCGATATATCCCCCATAAAACCACTTTGAGTCCTGTTTCCATACATGGCTCTGGCAGATTATTTTCTAATGCTTTTTAAACTTTTCGAAAAGAAAAACGGTAACTATAAAGACGATACTTTATCCGGCTTAACGGTTGCTCTGGCACTGGTTCCTGAAGCCATCGCTTTTTCCTTTATTGCAGGTGTTGATCCAATCGTTGGCCTTTGGTCGGCGGTTTTCCTTGGATTGATCACTTCTTCTTTTGGCGGCCGCCCCGGAATGATTTCAGGTGCCACCGGTGCCATAGCGGTTGTTGTTGCCAAGGTCGTAGACATCGGTACGACCACCGGTCTGGAAATGGGCGTTGATAATCTCGGCATGCAGTACCTGTTTGCGACTCTACTATTGGCTGGCATCATCCAGGCTGTGGTTGGAGCCTTAAAGCTGGGTAGATTTATTCGATTAGTACCTCATCCTGTCATGATGGGGTTTGTTAATGGCCTGGCTATCCTGATCCTGATGGCCCAGTTTGATTCCTTTCGAGATGCGAATGGCAACTGGTTAGATAACAATCAGCTGATCGTGATGGGCGGATTAGCCCTGCTCACTATGGCTATCATTCAATTCTTCCCAAAACTGACTCAGGCCGTGCCATCAATTCTGGTCGCAATCGTGGGAGTTAGTCTGCTGACATACTTTGATGTGGTCAGTACCAAAACCATTGCCGATGTACTGTATGAAGGTACCGGCAGTGCATCGCTAGATACAGCACTACCTGCTTTCTCATGGCCCGGTGATATAGTCTGGAATACCAACACCTTACTACTGATAGGTGGAACAGCTGTCACCGTCGCTCTAGTAGGTCTTATCGAGTCACTGATGACACTTCAGCTTATAGATGACCTGACAGAGACACGCGGTCAGGGCAACCGTGAATGTTTTGCTCAGGGCGGTGCCAACTTCATGTCCGGTTTATTCGGAGGCATGGGTGGTTGCGCTATGATCGGTCAGAGTCTGATTAACATCAAATCGGGTGGCCGTGGTCGCTGGTCGGGTTTTGTTGCTGCAACAACTTTGACCATTCTGATTATGGTGGGTGGCCCTGTTATCAGCCAGATCCCCATCGCTGCACTGGTAGGTGTGATGTTTATGGTCGTAATTGGTACCTTTGAATGGGCCAGTTTTATGACCGTGGGCAAGGTACCTTTCGCTGAAGTAATCGTCATTCTGGTCGTTACACTGACAACGGTGATCATGCATAACCTGGCACTGGCTGTGTTTGCCGGCGTTATCGTCTCTGCACTGGTCTTCGCCTGGCAGAGTGCTCAGCATGTTCGCCTGAATCCACATAACCTCGAAGACGGTACTCGAATCTACAATCTACAAGGGGTTCTGTATTTTGGTTCGGTACGTGAATTTGCCGAGCGACTTTCACCTGCTACAGATCCCGATCAGGTCATTATTGACTTTAAAGATGCTCGAGTTGCAGATTACTCTAGCATGGAAGCGCTAAATGCCATTACCGAGCGTTATCGTAAGGCTGGTAAAAGACTGCGCTTGCGTCATCTAAGCCCGGAATGTCAGCATATGATAACCACTGCCGGTAGCCTGATAGAGGTGGAAATGGCTGAAGACGATCCGCATTATCATGTTGCACGGATATAATCTGGTGAATCCCGTCAGCTAAAATTTGATGATAGTCAGGCTTTTGAATCATCCAGCACGACTGCATTGCGCCCTGCTTTCTTAGCCTGGTACATCGCTTGATCCGCCCAGGTGATCAGATTGTCTGTAGTAACCTCCCTGTCGAGAAAAAGAACCACTCCGATACTCACTTCGCTCTGGTGTTTTACCTTTTTCTCCTTAACTGTGTCCTGGGTAGGTATAAGTGTATAGGGCTCAGCCAAAGTGGATCGGATTTTTTCTGCCACATTGCCTGCTTGTAATGCAGATCTGGCCTTATCCTCATCCAGCTCATTAAGAACAACCACAAATTCATCACCACCATAGCGACCAACCGTATCTACCTGGCGTACACAGCCTTTTAATCTTTTTGCTACCTCAACTAATAACAGGTCTCCAACGCTGTGACCATGCAAGTCATTAAGAGGCTTGAAATTATCCAGATCAATAAAGAGCACTGCAGAGTAACTACCACTACGTGAACTGGCCTGTATCGCCTGACCCAGTCGATCTATCAACAGTCGACGATTAGGGAGTTGCGTTAAACTGTCAAAAAAGGCGAGATTGTGTATTTGCTCTTCAACCAGCTTGCGTTGAGTAATATCAACAAACGTAACCACTGCGCCCAGAATAACACCATCATTGATGATCGGCTTTGACCAGTATTCCACTGGTATTGCACTTCCATCTTTTTTCCAGAACACTTCATCCGTTACATGATTATCTTCAATTTTATGAAATGCAAAAAAGGATTTACACTCAGATTCTGGATAGTCACTGCCATCTGGATATGAATGATGAATGAGATTATGAGCATTCTTGCCAATAAGTTCATCGCTCTGATCGTAGCCAAGTATTTCCAGAAATGCGCGGTTTACAAATTTTAAATTACCATTCTTATCGATGCCGTAGGCACCTTCAGCCATAGAATTAAGTAGTGAGTACATTTGTTGATGGGACTCATGCAGGGTTGTAACATCCTGCGCGATACTCACTCCACCTATGATCTTTCCTGCTGTACTTCGCGCAGGTACACAAGTCATAGTGATCCATATAATGGCTTCATCGAATGAGGTAAAATAATTGCCGTCGTAATAGCCCTGCTCTCCTTGTAGCGCCCTGGTTAAAGCTGGCATAAAAGACTGATCATTGAGCAACCTCAGATCCATCCCGATAAGACGCTCAGGAGTGCTGCCTAAGGTCTCTGCGAAACAATCATTGCAGTAGGTGACGATGAGATTAGTATCGTAATACATAATGCCTACGGGTGAATAATCCAGCAACAACTGGTAGCGCTTTCTCGCTGTATCCTCACGCTCGGATGCCTCAAGACGCAGAATTATATTATCTCGAATGTTTCTATTCATATAACGCAAGATCACGAGCATAAAACCAAGATACAACAAGACAGCCATGCCCATAGACGTATACAAACTGTTGCCGGCTGAAAACAGGCGAATAAGAATAGGCGTAGAAACTAAAACAGAAAAACCTATTGAACTGGCAAGATCGGCAGCATATGAAATCACTCCTCCAGCCGATAGTCCTGCCAGCATGAAAACTATAAACATCTGATGATGTGGATCGTTGGGCGGGAACATCACAATCCCTGACATTCCCCACACGAAACCAATAGCCAGCACACCAGCACGAAACTTCTGCATGCGTGCATCAGACGAGGTATTTTCATCCAGCGGGAAACGTTTATAGGTATAAACGAGAATAAAGCGAGAGATAGCGACCAGTACGATCAGAGAAAGCCAGATCATAATCACATTTGAAGCGATCAAACCTTGCTGTATATAAGCTAGAAATATCGCAAGCAATGTACTGGTGATAATTGAGGTATAGCTGGAGGCTAGCATCTGCCGCAGCAGCTCAGCCTTTATCGCTCTCTTTTTATACATATAAGATCTGGGAATATTAGATTAGTTACAACTAGCTATTCGTTAACCCCTCCTCCTGTTATGTAGATAAAGCATCCTGACCGTAAAATCTTATTCGAAACAGGTCCTTACACTTCCTGCAATGAAGAAATTCAGCAGGCTACTGCTCCGAAAATAATAGTCTGCTCTACTTAGCATAGTTTAGTCATGGATTATTTCCTTATATAGAAGGTGATTTTTTGTTCAGGTAACACGATGTGGTTCCGGTCAGTGGGGTAATTTGTGATGGGTGTAGAAGGGTTTATCAGATAGTTGAGAATGAGTTTTTCGTTAATATTCAATCTGTTTCACACAGTCCACATAACAGTTTGCAGACTATCATCACTACTGGTAAAGAGCTGGGGCCCTGTAAACTTTTAATGTAAATCCTGCGATAAAGGGACAGTGTGTTTATCAGGGCTTTAGATTTTATGAGTGATAAATTCTATTTATCAACAATACGTTTTTTATAAGCCGTCGGATTCATGTCCCTGACGTCAATACTAAGACTTGGCAGGTCGGTGAGGTAATCAGCCAAAGCACTCCTAAGCTGAATTGCCAGGTTTTCCTTTTGTTCATCAGTCCTCCCCTTAAGCAGGCTTACGGTAATATGAATAAATAAATCAGGTTGCCCGGCGAGCAAATAAAGATCATAGGGTATGGCTCTAACCTTAATATCGGCGGGATCCATAATCCCACTGTTACCCCCAACCTCAAGTATCGTATTCATCACTCTTGTAAGATCAATGCTTTGCTCAAGTGGTCTGGCGTATTCGATTTGAAAATGTGGCATAGTCGATTATCTCTATCTGGAATTAAAATATGGATAGGTATTCATTTTCTTCCCAGTCAGTAACCGTGGCCATGAACCGATCCCATTCAGCCTGCTTAATGGTTGAATAATAATCGACGAAAGCATCTCCCAGGGTTTCTCGATAGAATTTACTTTCACGAAACGCCTGCAGGGCTTCTAGCAAGGTTTTCGGTAGTCTCTCTGCATCACTGTCGTAGGGGTTGTTCACTGCAGGCGGTGACTCTAAACCACGTTTGATACCATCCATGCCACTGACAACCTGTGAAAGCATATACAGATAAGGATTGGCTGCTGGCTCACCTACTCTGTTTTCTATACGACTGGCAGGGTCTCCAGGACCTGATAGAACACGTAGCATCGCACCCCGGTTATCTCGTCCCCACTGTATACGATCGGGCGCCAGAGAGAATTCACGATAGCGTTTGTAACCATTGATAGTGGGCGTTGAGAACAGGCAGCTTTCACGCGCATGCTGCAGAAGTCCGGCAATCCATTGATGCCCTAAATCTGAAATAACACCCTCTTCAGGTGTAAACAGGTTATCACCTGTTTTGCTATCGATGACTGATTGATGAAGATGCCATCCACTTGCCATTGCCTCCTTAAAACGAGGTCGACACATAAAGGTGGCATGTAAACCATTGCGACGGCATACCTGTTTAACCATGGAGCGGAATAAAATCATCGTATCCGCCTGCTGCATAGCTTGCTGAGGCTCAAAAGTCACTTCACATTGGCTTGGGCCAAACTCGACTTCAAAAGAGCGCACAGGTAATCCTAGAGCACGAGCATTTTTGCGAATCAGTGCAAATACGTCTTCCTGCTGATCATAGATATCTTCAGTCAGATATTGATAGCCCTGAGAGATTAGACTTACTTTAGGTGGAGCTCCAGGCTGACCGGCGTCTTCAAGATTGAGTGGAACATCCAGTGCTTTGAAGACATAAAATTCGACTTCAAGCCCGGTAATAAACTGTCGACTGGAACGCTCCAGTTCTGCCAGTGCTTTAGCCAGTAACCCTCGTGTGGAGAACGCATTGACTGTGCCATCGGTATTATAGAGATCCGATAGCATCCAGCCGTTACCGGCTGCCCAGGGCAGGATTTTAAAACTTAGAGGGTCTGGTACCATAACAAGATCTGATGCACCGGTCATAGCGCCATCACCGAATCCTGCATCTGTCTTCCAGATTGGAAAAACGGTACGATGTGACGTGTCTTTTAACAATAATGTGGATGTCATAGTGACACCACTCCTGAAACATGACACAAGCGCATCGGCAGCGATTGTCTTGCCACGCAATATCCCGTGCTGATCAACGAAAGAAATCCGCACTACTTCAATATTGTTTTCTTCAATTGACTTGATAACTTCACTGGCTGCCGACTTTTGTTGTGGCGTCCATAATCCATATCTGTCGATAAAAGGACGCGAATCGAATGATTGAGTAGTATCGTTCATAGATATATTTTCGCTGTTATTCGCCTTTAGCCCAGCTTGAATCGGCGCGTCGTTTTTTATCATAGTCATGCCAGGAGTTACTCCAGTTATCGACCGGAGCAATGGCATCTACAGCGATGGGACCATGAATACCTCTTGCCTTAGTTTCGTCGACTATCAGGGGAAGATCCTTCACTCCGTCACCATTTTCCAACTGTCTAATCGCGTTACGCAGAATCTTACGGTATTTCTTTATAGCTACATCCGTGCTGCCCAGGTGCTCATCCGTTCTATCCTGAATCTGCCCCATAGATTCACAGGCCCATTGATCATGCACGTTGATATCCATTCCCATACCGGTATAGGTTTTGTTTTTCTGCTCTTCAGGATCAAACAGATAGTTATTCGCCTTGTTTCGGATAGGAGCATAGTCGGGTACGGTTTGCGATTCCAGGCGTTGTGCTCGCATCTTTTCCTTATCTACCGGATCAGTGAAGCTGGTAAACATCGAATACCAGTAACAGTTATAATCGTCGATGGGAACATGCCACTGGGTTATCGTCATTTCTCGCGACATGGGGATATGAATAGCACAGGGGAAAACCTGATTGGTAATACGTACATGCATTTGCCCATTGTTTAGATTACGTAGCGTGGTCAGGCGAAGGCCCCAGTCGGTCTCTTCTACTCGAATCTCGGGGCGGTCAAATTCGCGTAGTACTTTGGTCAGCGGAATACCCGTATCTGCGGCTGAATCACGAAACTGTTTGCCATAGCCCTCTTCAGGCGCTTCATCTTCAGCAAAGCGATGCAGGAAGGATGCATGCACAGGATCGATGCCGACTTCCAGAGCCTGTAGCCAGTTACATTCCCAGAGACCTTTGTAAGAGAACACGTGAGAGTCAGGCGCAACAAAACAATCAAAATCTGGAAATGCTGGCGCTTCGCCCTCTCCCATGAATGCCCAGATGATGCCATTCTTTTCGATCGCGGGATAGGCTTTGATTTTCACATTTTCATGCATACGGGAACCTTCAGGCTCACCCGGTTGCCCTGTACATTGTCCTGTAGCATCAAAATGCCAGCCATGAAAAGGGCAACGCAGGCCATTGTTCTCAACACGGCCTATACACAGGTCGACTCCACGATGGGCACAGCTACGTTGAACCAGAGCTGGTTTTCCATCCTCGGTACGGAACAGTGCCAGGTTTTCACCTAACAAACGAACAGGTACTACAGATCTACCGAATTCCAGTTCTTCACTTAACGCTGCTGGCATCCAGTATTGACGCATTAAAGTGCCTGCAGGAGTACCTGGACCGATACGGGTTATTTCATCATTCTTTTGCTGGCTCATCATAGCGTGAATTCTCTTTATTATTTAACCGTTGTATCAACCTTCTTATCAACTGATAACATGGTTCTAATGTCTTCTGGTACCGGCTGCGCCACCATTTTTTCTGGATTATCCGGGTCAGAGTAACCCCAAACTCGAACTTCGTTGCCTAGCGCTACTGGATCAGGGTCATCACCCTGCCTGAATTCATGGCTAACCACAAACGAGGTATTACCAAATTTTTCTACTTTTGAGCTTAGCTCTGTGATATCGCCAAAATATAACGGACGCTTAAATGCCATATTACTGGCAACCAGAGGGAATCCCCTGAAGAGTTTATCTTCACGAATCTTTTGTGGTAGATCAAAACCGGCAGCCTGAAGCATTGAATGCGATCCACCATCCATCCAGATGTAATAATGGGGGTTAAAGATAATACCTGCAGCATCGCAGTGTGCCCATTCGACTCTAATTCTTTGAATAGCTGTGAACATTGATAACAATCCTACAATGAGTTAACGCAGTCATGGCGCGTGATAGCGTGGCAATCTTTTACAGCATTTCCAATTGTTGATAGATTGCCGCGCTACCGCTCGCAATGACAGAAATGGTTGATGTCAGCTAAGACACCTTAAATACCCAGATAA
Organism: Gammaproteobacteria bacterium; assembly: GCA_050306135.1. Taxonomy (GTDB): domain Bacteria; phylum Pseudomonadota; class Gammaproteobacteria; genus JACNJF01. The sequence continues at coordinate 13,921 of JBNLGQ010000042.1, forward strand.
CGTGATTTTAATTCAGCATCATGAGTCAGCAATTCTGAATTACCTTGCCAGACCACCTTACCTTTTTCAACGATATAGTGTTGGTCGGCGATATCGGCAAATTCATCTATATTTTTGTCGATGAGTAATATAGTCAAGCCGGTTTCTTTTAACTGTTCGAGGCGCCGCCAAATTTCCTGACGAATCAATGGTGCTAATCCTTCGGTAGCTTCATCTAGAATCAACAGCCGTGGATTAAGCATAAGCGCTCGTCCTATTGCCAGCATTTGCTGTTCTCCACCCGATAACTGGTTGCCCATATTATCCAGTCGCTCACTCAAACGAGGGAAAAACTCGAGGACTTTTTCCAGAGTCCAGGGATTACTGCTACCACTGTAATTGGCTGCAGTAGCTATCAGATTTTCAAGCACGGATAAATTCGGAAAAATCTGTCGGCCTTCAGGTACCAGACCTATTCCGAGTTGTGCGACCTCATAAGCGGGCCTACCCGATATCACTTTGCCCCCAAACTTTATTTCACCACTACGAATGGACATAATACCCTGTATAGAAGAAACCGTAGTCGTTTTCCCCATGCCGTTACGACCTATCAGGGTAGTCACCTCACCTTCCTTACACTGCAGAGTCATTCCAAATAGGGCCTGAATCGTGCCATAAAAAGATTCTACATTGTTCAACTCAAGCATGGCTGTCACCTAAGTAGGCCTGTTGCACTTCTATATTGTTACGAATGTTTTCTACCGTATCAGTTGCAATCACATGTCCATTCACCAGCACAGAGAGTTTATCAGCCATACGGAATACGGCATCCATATCATGCTCTACCAGCAGGATAGTGATATCACCCTTTAGACGATTTAATATTTCCACCATCACTTCGCCCTCTTCCTTACCCATACCAGCCATAGGTTCGTCAAGTAGCATCATGCGTGGCTTCATCGCCAGCGCCATTGCGAGTTCGAGCTGGCGTTGTTCACCATGGGATACATTAGCCGCAATACTTTGCGCTCTATCTTCCAGTCCCAGTTGCGCCAGACATTGCATAGCAGCATCTTTCATCTTTGTATCATTTTTGACGGGTTTCCAGAAGCGGAATGAATGACCGCTGGTACCCTGGATAGCTAGCATGACATTTTCCAGTAATGTCATTGGTAGTACTACGCTGGTAATTTGAAAAGATCGAGCCAGACCCTCATGAGCTCGACGTGCCATACTGTAATCGACAATACTATGGCCACCAAAGCGAATATCACCTGAGTCGGGTTTAATCTGCCCGGAAAGCTGAGAAATCAAGGTTGTTTTACCTGCTCCGTTGGGACCAATAATGGCATGTATTTTTCCTTCTTCGACCATTAAGTTCACATCATCGGTAGCACGTATACCGCCAAAACTTTTGTTAAGCCCGGTAACCTCAAGCAGATGATTAGCCATTACTTAACTTCTCCTTTTCTATCCAGCAGTGTTAGCCAGCCATGGATACCACCCTTGCCAAACATGACCAGTGCAACCAGTAACACACCAAATATCAAATGCCAGTAAATAGTGATGGCAGACAGGCCTTCTTCTAACAGTACAAAAATCATGGTGCCAATTAATGGACCCAAAAAAGAACTCACGCCACCAATGATAGCCATAAACATCAGTTCACCAGAACGTGCCCAGCTAATCATGTCAGGACTGATAAAGCCTGAAAAATTACCCATTAACACACCAGCCAGACTACACATCATTGCTGAAATTACATAACAGCTCAGGCGATAACGATAGGTGTTAAAACCCAGTGCCTGCATACGTTCTTCATTATGTTTTGAACCTACAATAACGCGACCAAAACGAGCCATCACCAGGCGCCAGGTAAAAAACAGAGACAGTAGCAGGACAGCAAATATCCAGTAATAAAGCTGAGTATTACTCTCCATGCTAATCAGTTCTGGGAATTCACTACGTGAGTAAATTACGAGACCATCATCCGCGCCATATTCTTCCAGACTTACAAAGGTGAAATACACCATTTGGCTGAAAGCCATGGTGATCATAATAAAATATACGCCTTTGGTGCGTAGGCTGATTGCTCCGGTTATTAAAGCAAAGGTCCCACTTACCGAGAGTGCGAGTGCCAGGTGTAACCAGCCATTATAATAATCATAATAAGAAGGTATACCGACGCAGTAAGCGCCAATACCAATATAAGCAGCATGCCCCAGACTCACCATGCCACCAAAACCCAGAATCAAATTCAAACTAATAACGGCAATACTGAGGATTAACGCTCGACTCAATACATCAAGATAAAAAGGTTTATCAATCCATTCAAATATAAATGGTGCCAGTGCTAGTAATATCAGCAATATAGCGTAAATACGACCGGAAGTACTTTTTGGGAAAAACACCATTACTTCTTCCCTGCCGGGGGAAACAGCCCCTGTGGTCGAAAGGCCAGCACCGCAGCCATTAGTATATAAACCAGCATTGCTGACAATGCAGGTGCGGCAGTTTCAGCGTAGTTATTAGGCATAGCCAGTTTAAGTAACACATCAAGGTAGGAACGGCTCAAGGTATCAATCAAACCCAGAATCATAGCCGCATAAAATGCCCCTTTAATCGACCCTATGCCTCCGATAATAACCACCACGAATGCGATAATAATGATATCGTTACCCATGCCTATACTGGCTTCGGTAATTGGAGCAATAAGCATGCCTGCCAGTCCAGCCATGGCTGCACCCAGTGCAAATACGATGAGGAATAATCGATTAATATTCACGCCCAGAGCTTCAACCATTACTCGATTTGAAGCCCCCGCTCTTATCAGCATACCCAGACGTGTTTTTGAAACCAGAAAGTAAAGTGCTGCCGCTACCACCAATCCTGCAAATATAATCAACAGTCTGTAGGTAGGTAGCTCGACTCCAGCTAATGTGATTTGACCATTTAGAGATGCAGGTAGACGTATTGCCATACCAGATGCACCCCAGATTAAATGTACCAGAGTATCGAATATTAATATCAGACCAAAAGTAACCAGCACATGGTCAAGATGATCCGCGCGGTATAACTTTCTGACAATTGCCCATTCGACGATGGCACCAATAATAAAAACTCCAATCAGTCCTAGCACTATACCAAGCAGAAATGAGCCACTATAGGCAACTACACTACCGCAGAAATAGGCACCAATCATATAGAAGGAGCCATGAGACAGGTTGATAAAGTCCATGATGCCAAAGATCAGGGTCAATCCAGAGGCCAGTAAAAACAATAACAACCCGAGCTGCAGCCCATTCATCAATTGAGAGATGAGAAGATTCCAGTCCATAATGCTTACCAGGATTTTTTTGGAGAAGTTAACCGGTTCCGAACAAGCTTCAGAACCGGGAGAAGAGAGCTAACTTTTTATTTCATCTTACATTGAGAGGCGTAAGGATCCTGATGGTTTGTGTATACTGTACTTACGATTTTTGTGGTCCAGCGACCTTCTGCGTCAGCAACAACTTCACGAAGGTAGAAATTCTGGATAGGCATATGGTTATTGCCATAGGTATATCTACCTCGAACAGAATCAAAATCAGCTGCTTTTAATGCCTTACGAATAGCATCTTTATCTTTTAAATTACCACCAACCGCTTCAACAGCAGACTTAATCAGCATGATTGAATCATAAGATTGTGCACCATAGAACGATGGGTACTTACCATACTTTTTCAGGTAATCAGATACAAATCGTTTATTGGTTGGGTTATCCATATCGGGGGACCATTCCTGAGTATTCTTGGTACCCAGCACACCTTTTAAACCTGCCTGCTGTAACTTAGGTAATGCGATTGAATCAACAGTAAAAACGGTATATAGCGGCATCTCATCCTGCAGACCGGCCTGTTGATATTGTTTAATAAAAGCACCACCGGCTTTACCAGGATAGAATATGAAGATAGCTTCAGCACCAGATGCCTTGGCTTTTGCCAGTTCAGCAGAAAAATCGAGCTGGGCATCTGCACCCCACTTGGTCAGATCCTTACCCACTACCTTCCCTTTGAAGGTATTTTCTACGCCAGCCGCCATGTCTTTACCCGCAGCATAGTTAGGGACCATGATATAGATCGATTTAACGCCTTGTTGATTCAGATACTCACCCATTGCCATCGGCGTCTGGTCATTCTGCCAGGAGGTAGAGAAGAAGTTTTTATTACAACGCTTGCCTGCGATTTGGGAAGGCCCTGCATTTGTACTGATAAGGAATTTGTCTGCTCTTACTACTGAATTCATGGATGCCAGTAATACATGAGACCAGAGATAACCTGCAACAAAATCAACATCATCCTGTTTAACCAGCTTATCTGTCTTTTGCTTGCCCACATCAGGTTTAAAGCCATCGTCTTCCATGATTAATTCAACATCCAGGTTGCCCATTTTGTTACCAATATGGTCGAGCGCAATTTCTACTGAATTTTTTACATCTTCACCAATGACACCTGCTGGCGTGGTGAGTGTGGTAACAAAACCAATTTTAACGCTATCGGCCTGAGTAACACCGGTCGTAGCAAGAGCTGCTGCGACAACCGCAGTCTGAATTATTTTAGAAAACATCTCACATCCTCTTTTACAGTTTATTTATTAGTTATTGATAAGGGCTATCAATAAGTATTACTTTTTGTTTCTGAGTATCAATACTGCCACCAACCGATTATCTCTACAAACATTGTGTGAGCTTCATGCTGCCAGAGTCACTACAGGGTTGAGTACCAAAACCGTTAAAATGCATTATTATGCATGCGTCTGGATACTAATCTCTGCAATATGCACTGTCAAGAACTATACTGCATGCAAATAGGTCAACTGGATTACTGTGAAAATTATTGATCGAATTCTTTGTAACCTATATTAGAGTAAACAGGATATAACTATTAAGCTCATGAAAAAGAACTGATCAAAGCATTTTTTGCTATCAACATAATATCTCCGAAGAGATTATATTGATAATTACCATGTATTATATTTCTCATTCATATTGTGAATGATAGTAATTAATAATGCATGAAAATTTGAAAACATAATGTCCCAAATTCCATCTTACCTGCATTATAATTTCGCTCATTGCACCTTCATTGCACCTTCATTGCATTAGCTTGCACTATATTGCTACACTCACTGCCGATATGTGAAGCTGATCTATTTGAAAGAAATCACTATAAACACCCTAAATCTCTCCGCTTTTCTGGGAATAGCAGTTATATGAATAAAACCCACTGGACCAACGTCGGGATCGCATTTTTTGCTGGTTGTATAACCGCCTTCCAGATTGGTAAAGCCTTTGCTTCTCTAGCATTAATTATTGACGAACTCTCCCTTAGCCTGGTTCAGGCGGGCTCTCTGCTATCTTTATTCACCCTGATCGCCGCCCTGGCAGGCTCAGGATTTGGACTACTGGCTGATCGCATTGGCCACTTACATATGGCACTTGCTGGACTGGTCATCTCTGCCAGCGGTGCTTTTCTGGGTTCAATGGCAGATGGGCTGTCATTTCTGATGTTTTCGCGTCTGGTCGAAGGATTCGGTTTTATCATGTCTATTGTTGCCCTGCCCTCGTTAATGAGCCGTTCTGCTAGCGATGAAGATAGACCTCTGGTGATGGGCATCTGGGCAGCTTTTATGCCAACAGGAATCGGTCTATCGATGATCATTACACCGCTACTACTGGAGTTACATGGATGGCGTGGGTTATGGAATGATATAGGATTAATTATGCTTGCCTGGGCAGTGATTATATATTTTGCTTTTCGTAACCATAGAAAAAAACATGCAGTACCCACGAACTCACTCAACTTCATCAACAGTATTCTTAGGATAGGTCCATTGCTAGTGGTCACCGGGTTTATCTGTTACTCGACTCTGTACCAGTCACTTACTGCTTTTCTACCGACTATGCTGGTTCAGAACTATGCGGTAGCTATCGATAAAGCCGCGCATTTTGGTGCCATCGTAGTTGTTGGCAACATCATTGGTAATATTTCCGCAGGCTGGTTGATAGGTCGAGGTATGGCACCCTGGAAGGTCGTTACTATGGCTTTTAGCGCCATGTTAGTCTGTGCCTCGATGGTATTTGCCAGCATGACAGACCCAGTGACAAAGGTCATTGCTGGGTTTCTGTTTTCAGCATTTGGGGGCCTCTTTCCAGGTACGGCTTTTGTGCTCGCATCACGTTTCTCACCCAGTCCATCGCATATGGCGCTCATGACAGGCCTGATTTTACAGGGTGCGGGCATTGGGCAAACTTTGGGCCCTATGATGGTTAGCTCGGTAGTTGAATATAATGATAACTGGAATTATGCCATCCTGGTCGTCGTCTTAATGGCTACTATAGGTCTTAGCTGTGCCTGGCAGTTGAGCAAAACTAAAGAGGCTTCAAATAGCTGACGAAAGGGTCACATAACACTTAAATGCAAACCTATAAATATTCAGCAAGCATCATACTCACGCGTGGGCCGGATGATAACCCGGAAGTTTATCTTGCTCGTCGTGCCCCCAAGATTAAAATCTTTGGTGATTTCTGGGTATTCCCGGGCGGTAATGTCAGCGAGATTGATTGTCACAGAGAGGATGATACCTTAGAGCAGGTTTTTGCACGCTGTGCAATTCGTGAAGCTTTTGAAGAGTGTCAAATTTTGTCAGCTACATTAGGCAAATCTTTTAGTTCTGATGAAAAACAAAAGCTTAAAAACACGTTGACTCAATCACCTGATAGCTGGAAATCTTTCATCTCTGATTTTGATCAAAACTTCAAACAGTTAATACCGGTATTTCGCATCAGCACTCCACCTTTCACACCACTACGGTATGACACACAGTTTATGCATGTACGTGCAGTAGATGATGAAGTGCCTTCGATTGATAATTATGAGCTAGTCGAAGACTGCTTTATTAAGCCTGCAGCAGCAATCAATGCCTGGCTTAAAGGTAAAATGAAAATTGCACCACCTGTATTACAGATGTTAAAGCTACTGGATGAAAAAAAGTTATCCGGTTTCTATGAACTAACGGCTTCAGCAAGCGAAGCATTACAGCAAGGTGATTTGCATCAGATATATTTTTCACCAGGGATATTCATAGCTCCTCTATTAACCGATACCATTCCACCTGCTACAACCACCAATACCTTAATTGTTGGCACAGAGAACCTTTATATAGTTGACCCTGCCACGCCAGATGAAAGAGAACAGCAACGTTTATTCAAACAGCTGGATCAACTGCTTGGCAATGGCTGCAAACTTAAAGCAATTCTCCTCACACATCACCATCCTGATCATGTGGCTGCGGTTAATGCACTAAGCCAGCGATATCAATTACCCGTACGAGCTCATGAATTATGCTACCCCAGAATTGCAAAAGGGTTTATTAAAGGGGACGCACTAAAAGATGGTGATATTCTTGAACTAGGGACTGCTCCAGATGGGACAAAAGGCTGGCAACTAACTGTATTGCACACACCCGGGCATGCGGTAGATCATTTATGCTTTATCGAAAACAGATATCAATCAGCTATTGTTGGCGATATGTTATCAACGGTGTCAACCATTCTGATCAACCCACCTGAAGGTCACATGCAAACCTATCTGAATAGTTTACATCGACTACTGGCATGCAATATCAAGGCACTATATCCAGCGCATGGTCCCGCGAAAAGTGATGGTGCCGGTTTGATTAAGTATTACATCAAACACCGAGCAGATCGTGAACAGGAAACACTGTCTGCATTGACAAAAACGCCTCAAACCATCGAACAGATATTGCCCAGCGTTTACAATGATGTACCTGAGTCGGTATACCCAATTGCGAAGCGTTCTCTGCTAGCGGAGCTTATCAAGCTGGAAGAAGAAAACAGGTGCTGCCAGAGTATACAGGGTTGGAAGTTAACGTGAAACTATTGGCGTTTAGATAGTTGAAAACTTTCTCTGAAATAATTTTATTAGTGCTTTCTCATACGAACAGGTCCCTGATTTTGTGGCAGCCTGCCTTTGATGTTTTGATAATAATCAGCAATAATTTCCATATCTGCATCAATATTACCACTAGGGTATAAAACTTGATCAAAGCCCATTCTGCGATTGCCATAATCAATATAAGCTAAACAGATGGGCACTTTCGCTGACCTGGAAATATGATAAAAACCACTTTTCCAATACTCTGCTCTTGAACGAGTACCTTCTGGCGCTAAGGAAAGTACCATGTCATCTGCTTCCTCAAATCTTTTGGTGATCTGCTCAATGAAGCCCTGCGAGGCACTTCGATCAACAGGTATACCACCAAGATAGGTGAACAGATAATATAAAGGGCCCCAGAAGATCTCTATTTTCCCCACCCAGGAAATCTTAATATCGAGTGTGCCAAAGGCGAGGAGAGCAAGTGGAAAATCCCAGTTACTGGTATGCGGAGCGCCTATCAGAACGAATTTCTTTTCTTCAGGTAGAACAATATTAAGTTCCCAGCCGATCAATTTTAAAATTTTATTTGAAAAAAACTTAACAATGTTCATTGTTGTACTATTTTATAACTATGGTGGGGCAATAGTTAGACATCGCGGATTAATAATCAACATAAAAGAATAACTGATGTATGAATTAATCAGAGCCGCCTAAACTCAAAAGCCTCAAAAACTATTAACTGAATAGATACTGGGTTAAAATTAACTTACACAGAATTTCTTTTAGGAAAAGTCAACAATGGATACATCACTAATTATTTTCCTCGTCGTTATTGCTCTGATTATCTTTTACATAATCGGTATTTTTAACAAACTGGTTTCTCTCAAAAACCGTTATCTGAATGCTTTTTCTCAGATAGAGGTACAACTGAAACGTCGCTACGATCTGATACCCAATCTGGTGGAAACCGCCAAAGGCTACATAAAGCACGAAAGAGAAACACTGGAAGCAGTAATTCAGGCTCGAAATACTGCGGCCAATAGTCTGCAGAAAATTGCTTCTGACCCAGGCAATGCCAGCGCCATGGGTGAATTGATGGGTGCAGAATCAAAATTAGCCGGTGCTCTGGGTAACTTCAATGTATTGATGGAGGCCTACCCTGATCTGAAGGCTAGCGAGAACATGATGCAATTAAGCGAAGAGCTGGTGACTACTGAAAACCGGGTGGCCTTCGCACGACAGGCATTCAATGATCAGGTGATGGAATATAATGCTTACCGTCAATCCTTTCCACAAACGATTTTTGCCGCTACCTTTGGCCACCCCAAAGATGCCACATTACTTAAATTTGAAGATAGTGCTGCAATACAGTCTGCACCAAAGGTTTCATTCTAGTTTCATCACATTGCTATGAATTTTTTTGCCTCTCAGGCACAGGCTCGCAGGAATACTTTTCAACTGGTTGTTCTGTTTATTCTTGCGGTCTGCTGTTTCATTGTGCTGACAAATCTGGTTGTGATGCTGGCAATAGGTTTTTTTAAAAACTCTCAAATCACCGACTTGCAAACCATGATCCAGAACATGGACTGGTGGAGATTCGGTATGATCGGGCTGGCGGTATGGATAGTGGTATTAGCAGGCAGTATCTATAAAATCATCGCATTATCAGCGGGTGGTAGAGTGATTGCTGAGGCCCTTGGGGGCAAACTTGTTTTACATAATTCTACTGATCGAAAACATCGACGTTTACTCAATGTAGTCTCTGAGATGGCGATAGCATCCGGAACCCCTGCACCACCTGTTTATATCATGTCACAGGAGCACGGTATTAATGCCTTTGCTGCCGGCTACTCTAGCCGTGATGCCGTGATTAGTGTCACTCAGGGCCTTGTTGATCATTTAAACCGTGAACAGTTACAGGGCGTTATAGCGCATGAATTCAGTCATATCTTTAATGGCGATATGCGACTTAACATCCAGTTGATAGGCGCCTTAAATGGCATTCTGATCATCGGCATCATCGGTTATGAATTGCTGCGCTTACCATTTCGAGGATCGAGTTTCAGGTTAGGTAGTAGAAGCCGTAGTAGCGGTGGCGGAGATGCCAGACTAACCTTTGCCCTGATTGCTCTGGGGCTAAGCCTGATGATTATTGGCTACACCGGGACCTTTTTTGGGAATATGATCAAGGCAGCGGTCAGCCGACAACGTGAATATCTTGCCGATGCCTCTGCCGTACAATTCACCCGCAATCCTAAGGGGCTCGCAGGAGCATTAAAACGAATTGGAGGATTAGATACAGGGTCACGTATGCAGGCCTCTGCTGCTGTCGAAATCAGCCATGCCTTTTTTGCTCAGGGGGTTTCCAGCTTTGTTGAATCTCTATTTGCCACACACCCTCCGCTGATTAAACGTATAAAGCGAATCGATCCCTACTGGAATGGACATTTCATTACAAAAGATAGAATAGATACGGAAATGGCGAACGAGAGTTATAAGGGAGCGGTTTCCTCTTTTGCAACTGATTCCTCGTCAGCACCAACGTCTACTACCCAGGAGTTAAATCAGGCTGTGCTAGCTACAGGCGAGCTAACGCAACAATCCATCGAACTCGCACGTACCCTGTTATCAGATATCTCCGCCAATATTCGTCAAACAGCTGAAGAGCCATTCGGTGCCAGGGCTGTCATCTATGCTTTACTCTTAGATAAGGCATATCCCGTTCGTGTTAAACAACTGGAACAGTTGCAGTACCATGCCGAGCGCGAGGTTTACCTGTTAACGCAGAAGATCATGTCAGAGATGGATGCCCTGGATATTCGTCTGCGCCTGCCCCTGATAGATATCACAATCCCTGTACTGAAGCAGCTTTCTAACCATCAATACCAGGCCTTCCGAGACAATGTCTCTTCTCTCATGGATGCCGATGGAAAAATTAATCTGATGGAGTGGTCACTACAGAAAATCCTGTTCAATCATCTAGATCAAAATTTTCATAACCAGCCTAAGCTCATAGCCAGGTCTGCCGGGTTATCACAGCTCAAGGTAGAGGTTAGCATTGCTTTATCATTGTTAGCTATTGCTGGTCATAGCAAAATTGAACAGGCGAGAGCAGCCTTTAAGACTGCGGTAACTCATCTTAAACTGGAGCATATAGACTTCATTGAGAAAAAAAAGTTGAAACTCTCCGTAATAGATAATGCTTTGCAGAAATTACAGCACATGTCTTTAATGAATAAGATGGCATTACTTGAGTCCTGCATATTATGCATAGAACATGACCAGGTCAGTTCCAGCAGAGAGGTTGAAATATTGCGTGCATTTTCATCCGCAATAGACTGCCCTATTCCTGTGGTGGTTAATTCAAATCGGCCATAAGTTCATGGCATAGGCATTAAAGCAATTGGGTAGCGTTTTCAAAATAAGACAAGCTTGCGAACAGTGGCAGAGACAGGGTCAACAGCAAGAAGAGTGCTCAGATCTGCTGAGAATAACTGGCCAAGACGATTCAATCAGAGCTTCCATAGCCCCCCTGAGTTACTCCAGAATTAAGGCGGCAGCTACTCAGGAACAGTAAGCGAATAGCTTTTCATTATCCTGGAAAAAACACCATTCGCCTTTATCGCTGCCAGGCCTTTATTAAATGCCTCGATAATTTCCTGGTGACGTGGATTTTTGTATCCGGATGCGATATATAAATCACGATGGGAAAGCGAGTTTTCCGAAAACCTTACCTGGTCTAACAACTTGGGATCTTCCTTCGCAATGCGCTGCCTGGCGACAATTTCATCTTCAAGCGTCAAATCGATTCGCTTTGATATAATCTTTTTCATATTCAGCATAAAGTCGGGAACGCCGAATTGTTTAAACCCTTTCGCGTTGGTAAATTCTTCGCTGTAAACATATCCCCTGATAACCCCGACCCTTTTCCCACTCAGACTTTTTATTCCATCAAATTCAAACGGATCATTTTTCAAGGCGATAAATTTAATATCATTACTGGCGTAAGGCTTGCTATACATGAAATCCTTCGTCCTGGCTTCGGTAAACCAGACGTCCGGGAGAGCATCGTAGATACCAGTTTTAACACCGTCCTCAGCCCTTGCCCAGGGGATATTTTTATATATCACGTCATAGCCCTGAGTTTTATAGGCAGCCCTGATGATTTCAAGCGACAGCCCCTGCTTTTCGTCTTGAGGATCCACGTATGGTGGCCATGGATCTGCCGCAACGACGATGGCTTTTTTTTCAGCCCCATTTACCGGTACTGAAAACAATATTGCCATCAGAATAGGTAAAATCAGTTTCATCTTTTATTCCTCTTTAGTTTTTTCAAAAGAGCCTTCCAGAAACGCAGCGAAAGACCTCAATACCTAAATTATTCATTAACCTGAGATGACATCAGCCCGCCTGGGATCTCCAAAGATACTTTTACCCTGGACAGAAGGTGCTGACAGGGTATTCCCGGCTCTATCTATACCAGCTCGGACTTCTAAGCATAATCCCGAGAAGGCCTTGACCTTGACAGAATCTCACCATTTAAAACCCGCCAAATGGCTTGTCAGCAAATCGGTTTGTTCATTGAGACTACGGTTACAGCTCCCAGCCTGAACCAACTGGGAGTTGGACTCCTGGGCCAATACCGACAGGCGTTGTATATTCTGGTCCAGTTCCTGTGTAACCTTCGACTGCTCCTTAACAGCTGATGCGATGTGTGTGGACATATCGTTTATCTGCCCGATCAAGTCATTTACCGAGCGCAGAGAGCCCAGGGCCTGCGCAACAGTCTCGACTCCCTCACGACTAGCCTGACTACCGCTGCTAAATAATTTTGCGCCAGCTTCACTGCTGCTGATCAGGCAGTCAATTTTAGCGCTGATCTCCTGCGTTCCCTCTCGAGTCCTCTCGACCAGTGCATGAACTTCATCTGCTATCGAAGCAACTCCATTTTTGTTCTCCCCTGCCTGGGCAGCTTCAGCAGCTACATTACGCGCCAATTGCTCGCCCTGCTCCGCGATCCCCCTCATAATAGTCGTAATTTCAGCTACTGCATCGACATCCGACTTCAGTGTCGTCATCGACTCTAGGGTTTGCTGAAATGTGCCATCGAGTTCCTGTATGAATTTAGCAGTTGACACCATATAAACCTGAGACTTTTGGATATCTTTATGCGCGTTGTCAGCTGCTGTCGATGTGGCTTGTGCATTCTCGGCTATATCCAGGGTCGCTGTGGTACTTTCGGTAACAGCTGTAGCAATGGAATCTATTTCAAGAGTCTGCTCAGAAACCAGCTTACGACTGATATCGAAAGATGCATCCAGGTCGGTTGCTGTCTGGTGCGCCTGGCTAGCCACCTGGCCTACCGCAGACATGGAGCTTTGCAGCTTATTCATAAAGCGGTTAAAGTGCTCCACCAGTTGACCGATTTCATTGTTCTGGGTAATTGAAAGTCTTTGGGTAAGATCCCCTTCCCCCTCGGCTATATCCCGCATGGCATCACTAAGCTTGAGTATTGGTTTCCTGACCAACCACTTCAACAACAGGTAAGTTGCGACGGCCAGACCAAGACAGAGAACCAACGCCCGGATAATCGAGGTGCTGACCAAAACGTTCATCTGCTGGGTCACATAGTTTTCGTTAATATCAAAATAGACTGTCGCTATCGGCTCTACGCCGGCATCGTCGAGGTAAATCTTCAATGTGGTAAGGTTTGTATCTTTCGGCAGGCTGTCTTGCGTTTGAACACCCTCATTATTATGTTTCCAGAAACCTTTCCTGAATTTATCTTTTTCAACAACATATATACCATCAATAACCTTGCTGTTTACCGCAGAGATAAGCACTCTGTCCACGGCCTCCATTTCATAGTTCCACAAGGCCGGTGGCAACGACAAAGAGACAAATTCACCAATCTCCGCCGCCCGTTCTTCAATACTCCAGTACCAGCGATTGGAATTGATCCGATAATCGATAGCGATACTAATGCTCATAAACAAAACGATGAACAAAGCTGCCCAAAGCGTAATGCGAGCAACCAACGAATAAGATTTTGCTGATTCCACCTAATCATCCTCTGCTATATTTATTGGCTCCTGTTACGTAGATTCACCTGAAGTTCAACAGGTCTATAGAGCACCCATATTTAGGTATAGCGCCAGATAAAGCCGACCTTATTCTCTGACAGGTCTGTAACAAATGTAATTCTATGTTCTTGAGTCTAGCATCCCAGTAAAAATTTTCTCGGTATCAATTTAAGTTATTTAACAATTGTCAAATTCATTATAAAGGATACTTACAGAATGGCTAAAACTGCCACCAAACAAATAAACATGGATAAACATGGACATATATGGATATCTACCAAATGTCATGACAAATGTGTCCATAAACTCAAAGAATTGAGTTTTTATGATTCTGTTGATGCCATGTTTTAAATTGACGGAGGTTTAGTAAAAAATGTGCTGACATATATTCGGGCTCATGTTTGAAAGCTTTGTAGCCTTCCGCCCCTGATGAAACCAGCTCTAACTGGCACTAAAGAATTCTTTTAGTTATGAGCTTAAGTAAGTGCCATTCGGGTTAGATTCACGTTAAAACAAAAAGTTAAATTGTTGCCCAGCTCTTTTACGGTCGTGAGTGGTGTGGTGTATTGTACTTAACAAACTAAATAGCGGCTTCCTCGTTACCTGGAATAGTGTTACGTTTTCCTAAAGTGAATGGCAGCTCGTGTGCACCTTACAACCAATTGTAAAACACAATAAAATATGAGCTATCAAATCAAAATATCTTCTTGTTTGTGTAAGATTGTATCCAGATTCAAGCTCCTAAACACCCATCAACAACACTTACAATTTCATTTTCTATTTGAGTACTCAGCATGCGTAACATCATACTAAGATTTACTTTGAGGTGAAAATTACCTTCGTCTATTTCAATGCTTCCGTTGAGTCCCTTGCGGCGAAATAACAGGATCTGGTCACTTTCCCATTCTGATCGGACTTCGAATCTGTTCTCTATATCTTTTTTAAGTTCATCAATCTTGAGCTTTAATTCATCTATCGAAAATTGATGGGAGCGAGTAATAGTAATTGCTGACATTGCCTGTGGTTCTATCTTTTCTGTGGAGATCTACTTTGTTGGATCTGGGGTTTTACCTGCTTAGCTATGCTATCTAATTTACGATTTATCTCTGACATATTTTTATGTGTACCCAGATCTAAATCCAGCTTGCCATTCATAATTCGAACTAGAGGTTGCAGCGTATTCTCAAGTACATCAGCCAGTTTATCGGATGATGTACTTCCTGAGTCATTAGGACTTTCTTCCTGAATACCCGCATTGATATTATCGACCAGTTGATTGATCGCTTTGGCTATATCCGAAAGTGCCTTCTGATTTTGTTTTCTGTTAATAGCGATCTCTCGACTCTTTACTTCATTTTCTTCACTTCGAGATTTTTCAGCGCTGTCACGCCATGCATTGATACCACCAACCAGATCATTAAGCTGTACTACAATTTTTGATCCGGTATCGGCATCATCACCACCCATTGCCTTATTGCGCATAAAATCAGCTTTGATTTGAGCCCAGCGCTGCTGTTGCTCTTCACTCATAGTCTCTCTAATTTCTACCAGTTTGAGTAAATTAGCCTCTGTGCCAGTAGTGAGTAATTGAGCCTCACCCTGATAGTGATCATCAACCAGACGTATCAACTCATCGTCACTCATGATGGAAGATATCTTTTCCGCCATCTTATTCATGTTCCGATACGATCCCTGTAACTTGAATATTGGTTCGGTGCGGTATTTATCATCCTGTGCACTTGCTGCGATGTAGGCCTGGTTTACTTTCCAGACCACATTCTGGATTATTTTCATTTTCTGTAACACATCGACTATTTCTTTAGTTTCTGCGGAGCTGTACTGATGTGAAAAATCGGTTGTTGCGACAGCAACCCCATTAGCCATGTCGATGAATTTGTAAACGTCGCTCATTTCACGCGTTGCAAGCGGTGCTAATACAGGATTAGATGTTAATGAGTTTTCGATATAACTGAGAGCAAACACATCTTCCTTGCCACTTAAGACATCACCCAGATTATAAATATCTGCCCGGTTAGCAAGCATATCGGGTATCTCAAAGGCTTCACCCGATTCGGTATAAGGATTACCTGCCATGACGACACAAAACTTCTTGCCGCGCATGTCATAGGTTTTGGGCTGTTTTTTCCAGACCCCTTCAATACGCCTTGTACCATCAGAGAGTGAAATAAACTTTTGCAGAAATTCACTATTGGTATGCTGTATGTCATCAAGGTATAACATGACATTGTTGCCCATCTCCAGGGCCAGGTTAAGTTTTTCCAGCTCCTGTCTGGATGCACTGTTATCTGCCTGTTCTGGATCAACCGAGGTAATTGAGTGGCCGATAACCGGACAATTTATCTTCATAAAGATAAGCCCAAGTCGGTCGGCAACATATTCCATCAAGGTAGTTTTACCGTAACCTGGTGGAGAAATCATCAATAGCAGGCCCATTAAATCGGAACGCTTTTTATCGCCGACCGTTCCTATCTGTTTGGCCAGGTTATCACCAATTAAAGGGAGATATACTTCGTTGATAAGCCGATTTCTGACAAAAGATGACAATGGTTTTGCCTTAAATTCTTCCAGCCTTAATTGTTGTCTCTTTTCAACAATTATCTGGTGGCGTTTTTCTAAATAATTCTGATAAGCCGGTATTACCTGCTCGTGGTGAGTGCGATTACTATCCAGAAATTGATCAAGTTGAATGGTCAGTTGACGATTTTCAATCTTGTCATGCGTGCCGAGTAAGCCTTCGATATTGAATTGAATATCGCTCTCTCTATCCTCGCGATCTATTCTTTGTTCTGCGTTTAGTATTCCAATAGCTTCAACCACAAAACTTTTGAACTGCGTTTTTTGTTGTGACTGTATAAACGCATTGAGCCAGCTCTCTGCCAGTGCCCAGCGTTTGCCTACCTGCCCTTTCATATCATCTAATGCTTTTTGATAATCACGCCAGATGTTATGCGTCTTTAAGTGTGTAATAAATTCATCACAAAGTTGTCGTGCATATTTCGTGGTTGCAAAGCTGATTCTTTCCTGTGCTAGCTCATCTGTTAAATATTCACTGGCACTAATCAGTAGACGCTGATCTTCAGGCAAGTGATGCTGAGTGACAAACTGCAACATGTGTTCAGCAATTTCATCTCGCAGAATATTCTGGGCATTGGTATCAGAAAAGATACTGGCCATCTGTGCTGCATTTCTGGCTCGCTGATGCCATAGTTTTTGCTCGTCTCCATTTTGAGTATTAGCCCAATAGATTGCGCCTAGTCCGCGAGCCGTTGGAGAGTATTTGAAGACTCCGGCGGTTTGGTACACCGGTACTATTTTAATAAGAATTAAGCTGGCATCATGATCATGTATGCCTTTTTCATATCCTTCCTTATAACGTGCAGAGGCAAAGCTTGTTACCAGTTTAAGCATATCTTTCTGGTCTGCCGCTGCGATACTTAAGGTCTCCCAGCTAATATTATCGTTATTATTTTCTGCTGCCTTAAGGATGCTATAGGCGAGATATTCTGCACGGCAAACCTGCTCATTTTCAGAGGGGATTTGCATAGACCAGTAATCTCGCATGCTGTTAAGCTCTGCATTGTCGAGAGCTTCATAGAAATCGGTACCCGTTAAGCGGATATATAATTCATCGCCTCTGGGTAAAACGGTTAAATCCAGCTCCTGTGTATTGACCGAAAACTTGTGTCTCGGACCCAGTTTGATAACCTGACCATCGGCTTCATACAGATCACTTTTATCTCTCAGTGAGCGAATCGATTGTTGCCTGACTGATTTTAACTGTGAATCCAGATCTTCGGCTTTTACGCTGTCATCTAATGCCCTTAATTTAGCGATGATATCGTTGATTTTTCCGACCAGACTGTCGGCACTAAAAAAGGTATTTAATTCATCCTGTGTTGAGAAACGTTTGACTCGACGCTGAACGCTTTGCAATATGCGTTCTCCCGCATCGGCGAGTGATTGTGCCTTGCGTTGCTGAGCATCGATTAAACCCTGCTTATGTTCTTCAAATGTTTCGAATATTTCTTCGCGTTTTTTGACTATATCAGCAATGAAATCATCATAGTCTCCAAACTCAGCTTCGAGTTCTTCCATCTGTACCAGAAGTCTGGAAAACTGTTCATCACTTTTTGTCGGCGTGGTAGACATGCCGAGTGCGTTGTGAATACTCTGCTCCAACAGTTTGAGTCGTGCTGAAAACTGCGCAGTGGCTTCTGCGCTGCCCATGGTTTTACGTTGATGCTCAAGTTCTGCGTTTTGCTGATTGAGGCGGCTATATAGCTCAGAAACAGCATCGACTATTCTGGTTTGAACGGTGGCGTCTTCTACTTTTAATGTCGCCATCATTTCAGAAATCAGATCCAGAGATTGAGCCAGTTTCTGTAGCGTTTCAATATGAGGTTTTAATTCAGCGTTGGTTTTGCATTTAATACGTTCCGCTGCAACACTATCGAGTACCTTGTAATAACTTTTTAAAGCGCCTTCGGAACCCAGAAACTCAACCGTATGTGTATTAAGCGTTTGCTCAACTTTGGCAATATCAGTATCTAATTGTTCAATCTTATCAGTGTCGATATAGCGATATGATTTTATCGTCATCAAATGACCACGATGCTGTCTTATGCTGAATAATCCATCGACATATTCCTGTGGGGAGTGCCAGCTATCAGGTTCGATATTACGTATTATTTCGAGTTGAGCTGCTTCTGCTTCTGTCAGTGCCTTGGTCGATTGCGCCCGAATACTTTCAACTTTTTCATATTCGTCTATCACCAGCTCGGCAGTATTTCCTATCTGACGCAATAGTTTTGCAATTGCAGCCAGATCGGGCGAATCTAACCAGTAATAATTATCGAAAATTTTATGACAGGATTGACTGATACGATTATAGTGATCGGCTGATACATCCTCTAACAGCATACTTCTGCTGATGCTATATAGCTCAGAGATGCCTCGAACCAGTTCGGCATTACCAATTTTTCCATAAAAGCTTTGCGATGGTGGCTGTTTACTGGCATGGCTATCGCTGTAATAAGGCGTTTGCCAGATTTGTAATGGATGTACTCTGCCCGGTTCATCTTCTGCATAAAAGATGATCATGCGTCCATCATCATATAAACCATAGCCATGGCCCTTTAACGGGTTCTGTAATGATTTTTCAATCAGATTGTATCCATACAGTACGATGACATTGGTTTCCGGCTGGTAAAATACATACAGTACATCCTCACCATTAGGTGAACGCATCGAACGCTTGAAGACCAGATTTTCCAGGTTTTCATCGAATGTTTTAGTTTCTCCGGTGGTTAAATAATAACCGCCTGGAAAAATGATGCCCTGGTCTTCCGGTAGTTGTAAACAGGCGCCACCAATCGCATCAATTCGTTGTACATCCTGTGTGTTTCGATTAAAGACCAGATAACGAAAATTTTCTTCGCGATAGGGTTTTATCTTTAACAGGATGAGCTGGTTAAGATTCGCGTAGAAAAATTCAGCATCGTCCAGAGACTGGTTTTCCTCTTCAACGGATTCTGAATATATACCGAGTCCGACATCAGTATTGTTTTCTACCTTAATGGTAATATCGCCACGAGAAGCATCAACAAACAGGGTATCCAGTATATTGATATGCGGATTACGTCCATCTACGACATCATCACGTTGGCACTCTACCCACTCAAAATCGTGACTTGCCGGTAACTGGATATCGCGCTCGCCACGGTTATCGATATACTCAATCTGTTTACCATCCGCAGAAACTTCCCAGCGGAATACACGAACATCTGTCAGCTTTTCACCAATCTGAAATGAGGCTAGCAACTTGTTATTTTTGAACACCAGCTGGGATAAAGCCGTATTTTTATAATAGGCATACAGCTCCTGAAATTCGGTTTGAAAGCGACTGTCGGCCAGAAAAGAATCTTTGACTGCAACCGATGTTAAATCATAGGCACCGTCTTTTTCATCGAGCATGTAGAGTGAAAGTACATCTTCGATACGCGTTTCTTTTCTCAGACCGATATGAACGTTATACCCAAACAGCACATATTCGCCGACCACAACCAGATCTTTTGCCTGACAGTTATTTTCAGTACGCAGTCGCAGGCGACCAAGAACTTTCATCTCGGTACTACCGAACTCTTGCTGACGTGCTGTATTGATGTCGCTGACTAACTTATCAAGTGATTGCTGCTGCTCGGTTAAGCGCTGACGAATAACTTCGTAAGCCCCACCCTCAGCCACTGCCTGTTCGGATATCGATGTCTTTTCAGTTTGATCTGTCACGTGTATTCCCTGCCATTAGTTACAGTCATTAGCTTGATCTGGGCACTCTTGATATACAGAGTGCCCGGGAAGATTGGCATGTAGATTGATTAAGAATTTAAATCAGCTTTGGTATCTTCACTATCTGACCCAGGAATGGTTTTGGGTACATTACTGGCACCGCCCATGAGCTTTTCCATCAAAGCCTGAACAATCGGACTTTTCTCGATAAAACCGTTCACTGCATTTCCGGCACCCATGCCTTTGGCAAGCTTGTCGAAGTAATCGCCCTGGCCACCGACGATATCGATATTTGCATTTTTAAGCGCAGCAGCCAGTACATCTGCCTGATCTCCTGCAATTTCTTTATTGGCTTCGATAGAGGCCATAACTTCCTGTAGATGAACATCAAGATTAAGGCGGAATTCTTCGAACTCACGAGACTCTTTATTCATATTGTTCATTGCGGCAAATTTTTCTACCAGAGCGTCGGCTTCAGCCTTACCTTTTTCGCGTAAAACTTCAGCATGACTCATTCCGATTTCCTTATTAGCTACGGCTTCAGCTTTGCCCAGTTCCTCATTACCGCGGGCTTCTGCAGTTAATTTCTCTTCCAGTACTCGGGCTTCTGCAAGACCTGCTTTTTCGGATGAAATAGCTTTCGCTTCCTGAACATGCGCTTCGGCAATGCCTTCCTTCTCAGTGGCATCCGCTTTCGCTTCCATGACTCGAGCTTCTGCCAACCCTTTAGCAGCAGCGGTTGCCTGCGCACCTTCAGCTAATTTCTTCTCAGCTTCAGATTTTTTCGATGCAGCTTCTAATTCGGCCTGTGCCATTACATTAATTTCACGGGCTTTATGTGTTGCTTTCTTTTCATCCGCTTCTGCTCGCATCACAGTATGTACCAGTTCTTCCTGAGCGGACGCCTCGGCTGCTAGCACCAGCACCTGTTTATTACGGTCTGCTTCAGAAACTTCTTTAACTTCTTTAATACGCTCTTCTTCTTCGGTTACTTTCTTTTCAACCGCGATTCTTTCACTGATGGTCTGCGCAATGACTTTCTTTTCTTCTTCAAGTGCCTTGTCTTTTTCAATAATGGCTAATTCAACTTCGCGATGTCGATTAACCTCTTCCATTTTCTGCGCCCGGATGACCTTTTCCTTTTCGATCACAACGGCACGTTCGCGGTTTTGTTCTGCTATCTCGACCTGACGAAGTTTGACCTGATTACGAATTTCGAGTTGCTCATTGGTTTCGATGGTAGCCTGATCCGCTTTAAGACGCTCTTCTTCCTGAACCTTTTTGGTTTCTGCAGCTTCACGCGCCTGTACAGTTTCTATTTCACGTTTCTGCTTTGACTCAGCATCGACCTGCTGACGCTCTAAAGCCAGCATGGCTTCGCGGGTTTCAACATTCTTTTTGGTAATGGCGAGGGTTTCATCTTTTTCCAGACGGTTAGTCTGGACATTCTGGATAGCGGTGATTTCAGTGATTCTACGAATACCTTCTGAATCAAGAATATTAGTGGGATCGAGCTGGGACTTCGGTGTTTGTTCCAGATAATCAATTGCAACGTCTTCTAATACATAGCCATTCAGATCATCACCAATCACCTCGATAATTTTCTCCCTGAACTTGATTCTGTTTTCAAACAGGTCAAGAAATACCATGTTTTTACCCACGGTCTTTAATGCCTCAGAAAACTTGGCTCCGAATAATTCGTCTACCGCATCTTTATCTGACGCCCGGTCTACACCAATCGATTTGGCAACTCGAAGCACATCTTCTCTGGTTTCGTTCACTCTCAGGTAAAACGCCACGATAATATCTGCACGAAGATTATCCTGACAAATCAGGCCATCTTTCCCTCTACGGTCAATTTCCAGGGTAATGAGAGAAATCTTCATGACTTCCATCTTGTGGATAACCGGCCACACAAGACCACCTGTAAAATGCACCTTGGGCTTTGATGACATATCGTTGACGATTAATGCGTATCCCTGAGGTACTTTTTTATAAAAGGCACTGAAAATCATCGCTAAAGCGACTATAGCGATTAAGATAATGCCGCCGTAAGTTAATATTGGTAATAGTAATTCCATTGGTAACGCTCCTAAAAATAAGTGTTCATGTTAAATGTAAATCTGTTAAACCTGTTTGTTTACTGTATTAATCTAAATGTTGTTTAAAATCTGCTTCACTAACCACGTTAAAAACCTGTTTCTCTTTATTGTGTTCAATCACTACTACCCTGTCTCCGGTGTTAAAGGTCTGATCCCCCACTGCCCTGACTTTCACAATCAGACTCGCTCCTTCAAGCTGACATTCTGCTTCACCAAAATCTGCATCCGCGCGGCTACTTCTAATACGACAGGTCGCCCCTAACAAAGACTTTGATATAGGCGCCTGGTTTACTTTTCTAAACAATCCTTTAAGTGGTTTTATCATGGTTGCTGTAACTGGAATTGAAACCAAAAAACTCACGATGGCTACAGCAATATTTATCGCAACCTGAACCAGTGAAATAAACTGCGGAAAAGTCGGGATAAGAAGAATAAGGAAGTAGCAGATAATCCATGCGTTGAGTACTAACAGGCTGATCACGATAGTGATCGGTACACCTGTTAAACCCAAAGTGGTCAATAGCCCTGCAATACCACCTATTTCAGAAATATCACCATCCAGCTCCAGATCCATATCGATATCTACACCAACATCAAATGCATCCATGTCAAAAGTCCCGGTAAACGCTAGCAGCCAATATCCAACAACTACCACCAGTAAGGTGGTGTAAATCACTGTTGGAAAACTGCTTATATTGACTAGAAAACCATCCATTTCTAATTTCCTCGAATTATTTTACGCATTGTTTTATATTTCCTACCTGCCCATAGCCAGGCACAAAAAACACCAGATATGAATCCAAATATATGTCCTTCAAAACTAATCCCTGGGCGAAAGTCAAACAGAGTGAAGACCGCACCGCTATAAATTATCAGGGTGATAACTGCAATCGCAATATTTTTAAAACTACGATTAAAATACGCATTACTGATCAGATATCCCCAATACCCCATAACTAACCCGGAAGCACCCGCGTGTAACCCATCTCTTGCAAAAATCCACACCAGTGACCCGGTGAATAGCATGATTAAAAATGTAACACGAGGCAACTTATTGAGCGAACTGACAAAAAAACCAAGAACCAGCAGCGGTATGGTATTGGATAACAAATGCCCAATACTGTTGTGCAGAAAGTGCATGGTGATTATGCCGTATAAACTACCCACTTCTCTAGGGCGTAGTGCATAATGATTTAAGCCATGACTTAAAAGCAGATTCACTATTTCTATACCCCATAATAAGACTATATAAATTAGTAATAATTTATAGTCCTTCATTGCCTTTCGCATTAGACTATTGCTTTTCCTCTTTCATTACGTTGGCAATAATCTCTTTTGCTGCCTGCTCTTTAATAGCCAGTTTATCCTCTGGATCGAGTTTATAAATATTAGCTAAAATCTCATAATCTTTAGCTGTCAATGATATGGTCAACCTGGGTCGAACCGGCTTTTTCCTCGGCAAACCCAAAATTTCACGCATTTGGTCCGATGGTGACAAACCATTTTGGCTAGCCATTAACTTTAGCTTTTTTTGCGCTTCGGTTGAAATATCGAAAGCGACCTGGGTTGCCTTGACTGCTTTCTTTTCATTTTCCCAGCGTTCGGGTTTACCTTTTTTCATCAACTATCCCCGTACCTGCTCAGGTTTAACTTTTCGCTTTTAACCGTGCTAGAACATCTTCCGCCGAATGCTTTTCATTTTTTATACCAGCAGCTTTCAGCTTATTATCCAGCTCATCACCACCAAGTTCCTTGCGCAGTTGAATGCCAGCATTGAGCTTATCCTGTTCAGATTGTTGCTTCTGTTTAATTCTTTCTAACGATTCACGAGCAGAACCGATAGCGCTATCATTGGCTGTGACAGTTTGAGTAACCGATTTAGTAGCCTGTTGAACTGACTCTCTAGCCTTGGCCATTGCCAGCTCTCTTTCATGCTCGGCGATAATTTTTTCGGCTTCCTGTATCTGAGACTTCAATATCGATACATTCTGATCATAAGTGGCAAGTTCATTACTCACTTCCTCAGCAGAAGCTTCCAGCTTAGCAATCTTACCAGCAACTTCTAAAGCAAGCGCTTCATCCGATTTTTCCAGGGCTTTAACTGCATAGCCTTCATTTTCGGTTATCTTTTCCATGATGTCTGCCAGTTTTCTTTCAGTAGCCATCTTCTTTGCCACTATTTCAGTCAAGCCTTCTTTAGCTTCGGCAAGACTGGCTTTTGAATCTTCGATTTCCTGTTCAAAAATCCTCATCGCCTGTGTATCGACAATGGCTTCGCCCAGTTCTCTGGCTCCACCGCGTAAAGATGTTAATAATTTTTTCATCACGTTCATTTCTTTCTTCCTCTTAATATTAAATCCAGATAAGTATTGATTACTTAATGTAATCTTCTAAGGCCTGCAGTGTATCTATTGAGTTGGCTGCCAATGTAATCAATTCCTGGCAGATGCTTTCATTATTAGACTCACGATCAAGCGCTCCAAATATGGTGTAATAATCATCCACCAGAGCAAACGCACTCAATGGCATGGGTACATTCAGCTCCAGTAGATATTGATTTAATTCAGCCTCCATTTCCGAATGAATCTCCTGTTTGGTGAATAGATAAGAAATACATAATATTTGAGTTTCAGTCACGGTAATGAAGATCGGAATTTCCTCAAGCCCACTGACCTCAACCCTTAACACCTCCTGTCCACTATTCATCGGTAAACAATTAAACCGATAACCCTTAAATTCACAGTCTGACAAATGTTTAGACAAATCTTGCAATACACTCATGATAACTCCTTGCTTGACATATTATGTCACTAAAGTAGCGCTCTCGACATAATATGTCAAGAATAATTTTGTGAATATTCCAGATAATTTCAGGTTTAGTCATTTTCGATAATCTGGTCAAACATTAGAGTATAGACAAGCTACCTGAAAGCAGGTATTAAACAATCAACTGATTGATATCAAGAATGCATAAAATCATCATGAAGCACTTTATATGTAACTATTGACTACCACGTTATTTGCACCGGTAACATAATCGATTGTAAGCTCAAATCAAATTAACTCGCTCAAATTATCAGATGAAGGAACTAATAGAAAAAAGCATAGAGACTGTTCGCTCGGCAAGCGATAAAGCCAGCAATGAAATCTCTGCAGGGTTTATTCTCATAAAGGAAAAGATTAACGGACTACCGATATTTGTATCATCTGAGACATCTAATAAATACAAGAACATAAAGTATGATGAAAAACACTATTTCGTGATCCCTTATCACCTTTCAGAGCATAAATTCGCACTGCATACGATGAGATGCCTGCCTGAATCAGTCCCTGAAATAAATAATCTCCCCAAAAGAAGAGTGTTTCATTTTGCTAACGAACATTCTGAGGCTATGCTCAAGGAGTATATGCGACAAAGCGCAATTGATATTGTGCTTGATGAGAGAAAAGACAATCTAAACAGCCTTCAATCCCTGGCAAACGAAATTGATTCTCTGGACAAAAAATTAACCTACGGGATGCTGCTGGTTGGCGGTTTAACCGCTATAGCAAATCCACTGGTAGGTGCAGGTATAGCCGCAAAGGCATTACTTCCAGGTGTAGGAGGCTTGCTGAATAAATATGGATTACGTCCTACCGGTGAAAAACTTAGCAAATATCAACTCGATAAATCTATCAGGGAAGCAGAAGATTCTGTTAACAAGGAGTTTGAGAATTCAAATACCCTAAAAGTAGTAAACCCGATATTACAGGAACTAGAGCTAGCGCTGCGTACCACTGAAACCGAGCACGACCCTTTGCTTGATCCGAATTTATCGAATGGCAGTATCCCTGAGCTTAGCGACGAAAGATGGCGAACATTAACAGAAGTTGCCATCTGCAATGTATATAAAGACGTTTATGAAAACCCTGACTTGCATCAGAAAGCAAACCTCGGCCCTGAGGATATACGGTGGTTAAAAGTATTGTTCGAAGTGAACAAGAGCTAACGAATATACACTAACCCACAATATTACGCTATTCTACACCTCTGAATTATAAGCTATATTCCAAAGGAAATTTCATGCACTGTCCGAAATGTAAAACGATTATTCTTAAGCCAACCAAACTAGATGACAGCCTGCCCGTATTTGGCTGCCCTGAGTGTGGTGGATCACTGTTATCTCTTCTCTATTATAGAGATTGGGCGGAAAGAGTTACCCTCGATTCTTCTGATTTTGAATCTAGTAGTGAGGTAGTAGAAGATGCTGACACCAAAACTTCTTTGAGCTGTCCTAAGTGCAGCCGAATTATGACAAAGTACTCCATATCTGGATCGATACATAGTCGTCTAGATCTGTGTGGCAATTGTGACGAGGCCTGGCTTGATGGTGGGGAATGGCAATTGCTTAAATCTCTGGAAATGGCAAACAGGTTACCAAAAATTTTCACCGAACAGTGGCAGCAAAAGGTTCGAAGCGAAAAAATGGCATTGAGTAAGATCGAACGCCTGAAAAAAGTTATTGGTGAAATTGATACTGAGAAAGCCGTAGAAATAAAGAAATGGATTAATGAGCACGCTAATAAGGCTAGCATTATTCAATTCATAGGTTCTGATTAGACTCAGAGTTATTTATCTGTATCGATGCTTGTTGAACAATCCCTCTATTTCTTGCTGTAAACTAAATGTATCCGCACGATTTAAGGCATATTTGAACTTTCAACCGTAATTCAAAACATTCGGGACGAGTCGGGATATATTTAGCTAATATACAAATTCATGAATTAATAGGAGTCTGCTTAAGTAAAAGCATTAAAAGCAATAATGGTATGCGTATCCCGAATCCCAGGAATGCTATGTATCTGAGTTTCTACATAACGTCCGATATCTTCGGAGTTATCCAGATAACACTTCGCCATTAAATCGTACTGACCTGAAATCGAGAAAACTTCTGACACACTGTCTCTTTCGACCAGCTCAGCTGCGACTTCATAAGCCTTGCCCAGTTCACATTTTAATTGTACGAATATGGCTTGCATGTAACTTTCCTGAGATAGATTTGATTCCAGATGAGTATAAACCAACCGCTATTCTGGTCAATCTATAGCTGCGTATACCTGGTCATTATCGATCTTGCTAGGGTATGTCTGTACATCGCTCTCCAGCGGTGCACACAGTGCCTTACCCGTTTTGATACAAAACTTGCCCTGGTGCAGAGGGCATTCAATCTGCCCGTCTTCGACAAAGCCATCACTTAGTCTGGCCAGACCATGGGTGCAGATATTATCCGTCACATACACCTCGCCTTGTATACTGTAGATGGCCAGATCTTTTCCATCTACTACAACACCGATAACGTCATCATCTATAAGCTCATTGACGCTAACAATTGTTTTCCATTGATCTCCCATTACTCACCTCACACAGGATATATGACAGAATTAGGCACCATTTCGCTATCGTATACGGCTCTACGGCTTTTAAATTTCAAACCCTGTTCTGTCCTTTGAACTTCATCAATATAGCGACCTGCATTAAATACCGTCGTCATACCATCGTATTTGGTGCGCATAACAGAATAATTGGCTTCAGAATATATGACATCACCTTCCACTTTGATCACATGCGGAGCACCGACAATGTGGCGTTGATAATAGGGGTCATAGAAAAGGGTTTCCTTGATACCATACACGCGGTCTACCAGCATTTCCCTGCTTTCAAGATCCAGCAGGCCCAGCGGCATACCTCGTTCATAGTTCTCACGCGGTTGTAGGCTATACACACAATCCTCAGTGAAAAATTCAGGCCACTCGTCCCAGTTATCTGAATCCACAACCAGAGAGTATTCGGCATAAAGGTTTAATAGTTCGTAATAGGTTTCGAAATTGATCATAGTCTTATACCTCCATCGTCTTGCGCCAGTAGTTGTACATGCCACGTATCAGGGTTTCAGTAACCATGTGCTCGCTATCTGCGATATCAGTGCCACCCATCTCAACAAGCGTACGATGTGATGGTTTTGTCTCAAAACCTTCCTGTGAGAACTCGATGACTTCACCGTCATCGGCCGATACGAATCCTGCAGGACCAAACAGATTGGCCTGTATTAAACGACGTTTCACCATCTCTTCATCATCATCTTCATAACAGAAATGCGTCCAGACAAAATCAAAGCTATCTTTACCATTGGGCTGTATGTGTCGGGTAGAGACACTATTCACCTGTTGCTGGAAAATGACTGAAGGGAAAACCGTTGTCATTACAGCCGTTGGACCGCCCCACCAGGACTCCTGAACGATA
Source organism: Gammaproteobacteria bacterium (assembly GCA_050306135.1). Lineage (GTDB taxonomy): Bacteria > Pseudomonadota > Gammaproteobacteria > JACNJF01. The sequence goes on from JBNLGQ010000042.1 coordinate 42,608, forward strand.
TCCAGCAGTCGGTTATCGTTAACCTTCATGTCTTCCTTGAAGCTTTCAATACCATTGACCACCTCGTCTACCTTACCGCCCTTGCCTCTTGTAGAGATCATTGCCGCATGACGAAACTTATCATCCATACGTAATTGCGATTCATTGTCCGCACGCCACAGGCCAAAGGTTACAAACCAGGTATGTAACAGTCCGGGATGGTAAGGATCTTTGATATTTTCCTGCATCAGCTTCCAGTTACCGGGAATACGTTGTTTGCGATAGCCGAGGATCTTTAGCTTTCGACCATCAAAGGTACGATCAAAATACTTTAATATTTCTGGGCCTAAAAAATCTTCTAAAGACTCTACATTATGATCAAAGGAAGCAAACACCACGCCATTGCGTATAGCAACCTTGAGCTTTGTTAAACCGTGATCCTTTGGGTGAAAATCCTTTGGCATACCACCATTGACCTTACCGTCTTTCTTGACCCCACGTAAAAATGGTACGCCCTGTAAATCGCCATTATGTGCATAATTCCACTGGTGATAAGGACAGACAAAATCCTTGCGATTGCCATGTCTCTCACGGCAAAAGCGCATACCACGATGTGCACAAACGTTTTCTACAACAAAAATTTCATCATCCTTTCCACGCGTCATAATAACGGAACGCTCACCCACAAATGTGCGTTTGAAGTCTCCGTGTTCGGGGATCTCGGCTTCTAAGCCGACATAGCACCAGTGGTTTGAATAAAAAAAACGTTCTAACTCTTTCTGGTAAAGATCTTGCGAGGTATAAGCCCAGAAAGGGATACGACTAGTGCCCTGTTGTTTCCACTTTTCTTCTACGGGAAAAGCATTTGATGCTTCATTCATATTGATTCGTCCTCCAGTTTAATTATTAAATGCCAGAACTGTAAAAAGCATCGGTATATATTCTGTCGCTATCATGACCCGCCTTTTTCAACATCATATTGGCTGCTTCAACCATCTGTGGTGATCCGGCCAGATAGCTACGCCAACCGGCAAAATCTTTAAAATCTTCAAAAACTGCATCTGTGACTAAGCCACTGCGGTATGTACCATTTTCAGGACCGGACATAACGACAATGTGAAAATGAATATTCGGATATTGAGATGAAAGCTGTAGAAATTCGTCTTCGCCGTAGACATCATTCGATGTCAGTGCGCCAAAATAGACATGTATCGGATTAGTCATACCCCGGCTCACAGCCGAGCGTACTATCGATAAAATAGGTGCCAATCCAGTGCCACCAGCAATACAGAGCATTGGCCCCTGATGTAAAGTTCGTAGGTAGGACGTCCCCATTGGGCCGGTCACGCGAACATTATCACCAACCTTTAACTGGTCTTTTATGTAACTGGTCACTCGACCATTGGGGACCAGGCGCACATGGAAATCCATCAAGTCATCATCAGCTAGACAGGCCATTGAATAAGGTCGAATATGATCGGGAGTAAATTGTAAAGTGACATACTGGCCTGCCGAAAAGTCCATCTTTTTGGCGGTTTTTAAGCGGATATGCAGAATATCGTGTGTCAGGTATTCAAGCTCAGCCACACTGGCTTTGAGTATTTTTGCTGGGTGAGTAACCGGTTCATCAGGTTCTGGTATCTCTATTACGCAATCTTCAGTAACGGTTGACTGACAGGCCAGGATTGTTCCATCATTTTTCTCACCGGGTAAAGCAGCATCGCGTCCTCCTTCAAGCACATGACCGGAAATCACCTTGCATCTGCACACACCACATTTGCCGGAGATACAGCTATAGGAAACCGGTATATTTTCATTCCTCAGGGTGTCCAACAGGTTCGCACCTGTTTCAACATCAATGGTCTGGTCTAAAGGCTGAATATTCAGTTTCATATTGGTAGTGATCCTGGTAACTGATGCTAATGTTAGACCTGAGATGGTTATATTGATAATTTATATGTATTATATTTATCATTCACAAACTGAATAACACTATGAAGAATTTAGACCTTAATCTACTGATAGTTTTTAATGAACTATTCAAGCGCCGTAGCGTTTCTGCCGTTGCCTCTTCGATTAATCTGACACAACCTGCCGTCAGTAATGCTTTGCGACGACTACGTGAGTCCTTAAACGATGAACTTTTTGTTAAAACCTCTCGCGGTATGGTCCCTACACCATTCGCACTGCAATTTGCTGAACCTATTGCCTATGCATTAAATTCCATACAAAGCACTCTGGATCAAAATATCAACTTTGACCCATTAAGCAGTTCTCGCACCTTTAACGTAGCAATGTCTGATATTGGTGAGATTTATTTCATCCCCATCCTGATCAAACACTTAAGCGAGATTGCTCCAAATATCAATATCCGAACCTATCGCACAAGTGGTGAAGATTTAAAAGAGAAAATGGAAGACGGTGAAATAGATCTGGCTGTCGGCCTGTTACCCGATCTAAAAAGTGGATTTTTTCAACGACGCCTGTTCAACCAGAAATACGTCTGCTTAACCCGTTCAGGTCAGGAGTATGGGAAAAAACTCAGTTTAAAAAAATTTCTGGAAGCCGATCATGTTGCGATTGATGCCGTTGGTACTGGTCATAGCGAGATTGAAACCATCCTGAATAGAATGGGATACTCTCGAAACATCGTTATGCATGTACCGCATTTTGTCGCAGTCGGTCATATTTTATCCGCCTCAAACCTGATTGCGACAGTGCCTGAAAAGTTTGCTGACTGTTGCACTGCACCCTTTAATCTGACGGCCTATCCTCACCCGATTGATCTACCCAGCATTATGATCAATATCTTCTGGCATGGTCGCTTTCATAAGGAAGCTGGTAATCAATGGCTCAGATCAGTGTTTGCGGATCTATTTGCAGAAAATGAAAAACCATAGCAATCTAGTTCAAAACACAATAAACATTCAAACCTGATAAGGATTATAAACCCTGGATATATTGTGCATGAGTCGATTTCTTAACCAGTTTGTGCAATTGTGATTGCGCTGGATCATCACCGTTTAACAGCTGTTCAAAGTGTTTAATCAATATAGCTTTATCCTGCTCTGCTTCTGAATCGGTGCCAATGTTGGTCAGATCAATAAAAAACTCATCAAATAGATCGGCTAGATCGTTCACTATGTCGAGATTTAAGAACTGTTCGTGATTATAGATAGCTGGATAGCCACCTTTTTGTTTATCTACAGTAAAAGGAACGCCTTTTATATTGGTAATAGAGGTTGATTTTGTACAGGTCAACATACAGCTATCATTGATACTGGGCTTTTTACAACCTACTGTCTGCTGGAAAAAACACTGACGACTCACCATCATTAATATCGGGTGATAAATACTGTACAGCAGTTTGAAGTTGTCAGGGCGAGCAATATTTTTGATTTGCATACGATTAATCTCGTTTGAAATAAAGGCTCCCGCACAGTTCAAGTCTTCTTTTAAGGTTAACAGTGCATATGAATTGGTCGTATTTAAGAATGGACCCGCTATCCACTCTATACCCATTTCAAATGCTTTATAGGCTATTCCAGTATTGTTACTGATAATTCGTGGAGGACGGACGTGTTCGAGTATCCGAACAGATTCCTCATAGTCTTTACCAATCAATACCGCAGGAAACCACGGAATCAGACGAGGATTACGCAATAAGATATCAATGTGTTTATTGCTGCCTTTTTTGAGACTTTCCGGCAACTTGAAATACACATCTGCATCAGTCAGATCACACAGATGTAGGTCTTTTTCATCCGCAATTAATATCGACAAGGCAGGTTTAGCTGCAGTTTTGTTGTACTTATCTAGCGGCGGAACATCGACAAAAGGAACATATTCTACTGAGTTATCTAATAATGATGCAGCCTGTTTTTTTAATAGCGTAAGTTCCTTAAACGGTACCGTTAAGCCATCATCAAGATCACTGTAATCAAGAGCAGATACGTTATAACTATTACAGGCAAAGTTTTTAAAATGCTTGTCTAAAGCAATTTGATTGACCGCTTTTCTAGTGGCTGGTTTTAGCAGTGATGACGTTTCTAATCTGATCACTTTATCATTATCACCAATTGTCATAGTTAAACAAAAGGGTGTATTCAGCTTTCCAGAAAAAGCTAAGGTTAACGATTCTTTAGCAATGCTCAGATGTTTAATCTTTTCTGCGAGTTCATCTCCGAGTTTATTCTTTTGCGTGTGAAGCTCATCTTTCACATGCTGTATATCTTGTACCAGAACGGCATGACTTTTCTCAATCGCGTAGGTAACACTATGATCACGAGGATTATCGATAAACATCTCTTTGTTGAGGTTGCCTTTCAAAAAGGAGTTCGTAAAGTCACGATTAAAAACACGATGTAAATTAGAGTCGTCAGTTAATGGTATTCCTGTTTTATAAAACGCGTCTATCTGCTTTCTCCAGGTGTCGACTACTGTGTAAACATAGTGTGCATTCTTAATACGACCCTCAATCTTCAATGAATCAACGCCAGCATCGACTAATTCAGGAAGATCAAAATAAGCAGAATTATCTTTCAAATTGAGTGGAAAACGATTGCCCGCAGCAGTAATTTCATATTCGTCACGACATGCCTGACTACAGCTGCCACGATTGCCTGAGTTACCCACTCTAACCGAACTGGAGTAACACTGCCCGGAAAACGCGATACACAGTGCACCATGTACAAAAACCTCTATTTGAATATCATGTCTGTGGGCTAATTCGGTTAATGATTTTATTTCATCAATATTCAATTCACGTGATAGATTGATACGAGAGACAGCAATTTTTTTCAGGAATAATATCTGGCCTTCATTAAGCGTAGTCATCTGAGTAGAAGCATGAATTTTTATGCGCGGGAAATACTTCTTTACCAGATTAAAAATACCCAGATCCTGTACGATAATGCCATCTATAGCGGTATTGGCCAGCTTGTTCAGTAGTTTGATCAAGCTGGGAAGTTCGCGTTCGAGAATAACCACGTTTAAGGTCAAAAAGACACTACAATCGTATTTGTGCGCTAAAACGATGATGCCGGTTAAGTCATCAAAACTTAGATTAGATGCTCGATTTCGAGCATTAAAATTATCCAGGCCACAATAGACCGCATCCGCGCCGGAAACAATAGCTGCTTTAATGGCTTCTACATCGCCACCGGGGGCTAATAATTCGATATTTGTATTCATGTTACTGATAATTCAAAGGTAATACTTTTGGGGTGGATCATTCAGGTAGGGTTTACAATCTTCAGGCTATCTGGCCTCAGGTTTAATAAGCTTTTGCAGGCCTACATACTATTGAATGAATGAACTAAAATACACTAGCCTGTTGTATAGGGTATATTGCCACTTAAGGCTGGGTTATGCCATCGTTGTGTTCTCATCACATCCTTTTAATTGTAACCGGCAGATCAGCACTATGGTACCTGATTCTTGTTTCTCTGTTACCTAATCCTGTGTTTAAATATTTATAGATGGCAATGTCTTACAAAATATGGGCCAATAGGATATACATGATTTAAGCATAATGATAAAACTACATACCTCCCCCATCCAGAATATCACCTTCCAGAATCAATCTTTTTTAATCAAAAGAGATGACCTACTGGATACTGATTTTTCAGGGAATAAGGCTAGAAAATTTCATTACTTTCTGGTCAATGAGTTTCCTAATATAGATACAGTGATCAGCTATGGCTCAAATCAGTCTAATGCCATGTACTCTTTATCGGTGCTTTGTAAATTTAAAAAGTGGAACTTTATATACTATGTGGACCATATACCAGGTTTTTTAACAGCAAATCCTGACGGCAATTATAAATATGCATTAGAAAATGGCATGCGTCTCAGGATATTTGCAAACGATCAAACCATAGCTGATATTGAATATGACTCCTCAACTACTTTATTGATAAACGAAGGCGGCGCCAATATTGAATCTCAGTATGGTATAGAGATTCTTGCCAATGAAATACGGCAGTATAAAGATGAAAACAATATACGAGATTTAAAGATATTCCTGCCCAGCGGTACCGGTACCACAGCCCTTTTTTTACAAAAGTATATTCGTGATGAAGTGTTGACCACTCCCTGTGTTGGCGATGTGGCATATCTAAAAAAACAATTTTTAGATTTAGAAAGAGATGAATCAATTCATCCAACCATTATCCCTGCTGATAAAAAATATCACTTTGGCAAGCTGTATAAAGAGAATTATCAACTCTGGAAAGCCCTAAAAGAGACAACCAATATTGAGTTTGATTTACTGTATGACCCGGTTGGCATGAAGGTATTTCTGGAACTTGAAAAAGAGGATAACTTTCAATATCTGTATATCCATCAGGGAGGCTTAATAGGTAATGAAACCATGATAAAAAGGTATCAATTCAAGTTTAAAGATATTTAGAAGCTGACACATGAAAGGCTTCTCAATATTCGGAGTTCAGATCAACTTACCGACACCATTCATTCTTCCTTTTGTCGGAGCTACAGAATGATCAGGTTACCGGCTATACACAACAGCTTTCTTCTACAGTGATTTACGTGCCCCGTGACCTACTCGCGGAAAGGGAGGCTTTACAAAACCTTTTCCAGTGCCTGCTTGATAGGGGCTGGTATTTCTGCAGATTTGCGTGTTTGCGGGTCAAAGAAGACTTCCGTAGTTTCATAGCTTGCATGCACCTCCCTGCTGTCGACGTGCAACATGCGCTGTTTGAAAGTGCAACTTTTACGCCCAATTCTATCCAGTAAACTTTCTACGATTATTAAGTCTCCTGCGACCAGTTCCTTCAGGTACTGTATATTCGCCGAAGCTGTTACGGTATGAACAGCAAACTCATCCTGCATTTTCTGGTGACTGCCCCAGTAAAGAGGCCAGATGTGAAACGCGGCATCATCAAAAAAATGACTGTACCAGCGAACATTCATATGACCGAAGCTATCGCAAAACCAGGGGTGTACTACTCCGCGTAGAGTTTCTATGGGTTCAGACATAATTCATCTCAAATGGTTAATTATTCTGCAGTGGTCAGATACTCACCACATTGATTAGATATTTCCTGAACACAATCGATCAACGTTCTATTTGAAGTATCCAGTTCATAGTCAGCCTGGCTATACTCAGCTTCTCGTTCCTGCAGAATCAATTTTAAATCTTCCATGGCTTCTTCGTTATTAGCCATTGGCCTCAGATCACCCTGAGCCAACACACGATTCATATGCTCCTCCGGTGATGCTTTTATCCAAACTGTATAGTAGGAATCAAGCAGAAGCTTAAAAGTGTCAGACATTGCGACTATGCTTCCTCCTGTTTCAAGCACGATATTTTTCTGATTCCTGATCACTTCTTCCAGTGCCTGCTTTTCCATCCGTCGATAGGCTTTTTGACCACCTAAGGAGAACAGTTCTCCAGTTGTCATTTGGGCATACTTCTCGATTAAATCACTAATCTGAACAAACCTGACGCCATACTTATCAGCAAGCATACGTCCCAGGCTGGATTTACCCGCCCCACGCAGGCCGATTAAAGCCACACCATTGATTTGTTGTGTTGACTTACTAAACCGACGTTTAAGTAATGATAGCGCTGTATCCTGTTGTTCATGATCGAGACGCATCAGGTAAGTCATTAATGCTGCATTTCCCTTGCGGAAATCACAGTCCGGGAATAACTCTGGAATCTTGACCCCCATGCTATTGGCTATTTTCCAAAGCATGTGTACCGATATATTCGCCTTACCGGTTTCCACCTGTGCAATATAACGTTCAGAGACACCTGACTGGCGTGACAGGTCTTTACGGATCATACCTCGACTGGTGCGTATCGCTCGAATGCGATTACCTATGTCTATGATGTACTCCTGAAACAGCGCATCATCCTGATCATTATCGCCCTGCTCCAGGGCTATTGTTTCTTGTTTACTTCCACTCATATGTATTAATCTCGTGATTACGAATTCCGTCAGCGACCGGACTGGTATGAATTATAATACATATTCGTTGAAGTATGCTATTTCTCCCTGATCAGCTTCCCAGACCATGAGGAGCCGGTGCTAGATTAACAATCCGAGTGGCCAGATCACTGAATTCCTCCTTTTGCTTTCGCCCAAATACAGGGTCGTCATGTGCGGTAAAGATGGCATCCAGCTCCGTCCAGTCGCTTTCGGTTAATGACTTTTCGGCCAAAGGCAGAACTTCACGTTCTTCTGTCCCCATGTGATGCCATTCAAAATCACGGTACACCATCGCTATGTTATAGAAGGACTCAAAAGAAGCTTCATCCTGCCTGGCTTTATAATTGTCCAGATTAGTGCGCAGCTTAACCAGTATATCCTTACCTTCTACATGCTCACTTTCCAGTCGCTGTATCACTTCAGCACAGTCACTGGCACGCTGTAACAAACGGGGGAATAGATACTCATCTTCCTTTGGATGGTGAAATCGATATAGAAACTGTTCAAAGTAAACGACTACCTGTTCAAACATTTCAAGTTCAGGAGCGTGATCACGATCCTTTATTTCCTGCAAAACACCTACAAAACAGTTTATAACCGCTGCCAGACGGCGATGCTCTGCACGAATAATTTTTAACGTTTCTGACATGTAATACCCCTGTTTATTTTTCTCATGAACATCCAGGACCTGTTAACAGCCCTAATAGGTTTCTATATGTAACCGGCCCTGTTGACGCATTTCCCGGCTTTTCTCGTTCCAGTCTATACCATGACTTCTACAAATGGCATGCATGGATTCATTGACTCCGACCTCCATCTGCTTCAAACCACAGACAAAGATATAGGTATTTTCATCTGCCAGGTAGTTTGCAATATCATCAGCACGTTTCATCATACGATCCTGAACATATTCTTTCGGCTGACCTTCTTCCCTGGAGAATACCAGCTCTTTATCAATCAAATTGTCCGGTAGTTTCTTTAACGGGCCAAAGTAAGGAAGCTCTCCTTTAGTTCGGGCACCAAAGAACAATAGCATTTTCCCACTATCCCCGGCATTGCGTTTACGACGGCGACGTTCGGTCATTGCTCGAAACGGTGCAGAACCGGTACCTGTACAGATCATAATAATATTCGCCTCAGGATGGTTCGGCATCAGGAAGGTATTACCAAATGGTCCTGTCACCTTAACCTCTGCACCTTTTTCAAGATCGCAAAAATAGTTGGAACAAACACCTGAGAATTTACCATCTTCAGTATCAACAACAACGCGTTTAACAGTTACTGATAGATTATTGTGATTTGGACGCTCACCATCTCTAGGGCTGGCAACTGAATACAGCCGTACCAGATGTTCTTTGCCATTCTCATCAACTCCGGATGGAATAATACCGATACTCTGACCTTCCAGCACTGGAAATGTTGTACTACCAAAATCAAGCACAATGTGATGAATATCCGACTCTGAATCAACATCAGTAATACGATAATTTCCTGCAATTTTTGCTATCGCAGGACGTTCACGAGTATAAATATTGATAAACGGATGTGCTGCAGAAAAAGGTGGCAGGACTTTACCTTCTGTACTATGTGCAATTTCAAGAATCTGACTGGCTTCTGATTCAATAGCATCCAGAGATTCTGAAGCGGTTGCTTCAATTTCAGAATCATCGACCTCTAATTGCTCTGGCAACTCTTCCCAGCTGTACTGGTCTTCCAAAGTATAGGGAGTGATCACATTGCGCCAGTTATCGATGGCACCGGTTGGACAGGGTGTGACACAGTTCAAGCAAAACTCGCACCTATCAACCATGACCACATAGTTTTCATTATTATGCGTAATAGCATCTATAGGACATGTTTCTTCACAGGTATTACAGCGAATACAGATTTCTGGATCGATCAGATGCTGTCTTATAGCTGGCATTTGAGAACTCCCACTTTCTTTTTTAAAAGGTCAGAGATTAACTCTCTGACCCCGTTATTACCTTAATCGTGAATCTTAACGTACTCATAGTCACCAGGCATTTGGTTAATACCCATTTTTGGAGGCGCTATCCAGGAAGCATACTTACCTGCTTCGGTAACCGGCTTCATCAAAGAAGAGATAAAGGCGAGATCACCGGCAGATGCCAGGAACTCATCCATTCTGCTTTCCCATTGTGCTTCGTCCACAACTTCACCATCAGGAGTTACTGATAAGCCACTAAATTCACCGATCTTGCGATTGAATGCCTTATGCGGCAGGGTCAGCTCGAAATCAATACCAGCTTTCTTAATGCTCTTATTCCAGCGCCCTACTCCACCTTGAGCATCATTGTAGTAATCATCACGCAGACGACAGTTAATGGCATTTAATGCAGGTTCTTCAACATCCTTAAATTCACCATTTACCAGTTTCAGAACGGGATATACATCGTTATGAAGCTGATGGTCATCATCAATCCTGGTTTCCTGGAAACGCCCCTTTAGACCTGCTTCAAAAGCTGCTGCACCATTGGTTGAAATTTCGGCACCAAAAAGATCCAGCGTCACAGAAACATGAAAGTTTACTTTTTTCTGTATAGTCGGTAAATCAATCACACCCAGCTTACGCACCGCTTCAATATCATTCGGATCAGTGATGCCAGCATCGTTCATTGCTTTACAGGTAGCTTCAATCACTCGACCTACACCTGTTTCACCGACAAACATATGATGCGCTTCTTCGGTCAACATAAAACGACAGCTGCGAGATAAGGGGTCAAACCCACTTTGAGCCAGTGCCTCCAGCTGCATCTTGCCATCACGATCAGTGAAGTAGGTAAACATAAAGAAAGACAGCCAGTCAGGCGTTTCTTCATTAAACGCACCCAGAATACGCGGCTTGTCTTCATCGCCAGAACGACGTTGTAACAACATTTCTGCTTCTTCACGACCATCGCTGCCGAAATACTTCTGTAGCAGATAAACCATGGCCCATAAGTGACGTCCTTCTTCAACATTTACCTGGAAAAGGTTACGCATATCATATAGAGAAGGTGCGGTTTTCCCCAGATAGCGTTGTTGCTCAACCGATGCAGGTTCGGTATCACCCTGAACAACAATCAAACGACGCAGTAGTGAACGATATTCACCAGGAACTTCCTGCCATACAGGCTCACCCTTGTGCTTGCCACAGGGAATGGTACGACCTTCTACCTGTGGAGCCAGTAACACACCCCAGCGATATTCAGGCATTTTGACATGGTCAAAAACAGCCCAGCCTTTTGGATCAACACCTACCGCAGTACGTAGATATACTTCAGATTCATGAAAGCCATCGGGGCCTGCATCTTTCCACCAGTCAATATATCCGGGGTGCCAGGATTCGAGTGCTTTTTTCAGACGACGGTCATTGGCCAGATCAACATTATTGGGAATCAGATCGTCATAGCTGATTTCGACTACTGCATTCTTTGCCACATCTTCTTCAATCATTGTTATACCCTCTCGTAGTTATATTGCGGACGTGTGCCTGTACCATAGAGCTTTAATGCTCCACCTTCAGCGACGGCATTTGGTCTTTGGAATATCCAGTTTTGCCAGGCTGTTAAACGCCCGAAGATTTTTGTTTCCATGGTTTCGGGTCCTGCGAAGCGTAGATTTGCTTCCATACCCGTCAGCGCATCAGGAGAAAATGAAGTTCGTTCTTCAAGCATCAATCGAATTTCTTCATCCCAGTCGATATCGTCATAGGCATAAGTCACCAGCCCCATATCCAGTGCAGTTTTGGCATCGATATCCTGCCCTATTGCTTTTTCTGCTTTACTTACGCTTTCCGGCTCACCATAAAAACGTGTTTCCAGTCGAGTAATGTCATTACTCATTTTCATGGGGCCAAAGTTATAACTGGACAGACGAATAATAGCTGCGGGTCGCTCATCACCTTCATACTGACCTTCCAGCATGTAACTGCGATCAGCAGCAAAAACCAGTTCAGCCAGAATGCCGCAGTAGCAACTGCCTGGACCAACCAGAGTAATCAAACTGCGCGCAGTTAGATCAACGCGTTTTAATGTGCGTTTCCAGTACAGTGTGATTTCTCGAACCAGCCAGTTATCACTATTAGCTAGCATGAGCTTTTCATACCCGCTAATACGATCAATATCACCTTCCGTTTTAAATATTACCGTCCCCAGTTCGGCTTCGTTGGTACGCAGGTGCAATAGTGCATCGTCAAACTCTCGTGCAAGTTTTAGCAGCCAGAAATCAGAACCCTGCTGCTCGATTTCTTCAACACTTGCTGGGGCATCATCTTTTGGTCCCCTGAGTGTTACAGTAGCGATGCGTTTGGTTTTATCCAGTTCAATCTGAAGGCATTCATAGTTGACGAAATCTTCACCAAACTCTCGCTTTAAGGGCTTTAAATCGACTCCTTTTGCATTTTTTGGACGATCAGTTTGTGCAGCAAATTCATTCGCTCTTTCAGCCACCGTTGCATCAAACTTTGAACCCTGTACTGATTCATCAACCAGACGCCAGTCAACGGCTTTCTGTCCGCGCGCGCCTTCTTCAATCGAGCTAAAAATATCAGCAAGGTCGCGTCGTACTTTTCGTTTATCGACGAGTCTGGTTAATCCCCCAGTACCTGGTAACACCGCTAATAGTGCGACCTCTGGTAATGAGACTGACGCGCTACCATCGTCGATGAGCATAATATGGTCAGTTGCCAGCGCCAGTTCATAGCCTCCACCCGCTGCGGTACCATTTACTGCAGAAATATATCTTTGCTGAGAATTTTCACTGGCATCCTCAATAGAGTTTCGTGTTTCGTTGGTGAATTTACAGAAATTAACCTTGTGTGCATGAGAAGACATCCCCAGCATACGAATGTTTGCACCTGCACAGAATATGCGCGGCTTGGCTGAGCGTATCACTACACAGCCTGTTTCCGGGTGCGAAAAGCGTAAACGTTGAATGGCATCGTATAACTCAATATCCACACCCAGATCATATGAATTCATTTTCAATTCATAACCAGGCTTGAGACCGTGATTTTCGTCAACGTCCATAGTCAGATATGCAACATTACCTTCGAATGTAACTTTCCAGTGGTGATACTTTTCAGGACTGGTTTGAAAATCTATCATTCCGATCGCCTCTTCAATATGGTTTCTTATAATGTGAGGTGAATTATAATGCATTATAGTTCATATGCAAGATATTTTAAGTATTTAGTTGCATTATTGTGCATTTTGGTGTGTATTAAAATGCAGCAAACGCTCAAAAAGCTTTTAAACACGCTCAATAACCATCGCAAGACCCTACCTCACGCTAATACACATTGTGCACAGTGCGTATTGACCACTATTACGCAGCAATTGAGCTGCGTGCTATCCTTTTTCAGCCGCATCCTGCTGAGCATCGAACAGAAAACCTGATTACCAGCTGCAACCTGAGCAACGGTACCAGAGTTACCTCTGAAAAATCAGAGCTTGCGAAAATTAACAAATAACAGATGCTCTGATTTACGATCCACTCTTTTCAAGCTCTCTTAACTTGAAGCGCTGTATCTTTCCTGTGGCTGTTTTGGGTAATTCATCAACAAATTTGAACCAGCGAGGATATTTATAGGGTGCCAGAGTATCTTTTACATGCTGTTTGAGAGCAGCACTCATTTCATCGCTTGCTTCATAGCCCTCTTTAAGCACTACATAGGCGGCAGGCTTGATTAAATGATCCGGATCTTCTTTTGCAATGACAGCGACTTCCAGTACCGCTTCATGCGACATCAGTGTGGACTCAACTTCTATAGGTGAAACATAGATACCACTCACCTTAAGCATATCGTCATTACGACCTGCATAAACGTAGTAACCATCATCATCCAGATAGTATTTATCACCACTTCGGGTCCATTCACCCAAAAATGTAGAACGTGTTTTCTGGCGATTATTCCAGTAACCATTTGCAGCACTTGGTCCACGTACCTGTAACTCACCAGACTCATTAGGCTTATCAATAATATCGCCCTGATCGTCGATAATCTTCAGATCATAACCGGGAACAGCCTTGCCTGTAGTGCCATAACGTATATCACCAGGACGATTGGAGAGGTAAATATGCAGCATTTCGGTGGAGCCAATACCATCAAAAATATCCACACCAAAATGCTCATACCAGCGTTTACTCAGTTCTTCTGGAAGCGCCTCACCTGCTGATGTGCACAGACGAATACTCACCTCATCTCTAGCCGGCAATGACTTACTGGCAAGCATGCCTCCATACAGCGTGGGTACGCCATAAAAAATACTCGGCTGATGATCGATTAAACGCTTACTTACCGATTCAGGTGTTGGACGTTCTGCCATCAGTATGGTGGTTGCTCCCACAGACATAGGGAAACTTAATCCGTTACCCAGGCCATAGGCAAAAAACAGTTTGGCTGCGGAAAAAACAACATCATTTTCATTGATGTTCAGAATGGGTTTTGCATATAACTCAGCAGTATTGATTAAACTGGAATGAATGTGGACAGTTCCTTTCGGAGAGCCGGTTGAGCCTGATGAATACAGCCAGAAACAGGCATCATCAGAGACCGTTTCCACTATTTCAAACTGTTCTGATTGCCCCTGCATAATGCAAGCTAGAGAATCTTTCTCAGTCTCTGGTTTTCCTGAAACAATGATCTGCTCCAGGGTTGAGACTCGATCAAGCAAAGGGGCGAAGGTGGCGAGTAAAGGCTCAGAAATAATAGCGATTCGTGCACGGCTATCGTTGAGCATATATTCGTAATCTTTTTCTGATAACAGCGTATTTGCCGCTATAGGAATAATGCCCGCTTTTATAGTACCAAGGAATACGGTAGGGAAATCGATATTATCGTGCATACACATCATCACACGCTGTTCACGTTGCAGGCCGATTGATGTGAGTGCGTTTGCAAGCTGAGAGCTGCGCTTGTCCAGGTCCGCATAGCTGTATTGGCCCTGGTCATCGATAAATGCGATTTTATCACCACGATTCGCCTGCAGATTTCTTTGTAGCAAGTCATAGGCAGCATTATATTGACGTGGAATTTCAACCTCAGGAGGCGATACATTGTGATTGGCTGAACTTAATTGTGGCATCGACTATTCCTCAGTTATGGTTAATCAATTACCCGGTTTTCTTATTGCTGTGTTGATTATTGCACCGGTTTAATCTTTATGAATTATTATGCAGCCCAGTAATATTGTCAATGCATTATAATACATTTAAACTTTAACTCGAACTGATCGACAAGGCACTCAGTCGCTGTATTTTTGGTTGAAAATCATCCTTTCCCCTGCGCGCCAGGTAGCGTGAACTCAGCGTCCAGATAGCGCATGGGTATATATCATTATTCGCCTGTAACCAGGGTATTTATAAAATGCTCCACAGCATTGAGCACTGCTTTGGTTTGATCTCTATGTGGTGAATGACGACATTGTGCTAACTTTAATAACTCTGTATCAGGCAGATGTTTCTGTATGCC
The DNA here is from genome assembly GCA_050306135.1 of Gammaproteobacteria bacterium. Lineage (GTDB taxonomy): Bacteria > Pseudomonadota > Gammaproteobacteria > JACNJF01. The sequence continues at coordinate 58,019 of JBNLGQ010000042.1, forward strand.
TTCTATCTGCAGCATACTGCCGTATTCATCATCTTCACCCTGAATCGCCAGTACCGGCACCTTTACCGAAGGCAGGAACTCTTCAATGTTCCAGTATAAAAAATCGGGATGTAGCCAGATATCATTCCAGCCTTTAAATGCTGCTTCGACGTTGTCGTGATACCTGCCTAATTTCTTTTTCAGATCTGTGTTGTACCAGGCCACTTTAGCCTGTTTAATACTTTCAACAGTGATGGGTTCAACCATAATATGAGGTGCCATAACAATTATGCCGCCAAGTTCGGTATCAGTCCCTCCTCCGCATATCAGTGATATAGAACCACCATCACTATGACCCATTAATACAGGCCGAGTTAAACCTAACTCATCGATAAGCTGTGGCAATACCTGCAGGCCTTCATCATGCATATAACGCACAGTGCGCGGTAAATGCGCAGGCCCCGATTTGCCGTAACCAGCTCGTGAGTAGACAATAATCTCACAGGCTGTTTTCTCAGCCAGTTGTGAAGGAAAGTCGCGCCACATGGATACAGAACCCAGTCCTTCATGTAAAAGAATCAGTGCCGGTTTAGTGGCATCGTATGAATCGGGTAATACACGAACGAGTTCAAGCTCCACATCATTGATGATGTGGTTTTCTGGTTTCACGCTAACCATCTGTCTATCGAGTAAACTCTATCGCCCCATCTGGTAGCAGATAAAGTACATAGGCACTGCCCTCGGTAACTGTAGGTTTATGCGCACTGGCGGGAGGATAAACCAGCCAGCCTTTCTCAGCGCCATCAAAGCGAGCATCACCCTGGATTGGCATAATCATGTCGATTTCACCATTAGGGTGAGCGTGATGCGGGCCAACAATATTCTCCATCTGAACCACATCAACACTAAATCCGTGGGTGTCTTGCGAAGGTTTGATGACTCTACCAAAGCGAATACCTGCATGCTCCCGTTCACACATCCAGCCATCTTCTGTAGCCTGGTGACAGGCACTTTCAATATATTTGAACAGCTCACCCTGTGCCGGGAATTCATCGTTTAGATATTGCTGCAAACTGGTATCTAAGGGTTTATCAGCAATTTTTGACGTGACTTCACTAATCAGACTTTTAAACTTTTCCAGATCCATTCTTCAATCCCCCAAATTGATATAAAACTAATGACTTATTCACTTCCCTGTAACGGTTAAGCACGCTAATATGCACTATATTACATTTAAACATTCTTTAGACAAGCATTTCATTGCATGATTTACTGTAAAACTGCTTTTTACTGCACATAGTGGTGACTCCTGGAACCGTTTCTAATGGAATCACCTGTGCTAAACAGAGAGGCTTGCTTAATGAATGAGAAAGCAAAAGAAGGCTTTAATACCTTTCTGGAAAATAGACTAGCAAACTGGTTACCCCAAAATGAAAACAATTAATTCAACAGACAATGCAGGAGTACTACTGTAATGGATGTCCATCACGCATTACGTAATCGTAGATCTATCCGTGCTTACCTCGACAAACCGGTCAGCGATGAACTCATAGTGAATCTGTTAGAAAGTGCAAAGTGGGCGCCTTCAGGCAGTAACACTCAGCCCTGGAAGGTAGTTGTGTTAAAAGGTGAACGAAAAAATCTTTTACAGCAACAACTGGAGGATGTTTATTTAAGCGGTGAAAAAGCCAGCACAGATTATACCTATTACCCCGACAGATGGGTTGAGCCCTATAAAGAGAGAAGGAAGGCCTGTGGTCTTCAGCTATACAAATCTTTAAATATTGCAGTACAGGATAAACATAGACGTCAGGAGCAATGGATAGCTAATTATCATTCATTTAATGCGCCAATTCTGTTGCTGTTTTTTATGGATGATGTGATGCAAACCGGCTCCTATATGGATTACGGTATGTTCTTACAGTCGCTCATGCTAGCCGCGACTGAACAGGGACTTGCCACCTGTGCTCAGGCTGCTCTATGTGATTACGCCACACATATTAGAAAGTTTCTGGGTTACGATGACAACAAAATCCTGGTATGCGGTATGGCACTGGGATATGAGGACGTAAAAGCGGAAATAAATAACTATCGTACCTCTAGAGAGCCTGTTGTCAGCTTTACAGAATTTCTCGACTAGCCCTCTTTACTGTGCATTTCAGCAGCTAATAATCCTCAAGAACCTTACGTATTCGCGTTAGCGCTTCGTCAGAAGCATTGCCTTTCTGCTTAGATAGTTGCACAGCGACTTCCCCGAGTCTGGCATACAGGCCGGCTAAATTGGGATCCCACTTAGCAAAGGCTAACAGCTGGTTTTCTACCACAAGGTCATCACCGCGCGCTATTGGCCCAGTCAAAGCATCTACCGTACCCATGCGAAAAATGTTGTCCAGCGTTTCACGTACCAGTGGTTGCATAACCTGCACAGCAGTATCAGTATCTAATCCAGACTTTTGATAGCTTTGTAACCCTGCCTCCATCAATGCGGTTAGATAGTTGCACACCATGACACTTGCGGCATGGTAATAGATTTTACCCTCAGCCTTTACGTGAAAAATTCTGGCTCCTATTTCCTGCATTGCTGTTTCAATTATATCCAGTGCCTGCGGATCACCTTCTACACCGCAGTATGTGTCCTGAAAGTTTTCAACTGCCTTATATGAATCAGCAAAACTTTTAACAGGATGTACGCTACAGGTAAAAACATCATGACTATTCACCATATTAAGGACCTCTGAAGAGAGTGCCCCGCTACAGTGAAAGACAATATCACCCGGATTAAGCAAGTCTGAATCAAGCAGTGACTGACAGGCATTGAAAATTTCATTATCCGGTGTCGCGATCAGGTACACCTGAGCGGGAGGCATTTCATTAAGCGTGCTTACTGCTGTGCCCTGACCAATGAAATTAACTGCCTTCAGCGTACTATCCAGTGACCGATTAAACACACCTCCGATGTTAAAACATTGATGATCCGACCACAGTTTTGCCAGAGATTTCCCAAGATGACCACATCCGATGATGTTGAGGGTTAGTTTTTTCATCTGTTTTGCCAACTCATTCCTGATTAAATATGTTTAGGGAAATAGGACATTGAATATGTGATCTAAAGTTCTAAAGCAGGCAGTTCCAGATCTGCTATTTATCTTGTTTAATCAAAATTATTAAGATTTTTCCCGAAAATGGAAAGTATCCTAAGTTAAGTTAATCTAAATGTAACATATCTATTTGCTAGTTCCCCGATCTGTACTAAATAAACACTTAATCAGATCATTTCTTTTGTACTAATGTATTGAGAAGCGAGCTACCGAGTTACCTGTAAGTATTATCCACTGGTTGGTTTTAAAATGTTAAAGAATATCAATATCGGCACCCTGCTTGGGCTCAGCTTTTCTATTGTTTTACTCATAGTCACCTTAGTTAATATTCCTGTCGTGATATCTAGCGTTAACTCCGTGGCGCAATCTGCTGAACAACGTGAACTTAAGACACTGTTTGAAACAGCGACCATGGAGATCGAAGCGGAAGGTCATCTGGCCAATGCACTGGCATCGACGATCGCAAATATAGACATTTTTAGCGAAATGTTTGCCAATAAGGACAGAGAGGGTCTGTCCCAAAACCTTGCAAAGGTTTTCAAGGTTATGAAAAAAGATTTTAATGCACGACAGTTTCAGTATCACCTACCACCAGCAACCTCATTTCTTCGTCTGCATAAACCAGAAAAGTTTGGTGATGACCTGTCCTCTTTTCGAAAAACGGTTATTGCGACTAATAAGGACAAAAAAAATATAGTCGGCCTGGAGAAAGGTGTTGCGGGTCTGGGTATCAGAGGTATCTCTCCTGTTTTTTCCAGCGGCCAACATATCGGCTCAGTCGAATTTGGTATGTCGTTTGGACAACCTTTTTTTGAAAAATTTAAACAGCGTCATGCGGTCGATATATCGCTTTATTTGAACAATGGCTCTGATTTTAAAAAGTTCGGCTCCACCTTAAAAGGAGCTGCTTTATTAACAACTGATCAACTAAAAACAGCTATGGATACCCCTGTTATCGAAAATATTTCAGTCGATGGGCAGGATCTAGCCGTCTACGCCTATCGCGTCAATGATTATACGGGGCATGCAGTAGGAGTACTGGAAATTGGTATGGATCGAAGTCATTATGTAGACAGCATTGCCAACGCTAGAAACACCGCAATTATTATTGGTGTCACTTCGCTTATAGTGGGTTTAATCATCGCTACATTTATCGGACGACTGATCAGTGCTCCATTAAATTCAACCGTTGAAGCAATGAGTGAGATTGCTGAAGGCGGTGGAGACCTCACCCGTCGCCTTGATGATTCTGGTAATAATGAGATCACTCGCCTGAGTAAAGCCTTTAACCTGTTTGCCGAAAAAATTCGTGATACAGTGAGTAAGGTCAGTCACTCAACCACACAGCTAGCAGCAGCTTCGGTTCAAATGTCAACAATCACTGAACAAACCACTAAAGGTACTTCACAGCAACAATCTGAAACTGTACAGGTGGTTACCGCCATGAATGAAATGACTGCTACGGTTCAGGAGGTTGCTCGTCATGCTAACGATGCTGCCGACGCAGCAAATAACGCCGATCAGGCCTCTGCTGAAGGAAAACAGCTGGTCGATAAAACGATGCAGGCAATAGAGGCTTTATCCGAAGAAGTTCATACGGCAGTCAATGTGATTGGGCAACTTGAGAAAGATAGTGAAAATATCGGATCTGTGCTGGATGTAATCAGAGGCATAGCAGAGCAAACAAACTTACTCGCTTTGAATGCCGCAATTGAGGCCGCACGAGCTGGTGAACAAGGAAGAGGATTCGCGGTAGTAGCCGATGAGGTCCGTAACCTGGCTAGCAAAACCCAGCAATCTACACAGGAAATCCAGCAAATGATCGAAAAGCTACAGTCTGGCGCTCAAAGCGCAGTCAAAGTAATGGATGAAAGTCGAACCAGAGCAAACGACAGTGTGGCACAGGCGGACAAAGCCAATACCTCTCTTGAGATTATCGCTAACTCAGTATCAAAGATTAAGGATATGAATGCTCATATCGCCACCGCAGCTGAGCAACAAAGCACAGTAGCTGAAGAGATTAATAAAAATATTGTAAATATCAGTGATATTGTTGAAGGTACCGCTGAAGGAGCCACTCAAACGGCTAAGGCTAGTGAAGAACTGTCTCGACTGGCGGTAGATTTACAGCATTTGGTAAATCAATTTAAGGTTTGAAGAGTTTTTATTATTAACGCAGTCCTGATTTAGAGGCAATATATTAGCGTCTAAATCAGGTCAATGATTTATCGGTTTGCTGCTGCATAAAAACGGTGTCATAACTTTGAACACAAACCTCATCATCGAATGCCTGTAGACTGAGCTAAAAGCACCTTTGTAGGAAGTCCGGTCAAATGATTCTTTTACCCGCTTTAATTACCTGTTTAGCTAAGTCCTTGAAATCTCCTGTTTTGCATATGACAAAAAAATCACCTGGCAAATCGAGATTTTGCATAACCCTGGTTTCATATTTATCAGATGAAAACAGAAACCCTTTTACAGCAAATACGATGATATAAACAGGCTTGTCTGGAAAGTATTCAAGTTGTTTTTGTGCCAACCAGACCTTACCCACTTTTTTATTTCGCTTAAGATTTTTAATAAGTTGTTGAAGCAGTTCCTGATCGATCTCGGGAGGAAAAAAATGATCATCCGTTGTCACTCTTTCACGTTCTGCGCTAGCGGCCTGGAATACCTCATTTTGCTCGATAGACTCCTGCCACCAGGCCTCTGCCTCGGCATCCTTACCCTGCTGTTTAAGAAAATCATAACCCGCATTTGCTGCATCCTTTATAAGACTTGCACTTTTGCGTGCCAGACGCAGCTGGTTTAGACCAGCCACATCGCCCTGCTCTATCAGAATCAAGCCTATAAAATAGGCTGGATCCGGATCTTGCGGATGTCGTTCCTGATAAGCCTGAAAAAGAGGCATAGCCGAACTGGCTGATTCAAACTCATGACTCCAGTATGCATAGCTCCACAGATCTTCGTCACTCAGATCCGACACATCGCTAAGGGCGAATTCCTGTAGCCCCTTGCGAGCTTTGCTGACGTAGTCAAAGCGCTGCTTCCATGATTCCTCATGGTCATTCATCCATTGTTGATCAAACTCTAGCATAATCTGCTGGTTGAGTTCACCCAGCCAGGCCTCAGCAGCACTCGTTTCAGGTATTTGAGGGAGCTGCGGTGCAGCCCTCAGTGCACGCACTCTATCCTTAAGGCTTGGATGAGTATCAGCGTAATGAGTTTCTACTCCCATCGCTTTACGGATGCTCTCCAGCATCTCATCTCTAGCCATGGGATTGTCACCCAGAAATCGAGCAAGTCCCTCGAATGGGGCATAGGGCGGTTGTTCCTGCATGTCAGCATACTTGAAATAGCTATCCCAATATCTCTCATCCACATAGGGAGCTGTAGCGTGTACATTGACCAGTGCTCGAGTCGCTATCTCAGGTGAGGTCAATTCGGCGGCAATAGCATCCGCTTCGAATTCATTGCTACGTGCTAGCGCAAACGAATACGCCTCAAATTGTGGAGAGTACCAGTCAAAGAACTTACGCATTAGCCTGCCACCCCAGGAGTCTGTATTATCAAAAGCTGAAAGCACGCGCATCCAGGTAATCCTTACCCGGTAAATCCAGGCGCTAAAACGGCTGTGATTACCTGACAAATGGCCAAACTCATGGGCCAGCACAGAGCGCATCTCATCAGGAGATAATGTCAGCAACAATTGATAACCGAGGATGAGATAGTTCTTATGCCATCCGAGAATACCCAGCCGGGGATGCTGTACAACGGAAGCATTTAGATTTTGATCCAGAATCACTTCATGGATCTTAAGCGAGTTTAACTGCTTGCTAAGTTGATCCACTTCAGCAAACAATTGAGGAAACTGCTTACGTTTCAAAGAATAACCTTCTGGTGGCGTAAACCTCACCCAAAGAGCACGCAGCAACACCCAGATGCCAGCCCCCACCATGATGATCAGTTTCTTTTTAAGCAAAAGAATAAAAAGCCCAGTACTGAAAAATGCTGAAGCGACAAGGCCACCAGCCAACCCGATCAGGGCGAACAGAACCAGAAAAATAACCACATACCCAAGCAAAGCGAAAAGAGCGAGCTTGGTAGTATAAAATCTGGGGTTTGACTCAGCATCGTGTTCCGCTTTCCTTACCAGGTCAATAAAATCTTCTTCGTTGTTAATACTCATAACTTATCCCTGTTGTAGGTCAAATTTGGACTGACGTTAATTTTAGCCGAAGTTTAGATTTTGACTTAAATTTTTTTAGATGAGCTGGTCTTAATGACTTGCACAAAAGAGGCAGGACTTAACCACAAGAGTTTCTTTCAATACCTACAGTCAAGCGCAAATATCTTCACTTCATTTTCCAATGGTATATTTGCTCCATTGCAATATATCCCCTACTTATGTTCAGGGTTGTTTTAGCTGACTCCTTAAAGAGTTCATAGCGTTTAATCAGATCCGATCTGATACAGACCTTAGGAAATCATCGTTTTCCAGTTACCGGTGTTCATTTAGCCAAAGAACTAGAGATAAGCCTGCGCACACTTTACCAGGATATCGCCACCTCTCTAATTTTATTGTAGATTTACAGCATTTGGTAAATCAATTTCAGACCCGCATTTGCGAACATTTTTAGATTTCAGCTTAATAACTAGCATTCAAATCCTAAGCAACTATGATTTATATAATTTTAAATGTTAAGACATTACATTGATTACACTTTACCAGTTTAAGTTTTCGCACTATTGCGAAAAAGCATGTTGGGCACTTGATTACAAACGGCTTCCTTACACGACCAGAGATCTTTTACCCGGTCCGCATATGAGAGTCGCGCGCAAACTGGCAACCAGAACTCACCTTCCAATTCTGGTCGATGATGGTCAGGTTGTTCAGGATTCCTCATCTATCATTACCTACCTGGATGATAAATTTCCAGAACGACGACTAACACCGCAGGATTCACAGCTGGCTAGAGAGGTCCTGGAGTGGGAAGAATATCTGGACGAAGAGCTAGGTGTCCCGCTCAGACTATGGTTCTATTACCACACACTTCCTGATCGTAATCGAGCGCTTAACTTCCTGCTGGAAGGTGCGCCCTGGTATGGACAGCCACTATTTGCACTCATCTATCCCAGAGTGCGCGCAGCAATGCAAAAGATGATGAATATTCACAGCGAATCTGCGCAGCAATCTGAACAACAATTTCAACTTGCTCTAAACAAACTGGATAGCGTACTAAAGGAACGCCCTTTTCTGGTCGGAGATACTTTCACCAGAGCAGATCTAACTGCCTGTGCCTTGTTGTCACCATATTGTATGCCTGGAAAATCAGATGAACAGGTCTCTATGGCCTTACCTGAACAGGTATATGCATTGCGCGATCAGCATAAAAGCAGACCTTTTTTTAACTGGGTACATAATATTTATCGTGAATATCGCAACTAAGATAATCCATCAAAAAACATGAATAAGTTATGTTTCATACCCTGGAAAATAAGCAGTAAGACGAAGAGAAGCTTTACAATTTTTTTATCAACATTTTCGATACTTTTACTTATTGACTGTGTAAAAGATACTGATAAATATTCTGTAATGGGGCAAGGAATGGAGCTAAGAGAAAAACATACGAAACTCTGGTGTGAGGCTATAACACTTATCACTGGTAAAGGTAATATTTTAAGTTCGGCTGACTGGATCACTAATAGAAAAAGACATTACCCAGGGACAATTGCTGAAGTAGCTGCAAATAAACCAATCGTTGTTCGCTCTAAGAAATAAGAAAGGTTATATATTTTTAATTTCAGGCAAAGGTCAAAGATCAAAGATCAGTCGGTGTTGTGAGGCGTGATATTCTATATCGTTTGGAGCCGTCGGTTTTTTCATAACGTCGGATGGTAATTTGCTTCCCTTCACGTCGGAAGGCGCTTCGCTTTTCCGACCTACATTTCTATATCTTCCTGAAAATCTTTTTCAGGATGGATATATCTCATCCCACTTTATTCCTCCATCAATATTTCCATCATTTGTTCATGACGGTTTAAAAAATCCTTTGTAACGGCATAATGTTCAGTATCCTCATATTTAACTTCATAAATGCCTGACTCTGAGAATTGATATATTTTTGACCTTGGATAGGCTAACAGTATGGGTGAATGTGTAGCAATTATGAATTGAGAATTGCTTTCTACCAATTGATGTATTGCAGATACTGCCGCCATTTGTCTTGCTGGTGATAATGCAGCCTCAGGTTCATCCATTATATACAATCCGTTACCACGCAACTTGTTAAGCAAGGTCGCCATAAATGATTCACCGTGTGATTGCTGGTGAAGTGATTTACCTCCATAACCTTGAAGGTAACCTGTCTCATCCATTAGTGTAGCTAAATTATAAAAACTCTCAGCTCGCAGAAAATACCCATCTTTTGGTTTTTTAAAGCTTTTTACAGATTTTAAATATTTGTGTAATTCTGAATGAGTTCTACTTGTAGAAAATGTTGATTGTTTGGTGCCTCCTTCAGGATTGAAGCCTTGAGACACCGCAATTGCTTCAACAAGCGTGGATTTCCCAGTACCGTTTTCTCCTACAAAGAAGGTTACATCTGAGTGAAATTCAAGGTGATCAAGTTCCCTTACCGCAGGAATACAAAATGGATATTCATTGAAATCCTCTATTTCATCCCGTTTTAACTGGATATCTCTTAAGTAAGGTCTATCTTCGAAGTTCATTTTCTTTTATGTATAACGCCCTGCATCACTGAAAAATTAAAGGATCTTTTGGGCCCCCCAACTTTTTGAAACTAGACACTACTACAGATCAACAGTAACGTAAAATCCATTAAATCACCGCAAGGAGCGCATTATACCAAAAGGCAGGAAGACTCTGGTTCCTCTCGCCCCCCCTTATAACTGATCTCTTTTGGTACCCACTACTGACGCTCAATATTTTTCCACACTCGTTCAACCAATGATCATGCCCTGCGGTAGGTCAGGTAGTTTTGGGTCGATAAAGAATGGCGCGACGATGCTCTCCTCAGCACAGGCTGTGGCGATGGCTGGACGCTGAGCCAGTTCACTGAGCAATCTGAACAGATTTGGTAATGTCTGCACGCTGATTGGGGCACCGGCCTCGTCACTAGGGTATAGCTGCCACCAACGGCATAGTGCGGCTAAGTAGATATCCAGCACAGATAACGACTCGCCCAGAAACCAGGGTCCAGCGTCATTGGCAACTAGCTCGTCTTCCATTAGTTGTAAATGGTCCTTGAATCGCTGCCCCGTACCCGCACGCAATGCGGCTTGCCCAGTCTCACCATCAATGTAGTCATTACTGTAGAAACGTACTCGCAGATCCGCATGCGCTGTGTTGGAAAGATAGAATAGCCACTGAAGAAAGCGCGCGCGATCCGTTCCGGATTGCGGTGCCAGCAAGCCGTGCTTGTCACAGAGGTACAGCGTAATAGCGCCGGTTTCAAAAATTGGCTGGCCATTATCGACCAGAACTGGGATCAAACCCTGGGGGTTCAGCACCAGATAGTCGGCCTGTTTGTGCTCCCGCCTGGAGCGATCCAGCCAGATGCTTTCAAAAGGCTGTCCCAGTTCGTGCAGCAGCATGCGAACCACCAGATTGGCGCTGTCCGGTGAGCCATACAGAATGTATTGCTGAGTCATCAATTGGTCCCCTATATTTCCTGGTCATAGCTACCTGCTTGTCTGACACATCAGCAGAATGAACACGATCATACCTACCTCGAAAATGAACTGAACACTGTGTCAGAAACAGCTAATCTAAAGCTAAAAAGCACTGAGTAAATATACTGATCAGTGCTATTTGTGAATTATACAGATCCTTAAAACACTGAAATGGCTGAAAACGACCACCTAGATATCAAGAAATCCTTGCATGAAAAATCACTGCTGGTGATAAATAACTTAAAATTAATTTCCTTTTCAATTAGTGGGTGTTTTAATTTATTTTACTAAAATTAATACAGAATCCTACAAAAAATCACTGCAACGAAAAGCTGATGCACCTGTTGAATGAAGTATTATTCTGTCCCCTATACTCCCATGTTGTAACCTGTACCACTTACTGTCAAAATGAACTCGTATACTTTCCGATGAGGGAGCGAGGGCAGGAAGTAAAGCTCGAGAATCAATCTTTAACAGTGTTGACCAGGCAGCCAATGAGTGTAAAGTTTTTTAACATTCTATGAATAAAAAGTGTCAGATAATTTTACAAACCTATACTATAAGTTTCTAGATTTACTCATAAAGCACTTGAATAATAATTATTTTTCTTATTGGTATCATATATGCTTGTCTTATAGGGTGCCTATTAAAAACTTCAAGAGGGAAATAATAACTATGAAACTAATAAATACATTATTTAAAGGTGGGATACTTGCACTCACTATAGCGACTACACCTGTTCAAGCATTAGTGATATATGATGGTTATGATCTTGGTGCTGGGTCACTTGCATCTTCACCTAACGCTACTGCCGCAGCTAACGCATTTGACTCTGCCCTCTCTGGCATGTCTGTAATAGATTTCGAGAGTTCATTTTCAGGTATGACTATATCGGGCGATGGATTTGTACGGAATACACAGCGTTGCCAAGATTATCTTTGTGGTTACAATACTACGTCTGGTGGTGAATACTTCCTGGATGCTACCTACAACACTACTTTTACTTTTGATACTGCTATCGATTCATTTGGCGCTTTCTTCACAGGTGTGCAGCGTGCCGATGCAACACTAACTTATTTGGATGGAAGCACAACAACGCTCACTCTGCCAGCGGCCTCACTTTCAGTTGGAGGTACAACATTTTTTGGTTTTTCTGATTTAGGAAGTTCTATTCTGTCAATAAGTTACTTTACAGGAACGGGTGGCGACTATGTCGGAGTGGATGATATACGGTTTGGTACTGCAGCAGTTGTACCCGAACCATCTTCACTTGCATTACTTGGACTTGGATTAGCTATAATTGGTTATTCAAGAAAAAGAAAGCAGAATAATTAAATTGCTTATCAACTTTAGCCTCGATATTAATCGGGGCTTTTTTTTGCCTGACAAAAAAACCGCTCGGAAAAATTAATGAGCTTTAGTAGTTGGATTTTTGTTTCACATCCCATACTCCCGCTTGGAACCCATACATCTTGTAATCAATAAGAACTTCTATACATTCCAGTGTGGTAGAGACTTTGATAGTAATTAATAAAAAATCACATCCAATAAGATCAGAGATTCTAGTTATCTTGGTCCGACCCGGTTTTTGAACCTCAGAATCCCGCCCGAGATGACAGCAAATCAGACCAGCATTCATTTGCTACACGAAATTTTGTCACTTTTCGGCATGTTTAGAGCTTTCGGTTCTGACCAGACCGCAAGCCATCAGGCAACCTATTGATCAGCTCCTAAACCGGGTCAGACCAAACTAATTTATAATTACAAGTATTGTCTATCTGGTAAGTTAATCAGCTATAGTTCGGTGGTAGATTAATAATCGAGAGAGTGAATCTGGTCTCTGCTAAAAATCTATGCTCTTTAGGTTCGGTTTTCCCCCTGTAAAAAGGGCCTTTAAGCGTTCAATCGGGGGTTACTCAAGCTTAAGTTCTATAAAATCAATGAATTAACCAGGTCTGACCCGTTTTTACATAATCAAATCCGTTAGTATCTAGCATTAGCTTGTATTCACGTGATGTGACATCAGGGTTTGCTTGTAAAGTAAGCGAGGTAGACATAAAGATGAGGAAGATAATACTCCCTGTTAAACCCTTTATATGCTTCATAGTTTCTCTCGAATTTCTGTATAGTGAGTCTGTTCGCGGACCTGTGAAAGCCCTGCCAGTCTATCGAAAATACAGCCCTTGTGTTACAAGAATATGTCAACCATTTAGCTGCATGGTCAATCTATTAGGTCAAACTTTGAATTTCGGCTGACTCTAGCTGCTAATCTGGTAGCTAAGAACCTGCTTCCGGTCCAGTGTAAGAGACAGTTGCTGACCCTGCTGCACAGGTTTATGGCTGAACAATTTGATGATATGACTGCGTTCCGCTAAACCCGAACTACTGCAGGCAGTCACAGGATTCAGCATGGCTATCACTTCATAGCGATCTTCGATAAAGAGACTGCTTATTACCTTCGCTTGATGGTCCGAGCTTGAATCCTCTAATAAGCTAAATGCACTTCTGGGAACCAATAACTGTTGGTCTGTCGAGGCTTGTTCTCCATAAAGACTCTGTGCAGGAAGCAAGTTTCCGGCATCCAGAAAGCCTGCAGTCCAGGAATCGACGGGTTCTCGAAACAATTCTTCAGGCGTACCTAATTGATGAAATACACCATCCTTCATCAACGCGATCTGGTCAGAGAGGATCTGCGCCTCACGCCGATCATGCGTTACATTGATACAGGTCAGGCCCAGCTGTTTAGCTAGCAAACGGATATCCTGTCCCAGTTCTTCGCGCAGGTTGGCGTCAAGGTTGGACAATGGTTCATCAAACAGGATTAGACCAGGTTTCGCTGCGATAGCGCGCGCGATAGATACCCGCTGCTTTTGCCCACCGGATAGTTTTTCAGGTAGCTTTTGTGTTTGCTCACTTAAACGCACTGCTGCCAGCACCTCCTTCACCCTCACTGCTATATCAGTCGATGACATCTTTAGCATCTTCAGCGGAAAGGCTACATTTTCTTCAACAGTCATATGTGGCCAGAGTCCGTAATCCTGAAACACAAATCCAAGCTTCCGTTGTTGCGGTGGTAGCGAGATACCCTTTTTAATATCCATGAAGATAGTTTCACCTGCACTGATGCGTCCTTTATCAGCATGTTCCAGACCAGCGATAATACGTAGCAGAGTAGTTTTACCACAACCGGAAGGACCTAGCAGGGTTAGAAAGGTACCGGGCTCGATATCGAGTTCTATATTTTTCAATACTTGAGTTGAACCGAAGGTTTTAGATATCTGACTGATACTTAACTGACTCATAGGGCATGACTCTTCTGTAGATTCTGTCCCAGGGCGATAATACTACCTGAGACCAGGATGGTGACCAGGCTCATCGCCATACCATCGTTGATCGAGCCCTGGTCAAACTGGTGAAATACATAGGTGGCAACGGTTTCTACACCGGGTGGTGCCAGCATTAATGAGCTAACCAGCTCACGGGTGGTAATTGCAAACACAATAAAGCCAGAGGCCAGTGCTATCGGCGCTAGCAATGGTGCCAGGATACCTGTGATCAATACCACTTCCCCTGCCCCAAAAATATACGCCGCATCATCAAGCGATTTGGGCATCTGACGCAACGCGGCGCTAACCATTCTTATCGGATAAGGTAAGGTCAGACAAACGTACGCGATCAACAGAATCATCATAGTGTTGTATGGTGTGACTGGCCAGAAGCTCTGATTCCAGGTCAGGATCAGGCCTACTGCAATCGCCATACCCGGAATAGCATTCGGTAATATGGAAAGGAAATCTAGCAACTGAATACCTCGGCTGCGTAGACGAACGGTAGTAAACGCCACCAGTACAGCAATCGTCACCGTACATAGCGCAACCAATAGTGCCAGAGTCAAACTGGTGCTTAGTGCGCTCCAGGCATCACTGTCACGGCTGAATAATTGGCTAATATGAACGAGACTGAAGTTATCCAGGCTTAATCCACCTGACAGGGTATCCATAAAAGCAGTCACTGTAATTGCCGCAATGGGTAGTAATACCGCGATGAAGAACATGCCTGCAAACAGGATCTGGATGAGGAAAACCTTGCTTCGGTCTCGCTTAGCTGAGTTTTCACCCAGAGTGGGCTGATCGAGGCGATTGTTAAAGCGTTGTGAGATATTATGATGCAGTTGGTAGGCAATAAATGCGATCAGGATCAGAATGATTGATAGCACAGCCGCTCCCGGTAGATCTATCGGCCAGTCGGAAAATTTGGCATGTATCGCAGTAACGATAACCTCGAAATCAAAGCGGCTGCCAAGAAACTCCGGAGTGCCGAATTCCTCAATGGACAGAATAAAGATAATTAAGCCACTGGATAACATAGCTGGCAGCAACATAGGTAGGTAAATGCGCGTAAACACCGGCCAGGGACGCCCACCGAACACCCTGGCAACATCAGCGTAACGACTACCAATCAGACGAAAGGCATTTGCCAACGCAAAATACATCATTGGAAACAGGTGTAGTGCCATTACCGTGACCATTCCGGGAAACGAATACAGAAAACCCGCCAGATTGATACCGATAAGCTGCTCAACAAAGCCATTAACCTGTAGCAGTTGCATCCATGCCAGCGAGCCGATATAGGGTGGTATCAGAAAAGGCACTAGAAACAGCGTGTCCCAGATCTTGCCCACCCCGGTTGACAGGTATCCACGCAAGTAAGCCAATGGCATTGCCAGCGCAACACTCAACAGAGTGACACTGATCGACAAACCCAATGAATGCAGAGTGGCATCGACCAACCCTGAATCCGAAAAATTAGGCAGAAGCGCGCTGAAAGGCTCGGCAAACGACCATTCATTGATATGCGGGAATAGCGCGTACATCAATAATGCCAGTACCGGCAGCCCGACAATACAGATCAATAACGTAGCTGAAAACAGCAGAAGTAACGGTCGACCTGAACGGTGCTTCTGTATTGCATAAACTGAGAATGCTTTACTTAGCTTAAACACCCTGAAAACGTCTGCTTACTTCATGATTTGCTTAAAATGAGACTTGATGGCAGGGGCTTCTTCAGCAGCCTTAACAGCATCGAAATTGATAATATTCAACTCGTTCCAGCCCGGACGTTTGGCTTTAATATCGGTACGCGCTGGCAGGATATACTTAGCAGCAACCATTTGCTGGCCTCTTTCTGAAAGTACAAAATCGATAAAGGCTTTCGCCGCCTGTGCATGCTGGGTAGTTTTCACGATCATCATTGGACGTGGTGCCAACACGGTACCACTGGCAGGATAAACAACTTCAAGGCTCTCGCCCTTGGCTTTGGCACCAATTGCGATATAGTCTACCGCACCAAAGACTACGCCTTTCGCACCCTGCAGCACTGGATTTAAAGCAGCCTTGTTGGCACCAGGTACGATCATGTCATTGGACTTGAGTTTGGCGAACATATCCCATGCCTGATCAGAATTCTGTGTCACCAGCCCCTGTACCAATGTCAGCGCAGAGCCCGATTTTGCAGGATCAGGCATAGTAATCTGACCCTTGTAAGCTGGCTTGGTCAGGTCTGACCAGCTGGTAGGTGCAGGCACGCCGGATTTAGGGTTATAAGCAATCGCCAGAGCAGCCGCGCCCTGAGCAACATAAGAGGTAGACTTTAACGATGCAGGTACCTTGCTTGCGTTAGTAGAGGTATAGGGCAGCAATTCACCCGCCTTGTCCAGAGTGATGGCGTGCCCCCATGAGGCAGAAATCAGTACATCGACCTGAGGGTTGGCCTTTTCTGCCTCATAACGCGCCATGATCTTACCCGCTGTAGACTGAAAAAGCTCAACCTTAGTGCCTGTTTTCTTCTCAAATGCCTGCGCCAATCCTTTGGAAAGCGGCTTGGGACCGGCGCTGTAAACCACCAGCGTATCCGCTGCCATCACCGATGAAGAAGCCACTAAACCAACGAATAATGCCGCAATCACTCTTATCATTTTACTCTCCAGATCATAATCTTAAAAAAAGGAAAGATATTAGGTGGCGAATATTACAGTTCAATTACAAACCTTGTTTCAAACTAAACGAAACTAAACAAGGACAACGAACTATTGAGCACTAGTGGGTAGCGCGTATACCTTATAAAAACAGACAAGCCTGCGAACAAATGGGAAAGAACTGGGTGCACGGTGTGAAACGCTGCTCTGTAGTTTTTCCTGACACATACACCCTACCCTGAAAATACTTTTCAAGCGCCAACCTTGTATCACTGGTTGCTGGATTATTTTGTCTTGAGAGTCCATTCAAAGAAAAAACACACAATACAGATAAACAAGTCTGGGATTTCGTTAGAATTCCACGTCCTTTTAACTAAATCTGTAGCTGAATAACTTAAGATTAATTTCCTTTTTAAGTGGTGGAAGTCTTAAATTATTTGAAAGGAAGGCAGAACGTAATCGCAAGCTCTGAATATTGATCGACATGCCTTGTAAACATTGACAGGGTTGCATTATTGGCTGCGCTGTATGCATTGATAATATCCTGTTTAGTCCAGATCATGGTGGGCTTATCACCCATATTTTTATGAGCCGGTGTCACTACTCCATCAGGATACACCCATAGCCATGCAAGGCGCCTACCATCAACCGTTCTGCGACCTCTATCTACGCAGAAATGCGTTGTCTCTGTGGGTTTTACATAGGTACCAAACCTTGCACTATCTGTCATGCATGCTTTGAATTCCTGTAGGCTGATCAAATGCATGTTAGCCTCATATCCAAGGGTCTGGTTTACCTCCCTCAAAGGAACAGTTGTTTTGCCGATTGTACAATCCTGTCGGTGTGATGCTCTGACATCGGTGGAATCTGCATAACGTATATATGGATAATGGATTTCACATAAACGACTGTGCTTCGCGTTACTTTTCTTGTTCTTACAGTTCATAAATTCGTTACCTGCCTTGTTTGAGATTCGATTTTGTATAAATCGATAATAAACCAAAATAATAAGACTCACTGGTATTAAAAATTATGCAATGGATCCTTTAAGGTTTATATCATAGGATCATATGGACAATAAGACCATAGCATCAAGGAGTCATTTAGGTTCGACCTGATATCGGAATTAATCAGAAAAGGCCGCCCATTTCGGGCAGCCTTTTTATGCAACAGTTAACTCTAACTTAAGGGCAAGCGCCGCAATCTGCATCGTTTTGACAATCAGGTCCTGCACTGATCGTTTTAAGAGAAAAGGTAAATAGAGGGTTTTGCACACTATCCTTGTTCCACTGACTGTTAACCGTAGGATTGTCATTCATAAAACCACTGGGACACATTAGCGTACCGCTACTCGCATCAATACGGTGTGGTTGTGCGGCTGTTGGGAAACCCTGGCCAGGATGCTTTAAAGTAATCGTATGACCGAGTTCGTGTGCTAGGTGAGTAAAATCAATTCCGTAAAAAGCGTTTTCATCGGATGAAATAATCTTGGTAGATGCGGTACCGCCACTCCAGGTTGCACCACCACCCCACATGCTGGCTGGACTGAATTTATCGACAAAGAAAACTTCGACACAATCATCATCGTCAACGGTTGCGCGCAATGCTGCTGCTTCCCCTGAGGTCAAGGTGCTGTATTGACTATTAAAGATAGTTTTCCAGTCTCGAACAGTGAACACTACATCCGCTTTTGCCCATTCCTTATTTGCACCAGGTAAACCAAATGCCAAACCGTCGCCGCTGTAATTAACGTTAATTAAGGGAGGCCAGCCACCGGAAAATGTAAAGGTGCCAATTCTTACGGGTTGCAGGCAAAGGCGTTTAGCTATCTCCCAGCGCGGCCACCAAATTATTTCTAGATCAACAAAAAATAAATCTGGGTTAGCAATTCGATACATCGGGATGTCGTAGTCGCGGTCTTCAGCAACAGCAATGCTCATATCCATTTTGCCTTTTAGGGAAAATGGCTTTTCGCTGTTGATGTTTTCGTTAAGGGGCTTGTCGAGGAAAAGAATGATTTTGACTTCTGCATCTTGCGTCAGCGTATCGAAGTCGTCGTTGGCTTCGTCACCTCTTGACTTATAGATTTCGTCAAATTGAGAAATGCTTGTACTGCCCTGAATAGTTCCGCTAAGTGTGAGTTTTTGAGGGTCGTATTCCAGAAACTGACCTTCTTTTACAGCCTTTATTGAAAACCCTAAATTACCATATTCGTAATTTTCTGATTTTCGTCCGCTGATTAACGCTTGAGGAACGTCCGAGTAAAGAACGTTAAATCCGCCCACTTTAACCTGGCCACGATCTACATCTGCAGGGTTCAGGCGTAAATACGCGCTTACTCTACCTGATATTTCCTGTTTTCCTGATTTGGTTGAGAGAGTAGATACAACCTTTGCGTTGATGACGGCTTTACCTTCGTCTTCGCCTTTTGCGTGAGCTTGGGTGAAAGGCAACAAAATGGTAAAAAATAGAACTATATATTTAATCATAATCGGCTCCTTCTGATGGGGTAAATAGTGCTGAATTCTTTTCAGCGCTTTAAGTAAAGAACCCAAGTGGTAATTTTTCTTGGGGTCGGAGAGTATGATGAAGATCGACACAGTGTTTCGCCGTTAAAAATGTACCTTAGCGTTGTGAATTAATTAACAAAAGGTAACCACCGGCTCAACCTATAGACTAAACAGCAGAGAACTGATTTAAGTCCACTGAATATATTAAACTCATGAAACTATCCATAGTATATTTTCCTATCACAATAGGAATGCCCACCTATTTTCTGGTATCGCAAATTAAAGAACTTTTCGTGAGTTTGCTCACTGCCCCAACTAGCGTTGGATTAAAATCAGGTGGCTCCATGCTGGTTAAGTCGACTCTCACAAAAATCCATATCGAGTTTTCTATCTCCTTATCATGCACTTCATTTTCGAAATAATAGATTATGGGGTCATTCCTACAATACAACCTCCCCCTACCCCACATTCCAAGCTATTTACGGTACCTGAGATTAACAGCAAATACTCCAGCTAATTGTTAACCAGGAACTGTTAATAGCTAACCCAAACTTGCCCCATAATCAAGCAAAGCTCAACCCCCTTGATATAACTAAGGTTCTCTAAGCAAATTGCTGTGGTAAGCTAACACATTGCAATACGCAATATGCATATGATCTTCAACAGCAACTATCTATCGTCTAATTGGCTTAAGCTGAATAATATTTTTATGAAATCAAATAATTCTTATTTTTTCATTTTAATACTCTTACTCATTTCATCGCAGGCAATCTCTAGCGATGAACTTAACAACGAAAAAAACGAACATCCCGTGATTGGGCTTGTATTGAGTGGTGGTGGTGCCCGAGGTGCTGCGCATATAGGTGTTCTTAAAGTGCTTGAGGATATGCATGTTCCTATTGATGTAATTACAGGCACTAGCATGGGCGCCGTTGTAGGTGGCCTATACGCCTATGGTTATGCACCAGATGAAATAGAGAGGTTACTCGAGGAAGTTGATTGGGATGAATTATTTATCGACAAACCACCGCGTTCACAGCTTAATTATCGCCGCAAACAAGACGATAGTAATTATCTAATAAAACTTGAATCTGGTTTCAAAGAAGGAAAAATTATCATACCCACCGGACTGATACAGGGGCAAAAGCTAAATCTGTTGTTGAAATCACTCACTCTCTCTGCCCCAAAGAATTTTGATTTACTGCCTATCCGTTTTCGAGCAGTCGCCGCCGACATTGAAACTGGCGAGGTAGTTGTTATGGGAGAAGGTGAACTCTCGACCGCAATACGAGCGAGCTTATCAATTCCTGGTATATTTTCACCCGTTGAATGGAACAATCGACTTTTGGTAGATGGTGGTTTCGCCAACAACATTCCTGTTCAGTTAGCCAAAGACCTGGGCGCTGATATATTGATCGTGGTCGATCTGAGTAGTGATCCGCGACAACGCAATGAACTGTCATCCCCGTTTAGTATAATTAACCAGACTCTGGGGTTTCAAATATTGAAAAATAGCGCAGAGCAACTCAAAATTCTGGGATCAGAAGACATCTTGATACAGCCGGATATGGGCAAGTACTCGTCCACTGACTTTAATTCTGCGACTCAAATGGTGGACAATGGAATATTAGCAACAAAGCTTGTAATACCTCGATTGAAGCAACTTTCTTTATCCGAAAGCGACTATACGCAGCACCAATACACTATTCGACAAAGGACAGAACCTGTTCAGCATATCGACAAAGTCGTCATTAGCAATCAATCGGTCCTGGGTGATGACATTATTAAGTCACATATCAATATAAAACCAGGAGATGAGTTGAATCTAGCGAGTTTTGAGCATGATTTGTCAAAGCTGTACGGACTCAATATTTTCAAAAGTGTCGATTATGAAATCGAAAAAGAATCTGAAGATACGAGTTTACTGGTAAAAACAGAGGAAAAGGACTGGGGCCCAAACTATCTTCGCTTCGGGATGAACTTTGAAAGTGATTTTGCCGGATCAAGTAAATTTAATGTCACCGCTCGACACACAAGAACTCCAATTAATGCTTCAGGTGGTGAATGGCAGACAGAAATTCAAGTCGGCCATGATCAACGCATTTCAACCGAACTTTATCAACCTCTTGACGAAAACCTTCTCTACTTTGTCAATTCGAAGGCCTCATATTCAACAACTCATTATGCGCGCTATGAATCCGGCGAGCTAGCGGCTGACTATATTGTCTCATCATCGCAATATGTTATTGGTGCCGGCCGTCTGCTTGGTAACTGGGGTGCATTCACGCTGGGCGTAAGCACAGGCCATAGCGATATACACCCCTATATCGGCGACCTGTCGGTGAGTAAAAGTGATACTAATACAGGGGCCTGGTATGCTTCATACAATTACGATCAAATTGATAGCCTCAATTTTCCAAAAAATGGCACCTTAAGTAGCATCAGTTGGCTCGGCAACAGAAAAAGCCTCGGCTCCGAGGTTGAGCAGGATAGTATAGCTATCAGCTTGCTGAGTGCCAGAAGCAGTGGTAAGAACACTTTTATTTTATGGTCAGGATTGGGAGGCATAGTCGATAGCGAAATACCCACCCAAAGTGGATTTGCTTTAGGAGGTTTTTTTAGTCTGTCAGGTTATGAGAATTCTGAGCTTGTGGGGCGCTATGCTGGTGTACTGCGATTAATTTATTTAAGGGAAATCAACAGCAGCAAATCAGCATTAAAAATACCCATTTATATTGGAGGTTCGTTGGAAACTGGCAACGTATGGAATGACAGGAAAGATATCAGATCCGACTCCTTATTAACGGCTGGCAGTCTAAGTATTGCCTTTGACACGCCATTGGGCCCGCTCTATCTTGCCCGAGGTTTCGCCCAGAATGGACGATCAAAATATTACATGTTTCTTGGCCGAAGCTTTACTTTTTTTTAAACATCACCAATCGGGCAAGCTTGAGGCAAAGGGGAGCCTGACACCGTTTTTTTCATGATCAACGTTATAGTAAGTATCGCTATATAGTTTATCGCGTGCTGAGAAGCCATCCAAAGAACAAACACACAATACAGATAAACAAATCCTGTATTTCGTCTGAATTCCACTTCCTTTCAACTAAAGCCGTTGCTGAATAATTTAATATTTATTTTCTTTTCAATTAGTGGGTTTATTAAATTATTTTTTTCGATTTTTGAAAAATAGAAATCAAGCGCTTACACCTTGCATCCATTGAAGAAGTCACGGATTCAGGCGGAAGACGCACCAGAATTTGATTTATAAAAAAATAGCCCGATAAACATCGGGCTATGATTTAATTTTAGGTTTTCTTTTTGGTTTGAGTTATATCATACGGCTCATTATTGCTTGATAAGCACGATATTATCGATATACAGGTCACTTGATCGGTAACCGTTTGCTCTGAACTCAATTTCATTAGTACCTTCATTAAGGTAGATGAGCTGTTCATCGGTTGCCCAATTGTTGGACGAGGTCTGGTTAAAGGTTGGAGTGGCTGCCGATACGCCATTGATATATAACGTCACGGTGTCAGTGCTGCTGTCAGTATAGTAACGGGTCTTCAGCATGTAGTTGCCACTGGCGGGAACCTTAACATAATCCCTGACGCTGGCGGAATTACCTTTGCCAAAATTCACATACCCCATTCCCTGATAATTACGAATGCTGTCATGAACGGCATTCGCATGGATCCCGCCAATATTTTTAAAATCAAAATGTTCACCTTCATACTGGCGGGGGCCAGTGTATGACATTGGTGCTGCCGGAGGTGACACGGTAGTCTGGGTATAACCTGTGCGTCGGTCTGTGGCCGTGCCGGAACAGTTGACAGTAATTTCCAGTGGGCCGTTGTGATTCACGTTCAGGGTAAGAGTACCATTTGACCAATCACTTGTGAGGTCACTGGAAGGGTGATCTCCGGTATCTGTAAATGAATAGACTGGTTGTGAAGTAGCACCGGATATCAGGATAACATCCGTCTTCAGTGTGGAGTTATCAGGAGTATAGTTAGTTAAATAAAATGTGATTTTATCCCTGTACTCCTTGATAACGGCTGAAGACCATGGAGCGTAAGTCAGATCCATGGCACTACAGCTGTTGTATTGAAAGGGTATGTGCGCACTGGCGCTTTGGCCGTTTCTGTAAGGGTTATAGCTTACCCAGGCATTTTCGTTACGGGCGACATAAAGGTCACCTGTAGATTCCTGAGGAAACAGATTATTGAGTTCATTTACTTTGTCAGCAATGTTTGGCCAGCGGCTGTCATAATCAGACCTGTTGACCTTTACCTGAAATGAGTTGGCGACATCATCGGATAATTGCCAGACTGTCGGTATCGCTGGGTAACGTCCGGATTTCTTAAACCAACTGAGTTGATCCAGATTGGTTCCATCATCATCCATCAGATAAAGGCCTCTAAACAGCGTTTGGGGCGACGAGTATTTATTTCTGTCATCGCCTGAGTATGTATCATTGACAATGACAACTTTGGTGCGATCAATAACCTCTTGACGGTCTGGAATCCGAATGGTGCCGTCCAGCATCCGACGATAAATATCCAAATGGATGTTTTCAAATTGAGGGAACAAGTCCCACTGTCGGGTGCGGTAACCATCAGCTGTTGTTCCATCAAAAAGACTGCGAATGCTTTGTTGCCAGATTAACTCAGGGCCATCAATGACCGTTTCACCTGTTAACATTAGGTGTTCAATCAGTGGTGCAGCCCCGGCTGCCGGTGGGTAATCCTGGCCATTATTGTTCCAACCACTGCTGTCAGGGCGGATGCCATAATGTCCGGCGTAACCTGAAAGATACATGCCCAGGCTGATGCTTTCGATATCATGAAAACCGTAACCGGCGGTTTGTTTTTCCTGAATGATGAAATTTTCCGTATATGCTCTGGTGGCAGCGGCGAGATGCTCGTTGGATTTGACCATTGCCACGGGATTAAGAGCTGCGCCCCAGAATCCACCAGTGAAGCTTACTGCCAGATAGCCTCCATATTTATGAGTCAATTTCAGCAGATTGGCCCAGTGAGTCCAGCGATCCTGAAAGGTTGGAGAGCAACCATCATCAAATCCCCAGAACTGCTCGGCATAGTTGATTCCCAGGAAGTTGGGGTAATCACGGAATAACTCCCCATAAATGGTGTTTTCCAGGTCGACATCCAGACCATAATCCGGAAGGTGAGTGAACCCCCCGCTTGAAGGTTGGATCATCGCCCAAACGCCATTTTCAGCGGCAGTTCTCAGCCATGACTTGGCCGTTTCGACACCGTACTCCACCAATTCCCAGTTACATTGGCCGTTGGTTGCACTTTTATGAAAAATGGACATGGAGAGAACAAAGACAGTATATGGACGAATGTCTTCAGGTATAAGGTCAATAACTTTTTGTGGATCAGCAGTATTCCATGTGTCAATGTGAACCATGAACATGGGGTGCTCTGGTGATAGAGGACGCCGCAAAGATGAGGTGTTTGTCGGTGTGTTATCTGAAGAGCTATCAGCAACTTCACCACCTATGGAGAAATCATCAGCATAAAAACTGATATTGTCGTCTGATGATTCGATAATGAAATGTTCAAAAGCTGTTCCACTCTGCGTGTAGAAGCCTTTAAGCAAGGTCCATTTGTCGGCGCTTGCAGTAACCGTTTCCATATTGGTGTATTCGTTATAGCTGCTGTTATCGCCGTCATCAGCGCGTTTGGCGGTTAAAATAATAACACTGTCAGGAGAACCTTCTGGCAGCTTTACCCAGACAGCCACTTCGTATTCGTTACCTTCGGTAAGCCTGCCCACATCGAAGGTCAGACCATACCAGGCAGCTGTTCTGTTGGTAATATAGGCACTGGCAGAACCACCATGTTTAACCGAAGTGGAGAGGGAAATTTTACCTCCAGTTGTGCCCCAATTGGTCAGATTGTCTTCAACATCGCCATTGATGGCAAAGTTATTGGCAGGAACCTGATAGTCCTCCTCCATAGGCAACACCATAAACTGCACACTGCTACTGTCGCTAAGTGAAGTATCGCTCACGCTCAACTGAAAGGTGAAGGTTGTAGGCTGCTGCACAGTTGGCGCGTCAAAGCTGAGTGTCGAGCCTGTATTGTTTGACAGAGCAATATTCTCTCCTTCTGTCTGCGTCCAGAGATAAGTGATCGTATCCCCATCCGGGTCCGATGAACCACTACCATCCAGTGTAACCATCTCACCAGAGGTGACGCTCTGGGGCGCGGTGACTTTAGCGCTGGGTGCTTGATTAGATGGAGGGGGCGGCTCTGAGGGTGAGACCTGCATACTCACACTGGTGCTGTTGGAAAGTCCACCGGTATCACGCACGGTCAATTGAAAACTGATCTGCTGAGATTGCTCTACTGACGGCGCAACAAAGCTCAGGCTACTACCTGTGGTATCCGAAAGCGTGATGTTCGGCCCTGCAGTTTTTGTCCATTGGTAGCTGAGAGCACCATTATCAGGGTCGGATGAGCCACTACCATCCAGGATAACCGTCTCACCAGAGGTGATGCTCTGGGGTGCGGCAATACTGGCGCTGGGCTGGTGATTGCCCGTATTTGTTACTCCATCCTGAGTGTTTCCATCCTGGCTTATTTCATCCTGATTCTGCGTATCTGTACCTGAGTTATCGGATGAATTACTATGACCACAGCCACTTAATGCGATAATTAGTAGAACAACCAGGCTTGAGAATAGCAAGCCCGACTGTGGCTGCTTTTTACTACGAAAAATCACTTAAACACTCCAATAAGAATTGCGCAAATACCGCTCCTGATAGCAGTAGTCACACTTCTATTTAAATCCTATCCCGAAATCACTTCCAGAATCCTACCTCCAATCATGGCTGAGCTTTTTTGCCACGTTCGATAAGTTGCTAAACACAACTGGTCGGCGATGGTATACACTCGAACACTTAATTTCAATAATGCCAGGATTGACCGAAGTACTCTCCTGCCAAAACAAATTTAATATATAATAAATGTATTTCCAGTCCACTCTTACCCCCCCTCCTATAAGCCAACTATCTGTCTAGCCTCTTCTAAGACTTTCAATTGGTACCCATTATCTATAGTAATTCATATTTTTTTACTAAGTTTTTCACTCTGCCCCCATTATAATTAACAACATCTTTCTCAATTTATCTACTGTAGACCTGAAACTATTTTTCCTGCCTGAATAAATTCACTTTTAACTCAATGTTCAAAATAAGCAAGAACCTTACGTACCTGCAACAAAAAAACACATGACATTAATAACACCAACGCCTTTCCACCAAAAACACTGTAAAAATAGTATATCGGAAACAAATTCTGTGACTCATACCACAACTCACAAAAAGGTGTTTTTACCCCATATAACCCTAAAAATCGGATTTTCTAATCACTAATTTTCGAAGATGTCTTATCCTAACCCCTATAAACAATAATCTAAGGCAAACTGAGATTCGTTATAGACAGAGGATATCTTAAAGCATGTAAAACCTTACTTTAGTATGGCCGTCAGAGCATGATGTTTCTGTAATAAAAGCACATCATAGTTCGACCTGTATACATTCAGTCCCCTTAAAATAAGCAGCTGCAACAGGGTGATAAATTACGACCAAAATCCATCGATCTCTGATTTATGGTTACCTAACAAAGCTTAATTGATCAAACCACTTTGTGACATATTCCACAAATTATTATATGAGTTAAAAAGGTAACAGGTGCATAGAATCTGTTCGCAATCACCCTGTCACTCAAGCAACTCGAATTTTCACTTCTATGAGCAATGTAACCAACGGATTTACCTAATGCAGCCCTGTATCATTAACGGGTGTATAAAACGGGCCATCAATACTCAGGCTTAGATAGCAACGTCATAACGTGTATATTCTAGATGATCATGAACACCATTCTGGTGTGATCGTGAACACTTTTTCGGTTTATCCAGAATGGTGTTCACGATGGATCAGAATCTTTTCTACGCATTGATTTTGAACTGCTAGCCTGCCTTTTTTTTTTGACAGGAGAAGGTGATGCCAACGAAGAGAATATCAACACAGAATTTACGTGAAATACTACGCCCGCGACTGCAGGCGGACCTAAGCCTTAGACAAATCCAATCCAGTCGGCGCGTCAGTCTGGGAGCAGTTAAGAGGATTGCCAGCCAGGCGACAGCACAAGGCCTTGTCTGGTCAGCCATTGAACAACTGGATGATACCCAGCTAACTCGGTTGTTTATCCTGAGTCCGATGTTCGGGTCTCCAGCCAACTCCAGTTACCTGACTGGGTTGTGGTACAATTCAAACAGTTAGACGAGCCAGGGATGGTAATATAAAGAGTCATACCTTTATTTTAGGTGGAGGTAATAAAACAACACGATCTGCGTTAATTCTGTAAAATGCTATCGAGATGAAATTAAATATAAGTAAAAAAGGAATATCTTACGCAAATTTGCCGTTTAAGCTATTGTTATGATAGTAACCGATCGCCTATCCATCCGCCCTGAGACTGTCCTTCTGGCACGAATGCTACTGTCATTGTGTGCCATATTTGTGTTACTCCATCCAACCCAGGCGTCAGCTGAAAACTTCAAAATATTCACTGAAGAGTATCCGCCCTACAATTACACCGAAAATGGTAAAATCACAGGTATTTCCACAGAAATTGTGCGAGAGATACTGCATAGAATTCATCACCCTGACAATATCGAAGTATCCCCCTGGTCAAAGGCATACCGTCTGATTAGGGAAGAGGATTATAAAGCTCTGTATTCCACTACCAGAGCCCCGTTTAGAGAAAATCTGTTTAAATGGGTAGGGCCACTGGTCCCTAACAATACAGTGTTATTTGCACGAACCTCAGATAATATTTCGATCAACTCTATTGACGATGCAAGAGCGGTCGGACAAATTGGCGTTTATAAGGATGATTATGGAGAACTCCTGTTAAAGCAAAAAGGCTTTACGAATTTACGTGCTGCTCCTGATAACATAACCAATCTAAAAAACCTGGTTGACGGTAAAATCAATCTTTGGATTATCAATGAGCTCACGGGCAACCAGATGGCCAGGGAAGAAGGTCTGGCAAAGCAGATCAAAAAAGTTTTTGATGTGAAAAAAGAGTTCATGTACATCGCTTTCTCCAAAAGCACAGCTGACGACGACATCGCTAAATGGCAACAGGCGCTCGACGAAATAAAAGCGGATGGGACATATGCTCAGATATTTAGTAAATGGATCATGTTTTCACTGTCTGAATCTCTAGAGCCAAAGCATCTGATCGCCCTGACTAATGAAGAACAAAAATGGCTCGATGAACACCCTGTCATATCCATAGCCTCTGCCCCTGTCTGGCCTCCCATAGAATTTTACGATGATAAAGGGGTATACCGCGGGATTACTGCAGATTATGTCGCTCTGCTGGAAGGTAAGCTGGGTATTACTTTTAACGCTAATCGATATAAAAACTGGGATAGCATTTTGCAAGCGGCCAAAGAAAACAAAATAGATATGATCACTGCTGCAAAAGCCACATCCGAGAGAGAAGAATACCTGCTTTTTACCAAGCCTTACCTGCACTTGCCAACCGCAATAATCGTGGATAGCAAAGTTCAGGGACAACTGACCATGCAAGATTTAAAAGGAAAGAAGGTTTCAGTGGTTTCCGGCTACGCAGTTCAGCAATATATAAAGAATAATTACCCGGGGATAGAAGTGGTCCCTGTATCAAACACGCTTGAAGGTTTACGCAATGTGGCGTATGGAAAATCCTATGCATTGGTAGCCAATGTTGCGACGTCATCCTATTTAATGGAAACCGAGGTCATACCAAATCTTCGTATAGCCGGTGAGTCTGGATATACCTACCATATGGCTTTGGCAACTCGCAAAGACTGGCCACTTCTGAATACAATTCTGCAAAAAGCGCTTGATTCTATTACGCCTGATGAACAACAGAAGATACTCAGAAAATGGGTAACTACAGTAGACAAGCCATGGATTACCGTAGAACAGTTTTTTATCGGTTTAAGTACTATTGTAGCTGTCTTGTTTGTTGTTGGAATCGTACTCTGGAATCGACAACTGAGTCACAAGGTAGAGGCAAGAACACGAGAGCTAATGGCCACTAGAGAGAACTTTAAGAACCTCTATAAAACAGCCCTGGTCGGCCTATTCCGCTCAAGCGTAGATGGAACGAAAATCTACGCAGCCAATCCTGCATTTGCAAAGTTGTTTGGATTTGAATCTGATACTCAGGTAATAGAGAAATTTGTTCCTAATGAAAGTCACGTGGATAAAACGCAAATTGATGAACTCATGGGAAGGTTATTTAAAGAAGGCAAAGTGGATGAATTTGAATTCCAGGGAAGACGCCTTGATGGCTCTACAAGGGACTTTATATTAAATGCATTTTTATATAAAGAAGAAGGTTACATCGAAGGGGCGATACTTGATATTACTGAACGAAAGAAAAATGACGAGATTATTCTTAAACTTGCAATGACCGACCCGTTAACAGGGCTGGCTAACAGGAACCAGTTTAACAACAAACTGGATGAAGCCATTGTCTCTAGTAATCGCTTCAAGCAAATGATAGGTCTACTACTTATTGACCTGGATGACTTCAAGCCAGTTAATGATAATTACGGCCACATGGTAGGAGATAAACTTTTATTACATGTGGCAAATGTCCTCAAAGAAAATTTTCGTGAGGTCGATACCCCAGCGAGAATGGGAGGAGATGAATTTGCCGTTATTCTCAATGGAGTACAATCTCGCGAAGATGCATTTCGTCTGGCTGAAAAAGTATTAGGTCGTTTAACGGCAGCAGTTCAAATTGATGACCACAGCATTCAAATTGGGACCAGTATGGGCTTATGCTTTTTCCCTGATGATGCCCGAGACCCCGAAGAAATGCTACACAATGCAGATAAGGCGCTCTATAAAGCAAAAGAGCTGGGTAAAAATCAGGTATGTTTTTACGCTCCCGATACAGCGGCATAAACGCCATCCCCCCTGACAGATAAGTTTTGTATTGTTTCTAGTCAGGGTAATTCCAATGCAATCGTTTTGTGGTGGGAGAACCCTATCACCTGCAGAAAAAGATCAGTTAGCACAAAAAGAAGAAGACTGGCCTCAACGCTTAATGGACATTAGTTGTTTCATGCCTGCCTGAATGACAAAATCATCGGGGAAATTTTAACTCGGTGTCTTTAATTATTTTTCCGACTTTTATCAAAATAACCGCTAATGCCAAGGTCCAGGACTGATTGGAGTGGTATGGTTTGGAGTCCTCGGTTTTTTTAGAATGTCGGAAGGCGCTATGCTTTTCCGACCTACGATTCCGTGTTACGGGTTACGGGTTACGGGTTGGATGATGCGTATTATGATACTCGGACAGTTGAAAAGGCATCGAGACTGCTGCTAAGACTGGTCATCAATCAGCAGATCTGAATCTCAATCTAAGAATAATGATTTTGTAACTGTTGAGTATTAATATTCCCGAATAATTAACTGCCATTCGAATCTGGCCCTGGTATCAACTCGTTGACATGTTGCCAAATAATGGCAGGATATATTTACAACAGCCTTTCACCAACATAGTTACTCATGTCTCGCACCGAAAGATTATTCGACCTGATACAGACCTTACGAAATCATCGTTTTCCAGTTACCGGTGCTCATTTAGCCAAAGAACTAGGGATAAGCCTGCGCACACTTTACCGAGATATCGCCACCCTGCAAGGACAAGGAGCTAACATTGAAGGTGAACCAGGTCTTGGTTATGTATTACGCCCTGGATTTATGCTACCTCCATTGATGTTTAGCGAAGAGGAAATAGAAGCGCTTGTATTAGGCTCTCGTTGGGTATCTGAACGCGGAGACCAGCAGTTGAGCAGGGCCGCAAAAGGTGCACTATCAAAAATAGCTTCTGTATTACCTCAGGATCTGCGAAATACACTCGATACCAATTCTCTGATGGTAGCCAAAGGTGACCAAAAAGATATCGAGACAATCGATCTTTCTCAGATTAGAAAGGCCATTCGACTTGAGCATAAGGTACTGATTGAGTATCTTGATCTAAAGGGAAATATTTCCGAAAGAATCATCTGGCCTATTTCACTAGGCTACTTTGATCATACTCGGATGCTTGCTGGATGGTGTGAGCTGCGACAGGAGTTCCGACATTTTAGGACTGACCGTATAACTGCTTTGACGATAAAGCCTGAGCGCTACCCGAGACGTCGGCAAATCCTACTTAAAGAATGGCGTGAAGTGGACATTCTTCAGCAAAAAACAAGACACAAAGCCCTGGCCTGACTGCAAGAGCCTACAGTTTGTAGCTCAAGATTTCTGGGAATATGCTAAAGATGATATATCACTACTGACACTTTCTGTCATTATGTAGAAATACCATGCCGCTGTTTATCAATAACCAAGGAATTTTAAACATGCGTCTTTACTATCACCCCGTATCAACTTGCAGCCGCCGAGTCCTGATGACGGCAGATCACCTTAAAATCAAACTCAACCTCAGTCTGGTGGATTTATTTAAGGGGGAGCAAAACTCAGCGGAATTTCTTAAACTGAACCCGAATCATCTAGTCCCTGTTCTAGAACACAACGGATTCGTAGTTTGGGAGTCTTACGCAATCATGCAGTACCTGGCTGATATTACCCCCAGCCAGACACTTTTGCCCATCGACTCGCGTGGTCGTGCCGACGTTAACCGATGGCTCTTTTGGTGTGGGCAAAATTTCATGCCGGGTATCGGCATACTCAACTGGGAGAATTCAATCAAATCTTTAGCTGGAATAGGTTTACCCGATCCCATTGAGGTGACTCGGGGCGAAAATCTTTTAATGGAAGCTGCAAACGTTCTTGAGCATCATCTTATCGACCGAGAGTGGATATGCGACAGCTGCCTGTCACTCGCCGATTTCGCCATAGCCGCACCGTTAGCCGACCAGCACAGTGCCAAACTCCCCGTAACAGATCTGCCAAACCTTCAACGCTGGCTCAAACAAGTCCAGTCAACCAACGCCTGGAAAAACACAGAGGTGTGTTCCCTTTGAGCGTGTGTACCTCGTTATAGACTCTATAACGAGGTACACTAGTCATATCAAAGGCGATGCTCTTTCCTCACGCCTTAAGTAGCTTTTTTCATATAGGTAAATGTAACAGTGATACAGTGGTAATATTCGTCATTTGATGATCTTTCTCGAGACACTATTTTTGAAATATTGAAAGTTCTGCAAGCCATCTTTGTCGGTAAACGCGAACCGGTAAACGCGGTAAACGCGGACGGTAAACGCGGACACCCATATTTTGAACATTGACAACTATAATCAGAAGTCGTAGTTTTTATAACCTCATCAAATCGCAAGGAGCGGAATATGCCTAAAGCTAGGAAAACTCAGGTTTCTATAGAAGCCACCTCTTACTACCATTGTACTTCCCGCTGTGTACGCCGTGCTTTTTTGTGTGGTAAGGATTCCCAATCTGGTCAGAATTATGAACACAGAAGACAGTGGATCGAAGATCGATTGCTTTCATTATCCAACATCTTCGCTATCGATATCGCAGCTTACGCAATTATGAGCAATCACTATCATGTCGTACTACATATCGATCAACCAAAAGCCGAGGCCTGGTCCACGCGAGAGGTCTGTACACACTGGCATCAATTATTTTCAGGCTTTAGCCTGTCCAATCGTTTTCTGTCAGGAGATCCCTTATCACCTGCTGAAGAAGATCAGTTAGCGTTAAAAGTAGAAGAATGGAGACAACGCTTAATGGATATCAGTTGGTTCATGCGCTGCCTGAATGAGCCTATTGCGCGTCAGGCTAATCATGAAGATAAGGCCACCGGCAGATTCTGGGAAGGACGTTTCAAATCTCAGGCCCTGCTAGATGAAAAAGCATTGGCTGCCTGCATGGCCTATGTTGACCTGAATCCCATTCGTTCCCGCATGGCAGAAACACCTGAAACGTCGGATCACACCTCTGTTAAGAAGCGCATCAAACACCAATCCGAGATTCGACCTGTTACCCCAGAAGCAATACGTGCCCAACCCAGTGAGTTACTACCATTCGCAGGCTATCCGCGAAACAAAATGCCAAAAGGGCTACCCTTTCGCTACATCGATTACCTTGAGCTGGTGGAATGGACTGGACGGATTCTTAGAGATGATAAAAAGGGATACATTCCTGACCATCTGCCAGACATTCTGACCCGACTTAATATTGACCCCAGGCATTGGGTTTACCTGACAAAGGATTTTGAAAACCCGTTTAAATCTCTAGTAGGTAGCGCTTTCAAAATTAGACAAGCCTGTGACCAAATGGGGAAAAACTGGGTACACGGTATGAAACGCTGCGCTGAAGTTTTTCCTGACACATAATCCCTTCCCCCCCCCCTGAAAATTTTTTCAAACACCGACCTTGTATCACAGGTTACAGGATCATTTTGGCCTGAGAAACCATTCAAAGAACAAACACACAATACAGATAAACAAAACCTGTATTTCGTCTGAACTCCACTTCCTTTTAACTAAAGCCGTTGTTGAATAACTTAAAATTAATTTCCATTTCAATTAGTGGGTGTCTCAAATTATTGCTGTGCCAGGACAATGAGATATTTACTCTCAATTTCCGTAAGCTATTGCTCTCTATGCTTGAAGAGTTTAATCAACTATCTGAACGTATAGAGCAGATCAATGAGCAGCTAAAGCAATACACTAATGAAAATCAGAACTGCAAGATCGTGAGCTCATTACCCGGAATCGGTTTTATCAATTCATCAGCCATCGTTGCACAGATTGACAAAGGCCAGGCATTTGATAGTCCGAAGAAGTTTTCAGTTTGGTTAGGCATTACACCTTCCCAGTATGCAAGTGGAGAAAAATCAAGGGATGGAAGTATAACAAAACGAGGAAATCGATACCTGAGAAAGCAATTAATTCACGGGGCCAGAGCAGCCATGCGATGGGCCAGAAATCGGGATGATAAATTAAGCCGATGGATCAATCAGATTATCAAAAGAATAGGCGTTAACAAAGCTGCGGTCGCCATTGCAAATAAGCTTGCACGATTGATTTGGGTGTTGCTACAGAAACAGGAAACATTTAAAGCACAGGCGATCTAAAATGAATATCACGAACAAAGACTGGTCTGATGCAGGGCTAATGATTCCCTACGGGTTATCCTTTATGGCTCGATTCCTACCCCATACACCCTATTTAATTCGATGTATCATACCGGTGGAAATCGTTCCATAAAGGTGCGAATAATAAGAAGGTGATTTAACAAAAAACCTCAAAACACTTCTGTAAAGATGTCGTAGATTGATGACAAAAAGGTTTACCCGCCCAACTTAAAGCCAGGTTCGGACATGGTATTAAATACCGCGTGGGTGTGATTGGCGAGTTGGTGCGGATTTCATCAGGGGCCGAAAGCTACAAAGCTTTCAAACGCGAGCCCGAATATATGTCAGCACATTTTTTTACTAAACCACTGTCAAATTAAAACATGGCATCAACAGAATTATAAAAACTCAATTGTTTGAGTTTAAGGACACGTTTGTCTTGACAGTAGGGAGGCGTCCATATATGTCTTAAATTGTCTGCAAACAACAATTTTTAAAGCTTTTTTGTTATAAATTGTTTGTTTATAAGAAAAGCCGCATTTTCCTCCAAGTCGTTCGCGTTTTTAATGCGACAAAAGAAATATTTGTTGCGCAACTCATTATTTACGACACTATTGTCGTTGTCTACAATTGAATCCTCTATCGACATGCCTCTAATCACGCTGTAAACTTCCTCAACCAGTGCCGTGCTGTGCAAAAAATCCTCAATCGCTCTTGTTGCTCCACTTTCACTTCCTTCATTGTTTAGAAGTTTTGTGTTTAATATTAGTAGCTTTATTAATAGATCACAATTGCTTGGGCCTAACGACATGTTTTCTACTACTAATCGCCTAAAATATTTCTCAATAGGAAATTTATCTAACCTGTTGGCCTTAATCCATCTATCAACTATGGAACTCAGAAACATTCCTGGATTAGAAGAAATGCTAGTTGCGATAGCCAATTCATGTGGTAATTCTTGGGAGTCTACCAAGTTGAATAGCGATGGCATTTGTACAATATATTCAGCGCAAAGGTATTCTTGAAAAGAAAGATGTGAAAATTGGTACGAATCGAACCCCACCATAAGCACAATCCCAGTATGCGATTCAATTTCCTCTATCACAGCGTTGCTTTCACTTTCTGGTAATAGAAATTCCTTTCTTATTAACGAGTAGGCTTTTCTGAGGTCGCTACGACTAAAAGTGGATACGCCAACCATTACAACTAAATGATATGCTAACGAACAAAGGAACTCGTACTTTTTATCAGTTTCGAAATGAGAATACTTAGAACTCCTTTTAACGGATCGTTGCATATCCCATTCTTCAAGCAGTAAGCTCAGTATTTTTCTGATAATAATCTTAGGGCGGTCGGGGATCTGACCGATGCGCTGATAAATGGCTACAAGGTGAGCCAAAAATAACGGACTCGTTTGAGCCTGCTGAGAAATTGGACTGCTTTCCAAAGCCAATATAAAGCTTTCCAACTTCCTTCCACCTAACCATTTCGATGCAAAAGCCTTACTCTCTAACGGCGACATTGGAAGCGTTTCATATATTGAATATCCCTCAATACGATGGCTTAATGTTCCAGATCGAGATGTCAACAGTACGACGCAATCCGGCAATAGTGGTGTTATCTTTTCTAGTTCGGCTATAACATTTGCTTGCATTGGCATATCTAACTCGTCTAAACCATCCAGTATTAACGCAGAACAAACCGAATTGATTTCTTTCCAAACGGCACGCCTAATTTCATGGAGATTTGCAATATTGTGATTGGATAATTCAGGCGGACTTAAAGATAACCCATTAGATTTGAAACTAAGACCAAGTATTGACGCAACATGTACAAACAACCTTTGCTCACTGGGAACGGCCAACGCATGTTGAATTTCTCTTAATCTAATAACAACTGGTATTTTTTGGGATGTTTCGCTTTTTTCTACTAAATGCTGTGTAAAAATCTTGCATGAAGTAGTTTTTCCAGATCCCGGTGGGCCGATGAGAATCAGCTTGGATTCATTGGATTCACAAATTTCTCTTAAAGTAATACGATTTGGATCTTCGAATTCTAATTTATATTTTGATAGCGTTGAAGTGTAACTAAGCTCTACATACGAATTTTTGGTGGATTTGGAATATGGGAGATCTGAAAATGCTATCATTGATGACCACTGTCGTATAATTGCCAGGTGGTCATCAATTACACCCTTGCTCTCGCTGGTATCCAGTTGTAAATGAACAGAAACTTTCCTGCTCCAATTTCTGCGCGGAAATATTGTTACAACTACATATCCATCAGCATACTTAACAACTGGTTCCGGCGATCCAGAAGTTCGACAATCAGAAATCGCCGTTTGAAGACCACTTCCTTCCATTTCAACCAAATTTACAGAAGATATGGCTTTAGCTAGGTTCATGTTCCTTGGTACAGGTTGGCCAACCAAACCATTTAATGTCACCGTTTTACCAGTTTCTTCTAAACGTGGCCAATGCCCGGGATTAGATACCTCGATTGTTGATTCAAATACCCTTACATAGACCATGCGATGGCTATCGTCGTAATCACGGTGACAAATAGCGTTAGCTATTATTTCGCGCACGCATTTCATGGGATATTGGCTTAATGTTTCAGTAAAACTAGACTCACCAGAAATGCTTTCACGATGCTCAGTGTGCTTGTCTATGAAATCGCGCGCATTTACGATTTGTTGAATAACACTACCATCAAGATTCCTTCGTGTTCTTGCATTTGTTTTACTATCACCTTCGTATTTTGTTACTCGAGTTGTTGCGCTTGATATAGCTTCAGATGCACGTTTCGCAAACAGTAATGCGCCAGTGTAAGTTAAAGATCCATGTTTTAGAAATCCAAGCCGTGTAAGAAACTCATTGTCTGTAAGTGACTTAGGAAGTGACTCACTGACTTCATCTCGCAGCAATGATCTAAACCAAGAAACATTTTCAGGCGCGTAACTTATGTTTGGAGCGACATTGTCGAGATTCGATGCGAACATGGGGCCTAACTGCTGCTGGATTATTGATGAGCTAGGACCGGCATTCGGAGAAGTCCCAAAAGCAACAGCTGTAGAGGATAGGTAATCTCGAAGATTTGCCACAGCGTTTGCTGCTGCCAACTGAAATTCATGCAAGTTGTTAAACTCTAAATAGATCCTTCCTTCGCTCGTTTCCGAAAGTCTTCTAGTTTTTTTCTCTTTTCCAGGTCAGTTTCAACATCCTTAGCAGTTATCGGATGATCTTCACCCATTACAAATATTAATATCGGCCTATTTAGCTTCTGAGCCTCTTCAAACTCAAGGCAAGATATTGAGTTTCCATTGGGATTCATTGAGCCATTTGGTATATTTCCGTATCTATGACCTATTAGTCCTATGTATGCACTTCCTTGTCTAACCATCCGAATCGATGATCCAATTATCGTGTCATCTGGAATAAGGGTGTAATGTTCCATGCAAATTGGAAAAAGCTTGTTTTTAGTTAGCTCTTCCATTAAGGCCTTACGGTGCTCTGAAAGGTCTAAAAATGTACTTGAAACCATCACCCCAAAGAAAGAATCAGGTTCAGTTTTATCAATTATACTTTTTTTATCTGAAACCACTTGTTCACCGGCGGTCATTTCTTGAATATGTTGTAGTTGTATTTAGCAATTCCAGCTATCCAAACTACTAGGTAACTAGTTGAGGCACAGCTTTGGTTCTTTATCGTCTAACCGTAGGAATCTGCCTCAAGTGGAGTCATATCTTGCGAGTGTAAATAACGGATTTTTTCCTGTTCTTTCATATTATTTCCCTTTAAATCAGTCGATTAAGACGAGTCAGAGTCAGGTTTCCTAGAGTTTAGACTTGTGAAAAAGAGTCAAATTGCGTCATATGCTCAAAACACTACCCTAATCAAATAGGCTGGTGAAGTTAGTTTATTTGAAATATTTCAGTAAGTTGTATCAATTCCAAACTGCCTATTGCGTTGACCAGTGTTGTAATATTAACTCAATTTTCCAGGATATTGGAACAAAAGCTTGCAATCTTGTCCGTCTATTACTGAGTCGAACCTGAGAATTATCAGAGTCACGTTAAAATAATAAAGTTAAATAGTTGAGAAGCTACTGTATGGTCGTGAGCAGAGAGTTGCGATAAACAATCTGAATACCTGCTTCCTAGTTTCCTAGCTAGAATACTATCACGCTTCCCTAAAGTAAATGATAGCTCCTGACACATTCCAGCCAATTGCAACGTACAATACAAATGCCTACTTTCAGGAAAAAATAGACCACTTACACTCCGATCTTCAATAACTACTATGAATAAAGGTTATTTTGAAAATTGTCCTGACACTTTCTTCAGAAGCTCCCGAACTTGTTTTTTACTGCGGCAAACATTTTCACACGGTATTCCATCCTGGTCTCCATCTTTGCGTCCGAACTTACCATCAGGATAATCTGCAATTACCTCGGCACATGATCGGTAGGCTTTACATGATTTTGCTGTGCTTATTCCTGGAGCAGAGATCAATAGGAAAAATATAGGTATCAATTGAACACGTTGCATTTATTTCTCCATTTCCAGTACGGCTAAGCACATTTAACAGCTTTTGGTTTTCCTGCTCAACTAACATTTCAATTAGTGGGTGTCTTAAATTAGTTCGTTTGCTATGTGGTTAAATAGAAATTATGGTTTAAATCTATAAAAACTATGTAGAAAGTATTTTTATCAAACCTTACATTCGAATATGGGCAGACTTTGTCAGAGTACGAGTCTGGAATTACAAAGCCAATCAGCCTCATATCTCCTTCCAATCGAAACCTTGCCCATTTAGCCTGATGAGGAACATGTTTTGGGAGTGAAAAGTTAGATCTACATGGAAAGTCACCATATATGGAAAATACTTTTAAGCCTCCACCACCTGCTCTTTGAGTTGCCCAATAATTTAATGAGTTAGACGTATAATTTTTAAGTTTACTAAAAAATTTGCATATTTGATCATGAGTAAGATCTGATAATTTGGCAGAATTTTCTTGCGATTCATCAAAATAACAAAAATTCATTTTGCATTTATTAGCAAATAAATTTGACTTCGAGTCTAAACTAGCAGTAGGTATACTTGAGAGAAAACGTTCCTTCCGAATATTTGTTTTTTTAGTCACAATTTGGGAATCCCTCCAATTTTTCCACTCTTATAAATTGGAGATATATTCCTATCATTTCTTAAAATATCTCCTGGTATTTCATCCAACCTATAAGCATAACTTTCACATCTTTCTTTATTGATTAAATATGATCTGTATTTTCCAAGATAATCGAGTATGGAAGTATTGTGGGTTGAGAAAATAATTTGGGCATTGGCTTTATTTAAATCTTTATTCATAAACAAAGACAATAAGTCGGGTAAAATTTCTGGATGGAGGTAATTGTCAAATTCATCTAATACCAAAACACCACCAGATTTCAGCACGTATTTATATCGAGCTAACTGTAAATACAGCGCTCTAGTTCCACTAGATTGAGCGTGAAAAGTTAAATAACTATTAGGCGCATCAACTGAATAAGTGAATATGGGAAAATAAGTCAGCTCCCCATTTTCTCTGGTTCTCGATAATATTTCAATATCAGAGATATCTGGATCATATTTGAGCACCAGTTTCTTTACGAAATCAAAGTAGTCAGGATGGAGAGTAAATAGCTTACTCATATTCTCCGAATCTAATGAATCATGGGCGGAAGAGGAAAGTCCAAATCGGTGAACATTTGCATGAATTGAAGAAAAAAATGTGTAGATAAAATTAATTGAGCTAATTTCATATTGATTTGATGTACTAATGAAGGATGCATTAGATCGATTTTTTATTTTTCTTAAATCCTTAAAGTCATTGTTGCAAACTACAAAATCATTTTTTTGCCTTTCTATAATTTTGGACTCCCTTTCTATCTTCCTAAATAAAGTTTCACTGACTATTTCCTTTCGAGTTAATTTAACTTCATATCTATAATCTATCTGGTCTATTCTAAATTCTATATAGATTTCTATTGGGTCTGTGTTTTCAAAAAAAGGTTCGACCTGGAGCTCTTCATCAGGTTTTTCAAGAAAAGAATTAGTGCAAAAGTCCCCCAAGAAAGATAACGTTTTTAATATGTTGGTTTTACCTGAAGCATTCGCACCTTTAATACCTAAAATTCTCGTATAGTCTTCACCTAAAGAAATAACTTTTGGGCAATTTTGAGTTAATCTAAAAGAAATAGTGGACCATTCTT
Source organism: Gammaproteobacteria bacterium (assembly GCA_050306135.1). Classification (GTDB taxonomy): domain Bacteria; phylum Pseudomonadota; class Gammaproteobacteria; genus JACNJF01. The sequence continues at coordinate 98,680 of JBNLGQ010000042.1, forward strand.
TAAAGCTGTAAAAATTTCTAACTCCGTATTCTAAGATCATTTCGCCTCTAAGTATTGTAAATGAGAGTAACTGGTATTATAGACTATCAGAAAACACCTTTGGATTTATCTAATTATTTAGACAAAAATGTCTGATAAGTTAAATAAAGATAACAAGCTTTAAGTTTCTAGAGGGTTTCATCGGATAAATCAAATATCTATAAGACTTGGAATACTTCATCGTAGAGGGTCCTTGCTACCCTGGTGACTAATTCAGAATTATTATTGATTTTAAATAACCCTAAGGCCCGAAAATCAAAGGGTCCATGTCGATGATTAATTCATTATGAATGAAGTTCAGAACTAACATCAAGATTTAGAATTTTGATGACCAGTAGATGTGTCTTCACTAAATTTATTCTACCTCGTCCAAGCTCTCATTCTTTTGAGACTTCAAGCCGTGCTTGGAGTCTCTGCTTTTTTCTAATCCCATCCAGGCCTGCGGCAAAAGTGCGGCCAAATCGGGGGCAAATGGCAGGGATGCCATTTGAGGGACAGCCGCGTCGGGAACGCGTCTGGCCCGACCGCGATTTGACCGTGCTTTTGACGATATAAGGGCTTGTGCGGGGTGGCTTTTCTTGGTTACTTCTTTCAGCTGTTGGAAAGAAGTGACTCGCACGCCTTTTAGAAAGATACTACGAAGTGAGAAAAGCCAGGGCGTGTGAAATCCTCTCAGACAGATGCTATATACATTCCATCCATAGCAAGCGGACCAGAAAATAAGGGTTTTCCAAAAAGAAATCGACTTTTATGGAATAAGAAATGTAAGAATGGTGCCCGGGGCCGGAGTCGAACCGGCACGGTGTTTCCACCGAGGGATTTTAAGTCCCTTGCGTCTACCAATTTCGCCACCCGGGCGTCGAGTAGCTTTGTAAATCTCAGCCCTTTTTGATAATCGTGGTAGTTCGATGAACAACTATCTACCACAACGCCACCCCGGCAGTACTGAGTGGACTTCACTGTGTGATTGCTTACTGACTGTGGCAACCGTTTTAAGATTGCCGCGCTTCGCTCGCAATGACAACATGCTTTAAAAACGTTTACGGGTTAACAATGACATAACATATGGAGGCTGAGGGCGGAATCGAACCGCCGTCCACGGCTTTGCAGGCCGCTGCATAACCACTCTGCCACCCAGCCAGTGATATGTCTTTGATGATTCTAACGCTTTTAAAACCAAAAAGCCTCGATCATCTCGAGGCTTAAAATTGGAGCGGGAAACGAGATTCGAACTCGCGACCCCAACCTTGGCAAGGTTGTGCTCTACCAGCTGAGCTATTCCCGCGAAAGAGGCGATATTCTAGCCATTGTGCTTTTTCTGTCAAGGTGTAATCACCCTATTTCTTAATGTTTTTTTCATAAATGTTACAACGCTTTTGTCAGCACCTGTCCAGACGGACCAATGTGGCTCACAGAGCACCGAGATTGATAAGATTATCGTTAGATTTCAGAAGGTTTCTAAAATATAAGGACTATTTATTCTGTAAAAAAGAAGGCAATAATCTAAACTGAATCCCTCTCCGTGATCTCATAATCTGCTGATGTAAGCATATTTTAAAGTACGCTAGATGGGCTGAGTTTCTGATGCTGTTTCAATCACCGCAGTGACTATCAAAACCTGTGAAAGGTCTTATGATAAGGCCCTGCTAGCCATTGTTACGCATCACTGGCCATGCGGCTTTCAGATAGATCAACATGGAGTATATGGTCAGGATTGCGGACAGGTAATAGAAGGCCAGGCCTGTTTCATACATGGGTATACCGAATAATTCCTGATGGTAGATCATTAAGAATAATGAAAACATTTGTGCAGTGGTTTTGGCCTTGCCCACAAAACTGACCTTAACTGTTGTTCTGCTACCCAGTTCTGCCATCCATTCTCTCAACGCTGATACAGTGATTTCACGGCTAATAATAATGATAGAGGGTATCGCTAACCAGGGGGTGGGGTTGGCTTCGACCAGCAGTATGATTGCCACCACAACCATGAGCTTATCTGCCACCGGGTCAAGAAAGGCGCCGAAGGCACTCTCCTGGTTTAACACTCGCGCCAGATAGCCATCAATCCAGTCAGTTACGCTGGCGACTGCATATATGATTGCGGCAGCCGCATGCGCCCAGGTTGTCGGCAGGTAAAATACCAGGACAAATATCGGGATCAAAATAATCCGGAATACTGTGATTGTTGTAGGGAGTGTTAACTTCATAATTGACTATATTGGCTAACCGTGAAATGTATCATAAATGACCTGTGCGGTCTCGCGGTTTATCCCTTTTATCTGCATCAGTTCTTCAATACCAGCAGATTTGACGCCTTGCAGCCCGCCAAATTTCTGCAACAGCATCTGCCGTCGTTTTGCCCCTATTCCTGGGATTTCTTCCAGCCTGGAGGTTCTTCTCGCTTTACCTCTGGCTTTACGATGCCCGGTAATTGCAAAGCGATGCGCTTCATCACGAATTTGCTGGATCAGTAATAAGGAGGGCGAATCCATCGGTATGCGTAGTTCATTATAGTTCTCATCCAGTATGCTTTCGTAACCCGCTCTGCGTTCTGCGCCCTTGGCAATACCGATGACGCGTAGCCCTGGCTTGGCTTCGAATACTTCTAGCATTTCCATGACGTCCAGCGCACTGTGCAACTGCCCTTTCCCACCATCGATGAAGATCACATCCGGCATATTCTCGGGCTGATGCCTGAGTTTGTCATAGCGGCGTGTGAGTACCTGTCGCATGGCTGCATAATCATCGCCTTCGGTGATATCTCGGATATTGTAGATACGATAATCGGATTTAATCGCACCTTCCTGACCGAATACGACACAGGAGGCTTTGGTGGCTTCTCCCATGGTATGGCTGATATCAAAACATTCCATGCGTTGTGGCGCTTCCGACAGGTTTAGCGCTTCAACCAGGGACTGGTAACGTTTGTTTAGATTACTGGATGATTGTAAATGACGCTGTAGAGACTCAACGGCATTGCGCTCGGCCATTTCGAGAGCGTGTTTTCGTTTATCTCTGACATTATGTTTTACGCTCACCTTACTGTTGGCGAAACTGGACAGAGTTTGTTCCATCAATGCAATGTTATCCAGTTGCTGATTGACAATAATCTCGCCAGGTACCGGGTGACGCGAATAATGCTGCACCAAAAAGGTTTCAAGGATTTCTGCGGGCTCAGAATCCAGCTTGATACGAATAAAGAAGGGTTTGTTGCCAAGCGAAGTACCGCTGCGGATCATGAATACCTGTATGCAGCAGTATTCCTGTTGCAGTATGCAGGCGATGATATCCAGATTACTGCTAAAACCGGTTACGAACTGTTTTTCATTCACCTTTCGCAGTTGTTCGATGTTGTCACGGTATTCGGCGGCTTTTTCGAACTCCAGATTTGCAGATGCCTGCTGCATGAGTTCGACATGGTTGGAAATCAGGGTTTCATTTTGTCCCTTTAGAAATAGCTCGGCCTGGTGGATTTGCTGCTGATAATCTTCTTTGCTGACCTTATTGACACAGGGGGCTGTACATCGTTTGATTTGATACTGCAGACAGGGGCGACTGCGGTTTTTAAACACTGAGTCTTCGCAGTTACGTAGCTTGAATATACGTTGCAGGTGCTGAATGGTATAGCGGATTGCTGCGACACTGGGAAACGGTCCAAAGAACTGACCTTTTCGGGTATTGGTTGTGCCACGAAAGACCTTAAGGCGTGGAAACTCATGTCGGGTTAGCTGTATATAGGGGTAGCTTTTATCATCTCTAAACAGGATGTTATAGCGCGGGTTTAGATTCTTGATCAGATCATTTTCGAGGATTAATGCTTCGCTTTCGGTACGCGTGTTGATCACTTCAATAGCGCTAATATGCCTGACCATGGATTGGGTCTTGGGAGAAAGCCCGGTTTTACGGAAGTAACTGGAGAGGCGTTTCTTCAGATCTTTGGCTTTACCAACATAAATAACCTGTTTTTTGCTATCGATCATACGATAGACGCCCGGCAAGTTGTTGACCGATTTCAGAAAGGTCTGGGCATCAAACTCAGTTTGAGTATTTGTTTTCTCACTAACCATGTCTTATCTGTGGCGATTTTAATCCAGCCACACAAAGCTTATTAGTTTAACCCGTGGGGTTGGAATCGGACTGTGCGAAATCAACCATACCCTGCTCTACAGCGATACGGATGAGATCGACTTCATTATGCGCGCCGAGCTTTTCAAGCAGGCGTGAGCGATAGGTGCTGACTGTTTTTGGACTAAGACATAGACGTTCTGAAATCTCATTATTACTTAAACCCTGAGAAATCATCAGCATCACCTGAAATTCGCGTCTGGAGAGACGGTCTACCGGGTTTTCTTCATTACCGGGTAATAATGATAATGCCAGTTGCTGGGCAATTCGTGGCTCAATATATGACCCGCCCTGATGCACCTGCCTAATAGCATTCAACATTTCGCTGGAATCACATTCTTTGGTCAGATAACCGCGTGCACCGATCTCTAACAGACGCTTGGGAAATGTCTGCTCAGTATGAATAGTGAGAATAATGATTTTCTGTTCTGGATCGCGTTGTAGAATGCGTCTACAGGCTTCTACACCGCCCATACCCGGCATGTTTACATCCATTAGAATAACATCTGGCTCAAGTTCTGCGACAAGAGGTATACAGGCTTCACCACAATCAGCCTCGCCCACTATCTTAATCTGTTGACTGTCTTCAAGAAGTCGCTTGATGCCAGTTCGGACCAACGCGTGGTCATCAGTCAGGAGTACGTTAATCATAAATCTGCCTCAAATAGTCTTACAACTATAGCAGAGATTCTTACTCTATGTAGTCCAATTTTTACTTGGGTTATTTACCAGGGACATATTGAAATATCGAATATCGCTAGACACCTCTTCTCCGACCCAGGATGGACGGGTGAAATGCTCCTGTTCGTGCTCAAGTTCGATTTCGGCAACAATAAGCCCTGCATTATCTCCATAGAATTCATCAATCTCCCAGATATGCTGGTCAGTTTTAACCAGATGCCTGTCTTTTTTGATAGTGCTACCCTGACACATATTCAGAATCATAAATTCTGCATCATGTAATGGTATTTCATATTCAAATTCATGACGCCGAATAGCTTTAGTCATAGATTTACTGCTGAAATAGCCTTTGTCATCGGCGGTGCGAACTCTTAAAGAGGCCTTATCTGTATTACACAGGTAGGCTTGCTGGATATGGATAGTGCGATAAACCTGTTTGCGCCAGGCATCAGTGGCGAGTAGAAATTTTCGTTCGATTTCGAATGCCATAGAATGGTATTAACCGACCGTACAGGCTTTAGAAGCGGACCAGGGCCGAGCCCCAGGTAAATCCACCACCAAAGGCCTCTAGCAATAACATCTCACCTTTTTTAATGCGCCCGTCCCTGACCGCAGTATCCAGTGCCAGCGGCACCGATGCCGCCGAGGTATTGCCCTGTTCCTGAACGGTGATCACAACTCTATCGAGTGGCATTTTCAACTTTCTGGCTGTGGCATGTATGATGCGTAAATTGGCCTGATGAGGTACCAGCCAGTCTATATCGGTTTTATCCAGATTATTAGCTTCCAGTGTTTCATCGACAATTCGGCCGAGCGTGTTAACCGCCATTTTAAAGACTTCGTTGCCACGCATTTCAACCTTGGTATTAATTTCATCCATCGCCTCATAACCCTGTGAGGGTCCGTAAGGCACACGAAGTAAGGCTTCATAATCGCCGTCTGCATGTAGATGGGTGGACAGTATGCCGGTTTCTTCATTGGCTTCCAGCACCACGGCCCCTGCACCATCACCAAACAGCACACAGGTACCACGATCATTCCAGTTAAGTAATCGTGAAAAGGTTTCTGCACCTACAACCAGTGCACGACTCGCACTACCTGTTTTAATGAATTTTTCAGCCACGCCTAGTGCATAGATAAAGCCGGTACAAACAGCCTGTACATCGAAAGCTGGACAACCGTGAATATCAAGACGAGATTGCAGCAAACAGGCAGTACTGGGGAAGACTCTATCTGCAGTGGTGGTGGCCACAACTATCAGGTCAATATCCTGAGGTTTTAATCCTGCCGCATCGATTGCGTTGCGTGCAGCACGCTCAGCGAGATCTACAGTATTCTGTCCATCTATAGCGATGTGACGCTGTTCAATACCGGTACGCTCACGAATCCATTGGTCAGTGGTATCAACAATTTTTTCTAGATCAAAGTTGGTTAAAACCTTTTCTGGCAGATAGCTTCCAGTTCCAGTTATACGTGCATAAGTCATGCAATCTTCTCCTCATTTGAAGGCAGGTATTGCTCTATTTCCCGATTGATGCGCTCTGGCACTGATTTATCGATTTCGATACTGGCAATTTTGATAGCATTAAAAAAAGAGTCTACATCTGCACTACCATGGCTTTTAATCACAATGCCATTTAAGCCCAGCAGGCTGGCACCGTTATATTGGCGAGGATCCAGAGTATGCTTTACCGCATTTAATACGGGTAATGCAATCAAAGCAGCAAGTTTGGTAAACAGGTTCTTCTTGAATGACTGCTTTAAAACCGTAGTCACCATTGATGCCAGGCCTTCGGCTGTTTTTAATGAAACATTTCCCACAAAACCATCGGATACCACAACATCAACCTTACCGGTATAGATATCATCACCTTCGATAAAGCCTTTGTAATTCAAACTGGTCTCAGCTATTAGCTGACTGGCCTGTTTCACAATCTCATTACCTTTTATGGCTTCTGAGCCAATATTCAACAATCCGATACTGGGCTTTTCTTTTTCATCAACAGACTCGGACAGCACTGACCCCATTATTGCAAACTGCAATAAATGCTCTGGCGTACAATCGATATTTGCCCCCAGATCAAGCATATGGGTATGACCGGTGATAGTGGGTAAGGCAGTACAGATCGCAGGCCGGCTGATACCTGGAATGGTTTTTAATACAAACTTTCCAGTAGCCATCAAAGCACCGGTATTACCCGCACTGATACAGGCATCAACCACACCTTCTTTGACCAGATTGATAGCCACTCTCATTGAAGAATCTTTTTTCTTTTTCAATGCGACGGCCGGAGATTCATCCATTGCCACAATTTCAGAGGCATGGTGAAAGCTGACTCTGGAATCAGGTTTCAGCCCAAGTGCCTTAAACTCCTGCTCGAGTTTTTCCTGCTGACCGACCAGAATGAGTTGTATGTCCGAATATTCTGTTACCGCTTTGTAAGCGGCTGGCAATGTGACAGAGGGACCGAAGTCACCACCCATCGCATCAATAGCAATCTTTTTTATCATATTTTCAGGCGCTATAAACAATAACGGGCGGTTTGTTCCCGCCCGTATAGTGTGAAGAAAGTATTGTGACTAATCTTCGTCGTCAGCTTCTACTTTATCAGCGATCACTTTACGACCACGATAGAATCCATCTTCACTGATGTGGTGACGCAAATGCGTTTCACCAGTAGTTGATTCGATTGAAAGTGCAGGTCCAGATAGTGCATCGTGTGAACGACGCATACCACGACGTGACGGGGTCTTACGACTTTTTTGAACGGCCATTGATATTCTCCAACATTAAAGTTAATTAGTGCCTTTCAACGTTTCTAAAACGGCAAAAGGATTATCTTTTTTCTCAACTGAAGCCTCTTCTACAGGCTCCGGTTGCAAATAAGCATTACAGGAGGAATCTTCATGCATCATGATAATTGGTAGAGCCAGTATCAGCTCATCTTCAATCACTTCAAATACATCAAGATAACCCTCACTGGTATAAACCGAATCTAACTGAAAAGATTCTATATCTTCATCCTTAGCATCAATCAGCAATTCAAAACTCTGATCGATGGTATAGGTCATCGGTTCAAGGCATCGTTGGCATTCCACCACGACTTGTGTTGCGTACTCACCTTTAATCACAGCGTGCTTTAAAAGGTTAAAACCAAAATTAAATGACACCTTGACCCCGCCCTCTAATGGCAGGGTAAGACTCTGTAATCTAGGCATTTCAGCCAAGGGAATCTCGCCGATATAATCAGCTTTTCGGGTCAGTTCGGAGGACGTCCGATAAGTACGTTTTAACTTGCCTTGCATAAACGCGCGATTCTAACCGTTTAATCCGCCTCTTGTCTACGCCTAATGCATTAAATAGGCCATTTCTCACTGCCCTGAAACAGTAATTTATAATATACTCCGTTTTTTACCCGCATCACGTTGAATCCTTTGATGAATCCACCCGAAGTTATCCTGGCGTCAAGCTCTCCTTTTCGCCGAGAATTATTAAATCGCCTCAATTTTCCATTTAAATCCATTTCGCCTGACATTGATGAGTCAATACTGCCAAATGAATCAGCGATTGAATATGTATCCCGCTTAGCACAGCAAAAAGCCGGGCATATTGCCTTGCAAAACCCTGGCGCTCTGGTCATCGGCTCAGACCAGTGTGCCTACCTTGATGGCAGCATTCTGGGAAAACCCGGCAATCATGAGAATGCGCTTAAACAATTACAGAATGCCTGTGGCCGTGAGGTCGTTTTTTATACCGGTGTCTCCGTTCAACAGGCTGATAAAAACTTTCAAATCACTGATTGCATTGAGTTTCGTGTGGGATTTCGTGAACTCAGCGATGATCAGCTGGAAAACTATCTGCATGTGGAGCAACCCTATAACTGTGCTGGCAGCTTTAAATCTGAAGGCTATGGCATCAGTCTTTTCAGTTATCTTTCCGGAGATGACCCGACTGCACTGGTAGGCCTGCCACTAATACGATTGACCAGCATGCTCGAGCAGGCAGGTTACAAGGTTGTTTAGTTACCTTGTAACCTGAGTGCCAGTATTCGCGACTACGTTCCCCTGCTAATTTAATTTCAGCTGAGAAAAGATACGCTGGTTAATTCTGGCACCGAAAGATGCGCCAACACGATTTGCGATTCTATCCAGCAGCAGTTCCTTGTTTGAGAAATCGACGATTGTTTCCTGCTTAATAACATCGCGTGCAACCTGATCTGCACTACCATAACCATCCACAAGTCCCAGCTTGATAGCTTCTTCGCCTGACCACACCAGACCACTGAAGAGCTGCGGTGATTTTTTCAGGCGCTCCCCCCTGCCCTGTTCAACTGCATCAATAAAGTGTTCATGCACCTGATCCAGCATGGCCTGTAAATGTTGCTTTTCCAGCTCGTTCTGTGGCAGAAAAGGGTCCAGTAAGCCCTTGTGTTCACCAGCAGTTAACAGTCGACGCTCGATACCCAGCTTTTCAATCAGCCCAACCAGGCCAAAGCTATCCATTCTGACGCCGATAGAGCCAACCAGACTGGATTTATTGACGTAGATATTATCTGCAGCTGATGCCACAAAATACCCCCCGGAGGCAGCGATATCAGTGACCACCACATGCAGAGGAATATCCTCATGCTCCTTTTTCAGTCGCATCATTTCATCATAGATATAGGCTGATTGTACGGGTGAGCCACCGGGAGAGTTGATTTCCAGAATCACGCCTGCTGTATTTTTATCTGCGAAGGCATCCTGTAGGCCGCTAATGATATTCTCAGCACTGGCTTCACTATCACCTGCGATAACACCATTCATTCTTACCAGCGCAGTATGTTTCTCAGAACTTCCTTTTTTCATACCAGAGAAATTCATATCGTTGATATCGAGCGTTAACAAAACAATGGGAGTCAGATAGATAAAGGTCAGAATAAGGAAGAATATCCTCCATCGGCGGCTACGACGCTGTTCATTGATAGCAGCAAAAGCCAGGCGCTGCACAATAGCCTCGTATTCGGATGAGCTGGATGCTTTGCTTGTTAGTTCTGGTTTGATATTTTCAGACTGGTTATGTTCCATGGGTGTCTCTGTTTAAACGTATTGAGATAACTGATCGATGGAGTCTATTAAATAAGTCGGATTGCTTGTTTTTAAATGCTCTACATCATGCATACCATAGGTAACTGCGATGCTATCCATCTGGATATTGCTTGCCATATCCAGGTCATAGCTGGTATCACCCACCATAATTGCTCTGTCTGCCACCAGGTCAAGATCGGTAAGAATCTCGTCTAACATTAAAGGATCAGGTTTGGATCGAGTTTCATCCGCACAACGGGTAATGTGAAAAAAAGGCTCCAGCCCGGTATCTTTTAAAGCCAGGTCCAGCCCTCTACGACCTTTTCCCGTTGCAACCGCTAAAAAGTAACCACTGGCATGTAAATCCTGAATAATTTCGGCAACCCCATCAAATAGTACAGATTGGGATGTATCAGCAAAAAAGTGTCGACGGTAATTATCCGAAACACGGTTAACCGCTGTGCGGTCCAGCTCAGGTATCAGTGACAGGATGACATTGTCCAGACTTAGACCAATGACATGACTAATTTCATCATCCTGTGGTATCGGAAGATTTTCGTCGGCCAGTGCTTTTTGCATACAGGATATAATATGGGCCTGTGAGTCTATAATTGTGCCATCCCAGTCGAAAATAATGAGTTCATACTTTTTAGGCTTCATGCTCAGTGAATCTCCTGAATTCTGATGGTTCCGGGGCTATGATATCTAGCCTCTTAGTATAGGCATTGGCGGGGATTTCAAGTCTTAAGGCATGTAGCATCAATCTATGACATCCTAAGCCCTTCATTTGTTTATTAAATTTTCGATCACCATATTTATCATCTCCAGCAATTTCATGCTGCTGGGATTGACAATGCACTCGAATCTGATGGGTTCTTCCTGTCATTAGATTGATATCCAGTACACTATAGTTGATACCCGAGTGATTATAGTGGCTGATTTTATTTATGCGCGTATCCGCTTGCTGACCACGTTCATCTACATAAACCCTGCGTTCGCCATTCGGCATGGTCTGTTTTAAAAGCGGCAGATCGACCTTGTTGTTATGCTTATCCCAGCGCCCTTTGACCAGAGCCAGGTAATTCTTGCGCATCGAGTTATCCTGCAGAATGCGCTGCATTTCGAGTAGTGCTGGACGATTTTTAGCCAATAGCAAACAACCACTGGTATCTCTGTCCAGACGATGCACTAATTCAAGTTCTGTATCTGAGCGCATGGGCCTGAGCACGTCTATCACTCCATACTTCAGCCCGGAACCTGAATGTACAGCCAGCCCTTCGGGCTTATTCAGAACAAGAATGTGCTCATCTTCGTAAAGAATCCGCGATTCTAGCAATGTTGTTAACTTATCCGGTATATGGATGGTTTCATCTGCTGAAGCATCAAGCTGTATGGGTGGAAGCCTCAACAGGTCCCCCGACAACAGTTTGTACTCGGGTTTCACACGTTTTTTGTTCACCCTTACTTCACCCTTGCGGATAATCCGATACAGGCGGCTTTTAGGCAGGTTTTTAAGCGTTTTAATTAGAAAATTATCTAATCGTTGGCCAGCTTGTGCATCAGCAATAGTAATTAGCTGGACACTTGAGAAAGGAGATTTTTTATCCAAAAGATTGCAGTATCAGGAATGTGTTGTTATATTCGTCGGATTGTAGTCAACAAGGTTTAAAACTGAAGGACTACACACAATTTTCCAGATCAGGTGACTTTACGTACCCGATCTTTATTACGGTCCGACAACTTCGTTTCAAAGACCACAGTTTAACTCATTCGCTATGCACAGTCTTGTAATTATCAATCTGATACTGAAACAGTATTTCAGCGCACATGCGCGGGTTACCCAACCCTTTGATTTCATTCAGAAGCAAAACAATGAGCCGGTTCCATATCTGGAAAACGGCTATGCTGAGAACTGCCTGCTGCGAACTACTCTAGGCAAAACATTAAATGAAAAGAATTCTTATAAATGCCACTCAGGCAGAAGAACTACGTGTGGCCATGGTCGATGGCCAGCTTATCTACGATCTCGATATAGAAGTACCCTCAAGAGAGCAGAAAAAATCTAACATCTATAAGGGTGTCATCACTCGTGTAGAACCCAGTCTGGAAGCTGCATTTGTAAATTATGGCGCTGAGCGCCATGGCTTTCTGCCGTTTAAGGAAATCTCCCGCGAATATTTCAGCGAAGACGCTAAAGCCGAAGAAGGCCGTGTCAGTATCAAAGATGCGGTTAAGGTTGATCAGGAAATAATCGTCCAGGTTGAAAAGGAAGAACGCGGCAATAAAGGCGCTGCCTTAACCAGCTTTGTAAGTCTTGCTGGCCGTTTCCTGGTCGCTATGCCACAAAACCCACGTGCCGGAGGTGTTTCACGCCGAATCGAGGGAGAAGACCGTGATCAGGTCAGAAAGGTCATGTCTGAACTGAATATGCCTAAAGGTATGGGTGTGATCGCTCGTACAGCTGGCGTAGGTAGAACCACCGAAGAAATGCAGTGGGATCTTGATTATCTTAACCAGCTATGGGAAGCCATTGTTAATGCCTCTAAGGAGAAGGCTGGCCCATTCCTGATCTACCAGGAAAGCGATATTGTTATCCGAGCCCTACGTGATCATTATAAAAATGAGATAGGTGAAATCCTCATCGATTCAAAAAGTGCGTTTACCCGAGCCCATGAATTTATGTCCATGGTTATGCCAAATGCACTGCATAAACTAAAGCTTTATGATGATACTCAACCACTATTTAACCGTTTTCAAATTGAAAACCAGATCGAATCGGCATTTACCAGGACTGTAAACCTGCCATCTGGTGGCGCTATAGTTATTGACCCAACAGAGGCCTTAACCTCTATAGATATCAACTCTGCACGTGCCACCAAAGGTGGTGATATTGAAGAAACGGCCTTGAACACCAATCTGGAAGCCGCAGATGAAATCGCTCGTCAACTGAGAATTCGCGACCTTGGCGGACTACTGGTAATAGATTTCATCGATATGATGAAAAACAAAAATCAGCGAGAGGTAGAACAGCGTCTAAGACGTGCTGTTTATGAAGATCGAGCAAGAGTACAGATAGGCCGTATTTCACGTTTCGGTTTACTCGAAATGTCTCGTCAGCGCTTACGCCCATCTCTTGGTGAATCTAGCCAGATCGTGTGTCCGAGATGCCAGGGTCAGGGCACTATTCGTGATGTTGAATCGCTATCACTTTCAGTATTACGCCTGTTAGAAGAGGAAGCCTTAAAAGAAAACACAGGCCGTATCCTGACCAAGCTGCCCGTTGAATGTGCAACCTATCTGTTGAATGAAAAACGCTCCAAGATTACAGATATTGAAGATCGCTGTAAGGTACACTGTGTAATCGTTCCGGATCCAAATCTGGAAACACCGCACTTTTCAATTGAGCGTGTACGAGATAATGATACTCACCGACATGAGTCTAGCTATAAGAGCTCGTACGAACTGGCGAGCGAAGATATTCCGGTATACACCCCTGAATCAAGAGCACAGTCAGCAGCGCCAGCTCAAATTGCAGCAGTTCAGCAGGTTACCCCACCTGCACAAAAGCCCCAATCGGCTCCAGTTAAAGTTGCAACACCGAATGAGCCCGGCCTGTTTAGTAAAGTAATCAGTGCCATCTTTGGTGGTGGGAAAAAAGACGAAGAAGAAAAAGCTGAAGAGCAAAATAAGACGAACCGTAGTCAGCGTAAAAATACTTCTAATAATCGTAACCGCCCACGTAACGCGAACTCGAACAGCAATAATCAAAGCCGTAATCGCAACCGTAATCAAAAGAACCGTCGTGACAGCGAGACTGATGCCTCAGCAAATCAGGCTGAGTCAAATAAGGCGACTAGCAACAAATCGGCTCCACAGCAGGATTCAGAAGAATCTCGCTCGCAATCGACTAAACCCCGTAACAATAACCGTAATCGTAATCGCAATCGTAATTCGAATAAGCGCCAGAATAACGAAAACAGCAGCGATCAAAACACTCAAAATGCGAACGATGGTAATAAGCAGGAAGCTAACTCTAATGCTAAGGCCGACAGCAATAAGCAACCTGAGGCACGTGAACGTAAGCCATCATCCAACCCATCTCGCAGACGTGGGCCAAGACAAAACAGTGGTGAAAAAGCGGCACCTAGAGATAACTCGGATAAATCTACTTCAGCTGCACAGGAATCTAACTCGAATAAGACGGAGCAAGCTAATAATCAGCCAGCTGCTGATGAGAATAAGAGACCCAATGAAGCAAAACAATCTGGTGCTAACAACAATGTTGCTACAGCGGAAAAGAAAACCACTGAAAAAGGAGAGTCAAAGCCTGAGCCTAAAGCAACAGCTGCAGCGGGATCGGATAACAAACCTGATCAAAGCACAAAACCAGAAGCTAAACCTGAAGCAAAATCTCAACAGCCCAGAACCGTAGAAGCTAAAGTTGAAAATAAGCCATCAACAGCAGCTGCTGCAAAACCAGAGGCGGTAACTGAGAGTAAACCAGCTCCTGCCCCCCAATCTGAGCCGAAGACAGAAAAGCAGCCCCCTTCCGTTGCAAAACCTGAACCGAAGTCAGAAAGCCAGCCTGCTTCCGTTGCAAAGTCTGAGCCGAAGTCAGAAAAACAGCCTGCTTCCGTTGCAAAGCCTGAGCCAAAGAATGAGAATCCCCCTTCTTCTGCGTCAGCCACAGCCGAAACAAAAAAAGAGGCTAAGCCAACACCTGCAGCAGAAACCAGTCCTCAATCCTCACATCAGGTAGCTGCACCTGCAAAAGTGGAAACAAAGCCACAACCACAGGTGACTACAAGTCCCTCGATTAAACCCGAGACTCAAACCAGGCCTAAGGTAGAGACTACGACAGCATCAGTTAAACCAGTCGAAACAACAGCAAAACCTGAAGCTGGTCAAACTACTGCGCCAAAACCGACCGCCGATACTGCGCCCAAGGTTGTACAGCAGGGGCAGGACAATAATCCACCTGCTGTATAGATCAGAGCATATACTGAAAGGATTGCTTGTTACCGACCACTTTATCGGTCGGTAGCAATTGAAACTGAGATATATAAACCGCATGGTTTTTTCTGATGGCCATGCAGTACTTCCAATGACCTGATTATCCTTACTCAGGTCAATAGTTGCTCAATATCTGACTCCGTTGAGGGATGAATAAGAAAACCATGTAGTGGGTAATCTAACGAATCCAGCACATTAATATATTGAGCGTCCTCTTTATCTGAAAATACGATGACTCTTGTTTCAGGGGCGTATTTTCTTAGACTGACTAGCAGTACATCCAGGTTTGATTTGTGCACACCACTATAATTGGTACTGTAGGCATAAAAAAATTCCGCCACGATATAACGTGGTGTTTCTTTTTTGATCAGGCTGATAGCTTTACGAATACTATTAACCTTGACTTCATGCAGGCCTTTTCTAGCGTATAACCCGCTATAATTCGGGTGCATGGGTGACTCGACAATAGATATGATGTCTATGTTGGGCATGAGCACTCTTTTATTTATGAACCATTACGAATTGTAACTGATGATAATCCCCCAACCCAATAACCTGTTTTCCTATCGACCCTACTGGGCTGTTCGCTTTGGTAATGCCCCTGTGTTGCCGATGACACGAGCCGAGATGGATCAACTAGGTTGGGATAGCTGTGACATTATTCTGGTCACAGGCGATGCCTATATCGATCATCCAAGCTTTGGAATGGCGGTAATTGGCCGAGTGCTTGAAGCACAGGGATTCAGAGTCGGCATCATTGCTCAGCCAGACTGGAATGATCTTTCCAGCTTTTCTCAACTGGGCAGGCCGAATCTATTCTTTGGCGTCACCGCTGGAAATATGGACTCATTGGTCAACCACTATACCTCAGACCGCAAAATACGTAGTGACGATGCTTATACCCCTCTGGGAGTTGCCGGTAAACGCCCCGACCGGGCCGTATTGGTATATAGCCAGAAAGTGCGCCAGGTTTATGGCGATATACCCATTATTATTGGCGGTATCGAAGCCAGTTTGCGTCGTATAGCGCATTATGACTACTGGCAGGATAAGGTGCGTCAATCTGTACTGGTCGATTCCAGTGCCGATATCCTGTTATTCGGTAATGCAGAACGCGCCATAGTCGAACTCGCTCACCGTCTGGCAGCAAATGAAAACATTAAGGATATCAAAGATATACGAGGTACTGCTTACATTGTGGATGAGATTCCGCAAGATTGGTCAATCATCAATTCAAGCGAGATAGATTCTCCAGGCAAGGTTGAAAAGATTGTCAGTCCTTATCAGGAGATACCTGAGTGTGATGTAAAACCGGAGGTAGGGGTCAAAACCGACTTTAATATCCGTCCCGGACATATTGAACGCAGCAATACTGTGATCAAAATGCCCAGCTATGAACAGGTTAGTAAAAGCAAGCCGCTATACGCACATGCATCTCGGGTTTTTCATCTGGAAACCAACCCAGGTAATGCCCGCGCGCTGGTGCAGGCGCATGGTAAACAGTATCTCTGGATCAACCCACCGCCTGTTCCACTGGAAACCGACGAACTGGATAAGGTATTTGAAATGCCCTATGCGCGTCGCCCTCACCCGGCATACGGTGATGATCGTATTCCTGCCTGGGAAATGATTCGTCACTCTGTGAACATTATGCGAGGCTGTTTTGGTGGCTGTACCTTCTGTTCAATTACTGAACACGAAGGCAGAATTATTCAAAGTCGCTCTGAAGAGTCTGTCATCAGAGAGATAGAAATCATACGTGACAGCGATGATAAATTCACTGGTCACATATCCGATGTAGGCGGCCCTACAGCTAACATGTATCAATTAAAATGCAAGAGCAAGGAGATAGAGCAATCCTGTCGACGTCTGTCCTGTGTATTCCCTGGCATCTGTAAAAACCTGAATACAGACCATGGCCCATTAATTAATCTATACCGACGAGCTCGATCATTAAAAGGCATTAAAAGAGTCCATGTTGCTTCTGGATTACGTTACGATCTGGCGGTTAAATCACCTGAATATATCAAGGAACTGACGCAACACCATGTAGGTGGATATCTTAAAATAGCACCAGAACATATCGAAGATGGCCCGCTGTCCAAGATGATGAAACCAGGTGTGGATAGTTACTATGAGTTTAAGAAATTGTTTGAACAGTATTCACGTGAGGTAGGCAAAGAACAGTATCTCATCCCCTATTTTATCAGTGCCCACCCTGGTACCAGTGATACCGATATGCTTAACCTGGCGCTGTGGTTGAAACAGAATGATTTCAAACCTGATCAGGTACAGGCCTTCTTACCCACACCATTGGCTATTGCCTCTGCGATGTATCATAGCGGTAAGAATCCCTTGCGTAAGATTAACCATCGCTCAGAGAAGGTTCGTGTTATAAAAAGTGCGGAACAGCGCAAACTTCATAAGGCATTTCTGCGTTATCACGATCCTCTCAACTGGCCTCTGATTAGAACAGCCTTAAAGAATATGGGCCGCAGTGACTTAATAGGTAATGGCAAGCAGCATCTGGTGCCCGAATGGCAACCGAAAGATGAGAGAGATAATAAGACTCGCCAACAAAAAAAGCAGCATTCCAGGAATACTGCTTTTAATAAACATAAGGCTGCTCCGGCTAAAGGCCGAAGACGCTAAATTACTTTTTCAACGCTTTTAAAATCTCGTCGGTGATATTCACCTTATCAGCAGCAAACGCTACACCTTCGGTGAAAACCAGGTCGTAGCCATGCTTTTCGGAGTATTCTTTAATAACCGCAGAGATTTCAGTTCTTATTTTTTGAATTTCCTGCTTACGACGTAGATCAACATCTTCCTTTAATGACTGAGCATCAAAACGCAGTTTACGTTTCTTTTCCTGAAGAGCCGCTTCCGATTTAGCCTTTTGATCAGGGCTCATAATCGCCGCATCTTTCTGCAGACTTGCTTCTTCTTTTTGAATCTCTTCTGCTAAGCTGCGAATTGCAGTTTCACGTTCGCTAAACTCTTTTTTCATTGCCTCTATAGCCTGTTTAGCCTGAGGTGCTTCCTGCAGAATAGTGGCGCTATTAATAAATGCAGCTTTCAATTCAGCATAGGCTGAGGTTGTAAATAGCGAAACTGCAATAACAAAAATAGATAATAGTTTTTTCATGTTTTTCCCGGGTTACTGGCCAATCATGGCCTCTTGTTGTTTCATACGATCGTTTAACAATTTTTCAACGTTCTTGGCATCGTTGAAAAGTTTCTCTACTTTCTCAGGAGAATATGGATTCCCAATATCAGAAGCTCCTTTGACCTGAGCGCCGTCATTTTGTTCAGAATCAGTGGCACTGACTTCAGGCTCCTCTTCTATCTTTA
Source organism: Gammaproteobacteria bacterium (assembly GCA_050306135.1). GTDB lineage: Bacteria > Pseudomonadota > Gammaproteobacteria > JACNJF01. The sequence continues at coordinate 116,959 of JBNLGQ010000042.1, forward strand.
CTGATTGTATCAGATTAGTTCTCGGGTCATAACCCTTGACGGTATACTCTATACCCTTTGGAGGAGGTTGAGAGGTAAAGTGCAAACTGCCTTCAGCATCGCGCCACTGATAAACTATATCCTGATTAGCAGAATTGCTACCGGATAAATTGGGTAATTTTGCATCTTTAGCAACCTCAGGCAATCCAATATCAGGTATTTTTAAGTCCCCCACACTCATCAAGGGCTTCCCATCGGGGTCCTTCAACAAGGTGAAAGGTAATAACACCGCGATAAATAACGCGGCAAAAATTAACTTAACAAATAGCTTCATCGAATCATCCTTTTACCAGGTGCTGTTAACAGGCCCTAATGTGCAGTTTACAACTGGGGTACAGGTTCAGTTGATCAGAACTTCTGATATTAGCCTATTTCCAGTACCTTTCTACCACCCATATAAGGCTGTAGCACCTCAGGTATCTGAATACTGCCATCAGCTTGCTGATAATTTTCCATCACAGCAACCAGTGTGCGACCTACCGCCAGCCCTGAACCATTCAAGGTATGCAGAAGTTCAGGTTTGCCTGTCTCAGGGTTACGCCAGCGTGCCTTCATACGTCTGGCCTGAAAATCCAGCATGTTGCTACAGGATGAAATTTCGCGGTAACAGTTCTGTCCGGGTAGCCATACCTCAAGATCATAGGTTTTGGCTGATGAAAACCCCAGATCTCCACCGCATAAAACGACTTTTTGATAAGGCAGTTTTAATGCCTGCAGAATTCCCTCAGCATGCCCGGTCAGCTCTTCCAGAGCCTGCCAGGAGTCATCTGGACGTACTATCTGCACCAGTTCGACCTTTTCGAATTGATGCTGCCTGATTAACCCGCGTGTGTCGCGCCCATAAGAACCAGCCTCAGAGCGAAAACATGGCGTATGAGTGACATATTTGAGAGGCATATCCGCGTCTTCAACAATACTGTCACTGACAAAATTGGTCACTGGAACTTCAGCTGTAGGTATCAGATAAAGCTTTTGCGTTTCTGATTCAATCTTGAACAAATCGGCTTCAAATTTGGGTAACTGCCCAGTTCCTCTCAGTGTAGTATCTGAAACCAGATAAGGCACATATGTCTCGATATAGCCGTTATTTATGGTATGGCTGTTTATCATGAACTGGATTAACGCCCGATGCATTTGAGCGATAGCCCCGGTCATAGTGACAAAACGTGCACCAGATAATTTAGCTGCACGTTCAAAATCCATACCCGCATGCATACTGCCCAGTTCGACATGATCACGCGCTTCAAAATCATATTCAGCTGGAGCACCCCAGGTAAATACTACGGTATTATCTTCTTCACTATTGCCCTGTGGCACAGACTCATGTGGCAGGTTAGGAATACCCAAAATCTGATCGTCGATTTGCTGCTGCAAAGCTTCCAGCTTTTGCTCGGCCTGTTTCAGGCTATCACCTAGACTAGCAACCTCGTCCAGTAAAGGTTGAATATCTTCTCCCTGGGCTTTGGCCTTACCAATCAATTTTGACTTACTGTTACGTTCACTCTGCAGATTCTGTGTTTCCACCTGCAATGATTTACGCTGACTTTCCAGTTGATTAAAGGTCTCTTTATCCAGCTCATAATTCTTAAGCAACAGGCTGGCAGCGACCTGATCCAGTTCGCTACGTAAAATTTTGGGATCTAACATATTCTAAATTATCTCATGATAAAGCGAGCGCCCAGATAACCTATCCAGACACCCAGTAAACTTCCGAAAACACTTAACAGCATATAGGCTGCTGCTTTCATCCAGGCTCCATTATGCAGCCAGTTCAAACTATCCAGGGCAAAGGTTGAAAATGTCGTGTACGAACCGAGAAAACCAACCAGAATCGCAAACTTGAGCTCTTCTGAAACAGCGATCTTCTCAGTCAGTAGCAAAGCCAGAAACCCCATCAACAAGGAACCAGATATATTAACCATCAAGGTGCCAAATGGAAAATCTGTGCCCAGCCAGGCATAGGTAGATGAAGACACCCAGTATCGACTGACCGCACCCAGTGATCCGCCCAGCGCGATGGCTAAATAAACTGTCATAAGGTACGTTTGTTTTCGCTTGAAAAAGCGGTATTGTACCGATCACGCTAAAACTTTCACCCATAAAGGCCGCTTAATGAGTACTCAAATACTATTTTTAATCAGCTTAGCCAGCTTTTTTTCATCACAACTGATGGCAATAGATGAAAATCACATACCTGAAAAGCTTAAAACGGTTTATGGCCTGTATCTCACCCCGCATGAAGCCTTTAATCTGAAGACTAGACTGGGAGAAGAGATTCTACTGGTAGATGTAAGAACTCGCCCGGAACTTAAATTCATAGGTGCTTCAGAATTAATAGATGCGAATATTCCTTCAAGATTCATCAATACAGACTTTACCTGGTCAGACAAGGTCAAAACCTATAGAACTAAACAGAATCAGCATTTTATTGCAGATTTTGAGAAACTACTGAGTTTGAAGAAAAAGAATAAAGACACCCCAATCATTTTGATCTGTCAGTCTGGTAGCCGGGTGCCTATGGCTGCAAAACAATTATTCGAAGCTGGTTTTAAAACGGTTTATTCCCAGTATCAGGGCTTTGAGGGGATTAAAGCTAAATCCGGAGTGAATAAAGGTCAGCGTAGTATAAACGGCTGGAAAAATGCAGGCCTGCCCTGGAGTTATAAACTTAATAAAGCAGCCATGTACTTCAATTTTGATGCCTCACGTAGCCAGGGTGACGATTGAATTCAGTCCACCCCCCCCAATTTAGCGAGCAGATAAAGCAGCTTGGACAACAACTGGGCTTTCAGGCAGTGGGTATCACAGATACCAGACTCGATACCCAGCATGACCTTTATCAGGACTGGATAGCCAACAACTATCACGGTGAAATGTCCTATATGCAACGAAATACTGAGAAAAGATTTCACCCGGAGCTGATGCACCCAGGGACATTATCAGTCATCTGTGTGCGCATGGATTACCTTGAAAGCGATTCAAAACCACTGATAAACCTGCTCGATCACTCTGACAAAGCCTATGTCTCGCGCTATGCATTAGGTCGTGATTATCACAAGTTGATGCGTAAACGTCTGCAAAAATTTGCGCGGGAGATACAGACTATTATTGGTGATTTTGGCTACCGTGTTTTTACTGATAGCGCCCCGGTGCTGGAGAAAGAGCTGGCAGTAAAAGCAGGCCTGGGCTGGCGAGGTAAACACAGCAATATTCTCCATCGCGAACATGGCTCCTGGTTTTTTCTGGGTGAAATCTATACCGATTTAAAATTACACAGCGATCAGCCACTGGGTCAACACTGTGGCGACTGTAACAGCTGTATCGATAAATGCCCTACCCGCGCAATCATAGCCCCCTATGTGGTTGATGCGCGGCGATGTATTTCCTATCTGACCATAGAGCATCATTCGGTAATAGCTGAGGAATACCGCGAAGCTATAGGTAATCGTATCTATGGCTGTGATGACTGTCAGCTATATTGCCCCTGGAACCGGTTTGAAAAACTCACCAATGAGCCTGATTTCAAGGCGCGTCATCATCTCGATGATATCAGCCTGTTAGAATGCTTCAGCTGGAGTGAAACACAGTTTCTAGATCGATTTGAAGGCTCTCCTGTCAGGCGCATTGGCTATGAGAAATGGTGTAGAAATCTGGCTATTGCACTTGGAAATGCAGCCGCTAGCCCGCATATCTTAAACACATTAAAAAATGCTAAAGTCACGGCAACTCCGCTGGTAAGCGAACATATTGACTGGGCTATAGCCCGGCAAAATCATAAACTGGATGGTTCACAATGATTAAATGGCAACAATATATATCCGATCAACAGCTGTTATCTGCACAGGCACAGAACACCCTGTGCGCCCTCAGCAATACGGGCATATTGTATGTAGGCGGTGAAGATGCCCAGGATTTTCTGCAAAACCAGCTGAGTAATGATATTACCCATATCGATGCTCACAAGGCTCAGTTAAGCTCATTTTCCACCGCCAAGGGACGCATGATCGCTATCTTCCGGGTTATCCAGATCGATGGCGGTTATCTGTTAATCATGCCTCAGTCGATCTTGACAGACGTTATGCAACAGCTGCAAAAATATGTCATCCGAGCTCAGGTAGTCATGGCAGACATTACTGACTCTTTTGCCATGTTTGCTGTGAGTGCAAGCCCTGATCTATTGCCTGATGATGACAGGTTTCCTGAGCAGTTAAACGCTGTTTATCAATCTGATTCACTGATTTCAGTGCATGTACATGGAAACGATGGGCAGCAGCGTTATCTGATGCTTAGCAATGATGAAGACGAAGCTATTAAACTGGTCAATTCATTGGCAGAAAAGCTCAGCCTTTCAGTTGCCGATAGCTGGAGATTACAGGAAATCCTGTCTGCTGTACCTACCCTGTATCCACAAACCATGCAGGCTTTTGTATTACAGATGAGTAATCTGCAATTTCTTGATGGCGTCAGTTTTAAAAAGGGCTGTTACCCGGGGCAGGAAGTTGTCGCACGCATGCAGTATCTGGGCAAACTCAAACGTAGTATGTTCCTCGCCCAGATCGACTCTGATCAATGCCCTATGCCGGGTGATGAGCTCAAAAGCCGTAACAGCGAGAGCAAAGATGGTGCGGGAAAGGTTGTGGATGCGATTGCTATAAACGATAGTAGCTGCCTGATGCTGTTTATTGCCCAAATCGATAAGGCTGAAGCCGGAGATCTGGTATTGCTGAACCAGCCCGAATCAGCGATAAATCTTCAGTCACTACCCTATGGCGAAGTAAGCAGTAAATAAATTTAAAGGAATTAGCCAGATTGTTTTGTTGAATCAAATTTTGCCATCTATAATCGGAATGCAAAAAAGATATAACAAACGATTTAACAGTGGAAAATTATAAATGAGTATCACCGAAGAAAGCATTCTCGAAGATCTGCGGAATGATCGACTCCCGTTGCCTACCCTGCCAGAAGTTGCCATCAAAGTTAGAGAAACTGTGGATGATGACAACTCAACCATAAAGGATATCTCGGAGATTATCGAAACGGATGCAGCATTGTCAGCACGAATTATTCAGGTAGCGAATTCGGCCTTATATCGTGGACTGAGCACTGCAGATAATGTGCATAATGCAGTCACTCGTATGGGCTTAATCACCGTTCGCAACCTGGCAACCTCTCTGGTTATGAAACAGTTATTTCAGGCCACTAACCCGGTGGTTGATAAATACCTGCGCAGGACATGGAAGCTGAGTACCGATGTAGCAGCGTTAAGTGCCATGCTCGCCAAAACCAGCACCAGTCTTGATCCTAATAGTGCCTTGCTGGCCGGACTTACCCATTGTATCGGCGTTTCTCCCATTTTGGTGAAGGCAGAAAGTGATCCTGAGCTGCTTAACAATATCAGCCTGATGGATAAAATGATCAATGAACTCTACCCGGTAGTTGGTGCAGCCATCCTCAAAAAATGGGATTTTCATGATGAAATGGTTATGGTGCCAGCTGAGCATCTTGATATTAATCGTGTTAATGATGGTATGGCTGATTTTACCGATGTGGTTCAGGTCGCGCTGATAGAGACTGTTGTGGGTACAAACCACCCTCTCGGCAATGTTGATTCATCCCAGGTAGGCTCATTTGCTAGAGTCGGTATGGAGAGTTTTGAAGAGATAGATATGTCCGGTGGTGTAGCAGAAATTAAAGAGGCAATCGCGTAATCCCCTCTGCTCATTTTATTAACAGGACCTAACAAAAAAGCCCACAGAAGTGGGCTTTTTTGTTGATGATAAGGATATCTGTTTATTCAGGACGCATATGAGGAAATAACAGTACATCACGAATACTGGGAGAATCCGTCAGAAACATAATCAGACGGTCAATACCAATTCCCTCACCTGCTGTTGGCGGCAATCCATACTCCAGTGCACGGATATAATCTTCATCATAATGCATCGCTTCCATATCACCGGCATCCTTATCAGCAACCTGCTGTTGAAAACGCTCAGCCTGGTCTTCTGCATCATTTAATTCGGAAAAGCCATTAGCCAGTTCACGCCCAGCGATGAAAAACTCAAAACGATCAGTCACAAAAGGATCATCATCGTTACGTCTGGCCAGAGGTGAAACCTCAGTTGGATACTGGGTGATAAAAGTTGGTTGCAGCAAACGATGCTCAACAGTTTTCTCAAAAATTTCTATCTGGACCTTACCCAGTCCATAGCTATCAAGCAGTGCGATACCCATACCACTGGCAATTGCCTTACATTGCTCCAGATCATCCAGAGCGGCTGGATCAATATCAGGATTAAACTGGATGATAGACTCTTTCACCGTCATACGTGCAAAAGGCTGACCCAGATCGAAGTCCTGCCCCTGATAAGTCAAAGAAGTGGTACCCATAACTTCAAGCGCCAGGTTACGTAGTAAGTCCTCGGTTAAATCCATTAAATGGATATAGTCCGCATAAGCCTCATAAAACTCAATCATGGTGAATTCTGGATTATGGCGGGTGGAGAGGCCTTCATTACGGAAACTGCGGTTAATCTCAAATACCTTTTCCACTCCACCAACAACCAGTCTTTTAAGATAAAGCTCTGGGGCGATACGCAGGAAAAGATCCATGCCTAATGCATTATGATGAGTAACGAAAGGACGTGCAGTCGCTCCACCGGGAATGACATGCATCATCGGAGTTTCCACTTCCATATAATCTTTCTGCGTCAGGTATTGACGAATGAAATTGATGGTTTTGCTACGAATCTGGAACACCTTGCGTGACTCATCATTCATAATCAGATCAAGGTAACGCTGACGATACTTTTGCTCGGTATCGGTCAGGCCATGGAATTTTTCCGGTAGTGGACGTAGCGACTTGGTCAACAGAACAAGATTGCTGACCTTAAGGGATAATTCACCCGTCTGAGTTTTGAATAAAGTTCCTTCAGCACCAAAGATATCGCCGATGTCGCTATGCTTAAAGGCTTCGTAATTTTCAGCGCCTATAGCATCCTGACGAACATAAATCTGAAGCTGTCCACTCATGTCCTGCAACTTGGCAAAACTGGCTTTACCCATATCACGTTTAAACATCATTCTTCCTGCAATACAAGCACTTACAGAAAGTTCTTGAAGTTCTTCCTTACTTCTAGAATCGTATTCAGATATCAGATTAGCAGCCAATTGATCACGCTTAAAATGATTTGGGAAGGCCTGTCCCTTCTGTCGCATCGCCGATAATTTCTCACGACGCAGGGCAATCAGTTTGTTTTCATCTACCGCTTCAATATTTTCGTTATCGGCGTTGTGCTTTTCGCTCATAGCTTACAATCCACTCTTAAGTGATGCTTCAATAAATTGGTCTAAAGAGCCATCTAATACCGCCTGGGTATTTCCGGTCTCAACATGGGTTCTTAAATCTTTTATACGAGATTGATCCAGTACATAGGAACGAATCTGACTACCCCATCCGATATCGGATTTAGTATCTTCCAGATTCTGTGCCGCAGCATTCTTTTTCTGTATCTCAAGCTCGTATAGCTTAGCTTTTAACTGCTTCATTGCAGTCGCCTTGTTCTTGTGTTGCGAACGGTCATTCTGACATTGCACCACCACATTAGTGGGGATATGCGTAATACGTACCGCAGATTCAGTACGGTTAACATGCTGACCACCCGCACCACTGGCACGATATACATCAATGCGTAGATCGGAAGGATCGATTTCAATATCTATATCATCGTCTACTTCTGGTGAAACAAAGGCTGCAGCAAAAGAGGTGTGACGACGATTCCCTGAATCGAAGGGAGATTTACGCACCAGACGATGAACACCAGTCTCAGTACGCAACCATCCAAAGGCATATTCGCCTTCGAAACGCACCGTGGCACTCTTGATACCTGCCACATCACCCGCAGAGACCTCTATCAACTCGGTTTTAAAGCCTTTACGCTCACCCCAGCGCAGATACATGCGTAAAATCATTTCAGCCCAGTCCTGAGCCTCTGTACCGCCTGAGCCCGCCTGTATATCGAGGAAAGCATTACAGGCATCCATTTCACCGGAAAACATGCGCCTGAATTCCAGCTCGGCAACGATAGCTTCTGATTTTTCCAGATCAGCCTGAATCGACTCAACGGTGGATTCATCCTGCTCCATCTCGGCCAGTTCAAGTAATTCTGCAGCATCAGTTACGGCACTGGCTGTGTTATCGAGACCATCGATGATGGTTTCCAGACGTGCGCGCTCCTTACCCAGATGCTGAGCCTTTTCGGGGTCATTCCATACATCCGGATCTTCCAGTTCGATACGGATTTCTTCTAACTGTTCTTTCTTTTCGGCATAGTCAAAGATACCCCCTTAACGCTTCAATACGCGCTAACAGGTCTTCGATATGTAATGAGATTGGGTTGGTTTCAAGCATAAACTGACAGAAGTTGAAAAAAGCGCTGAATTCTACCTGATGTGGATTGATTTGTAATCAGCAAAACCCATAACGGGATAACTTATCAATCCATTTTCAGGGCTTTCTAATGCATCCTGGGCCATTTAGTAAGCTTAAAAAACCTATAACCACAGAGGACACAGAGACCACAGAGAAATGATCAGCCCTATTTTTTATGTTTAATACTATCAAGCCATCATGTTATTTTAGTCAACTTATGAATATTCAAAATAAACATAACACCTCCGTGTTCTCGACAACTGCTCCTGCGTTGCCCTACTTACGGGATTCCTGCCCTAATCTGTGTCCTCCGTGGTTAATTGTTTTTTAACTGGTAGGAACTAATGGAAAAATCTGGAGAAAAATCATTAATCTATTTTGCTGATCCGATGTGCTCCTGGTGCTGGGGATTTGCGCCGGTAATCCAGCAGGTTCGGGAGACTTTTAGTGACCTGCCGATACAGATGCTCATGGGCGGCTTAAGTCCCGGTAATACCCAGATCATGGATGACGCCGCTAAGCAGGAAATCAAACAACACTGGCAACACGTCAATGAAGCTTCGGGCCAGCCATTTGATTATGACTTTTTCCAGCGCACTGATTTTATCTACGATACCGAACCTGCCAACCGAGCTGTTATTGCCTGTTTCCGACTGGATAGTTCAAAAGCATTAGCCTTCCTGAAGCATCTGCAACAGGCTTTTTATGAATTAAACCAGGATATCACCTCATCGTCACAACTAATTGAATTAGCGAAGGAATTTGGACTGGATAAAGCTGAATTCAAGCGCTTGTTAGATGACCCAGAAACCTCGCGCATTACCCAGTTAAGCTTTGATTATGCTCGTCATTTACAGGTAAGCGGTTTCCCAACCCTTATAGGCCAAACACCTGTCGCACACACTGTACTGACACGAGGCTATCAGCCCTACCCTCAGATCGAAAAGAATATCAAGCGTTGGTTAAACCTGGAAAAATAAGTTAAATCATTCTTTGTGATAGACAAACTGATGGATCAACTCATTGCTCGTATCGTAGATTTCCATTTCATGAGGCATATCCATCTGTTTCAACATACTGGAAAATCGTTCGCATTCAGCAAGTAACACATCTTTTTCAGTCGCATCTCCCACCAGAATATATTCATGGTCAAACCCACTACGGATAGTCAAACTGGCTGGGCTATCAAGCTCCAGCTCATCATCTTCGATCTCCGCTGCCATACCCAGATTTTTCAATTGAGAGGAAATCTGTTCCAGTGTCTGATCACTAGTCAGGGTGCCAGCCAGCATATAAAAACCACTCATTAATATATCACTCCTAAACAGTGCTGATAGATGACCAATGGCTCTATCAGCTTTCTTTGATTATTGTCGAGTTACTCTGGGGTTAATCCCAAAAAATTTCAACCGCTAGCTTTGGGTATTTCAGAATTAGCTCTCCTGCCTTTTAAACAGCTTTCTAAACAAAGCACCAACCCCTATCACTATAAAAATTCCAAACTTCTTTAGAAAGATCAAACCTGCTGCAATTAGACCGGTTTTAGCAATTACTTTTCCCGCAACTAAGGCACCTATACCATATGCAGCTACTTTATCTATGCTTGGATCAAAGTCGGCATAACGAGAGCCCTGGTTAAATTCAGCCAGTGCTAACACGTCGTCTACGTTGGAATCGATCTCAGCTTTCTGATCCATACCCGCTATGAAATTCAATACCAGTACACCTTTCCTGCCCAATATTCTGATGTTGTAGTTCAACGTATTCACTTCCTGATCACCGAACTTGATTTCTTTAGCCCAATGTAACTTATGTGATGCCTTATCGTAAAAGGGCTTGGCCGCCCAGCCGATCAATTCTATAGGCTCATAACCCTGTTGAACACGTTGTTTACTGGAATTACGGGTATCCTCTTTCATCTGTGACAACAGGTCTTCATAGTCGAGAGTATCCGCATTCTCATCGGAAACATAACCATCTTCTTCATATTCAATCGTTACCCCCCAGGAACCTTCGTCAAAGGGTGTTTTATTTGCCGGAAAAAGAATACCGAGAGTTTCCTTACCCGCACCAGGAACATTGCCCCAAACATCCACCAATACGGTTTCAGCGTCATCAGGGTTCAGGTAATAAAAGCTATCTGGTACTTTTAAGGTTGCCACGCCACCCGGAAGAGTAATGTCACCTGTCTGACGATCTAAAGAGTCCCAGATTTGTTTGGCGATTACAGCGTATTGTTCCTGTTCGTTTACGGGTTGAGATTCTTCAGCGATTACTGATTGAGATAATAAAAACGCTATTAAGCTACAGATTATTCCTATGTATTTCATTCCATGCTCCGATTTCTGAGAAGAGATTAAACGGCTGTTGAAAAAGCCCGGGAGAGGATGCAATTCCATTCAGCATTTTGTGTTGATTCAGTTTTAATACTTTGCCTTTGCACCCGGAATAGATCAACCAGGAATTTTGGAAGAATTTATCAGAGTTAACTTGAGTCAAATGAAGATACAAAAATTCAGAAAATTACTGGCGTTTTATCCAAATTAATCTCGTTGAAATTTTACTGCTGACTTATCAATCCATTTTTCTGCAAAGCTTTATAGATTTTTCGTCCACTACGCTCCAGTTTGGACAGGTCCCGAAAATCCGGGACTTCCTGTTGTTGCAGTCTGTACTCCCAGCTTTCCAGTTCAGCGTCCAGGTACTCCAGCAATTTCATCGAACAGCCCCGGCAATCTTCACTGCACACATCCCTCAATTGGGTGTCAAAAGGTATTGCTTCTCTGATCTGCTGGATCAATAGATGCATTGCTTCTGTGGTTGAGGGCTTCATTGCTTACTCGTGATAATCCGACATCAGATAGCATAAACAGTCCTGTCTAACTACGTATTTATCCATTGTGATCATCGCTGGCATCAACACTCTATTCAGGTATACCTTTCCATTTTCTACACGCATGATGTCATCGGTAACATCTTCTCCCTGTTGATTAGTAATCAACAGGGGTCGCTCAACACGAGTATAGGCGAATACATCGGTGGTTTTTATTTCGGTAAAGTTCTTGCGATCGAAACCTTGTTCAAAAGTCAGATCAGCCTGTGCCGATAAATTAAATTCAAAACTCACATCATCAGGAATATTCAAAGTCACCAATGACTGCACTAATTGTAAATCATGTGTAGCTACCGGGCGTTGCGGAAAGTGATCCAGATGTAACAGGGCATCTAGCAATTCTGTTGCGTGTTGAATACCAAAGGCATCCCCGGGCCGGCCGCATTCAAGTGTTAGTGCTGGGCATATACCATTAAACGCCATGGTCGACACGCCTTTGGGCATTTCAAAAAATAATGCAATATGGTTAAAAATGGACGCCATATACTGGTTTTCATCAGTCACATCGGTCATACCCGCGTAGTGTGGATTGACACCATTATTGTTATGTAGATCAATTGCGGCAAACAGAGGCTTTAAGGTCAGTTCATCAAATACGCGTTGCATCATGTCCGTCATTACGTTGGGTACCATTTCAGTACCTGGCCAGCACCGATTAAAGTCTGTCTGTCCCGGAAGTACTCGCATATCAGCTTCAGCTGCTTCAACATTACCTACAAAAAAACTGATCGATCGCGGTAAATGATCAGCATACTTCTGTAGCAGTAATTGCAACGATTTAAGACCAGAGTATTCATTTCCATGCAACAGGATAGATACGAACAGGGTTTCCGGCTTATCTCCGTTTAATTGCACCAGCGTTGGTTGAGGGAAGACACTTTTGATATTACTGATTTCAACGTCAAAAAACCCATCCGGTAGATGGTCGATGATAGAAAGATTGTTACTCATTAATACATTTACTAATTTTCGTTAAGGCTTAGGCCAGAGATGAACCGGAATATTCTCGCGGGCATACTGCATATATTGCTGGACCAGTTTTGAGGTGTCCGAATTTTTGTTCCAGTAGTCCAGCATCCATTGTGCGCCAGTCTGACCACTAACCGTTCGCTGCTGGATGATATCGATCCATTGATCCCGCTGTTCAATCCCCAAATTGGTTAGCCCCTGTCGAGCGATCGGAATCGCATATTTTAAAAGAATCTGCTGCATACTGCCCATTTTACCATTACACCAGGTTACTTCAGCATTCATCCCCTGCCTGGCTACATGATAAAAATCCTGTTCCAGAGAATGATAAGGAATCTGGGTTAATTGACTGGGCTCCATTCGTAAGCCTTCAGTCAACCCGACATAAAAAGCCATATTTGCCAACGTATCAATCAGGGTCGGCCCTGAAGGTACAACGCGTAATTCCAGGCGCAGGTGATAAGTTTTACTGGAATCACATCCTAATATAGGGCGCACCCAACGCCAGATGGTGCCATTATGCAAATTAAAATGATGCAACGCTTCTACTGGATAATCCATCACCTCGGGTAGTATTGGACTGTAATAGTCATTATCTTCGAATAATTCCAGGAAGGAACTGATATACCCCTTTGAGAGATGTACTCTTGGGATAATGGCATCACGTATTTCCTGAGGATTTCTTGTATCTACCGATTGTTTGAAGATCGCTATACGTGATTCCTGCCAGCAGGATTTACCCAGTACCAGGGGTGAGTTAGCACTCACAGCAAGCATCGCCATACTTGACCATAAAGCGGCATGGTAGCTATCTACGGCTTCTTCGTATGGAACCTGTAAATGAACCTGTAGCGATGTGCCCAGAGCTTCCAGCATGACATCGCTGCGTTCCACCTGTAGGTGATCTACACCACGTATCTCTAACTGAACCTTTTGTCCACGCATACTCATCAATTGCTGGTTCAATAGTCTGTAGCGAAACATATCGGACATATAAAATTCGCTATCGAGGTGTTCATGATCAAGGCTGGGTAACACACCGAATAAAGCGGGCTGAATTTTTAACGCGTCGGTAACCTTGACGACCTGCCGATATAACTGATCAAGATCCTGCTGAATATTCTGCAATACCTGTTCATCAACCTTGAAAGCATGTCCATTTATTTCCAGGTTATAACTCGCCAGCTCGTAGGTAAACAGAGGGTTATCAGCCTGCTGTAATACCTGATGATTCATTCCCGCAGGTTTACCCTGATCATCCAGCAGGCATAGCTCCAGCTCATAACCCAGCCGTCTGCTAGTGTTATCAAAACGCTGCTCTGCAAATAACTGGCGTACAAAATCCATTTCTTCAGCCAGTTTTTGTTCAAAGCGTCGATAGTCTTTGGCACTAAAATGATCTTTGCTGACTTCATCACCCATAATATAAACCCGCTACTTGACCAGATTGATGTTGTGCCTGACATGTAAAGCTGCCATCAGAGTCAATAAAAAATCCCTCATGCTCCAGGCAGGAATCCAGCATTATGCTGCATTTAATATTGTTGGCAATGATATACCTTTTTTGAATTTATCTTCCACCAGCAGAGGTAATCCAATTGGTATTAACAGATCCGAATTACCAGGCGCAATAACACCTTGTCATCAGCATGAATCTTCAACTCTCAAATATCACACATAATCGCATTCCAGATTGATCAATCTGGCCTAAAACTCAGTGAAACTTAAGCTGTGAAAATTGTGTAGAAGCTATGTGAAAAGTTCGTGAAATGGTTAACTTATGTTTGTTTTACGTATCTTTTGTGACTTTTTACTCAATTTTCTACCATCACATACAAATTATCCTTATTCAATTTATAGGGAACTCCCCACGCGACAATTTGTCGCGCTTCATATAATCAACTCGTGTTTTAAAGGTTATTACTTAGGGCTGAATGAGTAGAAATCTTTAACCGGGGTGGTAGAAATAATTTGAAATAAGGTCGATTACAACAGTTATATCAAGATTTTATTTTAAAGGAAGTAATGTTAAAAAATTAGTAAATACCTCGCTTAAGATCGTCATCATCTCCTCAAATTCTAACTTTGATTTAAATCGAACCATTTGTACTGTGGCGAATTAAGTTTATCTCGTCCAGACAAATTTAGACTCACAAGGCTGTTAACAATCTGTTTAACCCGTAAAAAGCGATATCGGTTTTACAGTTTGAAATATATTTTTTTAGTTAAGGAGAAAAGGGTGAATAACTTATATTTTAGAAAGAGTCAGGTGGCTGTATTAACCACCTTACTTTGTTTAGGAACGGGAGTAGCGCAAGCTCAGGCTTTACCGGGTGGGACGCTGGATCCGACCACCATTCCAAAATACGTCACTCCACTGGTTATACCGCCAGTTATGAAAGATTCCGGTCGTGCACAGGGGCCAAACAACGAAGGACTGGCTGAAGGTCAGGAATACGATATCGCTGTACGCCAATTTAAACAACAAATACTACCTGGAGGTATCTGGAATACTATAAATGGGCGTAACGATAATTACGCAGCTACTACAATCTGGAGTTATGGCCCCGCAGCAGACCCTGTACCTGATTCAAGCAGTATTCCCGGTGGTGCTGTAGGCGTAGCACCTGCACCCAATTCTCAATTCAACTATCCTGCCTATACAGTAGAGAACCTGAAAGACACACGAACTACTGTAAACTGGATCAATGATCTGGTCGATGCAAATGGTAACGCTCTGCCTCACCTGTTCCCTGTTGATCAATCACTACACTGGGCAAATCCTCTTGCTGATTGTAAAGGCATGGAACTGCGTACTGACTGTATGGGTGTATCTGACCAGCCATACACAGGCCCTGTACCTATGGTTTCTCATGTACATGGTGCTCATGTTGGCGCCGCTGGTGATGGTTACACCGAAGCATGGTGGTTACCTGACGCGAACAACATTAGCTGTGTACCTCGTGATGCCAATGGCGTGTTGACAACACAACCTACAGGTTATGATGCAACTAGTAATACCTGGAATGTCGCCTGTGAAGGAAACATTGCTAACAAGCTGACTAACCGAGGTGGCGTTGTCGTTAAAAACGTCAACAATCCAGCTTTTCCACAGAACAGTCAGGGCTATAAAGGTTCTGCTTTCTACGGATATCATAATGATCAGCCTTCTGCGACTCTGTGGTACCACGATCACTCACTGGGTATGACTCGTCTCAACGTTTATGCCGGCCCTGCAGGATTCTGGCTGGTTCGTGATGCGAATGGTGTAGAAGGTGAGACTGGTCTGATGGCGGGTACTATTCTGCCAGGCCCTGCACCGGCAGTTGGTGATGATCTGGTGAAAACCAACTTCCCTGCAGCTCTGGGCGGTGCACGTGAAACTTATCGTGAAATCCCCATCGTTATTCAGGGCCGCTCATTCAATGCTGATGGTTCGCTCTACTATCCTGATAATCGCGCATTCTTTGAAGGTCTGAACGTTGCTGGCACCGATGCAGCAGGTGGTCAGTATGGTACCGGTACGGGTGAATTGCAGATTGATATGAATCCAGCAACTTCCGATATTGCTCCAATCTGGAATCCTGAAGCTTTCTTCAACACGATGGTTGTTAACGGTACTACCTGGCCTGTACAGGAAGTTGCTCCGGCACTGTATCGCTTCCGTCTGCTTAACGGTACCAACTCTCGCTTTCTCAATCTTGCACTGATGATTACGGATGCGACCGGCGCCCCTATTACGGTTAACAAATCATTCCCTCAATATGAGGATGATGGTCGATCAAAGAAACCAGCTATGGTACCTGTTAACGAATTGCGCTTCTGGCAGATTGGTGCTGAGCAAAGTCTGAAACCAACAGTGACTGCAATTCGTACCGGCTTTGCCACCAACGGAGTGATGGCCAACATCCAGGGTGCTGCCCGTAAGGGACCATTCACAGCTGAAACCCCTGCTTCAGACCCAATGCAAGCATTATTGATGGGCCCTGCAGAGCGTTCTGATTCTATAGTTGATTTTCGTGGACTTCCTAACGGAACCATTATCACTATGACCAATACTGCTCCAGATGCACCTTTCGGTGGTTTCCCGGATGTGCCTGCTGACCCAGCGACAACTGGTCAGGTTATGCGCTTTGTAGTCAACACAGCTCTAACAGGTAGCAGCCCAACTGATCACATTTATGCTTCAGGTAACAATGAGAATCAAAGAATCACATATGTTGATCCAAATGGTAGAACTCGCAGAATGAGGAATGATGCTCAGGCCATGAGTGCTGTTATCAATGGTACAACTGCTGCAACTGACCCCTGGAAGATAGGTGTTGCTGCCGGAGCTCTGGCTAACTTCACTACAGCTCCTGTGACTACAGCTCCACGTGAGCTGGCTCTGATCGAAGAAGAATCTACCTCAATCTGTGTTGATGCTGTAGGTCTGGATCTGGTGCAGTTACCGGCTTACACTCCAGTAGGCGGTGCCTGTCAGGATGTTAATGGTAATGTTCATCCTACTGCAGCACCAATGGCTCCAAAAGCTGCGGTACTAGGTACTATGGATGCTGCTGGTGTACCTACTGTGACCTTGTGGTCTGATCCGGTAACTACCAATATTGCTTCTAATTCATCTGAGCAATGGAACATCAACAACACCACCGTTGATGGTCATCCAATCCATGTACATCTGGTTGGCTTCAAGGTATTAGGCCGTTCAACAATTGGCGGTGGGGCAAGTACAAATGTTCTTACTCCGACCGGTGTTCAGCCCTGGGAAGATGGCTGGAAAGATACGGTAATTACCTATCCTGGTGAAGTAACCTCTATCGCAGCCAACTTCGATATCAACGGCCTGTATGTATGGCACTGCCATATTCTTGAGCACGAAGATAACGAGATGATGGTTCCAATGTGTGTAGGTCAGGAAGGTGTTGACTGTCCATCAGAGGTATTCTAAATCATTAACTATGGTTACTATTAAAAAACGAATTAAAGGCCGCCATTTGGCGGCCTTTGATATGTAATAAACTACTATTAAATTTGATTAACCCAAAATGGAGAAAACTTTGAACATAGCTGTGATTCAGATTGCCCTGTTGTTGAGTGTTTTACCTGCGACCTCTCCGGTGTTTGCTGAAAACAAGACTGTATTGTCTGATGATGTTGATAGAGCCAGCTATAGTATTGGCCAGCAGATTGGCGCTGATCTCAAAAAGCAGAATATACCGATGAATGAAACCATTTTACGTCGCGGCATTATTGACGGATTGAATGATACACCGCCACTGGTACCTGCACGTGAAATGAATTCTCGGCTGGTCAAGTTGAAAAAAAGTATTACATCAAAATTGAATGAAGAAGCCGCTACTAAGATTAAGAATCGACGTGAACTGGAACAGAAAATTCGCGATGCTGGCAATGCATACATGTTAAAGAATGGTGCTAGAACCGATGTGGTAACTACCGCTAGCGGTTTGCAATACCGGGTGATAAAAGCAGGTACAGGAGCAAAACCCGTAGCAAAGGACTTTGTCACCATAAAATATCGTGCAACTACTGTTGATGGTCGCGAATTCGATAGTTCAGATAAACTGGAAAAAATGGGCAGATCAGCAGTTTTTCGTGCTGACAGTGTCTTACCTGGATTTGGTGAAGCAGTTCAGATGATGCAAACCGGTTCAAAATGGGAAGTGGTCATGCCGCCTGAGCTAGCCTATGGGCGGAAAGGATTAATGGCTCATCAGACCATTATCCTGGAACTTGAACTCATATCGATCCAGGACAAAGGTCCAACAGCAGCTGCTACTGAAAAATAGATTTATACGATGAGGCTAACCCTGATTATAACCATGACCATCTTTTGGTTTTAAAGGTTTAATCGGTTTTTTTCGTAATTTAGGTAATACAGAAGGGTCAGGCAGGTCAGGAGAAATACGTTTATAGTCATTAGGTATCTTGAATTTTGTATAAGGTAAATTGCCATGCCAGGCGGAAACAAATTGCTGAATAGTTCCATCTTTCGCCAGACTGGATACTGAGACCTGACGTTCATCTTGAGTGGCAACAGCAGGCCATCCGACATTCAACCGGCGAGCAAGCATGAATAAACGTGTCAAAGTGATCATTTCTCGAGCATTCAGTCCCAGAGGAGCTGTAGTAGCCATACAATGTTTCACAACAGTCTCACCGCCTGGGATAATCTCGTTAACCTGCTGACAACGGGCACCAGCTATAGTGGCTGGTTTTCTTAATGGCTTAAGGCGAGGTATGACAGCGGCTGTTTTAGGCCAGTACAGTTTACCCATGCGGGTGGCCTGAAAGCTTTTGCTTTTGTCATAAACATCGAATTTAATCTGGCGACCAGTATCCATCAGGATGTAATCAGCCTGACCACGAGGTTCTGTTTCAAGACGTAACCAACGGCCATCAATGGAGATAGTTTGTTTAACAGTTTCACCGCTGGGATGCTTTAATTCGTATACCAGCACAGAGTCAGCATAAAGAGGAGTTGATATGCTAAATGATAATAAAATCGATGATAGAAGTTTGTTGTGCTTCAAGGTCTCGCCCCCCGAAAAAGAGTTAAAATATTTTGAAATATTTAAATCAGGAATTTTATGTGAACTGCATAGCGATGATCCAGGAAACAAGATATCAACTATAAATCTATTCCATGTTTAATATTCGCATGAATAACTATTCTACTACAGAACTCAGAGTGACCGTGAGATGATTAATATATCGAAATCAATAACGGTAACAAAATTTAACAAGACTAACCAGCGTCAGGATTGAATACGTTATGAAACTTTCAAACTTTATACTCATTACAACATTAATGAGTGCCGCCAATGTATCAGCTGATAACCCACCTTCACTAAAAGATGATAACTCCAGGATCAATTATAGTGTGGGCTACCAGGTGGGCTCGGATTTTCGTATTCAGGAATTTGAATTACGGCCAGATGCAGTGATGATGGGTATAAAAGATGCGCTCTCAGGTGCAGATCCAAAAATGACAAAACAGGAAATGAAAAAAGCTGTTGGTGAATTAGGTAAAAAGGTAGTAGAACGAAAGAAGAAACTGCGTGAACTGGTTGAGAATAGTGCAGAAGCTGGGCAAAAGTTTCGTGATGAATATAGCAAAAAATCTGGTGTAATTTCTACAGAGTCAGGATTGCAATATCGTATTATTGAAGAATCATCAGGTGCCCGTCCCGGGCCCACTGATAAAGTACTTGTTCATTATCGAGGACGCCTTGTCGACGGTACTGAATTTGACAGTTCCTATAAACGGAATCGTCCAGCCAGTTTTCGTGTCAACCAGGTCATCAAAGGCTGGACCGAAGCCTTGCAGTTGATGCCACGCGGATCCAAATGGCAATTAGTCATTCCCCCTGAGCTGGGTTATGGAGAGCGTGGTGCCGGCAATACAATACCTCCTGATAGCACTTTAATCTTTGATGTTGAGTTAATTTCATTTCAGTAATTCATCATAGATTAGTTTGACTGACATCAACCAGGATATGTAAATGAAACAGACTTTTATTTTCACAAATCATAGTAAGGATAAATAATGAAACAATTGTATTTTATTCTTGCTCTGGGTCTTTTCTACTTATCCAGTAGTACGATTTATGCGCAAACAGCTATCAATGTTACAGATGCCAATCAACGCTTAAGTTATAGCCTGGGTAATATAATCGGTAACGAATTGAAACGAAAAAAAATGGACCTCAATGAATCGGTTGTGAGAAAAGGTTTACAGGATAGGTTAAACAATATTACTCCGCTGATAGATGCCCTTGAGGTGAGGCGACTAACAAATGAATTCAGCAAGCAAATACATTTAAAGATGGGGTTGAATAGTTCATATACGATAAAAAGTCGAAGGGAAAAGAATAAAAATAGACAGCTTTCGGGTGTGGCTTTTATGAAAGCCAATAAACAGCGAAAAGGCGTTATTACTTTACCCAGCGGTGTTCAGTATAAAGTAATTACTCAGGGAAACGGTATAAGTCCAACACACTCTGACACTGTAGAAATTGAGCTGTATACACACACTATCGATGGACAGCCTGTCGCCTATTCAGGCCCTAAGGGAGAAACCAGAACTTTTCAGGTTAACTCATTGATTAAAGGGCTGGCAGAAGTCATACAGCTTATGCAGACAGGTGCAAAATGGGAGGTCTATATTCCCCCTGAACTGGCATATGGAAGAATACGAAGATATGCGCATCTGACTGTTATCGCTGAAATCCGTCTGGTATCGGTCTTTTAAAAATAAAAATAGGACAGATAAAGTGCTGATAAGAAATCCTCTGATGAAATTAATGATAATAATCACAGTTTTTTTCTGTTTATCTGGTCATAGTTATGCCGATACCAACATGGCTATCATGAGTGATCCAGTAGCTAAATTACAATACAGTCTGGGGTACCAGATAGGTACTGCTAAAGTACTAAAAGGATATGAAATTGATCAGGATGCCCTGATTGTAGGAATTCAGGATGCATTGTCTGGGCAGTTACAATTAAGCGAAGATGAAATACATCAAGTATTGCTTAATCTGGGAGAGAAAATTCTCGCCAGTAAAAATACAAAGGCAGAAAAGTTAAGAGTCTATAAAGCAGAAAATTTATCATTTCTTTTTGAAAATCAGAGCCGGTCAGGAGTTATAACAACTGATAGTGGTTTACAGTATGAGATCTTACAATCAGGAGATGGCTCTGTCCCGGGTTTAAATAATCTGGTAGATGTACACTATACTGGAAGGCTGATAAATGGTCATGAATTTGAAAGCTCTCTAAAGGAAAACGAGCCAGCAAGATTTAAGGTTGATCAGGTGATTAAAGGTTGGTCAGAAGCTCTGCAACTGATGAATCAAGGCGCTAAATGGCGTTTATATATTCCTGCTGATCTGGCTTATGGAAGTGAAGGCGTAGAGCATTTAATTCCTCCAGATAGCACCCTGATTCTGGATGTTGAGTTAATCGCCATTAATTAATACGCTGAGTCTGCATTCTGATTAATGAAAATGAACAAATCCGCATGATAAAAAATGCCACGGTGAACGCCATGTTTATATGGAATAATTCAAACCACGGATATCGTGGCTCATTAATACTATTACTTTTAGTCTGTTTTTCAGTTGTTCTCCTGCAACCCTCGATAGCTGTTTCTCAAGAGGCGCAACAGATATCTCCTGCCTCTGAGCAAAAACCTGTCAGAAAAAAAATGAGCTTCAAAGAGAGGTTGCAGCTTCGACAGCAAATGAAGTTGGATAATTCTCAATCTGAGAATGTAGTATATGCCTGCCCCATGCACCCTGAAGTAAGCAGTAATGAGCCAGGTAAATGTAGTAAATGTGGTATGTTTCTGGTGAAGCAAACCCCTCAAATATCCGCGGCACAGCCTATGAATATGCCCGGCGATACAACATCAGCTCCCATGACGATGGATATGTCAGAGCATGATCATGAGCGCTCAGCTGGCATCCAGAAATCAGATGACATATCTATGCATGAAAACATGGACGCCAAGTCAAACACTACACCACGTTTTTGGGATAGTGAAACTGTTCGACCAGATCCATTACTATCTAAAACGCAGGACCATAAACATACTACTGGTTTAACTCCAGAAAAACCTTTGCCTTCAATCTTTGAGCCAGTAAGGCATACAATGCCTGGATTATCATCAAATGAAGCTGATACAGAAGCGAGTGGAAAATACGTCTGCCCGATGCATCCTCAAATTGTACAGGATGGTCCTGGTAGTTGCCCAATATGCGGCATGGATCTGGTCGCACATAAAAGTCATACCCCTGACACCAAAAAACCACAGGTTTATCTTTCAGCAGCCGTTATTCAGAATATGGGGGTGCGCATTGCCCCGGTGAAAATGAATCACCTTCACAATCATATTATCACTCAGGGTCTGGTTACAGCCGATGATGACCGAATTACTAATATACATCCAAGAACGGCTGGGTGGATTCAAAAATTATATCTGCTTACTGAAGGAGACAGAGTTGAACGTAAAGACGAACTGGTTGAATTCTATTCGCCCTGGATTAATGAAATTCAACTTGAGTTTATAGCAGCACTGGAAGAATACGATATGCTTTCGTTTGAACCAGAAAGAGCTGGTGAGGTAAATTCCAAAATTGATAATTTGATTAACTCATTGCGCCTATTGAATGTCATGGATATGGATATCATGCGCATTAGAAATACCAGAAAGGTTCAGAATACAATCCAGTTACTTGCCCCTCAATCCGGCGTTATCACTGATCTTAATATTCGTGAAGGTACTTATTTAGAGCCCTATCAGCCGATGTTTACCATTGTCGACCTGAGCAGGGTCTGGGTGATGATTGATATCTATGAGCATCAGGCAGTTTCAGTAAGAAAAGGACAACAGGTAACCATAACCACAGCAGCCATTCCATCACGTCAATGGAATGCAAATATTGATTATATCTACCCGGAAGTTAATCCAAAGACCCGAACTTTGAAAGCCCGCATCACCGTCAAAAATCCGGATGAAGCACTGTTACTCAATATGTATGTAAACGTTGATATCTCGGTTAGCCCTGAACATCAACAAGTATTAACAGTACCTAGAGAGGCGGTCATAATCACCGGTGAAAGAGAGGTGGTTATTAAGGCTCTGGAAAACGGTCACTTCCAGCCTGTCGATATCACCACTGGGCTACGTGATAACGATAATGTCGAAATTCTATCCGGATTGAATGAAGGCGATAAAATTGTCATATCTGGCCAATTCCTGATTGATTCTGAATCTAGCCTGCAAGCCAGCTTCCTTCGTCTGGCCAACTGATTTGACATGCCTGTAAAAATTATCGACTGGTCTTTGCAGAACCGTTTAACGGTATTATTAATAGCTGTATTTATTGCAGTATGGGGCTGGTTTTCTATTAGCACCATCCCTCTAGATGCCATTCCAGATCTATCCGATGTACAGGTGATTATCAAATCAAGTTACCCTGGACAATCACCCAGAGTTATAGAAGAACAGGTCACCTACCCTATCACCACTACGATGATGTCTGTGCCCGGTGCCAAGGTGGTTAGAGGCTATTCCTTTTTTGGTGATTCCTACGTGTATGTCATTTTTGATGATGATACTGATATCTATTGGGCTAGATCACGGGTACTTGAATATCTGAATCAGGCATCTGCCAACCTGCCAGATTCGGTAGTACCTCAATTAGGCCCTGATGCATCAGGCGTAGGTTGGATATATAGCTATGCATTGGTAGACAGAAGTAACCAGCACGACCTTTCACAGCTACGCAGCCTGCAGGACTGGTTTCTAAAATATGAACTACAGGCGGTTAAGGGCGTAGCCGAAGTCGCGACTGTAGGCGGTATGGTGAAGCAATATCAGGTGGTGCTAAATCAGTCCAAACTGCGCAGTTACGGTATTCCTATTAAACAGGTGGCTGATGCCATTCGTGATTCTAATCGCGAGGTAGGTGGTTCGGTCATTGAAATGGCAGAATCCGAATATATGTTACGAACCCGGGGTTATCTCACTTCCATTCTCGACATTGAACAAATTCCTGTCGAAGTCAAAGAAGATGGTATCCCTATTCTTTTACGCGATATTGCGAATGTTCAGATCGGACCAGAGATGCGACGCGCAGTGGCTGAGCTGGATGGAGAAGGCGAAGTCACTGGCGGTATAATCGTGATGCGACATGGAGAGAATGCATTAAATACAATTAAGCTCGTCAAACAGAAAATTGAAGAATTAAAAAGTGGACTACCGGAGGCTGTTGAAATTGTAGAGACTTATGATCGCTCATCCTTAATCATACGTGCCGTCGATAACCTGTCCGAAAAGCTGGTGCAGGAATTAATAGTCATTGCACTGGTTTGCGTGTTATTCCTGTTTCATTTGCGCTCTTCACTGGTAGCCATCATCAGCTTGCCACTGGGCATTCTGATCGCCTTCATTATCATGCGACAGAATGGCATTAATGCCAACATCATGTCATTAGGTGGCATAGCCATCACTATTGGCGCAATGGTAGATGCTGCTATCGTGATGATTGAAAATGCACATAAACATTTGAGGGATTCTCCTCATAAAGCAGGGTCACCTGAGTTCTGGAAACTGGTTGGTGTGTCCTGTGCCGAAGTTGGCCCTGCACTATTTTATTCGCTGATTATAATCACACTCAGTTTCATTCCCATATTGGCACTGGAAGCCCAGGAAGGTAAGTTATTTTCACCTCTGGTTTTTACCAAGACTTTTGCAATGGCCGCAGCAGCAGCTTTATCCATCACTTTGGTACCAGTGTTGATTGGTTATATGGTTCGAGGAAAAATTCCTGACGAAAACAGTAATCCTCTGATTCGTATTTTGATACTGCTCTATCGTCCATTACTACGCTTCGTTTTAAACTTTCCAAAAACCATCCTGCTATGTTCCATTCTGCTTGTTTTTAGCATCTCTCTACCATTAATTGGCGTTGAAGACTTACTCTCCCCTGTGTATAAATTATCGTCTTCATCAGATGATCATAATGCTCATAACCACGATCATAATATTTCTATGCAGTGGAGAAAAACCTTCTCCAGCGTGCCATGGATTGCTCGCTTAGGTGATGGTCTGGGTTCAGAATTTATGCCGGATCTATTTGAAGGTGATTTGATGTATATGCCCACTACCCTGCCCGGAATTTCCATTGGCAAGGCAAGAGAGCTACTGCAACAGACTGACCGACTGATATTACAGTCACCAGAGGTTGAGCGTGTATTTGGTAAAATTGGACGTGCAGAAACCGCTACCGACCCAGCTCCTTTAACCATGATAGAAACCCTGATCAAATTAAAGCCCAGGAATCAATGGCGTGAAGGCATGACGCTGGAAAAACTTAAGGCAGAACTGGATCAACGCGTACATTTTCCCGGCTTGAGTAACGCCTGGATCATGCCGATAAAAACACGTATAGATATGCAATCTACCGGCATCAAAACGCCAGTTGGCATCAAGGTCGCAGGTGCAGATATCAACACAATCGAAGAAATAGGGTTGCAGATTGAACAGATCCTGATGAAGATTGAGGGTACCTCCTCAGTCTATTCTGAAAGGGTTGCCGGGGGGCGTTATATTGAAATTATTCCGAAGAGACTTGAGGCCGCTCGTCTCGGGATCAGTATAGAAAACATCAATGAAATTGTGAGTGTAGCCATAGGAGGAATCAATATTACTCAAACTATCGAAGGCCTGGAACGTTATCCCGTTAATCTTCGCTTCCCTCGTGAAAATCGTGATGATATTTTCAAATTAAAACAGTTACCATTGATCACTAAAACCAGCGCACAGATCCCACTTTCACAGATAGCCGAGGTCAAAGTCGTTGACGGCCCACCTATGCTAAAGAGTGAAAATGGCCGTTTAAATGGATGGACTTTCATCACTCTGAAAGATACCGATCTGGAACACTATGTAGAAGAAGCCAAACAGCAACTGCGTGAAAAGATTCAGCTACCTGCTGGATATTCAATAAGCTGGGCTGGACAGTTTGAATACATGCAAAGAGCCAAACAAAAGTTGGCTACCATAATACCCATGACACTGATAATCATCTTTATTCTGCTGTATCAGATTTTCCATCGAATCACTGCTGCTATTCTGGTATTCCTGTCACTTCCATTAGCGCTGGTCGGTGGTTTCTGGCTGCTGATTATTCTCAATTTCAAGCTTTCTGTAGCGGTAATGGTTGGCTTTATAGCCCTCACAGGCGTTGCTGCTGAATTTGGTATTATTATGCTGATTTATTTAGATAAAGCACTGGCACAACGTCGAAATAATAATCAGTTAAATAGCAAAGATGACCTTGTTGCCGGTATTATGGATGGCGCTATTTTACGGGTAAGACCAAAAGCCATGACCGTAAGTGTCATCGTAGCAGGCCTGCTACCAATAATGTTCGGTATGGGCACAGGATCAGAAGTCATGCAAAGAATTGCAGCGCCCATGATAGGTGGTATGATTACGGCACCTTTATTATCTATGTTTGTAATACCCGCCGCCTATCTGATATGGAAAAAGCGGGAACTGTCTTTTTAATCGATAGGTGAGTCATCCTTTGCAAAAAGAAATTAACCACGAAACACAGGAAGAAAACATTTACAAATCTTCGTGCCTTCGTGTACTTCGTGATTACATTTATACATCATTGGTACGCACCGCAGGCTGGGGTCGTAGCAATTTAAAAAAATCCTGTTCACTGATGGGCCTGGAAAAGTAGAACCCCTGCCCGTAGTTTGCATGTAATTCACTTAAGATATCCAGTTCAGCCTTATGCTCAATTCCCTCAGCGACCACTGTCATTCCCAGATCATGAGACATATTAATCATTGAACTGACGATCTGTTTACTCTTATTGTCTAGCGCCATCGCACTTACAAATGCACGATCAATTTTAAGCTTATCAAATGGCAGTGACTGTAGATTACTGAAACTCGAATACCCTGTACCAAAGTCATCTATCGCCAGCCCCACACCTGTTTCCTTCAATTCATGTAGTGACCTGGAAATATCCTCAGGGTTATCGATCAAAATACTTTCTGTGACTTCAAACTCTATTCGGTTACGCCTGGCACCAGTTCTTTCTATGATATCGACAAGTTTAAAGATCAGCTTTTCATCAGCGAACTGCTTTCCGGAAAGGTTAATAGCCACAAAAAAGTTGTACTTAAACTGCTCGTAAATTCGATTTTGGAATCGACAAGCCTGTTCTGCTATCCAGTATCCCAGTTCAACAATCAAATTGTTTTTTTCTAGCTGGCTCATAAACTGGGCGGGAAGCACCAGTTCCCCAGATGGATGGTTCCAGCGAATGAGGGCTTCACAACCAACTATCCTGTTGCGAGAGAGTTCGATTATAGGCTGATAGTGCATTACGAACTCATCATGATCTACAGCCGTCCTTAACATTTTTTCCTTAGTTACCATGACTTTGGCAAATTCCATAGTGCCTTCACTGACTGTCGGTCTGCTATCTAAATATGATGGGGAGGTGAAAGCGGAAGCGATAGTATCCTGTAGATCTTTGTACGACGTTGTCACATTTTTAATCGCCATGGTCATGGCAGTTTTATCTTCAAAGGAATGTATGTCAGTACTTGAAGCTAAACTGGCAACAACTGCTTCTAGTCTAGTATTTATATCTCGATACCGTGCCATAACAAGGCGTAGGACCATTCTGATAGCAGGATCAGACTCTTCGATTTTTTTAGCCAGATAATCAAAGGGAATTTCCGTGACTTCTGTAGTTTCGATTGCCCTTGCTGTGTAGGCTCTGGGAAGACGATCAATAAGAGATAACTCACCAAGAATGTCACCTTTCCCAAAGGTGGAAAGGACAATTTCGTTACCGTCTCCATCATGCAAGACTTCGACCTGCCCAGATTCAATAATGTAAGCACATTGAGCTGTATCACCTTGCTTGAAGATATACTCCTGTGCGTTAAAATTAGTTTTGGGGATAAGTATCTCCATTACCTGATCTAATAAAATATCGATGATACTTGTTTACCTGATTAAAACCACTCAGTCAAAGCCTGTTATTAGTCAGGATCAAATTCCCTTGCAACGGTAAATTTTCAGATTTCAGCATACATAGTTTATTAAGGATTATTAACATCTATAAATATAGCATTGTTTTTGCAGTTCACCTTTGATGTTTTCAAATACTGCTCAAAAACTGTCTCCAACAGGTGGTTTTGATTTAGTAATCCTCAAACCATATTCACACAGGGTCGGTATCAAGAAGGCAAAAACTCAATGGGATATTTAACAGTTACCGGTTTTACATCCTTACTACCAAAGTTAATTGCCCTAATACGTTTCGCCAGACCTGACTCTAGCCTTTTGTCATTCAAGGAACTGGAGATAATCACCAGATCGGTAACCTTGCCACTGGCAGCAATGGTTATGCTGAATATAATTTTTCCCTTCAGGCCAGGATTCTTTCGTCGAGCTCGGTTATACAGATTAGTTAACTTGCCTTTATTCTGATCTAATATCAGACTAATTTCTTCCTCAGCTCGAATTTTACCACTACCTGATTTACCCGTTGTTTTAGCACTGGCAAGTTTTGTTTTACTAGCTTTTGGAGTTTCCTGAGTAACCAGTGATTGCTTCACCTCACTGATTTCTCGTTGTGTTAGTTTTGTAGTACCTCTAGCTTGAACCAATTGCTGATCTGCAACACCCTGACTGCCTTTTCCAGCATCTGCCAGTAACAGATCTCGTGTTTTCTTTTTGGTGTCTACAACAGCTGCCTTTGTACCACCATCCTGAACAGCTGCACCAACCATACTGCTGATAGCGTCAGTATCCATCAGATCTGATAATTCATTACTCAATGCCAGCAGGCCACTATCAGCGGCTTTTTCACGAGCATTTTTTTGTTTTTGTGTTAAGGGTTTATCAATTTTTTTATCCTGTATTTTCTTAACGACAGGCTTCGGTTCTGGTTTCGGTTTCGGTTTTGGCTTGGGTTTTGGTTTAGGTTTAGGCTTGGGTTTTACAACTTTCGGCTCCGCCTTTTTTTTTTCGAGCAGGAAATTAGCAATACGAGGTGGTATTTTAACGTGTGCCTTACGTTCAACTGGAGGTAGAGTGATTGAAGACAGGATCAATCCGACAGAAAACATCAGCAGTACAACAACGACTGTAATGATCTGAAATCGACGATCGGCTGGACTTTGAAATGACCAGTTTAATGCAAGCTCATGGTAACGATTCAAAGTCATCCTGCCTGACCTCGAGACACGGATTTCTGCATCGTTGCAAAAGCGATACGGGTATAATTCACCTCGCGACAGGAAGCTAATATCTTTCTTAACAGCTGATAGGATATCTCTTCATCGCCCATGATGGTAATGGCTTTTCCAGCTTCTGCTTGCTGTGTATTTTCAATTAGGCTGGTTCTAGATGACTGAAAGCTTAGCTCATCAACCAGCCCCTTGATGAGGATATCTTCTTTATTTATTTCATCGGCTATGGTTGCGACTACCCTGCCCTGTAACAATATTTTCTCCCTGTTGACAAATATCACCAGAGTTTCTTTGGGTGCCTGAGTCGCAACCGAAGTAGGCAGACGTATATCTTTTTTATTGGGAAGCTGTTGAACATTGGATGAACTTACCAGCAGAAAGAAAACCAGAATCGTGAAAATATCCATCAGGGAAACGAGATTCAGCGCCGGTCTTTTACGCTGCTCGTGATGCCTTTCCATACGTTTTGCACGCTTTGACATTTTCATCATTGTTTAACTTCCCCGATAGATCCAGTATCCTCAGTCGCCTGAATATCCGGGGCATCACCTATAGATATATTTGGGAACAGTTCAACTGTTTCCAGGTCTGTGACGTTAACCACATCAGCACTACGCACCCTGTCCATCACCTGTATGAGTGTCCTGTAATTCACCTTTCGATCCAGTAACAGAGTAATATTCTGCTCTTCTGGAAATCGAGATTTGATCTCAACCAGAATATCGGTAAATGCCTTCCAGTTAGTTTTATCATTATCACGTGCCAGGTATTTAATGCGCCCCAGATTGGCATCTCGAATTTCAAAGCTATCGGGTCTTATCAACAATTCAAGTTGTAACTTAATCTGTTCCTGCTGAGCTGCTTTGCTATTTTTGGCAGGAAGATTCAGCTCAAGGATTGTGATGCGTGAAAACACGGCGGTGATCAGTAGAAAAGGAACCAGTATCACCATTAAATTAAGGAAGGCTGTGATGTTTAACTCCACAGTCTCCTTAACCATTTTTCTTCTGACCAACTTCATTGCGCGATTGACCTGTCTATTCTTCCGAGATCAGATTCAGGCATTTAACAGCCGCCATCTCAATGTTATCAACCAGACGCGCAGTTTTAGTAACCAGGAAAGAATGGATTAGAATAAGAGGGATTGCAGCAACCAGTCCAAATGCAGTGGTATTCATAGCGACTGAAATACTGGATGACAACAGATCAGCCTTTTCTGCCGGATCAGCACCAGCAACAGCAGTAAACGCCTGAATCAGGCCGATGATGGTTCCCAGTAGACCTAACAGCGTGGCAATATTGGCAAAAGTAGCAAGATAATGTGTACGCTCTTCCAGATCCGGTAGTACTTCCATCATGCCCTCTTCCATGGCGGACTCAATAACCTCTCTTGAGGCATTGCTAGATTTACGGGCAAAGCCATAATTCAACATATGGGCTAATGGTGTTTTCTCTTTCTCGGTAAATTTAAGCGCACGTTCATAATCCTGGGCCTTTAACATGGGTACAATTTGACCCCATATTTTTTTGGTCTTGCTTTGAGTGGACGTAATATATATAAAACGTTCTATGGCTATCGCCAGACCCAGCGCAAGAACCAACAGGATGGGATACATGAAGGTACCGCCTGTTTGAAAAAATTTAACTATTTCCATGAAACATCCTCGTGTTCAATCAATTTACTAGTAAGGGGTGCAAAGTAATACGGTGGAGTGGAGTTTATTCATAATTTCTCTAAAGTCCCTGTACGGAGATTTAATATTTAGATGCTAATGCATGCCAACGGTATATTATTCGTCATCCTGATTTTGAAGAAAAGTGATTGTTTGCATAAAAAGTGAGTTTGTATCATCTTCCCCTTGCTCATCATCTTTTTTCTGAATGCCATTCATTTGTAGATCGATATTATCCAGAATTTCTTTTCGCTGTCGGCGATAATCATCAAATCCGATGTGATTCTGGTAGAAATCCATTGATAAATCTCTTAACATCTCAGAAATGCTTTTATCATCCATCCTAAACTCTATATCTCTCTTAACACTCTAAACCCGGTAGATTTATCTGCCATACCATTGTGGGCTTTCGATGTGCTTATTGTACAGCTTTCCATGGGATCGAGGAAGGAACCGCCAACTGCTTCCAGCTTGCGACCGCTTTTATACACCCACTCCTGAACATTGCCCACATAGTTAACAAGCCCCCAGCCGTTTTGACTACCTACTGTATAGTAGACCAGATCTCCACCTTTTTGAAATCCTCTGGTACTAAGCTCACAATTTCTATTGGGGTCGAGTTTTTTACTACGGGATTTTGCTGCGTGTAGCCATTCATTTTTGCTGGGTAAGCGATACTTTTTACCCGACTGGCTGCTAAGCCAGGAAAGATAGGCATCGACCTGCCCTATCGATATATCACTAACTGGTAGCTGACCATTTTTTGATATCTTGCCGCATAAACCCGTTGCTACACAGAATTGATTAAACTCAGCTACTGAAACCTCATATTTGGTGATAGCAAAGGGATCAATAGTGGCATTGCCAGGTATAACCACCATCTCAGGGCCATAACCTGAAGACTTGAGCTTATCCTTACACATTGCTCGCTTACCACGAGTGCCAAGCCCGGCCAGTGAGATATCACAGGGGTCTCTTGACTGAATATTGATCTGTGACAATAGCGGGGATGAAAACAGTCTGAGGCTATATTTTTTAGCATCCATAGCTCGTTCAGGAAATGACTTCCCTATTTGAATAATACATCCAGCCAGTGAGCGCACAATGGTTTTTTCGATATCATTAAAACGTCCTGGATCCAGTTGTTTTAGCTTCTTTATGGCTATTTCCAGATCACGCATATTGATGCTGCCCTGACAATCTAACAGGGTGTTTACATTGTCCAAAGCAATATTAAACTGGTCGGTAATCTGCTTGTTTTTGACCGCCTCAACACTTGCCTGTTGTTGTGCTTTTTTCTGCTGTTGCAGTTTTAAGCTTCGCTGTTGTTCCAGTTTTTGTTTACGTTCAAGCTCAAGTTTTGCCTGTTCGATGCGTTTTTGCTGTGCGATCTCACGAGCTTTAGCAATCCTGGTCGAATATTGATCCAATAGATTGGTTGTATCGGTATAGCGTTTTGCCGCATCAATCAACTGTTCTGCCTGAGTATACTTTGCATTGTTTACTGCAGTTTTAATCTGCTCAACATACAGCCCGAAAATTGTGGCCATTTTTTCGTCAACCCATGGGTCCGCACCCTGGATTAATTTTTTCAGGTCAGAAAGATCTTTCCAGATTGAGTCCTGCCAAAGATCTGAAAAGTCGGCATTCTGCATGAGTTTTTCTATATTTTCTTTATAGAAATCGATTCTAACCTTTAACTCCAGTTCATTCCTGATATCAAATTCTGAATAAGCGGGGGCTTCCGGCTCCTTTACAATAAACAGAAAATAACCACTGATTGCAGCTGCAAAAATAAGTGCTAAAGCCGTTACCATCCAGCTTGAAGACTTAAGCTTTGGTGTTATAGCTTCTTCAAAATCAGCAACAGATTCCAGTCTGTTTTCTCGATCAAAAGCGATTGCACTTTCAATAGCCTGCCATTCATATTTCTTGATATGACTAATACGCTTGGGTTTTAATCCCTGTCTCTTAGCCTCGTCTGCGGGCACTTTGTTATAGGGGTGTTGCCCGGTCAACACTTCGTAAGCAACACAACCTAATGCATACACATCATCACGAACATCAGGTTCCTTGCCTTCAAGCATCTCCAGGCTGGCATAGGCCGGAGTCAATGCACCGAGATTACCTGCGTCAAAAACCGTATGATCCTGTGGACTGCCCTCATGGTGTTCTACCTTTGCTACTGCACGTGCGATACCAAAATCAAATACCTTAGTTAAACCCTTTTTAGTAACAAATACATTTCCAGGCTTAAAATCTGAATGGATAATATTACCCTCATGCGCATGCTTTAACGCTGAGGTCATACCGCGGATTATTTCCCAGGCATCATCGGTTGGTAATCCGGTGGATCTATAACGACGGATCAACTGATCAAGTGGGTCGCCATCCAGAAACTCCATCGTCATAAAAACCGTATCGCCATCACGGTCAAAATCATGCACATTCACAATATTGGGATGTGCTATGCGCTGTGATTTTCTTGACTCTCGTTGTAGAGAAATAAAGGCTTCCGGATGAGATTTGAATTCCTCACTTAATACCTTGATCGCAACATAAGGATCACGATCCTTGGCTTCTACCTTTAATAAATCTTTTGCCTTGTAAACAATCCCCATGCCACCAGCACCAAGGACTCGCTCAAGCACAAAACGTTTTTTTAGTAGATGCTGATCAGAGTAGTCAGATCTCGATTTAGTTGCTTTTGTCTCTGCTGCAGACTGCTCTGAGATAATTGTACGTTGAAGTCGAGTGTCATTGTCTACCTCAGTTTTAGCATCAAAATTATGTAAAACTCTGGTCGGCTGAAACTGTGTTACATCACCTCTATTTTTAACCGCAGGTAATTTTTCAGTACCATCCGTTTCTTTACTTACCTGCTCAGGCTCAAAATCTGTTGGTACGGTTATTGGAAAATCCGTTTCATCCTTAGAGCCTGGCTTACTTGCCGGTTTCTGGTGAATTGTTTCTGACTGTTTAACAGATGGACTGGTAAGAATAGCCTTCTTTTTGATGGCAATTCGAGTAGCATCAGAACGCACTTCAGTCGCTCTAGATGCAGGTTTTCTCGAGGCTATTCGTGTAGCATCTAGAGCTGCTGCAGTCTTTGTATCTGAAGGTTTTCTGACTACTGTACGGGCATCATCCTGACTTCTGCTATTGACAGCTTGAGGTCGTTTTTTTACTGCAATGCGTGTTTTATCGGACGGTTCCAGACTCGGGTCTTGCGAACTTTTTACTCGAGCTTTTCCCTGTTCGTTATCCTTCATGAATCTGCTGATTCCAGTGATGATTGTTTTCGTGCCGACCCACTATGTTCTCCTTTAACCAGTATCACCGATACGTTATCATCAGCACCTCTTTCAAGTGCCAGTTGTATCAGACTATCAACTGCTTCCTGTAGATGAAACTCGAGTAGAATATCGGTGATTTCCTGAGTGCTAACCATGTTGTATAAACCATCACTACACAACAGGAAGATGTCTCCCAACTGTGTGCTGAAAACATTAATATCGAGATAGAGTTCAGGTTGAGCACCCACTGCGCGGGTGATCACATTGGCATCAGGATGGTTTTCAGCTTCATCTGGAGTTAAATATCCTTGCTGTACCTGTTCTTCAACCTGACTATGATCACGCGAAAGTTGCAGCAACTGGCGATTTCTAAAACGATATAGCCGAGAATCTCCGGCCCATATACAAACACCTACCCGCCCCTTTATCAGTAAAGTCACAATGGTACTACCAAGCATTCTGCCTTCAAGCATGATGTCCGAGTATTCAAGAATCCTGTCATTGACATCAATGAGTCGATCTTCAATGTTAGTTACTACATCATTTAAGGCTTCAAAAGTGGGTAGATCTTCCAGGCTGGATACGACCATACCACTAGCCACATTACCGGCTTCGTAGCCTCCCATGCCATCTGCCACTACCCATAATTTTGACTCGGGTAAGGCCAGCACAGAGTCCTCATTAACTTCTCTTACTTTTCCTACATTGGTATCGAGGGCCGATTTCCATATGATAGGACGCTGAATGGTGGTATCTCTCATCAATAAATCTTACATATTCAGGTTATAAGGTATTTTCCAGTTTCTCATCTGCCACTGACCATCCAGCATTGCGGCAATACCTGAAACGGGTGGTAACCCCTGTGTAGTGAAAATCAGAGGTCCTATAAGCTCTGAACCTTCTGTTTGCCAGAGACTAAAACTGGAATGTTGATTGTTAAGACTGGCATCCAGTAAATACGGAAGTGCTGCGTTGATACTGGACTCAGGAGTTTCTTCCAGACCTATAATGTAGGGACCACTCTCACCCAGATTAGAGGTGGCCTGATAGGCCTCTCTATTATCTTCTTGCAACTGGTTAATCGATAAATCAAGTCCATCAGCATCCATTTTCCCGTCCAACGCTGACAGACAATATGATTCTACCCCTTTAAACCACTCCTGCTGAGAAAACAAAAAACTCACCACACTTTGATGAGGGGATACTGGCTTGACAATGCTGACAGGAAAAAATCGTCCAACTCGATCCACACTTGGCATGATGACTCCGGCCCATATTTTTTCATCAATCACGCCTGATGATAATACAAAACGCCATATAGGACTGGTAAGGTAAATATTCAGCCAGTCTTCACCGATCTGCTCTCTGGAAGAAGATACATAGAGTTGCAGCCACTCGTCCCATTGATTAATAAATGCTGGGCTTAAATTACGAAATATAAAGTCACCATGTGCTGGTAGCTTTCCATATATACCTGTGAGCTTTGTATTATGCATTTAGATAGACCCTGGACATTTAAATGAATCCAGTAAATTGGTATTAAATGGATTATTGATACTATCCGCCTTGATCAGGTACTCCATTTTATGAGTGATCTTTTTAGCCCCATTACCCGGCCTCTCGACAACAGTATATTCAATCAGATAGACATTAGCCTTTTTGGTGGGCGTAATTTTTGATACATCCTGCATATGTAACCAGGCCCAGGGACCTTCGAAAGCTTTTTCGTTATGCTCCCCATTAAGATCCTCAAAAACAATTCGTACTCGGCTGTTTTCATCTTTTGCAGACCAGTTAAGTTTTTTCCAGAACTTGGGCCCATGATTGTAACTAATACGTTGGGTACCCACATCCATCCAGAAGCGCGCATCAATCTTATTCAATCGATACGGCTTTAACTGAAAAGATAAACCAGGTGCCTCCGGACTATTTCTGAAGAAAATATTTTTAATATCCTGAGCTCGATGGATTTGCGTGAGCGTGCCAACACTTAAACCCAGAGAATGACTATCAACAACTCTATTTTTCCAGCTAGTTCCAGTTTTAACAAAGGGTTTTATATATTTCAGGAAAAACTTGTCCATTTTCCCTTCTGGTTTAAAAAAGTCGGTAAAATCAAGCTGTGCTAATTCATTTTTTGACTTCCTGGATAAGGGATAACGTCCTGATAATGCATCTTTGTAAAAGGTATAAACCTGATTCTTCCACTCAGTATCCACATGATGATGTGCGGCAGATAAAATAACACGCCAGCTTTGATCAGATAATTTTTCCAACCAGCGTTTAACGGGCTCGGGCTTATTAGCTGCAAATTGTGACAACGCGGTAATAGCATTACCGGAACCCTGAGTAAAACGGGCAGAAGCGACCTGAAATGACTTTTTAGCCGGGTCAGGTGATACCGCAATTTCGCCAATAAAATCTTTTAACTGTTCAAGTTTTTGATTGATTGATTTTATAGGAGCAGGCCTTTTCTTACTTTCTCTCAGCAACTGGTTCAAAGGCCTGAAATGCTGATCAACCTCAGTACCTTTAAAATTTTCAGCCAACAGTGCTGCAACTTTACCTGTTTTTCCTTCGCTATTATCATCGCTCACATTTTGTAACATCTGATTAGATAGCTGAGTATTTTCAGCTGTTACCTGTAATACAGCCATAAGTGGTGAATAAACCGGGTCAATAAATCGCGATAGCACTTCCATTGCCATATCCAGTGACTTGAACTCGATAATATCCAGCGAATCAAGTACCTTAATCCATTGCTGAGTGAATTCAGATAGATAAAGCTGTTTTACTTTTTGACTGATTTCCTCAAGATCATCTTTGATAAAATCCACCTTACCACTCTCATCGTCGGATAGAACCCATCGGTCACGCACAAGGTCCGATATAACCGGGGAGTTTGTAGAAAGGTCTATACTGTCGTAGCCTTCTTTGGTGAACATAAATGGAATCTGCAATCGGCTACTGTCATCATCAGAAACTTTATAGGTTTCACGCACCGATTCGCCAAATAAATTAAGCAAATCTACTTTCTGTCGATACTCAGCCTGGTTTCTAATACGACTATATATTCTTTGATGTACAGGAACTCTTAATAAAACCTGACGGGTCTGCTCAACAAGCTGAGGGTTTAATTTATAGGGCTTGGGATTGAGTTTAAGCAATGCCTGTAAATGCTTTTCAAGGGCCTGTCGATTTGTAGCCTCACCACTCATGGACTCTATCCAGTCATTTTTAAACCATTCCACAACCAATGGCACATCCATATGATCAGTTTTCTGGAACATCAGGTAGGTACGAAAATTATGGTATAAATCCCCACCCTGATACCCCATAGCAATTTTCTTTTCAAGGTAGCTAATGAGTCGTGGCAACAGCAGTCGTTTGAGCTGAGCCTGATAGGCACGATCAGCTGATCGATCTACCTGACCATCATACATGCCCATGCCGGATAACCAGGGATGTTGCTCCTGATCATATACAATACTGGCCTTGGCGAGAGCATTTAACGAGGGTATTACAGCACGTAAATCCTTGTTCCAGTCTTTTACTGCCCCCTGGCTACGTTCATATTCAGTTACATATTCACTCACCTCAAGCATGTAATCATCATGCTTACTGATGCTACTAAACCAGGATACTAATAAGCCTAAGGCAATAATAATCAAAGAGAAATAGGCTGTACGACGCGACCATTTGATAAACAATTCAAACTTACGATTAGAACCTACCAGTTCTGATTCCGGGAAAATAACATCGCGAAAAAGGTTACCCAAAAAGAAACTCTTTCCCTGTCCATGCTGATAATGAGTCTGTTCACGCTGAAAACCAAAATTTGATGCAACTGAACTCATCATACGATCTATTGGGGTGCCATCCTGAGTACCACTGGTGAAATAGACGCCTCTAAGATAGGGTTGCTTTTCGAAACGGTTCTTTACAAACGTCTGATGAACAAATTCGCTGATAATATTTCGAATATTTTCAACCTGAAGAGGAAAGCCCTGTATTAGCCCTCGGCGTTTTATATCTCTTTCCTGATGGACTCTTGCTAACTCCCGGTCGTAGAGACGTTTGATGAGAAGATCCATCTC
The DNA here is from genome assembly GCA_050306135.1 of Gammaproteobacteria bacterium. Lineage (GTDB taxonomy): Bacteria > Pseudomonadota > Gammaproteobacteria > JACNJF01. Next base: position 155,175 of record JBNLGQ010000042.1, read on the forward strand.
GTATTCAAAGTTTTCAAAATCCGGGCTTTGTGATGAATCTGGAGCATTTGCCAGACTAACCCCCCAGACCTGTTCTCTATCTTCCCTGGATAAGTCTTCAAAATATTCAGAAAACCCAGCAATCAGATCAGACTTGGTGAACATTAAATAAATTGGGAAACGAATTTCAAGTTGCTGCATCAATTCATCGATACGTGTTCTAATGATTTTAGCCTGCTGTACTCTTTCCTGCTCCGTCATCACCAACAGATCCTGAACACTAATAGACACTATGGCTCCGTTTATAGGCCTACGTCGGCGATTTCTTTTCAGTAGAGATAAAAAAGCTTCCCAGGCATTGCTATCAACCACCTTATGACTATCCTGCGTGGTATATCGCCCTGCGGTATCAATTAGAACTGCATCATTAGTAAACCACCAGTCACAGTTACGGGTACCACCCACACCCTGCAAGGCACCTTTACCAAACTGTTCGGCAAGCGGAAACTCAAGGCTGGAATTGATCAAAGCGGTTGTCTTACCGGAACCAGGTGGTCCAATAATAATGTACCAGGGTAGCTGATATAATGCTTTTGACTTGTTTCGTCCCTTAAACCTTAGTTTCGAGAGTGTCGACAGAGCATCAGAAAACCTCTGGTTTAACTGGTGATATTCTTCAGAAGACTGATCATTGGCACTGTCATTCAGGTTAATGGCTTCCTGATTCTGTTCCAGATCGCCGACCAGATCCATATTATTCTTTTTAGTGGTTAACTGTATGCGCAGGTTATTCAGCCCCCACAGCAACATCAGAATTATGATGGCAATCAGTCTCGATATTTCACTCGCTAAAGGTGCAGAGTTATTCTCACCAAACTTGATCATGGGCCCAACAAACCAGATAACCACCGATAACGCTATTAAACCGATGATTGAAATTACGATTTTATTGGTAAAAAATTGCAGGATTTTTTTCATTATATTTTGCTATCTATCCCTGGGATAATTCCGCTTAAATATTAATTATTATTTGATTCTGATTCAGGTTTATAGGTCTCTGTAATCGCATCAAGTTGAGCAACAACTGGTTCCGAAGTATCGTACAGCCAAACCCTGAATCCGGTATAACTCAGTAATAACACCGCACACAAAATGCTTGCCACCACCCAGAATGGAATATAACTTGTGAGAGAGTTGCGTATTTTGCCTAGACCTTGCCAGCTTGGGGATAAAGCACGTTCGTAGTCTCCGCGCTGACGCCTGATAATGCTGAACAATTCGTCCCGCAATTGTTCAATGCGATCCCTACCCCTATGAATAACACGGTACTTGCCTTCAAAGCCGAGACTTAACAGGATGTACATAAATTCCAGGATATCTATGTTATCTGAAGGATATTCGAGCATTCTGTCCAGGATCAGAAAAAACTTTTCACCACCAGCAGTTTCATTATGAAAAACACTTAACAATGAACGCTGCGGCCAGGCAGACTCTGAACCCCAGGGAGTATTTAACACGGCTTCATCCAGTGCAGTGCAAATCGCATAGCGTACTGACAGTACGATCTCTGGCTTGGTGCCAATCTCTTTTAATCTATTTTCAAACTGACGAATCTCATTGACTAACCTTTTATGCAGTCCACCCACATCAGGATGAGACATTGACTGCCTGGTTTTTTCAAATACGGTTATCAGGGTCGTCGCATTGTTCACTATCGGATTAATGCCACTATGACTTTCAAAGGACAGAGGTTTGGAATCCTGTATTTGACTCTCAACACCAGCCTGATACAGATTGGCATTACGTTGAACAGATCTCTGGCGAGGCGCAAGAGTAGGGTCTGCAGCAGCAGGAGGAGGAATATTTCTAGATGCAGCCCCTCTTCCGCCAGGTGCTGGACGAATCACCGTTCTATCGGGATTCATCCCTTGCTGTTTGAAAACAGTTTTATCGTGATTATCAGGTGGCATAAGACTTTCCAATAGTTGACCTGGGAGTTAATCCTTGCATGGCTTATGACTGGCGGATAGCCCAAAATTCAAAGGTTAAACCTGGAAAATCTCCGCCGACATGAATAGCGAATCCCCCAGAATGTTTTAACTCGTTCCAGAATTCACTTTTAGGTTCGAGTTGAAAATAGCAAAAGCCAGAATGAAAAGGGATTTGTCTGGGCGCAACGGGTAAAGCTTTTAACCCTATACCCGGCATTGCGGCATTCACCAGTTGTCTAATACGTTCGACTGGGCCAATTTTTATCTGCGCTGGTAAATGCATTCTTAACTGCTCTTCAGGTATATCAGCTTTTGCAGACAGTATAAACACAGCGCTACCTATCATAGAACGATCTCTAAGCTCAGCCACTCTGATGCCATATTTTTTCTCAACCAGTTCCAGTGCGACTGCCTGCTGTTCCTGAACCATGCTAAAGCTTTTTCTTAAGGATGCCATTGCAGGCTCAAAGCTTGCCTGTAAGTCTTCATGTAGATATCCAGGAAAAACAGGGGCTCGTTTATTTTTGCTGACAAACGTTGATAGCTCACCCACCATCTGCACCATTTGTGCATAAAGATCGACTGGATGTAAGCCTTTTATACTGGACATGTGTATCGCAAGAGGCTCAAACCGATTAAGTAACTGGAGCAACATATAGTCAGCAACCTCTGCAGTCCCCCCCCGGTTAGGATCTGCCAACCGAACCGCGATGGATTCAGCACGGCTATGTAGTAATCCCGTAAGTTCAGTTAGATAGCTCTTTAATCGTACTGAGTAACTGCAATCCAGCACGGGTGGAATGTAGCTATCATCCAGCAGTATATTCTTATCATCGCGTATCTCATTGATACGAATTAATCCCACACAAACATAACCACTTAGATCATCACTGCCTAACAATAACCTGAGATTCAATTTACCAACATCAATGGCTACTGTTTCGCCTGTATCAGTTGAAACATCTCTGATGTCATGTTCCATCCGGGTAAAGCGCGCAAGGCTTTGAGTATTCTCATCTGAAACAACTTCTAATGCGCCCTGTCGTTTTACCGGTAAGCCTATATATACAATTGTGTTCTGCGTGTTCTCTGAAACATTGAGAACGCCAGGGGCTTGATCAATCGAAGGGAAATTAAATGGTGTACCATCTGGTAAAATGCCTCGTCCAGAAAGCATTGAAACCTTACCCAACTTAAGCATTTGCTGATCAATTTCAAAATCCTTGATGCCCCAGCTATAGGCATCAAGCGATGAAAACTTCCCATCTATCAATGCTTCTAGATAACGTTCCTGTTGCTGGAAATGCTGAGGATTAAGAAACATCCCTTCAGACCAGACTACTTTATTATTTAATGACATTCGACAGTCTTCTAAAATTTACAGTGGGCTTAATTTGCAGGCTTATGCTGTGGATCATCAGCTGGCGAATTAAACAGTAATTGATTGCCAGAAACACGGATCTTAATAGAATTTCTGAAAACGTTATTCGCTACAACCGGAAAGATCAGTTTGAAACTGGATTCCTTAAAATCAAAAAACTCTGCATACAGCGCAACATACTGAGTATTTTTTTCCAGAACAAAATTTTCAGTTCTATTCTGCCCCGGAGTAAAGCGTTTTAGTTTATGCACCTCTCCCACCAGGTCAGCCCCCAATGTTTCCTTATCTTTTTCATAGATATCAATAAAGTCAGCTTTTTTCATCATTTTGTCTGACTTGAGTTCATACATGCGGATGAACAATGGTGAAGCGATGCCCAGTTCATCCTGGTTAATATCAGAATCTACGATGAACTCAATTTTAAGATCCGTGTCCAGATCAAAATACTCACCGACGACACTTTTATTACTCTGACATGCTGAAATAGAAAGCAATAATAAAAAAACACATATTGCCTGAGAAAATTTACTCCACATATTCTTTCCGTTAATTTTCATTAGTAAACTTTTTAGCCTTTCTACTGATTGATAGTTTATGTAACTGCTCTTCGTAAGCTCTCACAAATTTATCGCCAAAGAGATAATGGAATGAACTATCAATATCACCAGCCATTTCATTATAGTAGGCGATATAAGCATCCCATTTTCTGGCCTTCTGACTCCCTGGTAAAAGACCACCTTTAGTCTGTTGAGTAAACCTTTCCTCTAAATGCTCAGGATTAAAGCGTTCTAGTAAGGAGGTAAACGCCTCTCGAATACCCGCCAGAACGGCCAGTTGATGTTCTGCCACACCTTTAAACCCTTCATCAACGGCATCTACTGGCTTTTTAAAGGCATTACCTTTTTTAATAAACATATTCTCCAGCGCATCATCCGTATTGGCTGAAAATTTTAGCGGATTATTTTCAACTGGCTGGATTGTAGTTACATTCATACGAAATTCATTTTTAATAGCACTTCTGGAACCCAGCACTTTCATCAGGCCACTGACCATTTCACGTAACACTTCTCCACCGAGTTTATTGATATGATAAATCTCATCATCAGTAAGCTTTTCAAAATTCAACCCCAGTGCTTCAATGAAAGAGGTATCAACAGTGGTAGAAGAAAAAGCTGGACGCTGTGATGCCTGAGCCGCCTGTTTCTTTAATTCATTCAATTCGGCCTGGATTTTCGCATTCACTTTTTCCAGTGTTTTCTGGCGCTCAGAGACAGACTCGACTTCTGCAGTTGGTGCTGGCGGTACACTGGGTGCAGACTGTCTTCTTCCGGCCGGTTTCGGTATTGAGATAGAAGGATCGACAGGTGGTAAAGGTTGCTGTAAAGAGTTGCTCCCACTGGAAAATAACTCATCATCCCAGTCATCAGGAATACCACCTACAACGGGGGTCGAAGGTTCAGCTACTGGAGAAGGCCAGTCTATCTGCTGACTCATGGGATCAGATCCATCTGAATAAGCAGCAGACGCAAATGGGTCATAGGCATCTTCAGAATTATCAGCCAGAGGACTTGATGGAGCAATTGAGGCCTTATCCAGTGCGGCAAGCGGGTCTACACCACCCTCCTGTTCTACGAATAATGACTCTTTGGCATAAACCTGACCTGACGGAAATGGATTCGATTCATAGTCATCAAACCCTGAATCTGGAGATGATGCAAAGGGATCATCGGAGAAATCGCTAAATGGACTGGATAAAGACTTATCATCCATATCATTAAAAGCTACGGGACTGGCATTCAGTTGAATAGAGAACTCGTAATCACCAATAATAAACTGATCCTGATCCTTAACAGGAAGTCGCGTACCCTTACCCATGGGATCCATAGACCCATTATAGAAAGTACCATTAGTACTTTGGTCAATCAGATAATACTGCCCATTCTCACAGATAAACTGACAATGAACTGACGACAGATAACGCTCCGGATCAGCCAGAACCAGATCATTACTATCCCCTCTTCCGATGGAGCCACCCCGATCACCAAAAGATATTGATGACTGCGTCATCTCAATCGCCTCAGGGGCTTTTAACATTTTGATTATTAAAGACATTAATCGATCATCCTGATTATTCTTGATACCTGTTTGATCCTTATCCTTTTTAAATCAGACTTCAAATGAATTTTTGATTAGTCGGGTTAAAAAATTGCTAAGTTAAACTAAATAGCGCTTATATAAAAGAGTATTGATTAACTCTTCAAGGGTGAAATGTACATATTCAAACCGCTGATAAGAGATAGTTTAATACAGCGCACAGGCTATATTCCATAACTATATTTTGAGCACAGTATCAAGACCTATAGTCCAGTAAACATTTAACACCACTACCTTGACAATATTATTCAATTGGACAATTGCTAATGCTTGTCAAACAAGGATAATACCATCATGCTTTACATGTTGAATACAATACCTTATAAATAAGCTAAAATGAACGATTAACCCTTTTGCACTCTCACTTTTATGGTTAGACAAAGCCCTGAAGGAACAGAAATTAATGGCGTCCGAACAAATTATACCTCTTGATCAACTTCTGGAACCTATATCAGCGGACTCAGCTGTCGGTATTGATATTCGTGAAAATCCGTCGCCTACCTCCCCTTATTATTCCATCAAGGATGCTCGTAATGCAGCACGCGCAGCTGAGCGCAATAACATCTTTGATAGCGATAACACAGAGGCGGATACCCATTGGCGAAAGATACTGGAGCTTGCGCCTGATATTCTACTCACCCAGTCTAAAGACCTTGAGATAGCAAGCTGGTATGTCGAAGCTCTGGTACGTCGCTTTGGTTTTCAGGGCTTACGCGATGGCTTTAAATTGATCTATGGGCTAATAGAAAATTTCTGGAATGACCTTTACCCGCTCCCCGATGAAGATGGCATCGAGACCCGAGTCGCACCACTGACAGGACTTAATGGAGAAGGTGCAGAAGGCGTTCTAATAGCCCCGATTCGCAATATTTATATCACTCAGGGTTCCTCATGTGGTCCCTACAATTACTGGATGTACCAGCAGGCGCTGGATATCGAGAAGATTCTTGATGAAGAAACTAAACGCGAAAAAGCATCAAAACTGGGTTTCAGTAATGAAGACGTTGAACGAGCAGTATCTGAATCCAGCGAACAGTTTTATATCGACCTGGTAGAAGATACCGATCAGGCGATTGAGACATTCCGCGAAATAAGTCGCATTCTGGATGAGTATTGCGGCATCAATGATTCACCCCCAACCAGTAATATTATTAATATACTGGTGGATTGTCTGGGTGCGATTAAGCACATAGGAAAATATAAAATCCCGGAAATCAATGAAGAAGGCAGCGAAGACGCCCCTGATAATGAAACCGATTCCACAGCGGGCCAACAAGTCCAGGCCCAACAATCTACCAAAGGCATTCAGTCCCGCGCAGATGCATTCAAAAAACTCATTGAAATATCTGACTTTTTCCGTAAAACTGAGCCCCACTCCCCTATCCCTTACATACTGGAACGGGCTGTTAGATGGGGAGATATGCCGCTTGATGAATTAATCAGGGAGCTGATACCCGATTCATCTGCCAGAGATACCTATGGTTCATTAACAGGAATTAGAACCGATGAAGATTAAACTCACTTTAACCCATTTAAACCCGATCATAACGAGGAAAAACCATGTCTGATAGTATTCATGACAAACTTAAGAGAGTCAGAAAACCCCGCGTACACATTACATACGACATTGAAACCAATGGTGCAATGCAACAGAAAGAGCTGCCGTTTGTAATGGGTGTAATGGGAGACTACTCTGGAGACAATGCGGAAAACAAAAAAGCCTTGAAAGATCGCAAATTTTCTCAGGTCGATCGCGATAACTTTAATGAAGTAATGAACAATATATCTCCAAATCTGGATCTAAAGGTTGAAAACACACTTGAAGGTGATGGTAGTGAGATCGCTGTTAATCTGGACTTCAAAAGCATGGAAGACTTTGAGCCACAGAACATCGTAAACAAGGTTGATCCACTTAAAAAGCTGATGGAAACCAGAAACAAGCTACGCGACCTTCTAACAAAAGCAGATCGCTCTGAAGAACTGGAAAATATTCTCGAAGAAGTCCTCAGCAGTACAGATGCTCTGGCTGCTCTGCAGGGTGAACTAGGCACAGATGAAGAAAAAAAAGAGGGTGATGAATAATGAGTGAAACAGAAAATCAATCGGTCGAGCAGGATGCTGAAGTTGTTGAGCAGGCCAGTTTTCTGGAACAGGCTATAACAGCCACCAAACAAACTTCTCGCGATGAAACAGAAGAACTTCTGAAAACGCTAACCCGTGAAGCTATGGATGGCACGGTAAAGTGGGATAAAAACCTGTCTGTTACCATCAATAATGCCATTTCAGAAATAGACAAGGTCATGTCAAAGCAGTTATCTGCCATTATGCAAAATGAAAAATTCCAGAAACTGGAAGGCTCATGGCGCGGATTACATCATTTAATCTCGAATTCTGAAACCAGTAGTGGTCTGAAAATTCGTATGTTAAACATCAGCAAGAAAGAACTTACCAAAGATCTGGAAAAAGCTGTTGAGTTTGATCAAAGTCAAATCTTCAAAAAGATATACGAAAGTGAATTTGGCACAGCAGGTGGTGAACCTTACGCCGCATTGATCGGTGATTATGAGTTTACCAATCACCCAGACGATCTGGATATGCTGACCAGTATGTCAAATGTTGCTGCTGCTGGTTTCTGTCCATTTGTTTCGGCAGCTGATCCTAAGATGTTTGGTTTTGATAGTTTCACTGAGCTATCCAAACCTCGTGATCTGGAAAAAATATTTGATTCAGCTGAATATATCAAATGGCGCAGCTTCCGTGATAGCGAAGACTCTCGCTTTGTTACATTAACTATGCCGCGCGTTCTGGCTCGTCTTCCATACGGCAAAGATACCAAACCTGTTGAAGAATTCAATTTTGAAGAAGCAAGACTGGATGATTCCGGACGCCAGCTAGAAAGCGATCACGATGAATATTGCTGGATGAATGCTGCTTATGCCATGGGTACCACCTTGACTAAGTCTTATGCGGAATATGGCTGGTGCACCAGTATTCGAGGCGCTGAAGGTGGCGGTAAGGTGGAAGGTCTACCCAGCCATACTTTTGTAAGTGATGATGGTGATACAGATCAGAAATGCCCAACAGAAATTGGTATTACTGATCGTCGCGAAGCAGAACTAAGCAAACTGGGTTTCCTCCCTCTTTGCCACTATAAAAATACCGATTACGCGGTATTTTTTGGGGCTCAGACCACCCAGAAACCTAAAAAGTTTAACGACCCTGCCGCCACGGCAAATGCAGAAATTTCTGCACGCCTGCCTTATATTATGGCGACATCACGTATTGCTCATTTCCTTAAGGTTATGGCTAGAGACAAGATCGGTTCCTTCATGGAAGCCAGCGATGCTGAAGAGTGGCTAAATAACTGGATTGCCAACTATGTGAATGCAAGCCCAGGTGCCAGTGCTGAAATGAAAGCTCGTTTCCCACTTGCAGAGGCCAGCATTGAAGTTAAGGAAGTACCAGGTCAACCTGGTGTTTTCAGTGCTATCGCTTATATGCGACCATGGTTACAAATGGAAGAACTCAGCGCTTCCATGCGTATGGTAGCCAGCATCCCGAAAGCAGGGTAAATTAACTAGCTTAAACCACCTCTTGCCTGAAGAGGTGGTTTTTTAAAGCTCGAGATATATGCAGTCCAAACCTATCGACTCAATTGACCTGGATGACCTCTATACAAGATCGCCCTATCTGACTGGAATCAATCCATTTTTAAAGCAACTGGATCCAGTTAAGGCACTCGCATTCTGGTTATCTGAATATGTACCAGCTCAGTGTATACAGGGCATTGAAGATATCATCCCTTCCATCCAGAGATCTATCGCTGAGATCGACGAAATGATCAATGACCAGGTGAATGAAATCATTCACCACCCCCGGTTTCAAAAACTGGAAGCTTCCTGGAGAGGATTATGGTACCTGGCGGTACAGGCTGATGGCACCAGGCAGATAAAACTAAAAGTGATGGATATCAACTGGAGAGAAGTATCACGAGATATCTCCAGAGCACTTGAATTTGATCAAAGCCATTTATTTAAAAAAATATACAATGAAGAGTATGGCACCCCGGGTGGTGAACCCTATGGAGTGCTGATTGGTGATTATGAGATCAGCCATAAAACTTCGCATACTCACCGCTATAACGACCTGGAAACTCTGGAAGGACTGGCACAGATTGCAGCCGCCTCATTTGCTCCTTTCATTACAGGAGCGGCCCCTGAACTCTTTGGTCTGGATGATTTTTCCACTCTGGGAAATCCCATAAACCTGCACGCAATCTTTGCTCAAAAAGAATACATTAAATGGCGAGCCTTGCGTGACAAAGCTGATTCACAGTTTATTGGCCTAACCTTACCGCATATTCTTATGCGATTACCCTATAGAAAAACGGCTGGTAGCTACAAAGGAATGTTTTTTTACGAAAAATGCACCAGCAAAGGACGCGAAAACTATTGCTGGGGAAATGCCGCTTATGGTTTCGCTGGCATACTACTGCGTGAATTTAACAACGTAGGATGGTTTGGACATATACGTGGCGTTCCACGTAATCAAATAGGTGGTGGCCTGATATCATCCCTGCCCTGCGACTGTTTTGAAACGGATGCAGAAGATATCGCACATAAACCACTCACCGATGTCATCATTACCGATACCAGAGAAAGAGAACTCAGTGAGCTGGGACTGGTTTCACTGTGTCAATGCTATGATCTCCCCCTGGCCGCTTTTTACAGCAACCAGTCTCTGCACAAGCCGCCTAAATCAGCCACCAAAGAAGGCGATGTTAATGCCCGCCTGTCTGCAATGTTGCAGCATGTATTATGTGGATCACGTATTGCACATTATATTAAGGTCATCATCCGCGATAAGGTTGGTTCCTTTATTACCGCAGAAGAATGTGAGGATTTACTGCGTGAATGGCTGTTTAAATATACCACCGGACGTGAAGATCTGGACTGGGAAGAACAGGCACGATATCCACTACGCGAGGCCGCAGTCGAAGTAAAGGATCACCCGGAGAAACAGGGCGATTATGTCTGCATTATGCATTTACGACCGCATTATCAGCTAGACCATATGGTCTCCGAACTGGAGCTGGTTACCGAACTGGCGCAGTCAGCCTAAACTAATTACCGCAAGGATATGGCAAGAGTCGACAAAAAGAAAAAACTACGCCCATCGATACTGGATCGATTGCTGGATAATGATCCGGGTAATGCGCTGGAAGTTGATAGTGGGCAGCATCAAAAGTTAAAAGAGCTTAGAAGTAGTGTCAGGCGTGATCTGGAGAACCTGTTAAATACCCGTCTACGTATCATAGAGCCTGATGATGATTATAGCGAAGTGAAGAAGTCCCTATTAGTCTACGGGTTACCGGACCTCGCTACAGTAAATATTATCGACAAGGAAAGCAGGAAAAAATTTGTCACACACCTGGAAAATTTGTTGATCGAATTCGAACCTCGCTTTAAATCAGTGAACGTCAATTATCTGGAAAACGCTAACACCCTTGACCGTACACTGCGTTTTCGTATAGATGCTCTGTTATATGCCGACCCATCTCCTGAAGTGGTTGTATTTGATTCAGTGCTTGAGCCCGTGTCGCGTACAGTAAATGTTGAGGAGTCTGGTCATGTCTGACGAATTACTGCCCTATTACGAAAAAGAACTGGCTTTCATTCGACAAATGGGGGCTGAGTTTGCCAATGAGCATCCCAAGATAGCAGGTCGCCTGGGTATCAGTTCCGATACCATCGAAGATCCACACGTTTCGAGGTTGATCGAAAGCTTTGCCTATCTAAACGCTCGCATACAGCACAAACTGGATGATGATTTCCCAGAGCTCAGCGATGCATTGCTTGAGGTGTTATTTCCGCATTACCAACGACCTATTCCATCAACCACCATTATTCAGTTTGTAGCTGATCCAGAAAAGCTCGAGTCTACCTACAAGCTGGAGAAAAATTCACTATTCGACACCGAGTCATTCAATGGTGAAACCTGCCGTTTTAGCACTGCATTTGACACCCAGCTACACCCGTTAAAGGTGGCAGAAGCTCGCGTCATAGGGCGACCATTTAGTACACCAGGCTCCAGCCAGTTTAAAGGTGCTGAAGCCGTCATCAGACTATCACTACAGACTCTAAATGAAGATATTAATCTGGCCGAGCAGAAACCCGATTCAATACGTTTTTACCTGAAAGGTCAGCCTCAGCATATAAATCCATTGTACGAGCTACTCATGGGTAAATGTCAGGCCATCTACATGGCCTCATCTGAAAATGATACCAGCCCGGTCAGGCTCCCACTCACCAGCCTGAAGCCAGTAGGTTTTGGACTGGATGAAGGATTATTACCCTATCCTGATACTTCGTTTATGGGTTATCGTCTGTTGACGGAATACTTTACTTTTCCTGAGAAGTTTATGTTTTTCGACATTGCCGATTTCGCCAGTAAAATCTCTGCAGATTATAGTAATACACTGGAATTTTACATCTACCTCACCGATGGAGATGTAGAGCTCGAACATAATATTTCCACGGAAACATTTCAGCTTGGCTGCGTCCCCGCTATCAACCTGTTTCCACACCGCGCTGACCCAATAAAACTGAAACATACCCATAGCGAATATCAAATCATTCCCGATGCGCGTCGCCCTAAAGGCTATGAGGTGTATGCTCTAAATAAGGTTACCGCAACAACTTCGGCTGGAGATAGCGAAACCTATTTACCTTTATACGGCATCAATCATGAAAATCAGGATCAGGAACAACATGCCTACTGGTTCAGTACCCGCCGACATTCTAAATTAGGAATAGAGCAACGTGACGAGGCAAGCGATGTATTCCTCAGCCTTGTTGACCTTAACTTCAACCCAAACAACCCTGATGATAGAACCCTGATTCTGGAAACCACCTGCAGTAATCGAGACCAGCCAGCAAAGCTTCCATTTTCCAGTGAACAACCCCGGCTTCAGGCTGTTGACGCAGCGCCACCCTGTTCACGTATTCGCTGTGTAACCCAGCCCTCTGCCGCAATTCGACCCTCAATGCGCAATAATGCACGCTGGCGATTAATCTCGCACCTGAGTTTAAATCACCTTTCCATTAGTGGAGGTGATGATGCTGTCACCGCATTAAAAGAAATCCTCAGGCTTTATGATTTCAAGGATTCATCAGCAAATAGAGCCCAGATTGAATCGATTAACAGAGTTGCAACTCGCCCTATCACAGCACCTTTAAGCATCGATGGTCGTACCACTCTCTGTAGAGGTATAGAAATTGAAATTGAACTGGATGGTGCTCAAATGACCGGCAATAGTAGCTTCATGTTTGCAACCATACTGGAGCACTTCTTTGCCCTCTATAGCTCCATCAATTCATTTACCAGAGTACTGGTGAAATTAAAAAATAAGGAAGATTATCTAAAAAAATGCCCACCAAGAGCAGGCGAAAAAATATTGCTGTAATCGATCAGCTGACACAGTCAGCCTATGATTACTCTTTTCTGCAATCGGTTCGATTGCTGGAACGCTCTGCGGTATTTGACAGAAAACTATCTAACGCTCGGGTAGCTATAAGCCCTGTTTCTAGCTTTGCCCCACCAGCCAATGAAGCCATCCGCTTTAAAACGCATCAGTCTCTGGCTTTTCCATCCGGTGAAATAAAAAGCATCAGCAAAAACAGTGCAAAGAGTATCAACGAAAAACAATGGCAACTGATTGTAAATTTTCTCGGCATCACCGGCGTACAGGGAGTACTGCCTTATCATTACAGCGAACTTATTCTTAAAAGACAAAAAGTAAAAGATGAAACGCTTGAGCAATTTCTCAACCTTTTTAATCATCGAACGATTTCCCTGTTTTACAAGGCATCAGTAAAATACAGACTGCCAATCCAGTACGAAAAAAATCATCTGCATTCTGCAGTACGCTCAAAAACGGATCAGCACTCACAGACTCTGCTCTCACTCATTGGACTGGGAACTGCAGGTCTTGAAAATCGCCTGTATACCAAAGATGAGTCACTGATTTTTTATGCTGGTCTGTTTAATCAGAAAATCCGCAATACCAGCAATCTGAAACAGATTCTTAAAAGTCATTTTAATATTCCTGTAGAGATCGAACAGTTTATCGGTCAATGGAAAGAGCTGATTGATGATGTGAGATCAAAATTACCCGACTTCAATAACCCTATGGGTCGCAACGCACAGCTGGGGCGCTCACTCATGATCGGGAAAAAAGGCTGGTTTGCTCAGGGAAAAATCCGCATAATCCTTGGCCCATTAAATAAATCTCAATTAGACCGTTTCGCCCCTGGAACCGTCACCTTAAAAGCTTTAAATGAACTGGTCAGTATGTATGTAGGCATGGAAAACGATTACGAATTTCGCATCAGAATCTACAAGAGAGATAGACCGCAGAGAATCAAACTCAGCGCAAAATCGCCCTCTATCATTGGCTGGGATACCTGGCTTACCAGTAAACCAGGTAGTTACAAAGATGATGAGACCCAGGATATATCTATAAGCTCAAGTAGATTCAGGTAAGCCTGATAGATGGAAAGAAACAAGCTCAGGGAAATAAGAATATGCCCAATTTTCAGTCAATAAATTAACCTCAAAACAATGACGTCATTACTCATTAAAGGAACAAAGCATGATAACAATTGATTTAAAATCTCTCGTTGGAAAACTCAATGAAAACTGCCGTGTGGGCCTGGAAGGTGCAGCAGGACTGTGTCTGGCACGCACGCATTATAATGTGGAAATTGAGCACTGGATTCTGAAATTACTGGAAACCCCTGATAGCGATATTGTTGCACTGGTTGAAAAGTTTGAACTTGACCAGGGCAAGTTGATTGCTGATCTGAATAAAGAACTTGATAGATTAAAATCCGGTAATACACGTGCACCAGCCCTCTCGCCGAATGTAGTAGAGCTGAGTAAAAATGCCTGGATGCTGGCATCGGTAGAATACAGTCATCCACAAACTACATCTGCACATATTCTGGCAGCTCTGCTACTTGATGACAGCCTACGACGCTCCAGTGAAATCTGTTCGGGTGAACTGAAAAAGATTGCTCCCGAATCATTAAGAGCCGTTCTACCCAGTATTGTTGGTAGCACTTCAGAATCTGTTTCTGCTGCCATCGGTGATACATCGGGTTCACAAAAGTCAGGTCCAGCCGCACCAACCAGTACTCCATCTCTGGACAAGTTCACTATCAACCTGACTCAGGATGCTAAAAATGGAAAGATAGATCCAGTGCTAGGACGTGATGAAGAAGTGCGTCAAATCATCGATATTCTGATCCGTAGACGTCAGAATAATCCCATCCTTACGGGTGAAGCGGGTGTCGGTAAAACTGCAGTTGTAGAAGGCTTTGCCTTACGTATCGCTTCTGGTGACGTCCCTGCCCCGTTACGAGGGGTTACCGTATTAAGTCTCGACCTGGGTCTGTTACAGGCTGGAGCCAGTGTCAAAGGTGAATTTGAAAACCGTCTTAAGTCTGTCATCGCCGAAGTCAAGGCATCACCAGATCCTATAATTATGTTTATCGACGAAGCTCACACCATGATAGGAGCAGGCGGTAAAGAGGGTCAGGGTGATGCGGCCAACCTGTTAAAACCAGCACTGGCTCGGGGTGAATTAAGAACCATCGCAGCCACCACCTGGGCCGAATATAAGAAATACTTTGAACGAGACCCTGCCCTGACCCGCCGTTTTCAGGTAGTAAAGATTGAAGAACCTGATGAGTCAAAAGCCATCGATATGATGCGCTCTATTTCGACCATGCTGTCTATACACCACGGTGTTCGCATCATGGATGAAGCGATTGTTGCATCGGTTAAGTTATCCAGTCGTTATATTACTGCCAGACAGCTACCAGACAAATCTGTCAGCCTGCTAGATACCGCCTGTGCTCGTGTTGCGCTAAGCCAAAGTGCTACACCAGCAGCTATCGAAGATACTCAGAGACGTATTGTGCAGACCGAAGCGAATATCATTTCTCTGCAACGTGAAAATGCCACACTGGGCAATTGTGATGATCGCATCGCAGAATTAGAACAGGAAATTATTGCACTTAAAGCTGAACTGGAAACGCAAAACGAGCAATGGGAAAAAGAGAAAACAATCGTATCTCAGATACATCAATTACAGACACGCATAGAGGATGACTTTCATGCTCAGGGCCTGTCTGAAGAAGAAGCAGCCAAATCAGATGGACTACAGCAGTTACCTGAAGAAGACCGAGAAAGCATCAAAACTGAGTTACATGAACTGATGCATCAGTTAATCGAAGTACAGGCTGGTGAACCGATGATGCAGGTGAATGTCGATGCTCAGGCTATTGCTGAAGTAGTAGCTAACTGGACCGGTATTCCAGTCGGAAAAATGGTATCTGACGAAATTCATTCAATCCTTGATCTTGCCGATAGACTTAATGATCGAGTAATCGGTCAGAAACATGCTCTTGAATCCATTGCAAAGAGTATCCGCACCTCGCGCGCTGGTTTAACCGATCCACGCAAACCGATTGGCGTCTTCTTTATGGCTGGACCCAGTGGTGTTGGTAAAACCGAAACCGCTCTGGCACTGGCTGAGGTTCTGTATGGTGGTGAACACAATGTTACCACGATCAACATGTCTGAGTTTAAAGAGGAACACAAGGTCTCAATGCTTCTGGGTTCACCCCCAGGCTATGTCGGATTTGGCGAAGGCGGTGTACTCACCGAAGCAGTCAGACGCAAGCCCTACAGTATTGTTTTACTGGATGAGATGGAAAAAGCTCATCCCGGCGTACAGGATATCTTCTACAATGTTTTTGATAAAGGCACCATCAAGGATGGAGAGGGTCGAGATATAGATTTCAAAAATACCATCATTATCATGACCTCAAATGCCGGTGAGGAACATATTCGGGCTATCTGTGCACAGGCTGAAGAGCTGCCCGATCCAGAAGTGTTACTGGACAATTTCCGACCACAGTTACTGAATTATTTTAAACCCGCCTTCCTGGGTAGAACCACGTTAATCCCTTATTATCCTTTAGGTGATGAAGACCTGTTAAAAATCACCAAAATAAATATGAACAGAATTGAAAAGCGCGTAAGGGATCACTACAACGCAGAATTCAGTTATAACGAAGATGTCATGCTGCATATTGTCGCGCGTAGCCAGGAAGTCGATACCGGTGCCAGGAATATTGAAAATATTCTCACCAGAACCATGCTGCCTGAACTGGCTACCGAATGTCTGTCTCGTATGGCTAATAATGAAACCATTGAAAAAATTCATGTCGACGTGGATGATGATGGAAAATTCAGTTACATCATTTCATGATATGAATGTTTCAGTAATGTCCCTGCATGCCGATTCATCAGAGCTTTCGCCAACTGCCGCTTAGCGGCAGTCGCTGAGTCATAGAAGTATCGATATGATCAGAAATCGTAGTAACTGGCAAAGTATAATCCTTCCTGTTTTGCTGTTTGTTGGAGTGATCGCTTCATTCACTGCTTCAGCAAAACAGGACGACTTGCTTAACACTATTGAAGGTCTGGATCAAAAATTTCAACACTTATCAATCGAATACTTTCGTAGCCATGCAGCTAAAGTAGAAAAGATACGTGATATCGATCAACTCGTTTCACGTGTTAAAGAGTTGCAGCAACTTGAAGACAAGGAAGCTGCAATCCAACTCATATATAACAATATTGATACACTAAAACTGAATGCATTACATACGAGTTTAATCGACTTCTTTAAATTTTTACTCAAGCAAAATCAATGGTTGATGGCGAAAGAAATCCAGCAGATCATTCTGCAGTCAGGTGACGATCTAAACCTATTAAATTCCAAAGTCTATCTCGCTGCCTTCTACGCTGATCATCTAAAATGGTCGACCGTTTTAACGACGCTAGGAGATAACTTTAACCAGTTAGCTGATGTCGATGCCGCCTATGCCTACCTATTGCAGGGCAGCGCTTTACAACACCTTAAACAACATCGTAAAGCTATTAACAGTTATGCAAAAATCCCGCTGTCATCTCGCTATATAATTTACGCCCAGTTAAATACCGCCATTGCAGATATACGTCTTGGCTGGCTAAGCGATGCGCGAAAAAAGATTAAAGCCATGATAGAAAACCCGAATTCTGATATTGATAAAGAAATTACCCAGCGGCTATATCTGATTTTAGGATATGCACTGTTGCAAAGAGAATACTATCGAGACGCTCGCACGGCGTTTCGTAACATCAGCCTGGATAGTCGCTACAGCAGTAAGGCCTTATTGGGTATAGCGCTAAGCGCTACCAATCAGGGAGATTATATTGGAGGCCTAAGTGCTTTAGCGAAACTAAAAAAATTAAAAACTAACGACCTGCCCTACGATGAAGCCTTTCTGGTTCAACCCCTGTTATACCAGAAACTAAAACAGCCACTATCAGTAGCATCCACCTATTCCGAAGCTGTGGATCACTATACACAACGCATAGCAGAAGTTGAGACATTAAGGTCGACTAAACGTAATCCTGAGAATTTACATTTAGATACTCAAACTGGTGATGTCACTATCGGTCAGTTAAGGCTTGAATATATCCAAAACTACCCCGCTTCTTTTTTTACTAATCGCGGCAGTTTGATTAAGCAATTGAAAAACACCTCGAAAGGTAAACTGAAGAAGAAGCTTCAAAACTTGCTCGAGGCGTACAATAAAACAGCTAAAACGATTCTGGACAATTTATTACAGCAACGTCAGAAATTTTTAGCCAGTTACCTCAATCAGGCTCGCTATGGCCTTGCCCGTCATTATGACAACCAGCAACGGAGCGAGAAAAAATGACCTGTCTACCTCGCCTGTTAAAACTAGCAATCACACTAGTCATCATGATCTCACTTAGCGCCTGTCTGGCAGTACAGAACAGGCCCAGACAAGCTCAATCCCTGAGTGATATCGATAGAAAAGACCCCGTCAACCAGGTATTTGTTAAACATAAGTCTGAAGAAGAAATTAGAAAAGCCTACACCGAATATTTAAATAATTCGATGATAGACGACAAATCTCGTCTTGATGCTTTAACACGCCTGGCAGAGCTGGAGTATAGCTCCAGTAACAAGTTGATGAATGCAAATGGTGATATTGATAGCGTTAATCCAGTCGAAGAGAAGCTTTACTATCAGCGACTGGAAAGAACGATTGATCTATTAAAAACATCGATCAGAGATTATCCCAAAGCTAAGGAAAATGGCATTCTGCTATATCAATTAGCCAAAGCCCAGTCTCAGAATAATCAGCATGATGAATCCATACAGTCGTTAATCATGCTGGTAGAAAAATTCCCCAAGAGTCCTTTTTATATTGAGGCACAGTTTCGCATTGCTGAGGATGCTTTCTCTAGGCAGAATTACAGTGCTGCAGAATATGCATATAGTGAAGTCATCAACGCTCCAGGAAATGCTGTATTCTATGAAAAAGCACTATTCAAACGCGGCTGGTCACGTTTCAAACAGCAATACTATTCAGATGCTAACGATGACTTCGTCGAAGCCATTACAAACCATAGCTTTGAAGCCCAGGAAAAATTGGGCACAGCAGAAAAAGAACAGTTTGATGAATACTTTCGCTCACTAGCCCTTTCTTTTTCCTATTTAAACGATCCACAACAACTTGCGGCGTATTTCAAGAATCTTCCAGACTTCCGCTATACCTATCACAGCTATGAAGTGATTAGCGAACTATTCCAGAAGCAGGAGCGTTATTCAGACGCAGTAAGAACCCATCGCCAGTTCATACACGATTTTCCAAAATCCGACAACATCCCCTACTCCTATCTAAAGATTATCGAAATCTGGAAGAACAGTGGCTTTAATCAACAAATATATCAGGCTATCGAAGACTTTTACGTCAACTATAACCCGGACAGTAAGTACTGGATAAACCAGAATGAGAATTCAAAAGTAAACCGTCATATAAGACGTGCTTTACGAGAATACGTGGTATTGATGACTGCTTACTACCACAACCGTTATCAATCCACTTCTGCAAAAGCCGATGTCAGCAGCGCACAGCTATGGTACCAGCGATACCTTTCTCACTACGCTGCCTATGCGCAACAGGATAATATTTACTTTTTGTATGCCGAGTTACTCACACAACTTAAACAGGATGAAAAAGCTTTTACCTACTATGAGCTGGCGGCATTTGACAATGATCTGATCTTGAATAAAGAAGCGGCATATGCAGCTGTTATCGCTAGTGACAAGTTATATCGCAAGCTCAAAAAACAGGCTTATCTGGATAAACATACCGATTATTCTCAAAGGTTTGCGCGTCAGTATACTGATGATAAAAGAACCCATCAGGTAGCACTACACGCTGCAGAGCTTGCTTATCAGTCGAAGAAGTACAAGCAAACTATAGAACTGGCTGACCTTGCAGTACCAGGAAGTCTGCCTAAATCACTGGCATATATTAACAACCTGAAGGCTGCATCTTATTTCAGTTTAAATGAGTTTAAAACTGCAGAAGAGATCTATAGCAAGCTGCTGAAATCAACCCGACCCAATGATAAACAATACGTGAACTTTAAAGACAAACTGGCGTTAAGCATTTATCGACAGGGAGAATCCAGCCAGAAAGCAGAAGATATTAATCGCTCCATATATCACTATGCACGGATATCTGAAATCGTTCCCAGTACAGCTACTGCGGCTACAGGCCTGTATGACGCCATTGCACTCAATATTCAACACAAGCAGTGGAATGCATCGGTGAGTCTGATCGAAAGATTCCAGAAACTTTATCCAGGGCATAAACTCGCTTCTGACGTATCCAAAAAACTCTCCATGGCCTATCTCAGTTCCAATCAGGGAATCAAAGCGGCACAGGAATTCGAAAAGATCGCACAGGTAGATAATAACCGTGAAGTACAGGCTGCAGCTTTGTGGCAGGCAGCTGAACTGTATCAGGAAAAGAATAAGATTGATGAGGCAATCAAAGCCTACAAAAAATATACGCAGCAAACCCTTATACCGCATACACAACGACTTGAAGCCAGTCAAAAAATTGCGCAGCTATACGCAAAAAAAGGTAACGTCAAAAACAGCAACATCTGGTTATACCGAATTATTAAGGCTGATGGAAAAGCACTGAATAATGTAAAAACAGATCAAAGCCGTCAGATTACTTCGGAATCTTATCTGGCTTTGGCCCGCTTTGAAAAGAATCGATTTGAAAACATCAAACTGGTTAAACCACTGAAGATTAATCTGCGCAATAAAAAACAGGCAATGCAAAGTTCCGTAGAGTTATTTGCCAAGGCATCGCTTAATAAAATTTACCCAATAGCTACAGAATCCACCTTCTCTATTGGTAAAATTTACCGCGACTTCAGTAAATCGCTATTAAATTCAGAACGTCCTGACAATCTGAACGAGGAAGAACTGGACCAGTATGAGATTCTACTGGAAGACCAGGCCTTCCCTTTTGAGGACAAAGCCATTGAGTTTTTTGAAATCAATTTAGCGCGCATTAAAGATGGCTTATATAATGACTGGATCCAGAAAAGTCATCAGCAATTGATCTCACTATTCCCGGTTCGCTATGATCGTAAACCTCTAGTCGATGATTACGTGAAGGAAATACAATGACAGGGTTAAACGTAAAATGAATACATCATCCAGTTTTATAACGCCCACGCTCAGCTCGAGGAGCATTCGATGTATTGCTGTACTATTTTTATTGCAACTGTTCACCGCCTGTAGCCAGAAATCACCTGCACCTCAAACTGTAGAACCCGTACCGGTAAAAGCGGAACAAACAGCTCCAGTAATCGAAGAAAAAACCATTAATACCGAGTTGTATCAGCAAGGGCTGGATGCTCTGGCATTAAATGATTTTAGTAGCGCAAGAAAGATCTTTCAGCAATTTATCAAGGATAATCCCGGCCTTTCTGGAGCCTATACCAATCTCGCACTGATAGATTATAAACAGGAAAATTATGAGCAGGCTTTGAAGTTAATAGAAATTGCAATCTCAATTAACCCTCAACAGGCAGCAGCATTTAACCTGAGGGCTCTGCTTTATCTACAACAGGGAAAAATCAAACGCGCCAGAGATGATTACCAGATGGCGATCAAGCTCAAGCCTGACTATACCAACGCACACTATAATCTGGCCCTGTTATATGATATCTACCTGCAGGAAATCGCTCTGGCGATAGAGCATTATAATATCTACCTGTCACTCACTACGGAAAAAGATTCTGCAACCCGAGAGTGGGTAAACCATCTTAAAAACACATTGAAAAATGGCTAGAGTTTTTATACTGATCTTATTTCTGGGCTTACTCCCTGCGCCCTTGCTGGCGCAGGAGAATGATGAAATTGAGCTGCGCATCACTACCATCAAAAGTAATAAAGAATTACCAAAAATCCTTTATATTGTGCCCTGGAAAGATGTAAAAGCTACCCCAAAACCACAGAGACAGCTTGTATTACACAGTTTGTTTGGTGACTTATTCGAACCAGTGTTACCTCGCCCTTAGTGAATCTAATTCTCTTCAGTAGAGATGTTTGATTCTGGTGATATTTTATTCTGCAGCATGATTTCCGCTTTTTTAAAGCTATCACTCATCGAACGTGAAAATTCCAGCTTTCCTATTGCCTTTCTCAGCCCTGCTCTTCTGAGTTTTAAAATCATTCTGGGTTGTAGATTGTTAATAATCAATCCCACATTGGAATCACCCAGATTTTTAATAATGGTTTCCATCGCAATAATCGCACTCATATCGATCATATTGACTTCACTCATATCCAGAATAATAACCCTGACTTCTGGAGTAATATTAGTAATATTCTGCATGGCTTTTTGTGCGGAGCCAAAAAACAACGAGCCATTGATATCATAAATGACGATTTTATTTGATAACTCGCCATAGTCTTCATGCGCGTGCTCTACTCGGGTGGTAGTACTTAGTGTGATACTTCTGCGAATAAACAGGATGGCAGCCAGACTCATCCCCACACCTACCGCAATCGTCATATCAAAGAATACCGTAAGTAGAAAACAGATAATCAGTACCACAACATCATCTCTGGGCGCTACCTTAACGGTACGAACAAAATGTCTGGCCTCACTCATATTCCAGGCAACCATCAACAGCAGCGCAGCCATCGAAGCCATAGGTATATAAGACAATAAAGGGGCTAGTACAAAGATAGCTGCCAGAATAAAAAAGCCATGTACAACGGAGGCCAAAGGAGAGCGACTTCCTGCCTTTATACTGGCTGCAGTTCTAGCTATTGCTGCAGTAGCTGGTATACCACCAAATAACGGGGCAATAATATTACCGATACCCTGACCTATTAACTCATCGTTGGAGTTATGTTTTTTACCCGACATACCATCAGCAATCACAGCACATAAAAGGGATTCCAGCGAACCCAAAATAGCGATTGCTATGGCACTGGGTAATAAAGCGTTAATCAGTTCCCAGCTTATACCAATGGCTTCTCCATTTGCGGCTGGCAAATTCCATGGCCAGTCAAACACAGGCATGACGGGCGGAATGCCATTACCAGTAATACCGTTAATATCAAACTGGAAGCGACTTCCGATGGTTGCCACAGAAAAATCGGCAGACATTTGATGTGCTAACCAGGCCACTACCGATCCCAAAAGCAATGCGACCAGGTGGCCAGGAATCTTGGAGCGAAATTTTGGCCACAGGATTAATGCAGCCAGCGTGAGCGCACCAATAAAGAGCTCACTTAGATGAATGGTAGGAAACGCTTTAATAATCGCATATAGCTTATGTACATAATGACCTTCCACGGCCTCTACATTGAGTCCGAAAAAATCCTTGATTTGAAAGGTAGCTATCACCACCCCAATTCCTGCAGTAAAACCAATGGTAACAGGGTAAGGAACCACCTCTATTAATTTCCCCAGCTTAGCCATGCCCATAGCGATTAATATAATACCGGCCATGAAGCCACTGATGAGTAACCCGCCTAACCCAAACTGTTGCACTATGGGCAACAGAACAACCACAAAAGCTGCAGTAGGGCCTGAAATATTGACCTTGGAGCCACCAGAGATAGCAATAATAATTCCAGCTACAATGGCGGTATAAAGACCACGCTCAGGCGACACGCCACTGGCAATGGCCAATGCCATAGAAAGTGGTAGCGCGATAACACCAACGGTTAAACCTGCAAGAATATCAGCCTGAATAGCTGAGTATGAGGGGCGACTCTTAATCGATTTAGTTACTGCTGAAAACATCTGTGATCTATCTTAATATCCTTGGATGAGCTTTACTACAAAACTTCCAGTGTATAAATATACAGCTAAGAATTGAGCGACCGCTGAAAAAAAACAATACAACATACTCTTATTTTATAGACTTGTTAATACCCTACCTGGATTATCAATGTTTAATTTAGCTTTTTTGCGCAGCCAGTTCTCGAAAATCGTTAGCAATATCCTTTAATCTGGTGACCAGATACTCACGTTGCCTGCTGCTAAGTGATCGGTCTAACTGAAGATATAGCTTCTTATCCAGATTTTCATTGGCATGATATCTGGTATTAAAATCTTCCGAGCGCAGCTTCCTTCTGTCTTTGATCAGCGTTAATAAACCTATTTCCAGAAAAGTCTTTTCATCACGTCGTAGCAGTATTTGTTTCAACTTCCCTTGCCAGTTTAGACGTGATTGATAATATTCTTTACCCATTAACACAGTAGCTCTGGACCAGAGCAGTACCAAATCTTTTTGATCGTCATTAACTGAACCCGCCCAACGATCAACAAAATTCAGCTTTTTCTCAGCCAATCTTTTGCGTTGTTCAATTTCACTGCTATCGATATGTTTAGCTTTAAAGCGCTGATTATTTTCCTCAAGATTTTCATACAATTCAGTTAGCTGATGGTCATCCATAGCCTGGATGATTTGCGTCATCTGCGGAACAAGTACTTCAACTAAAACATCACCAAACTGACGTAACTCTTTGTATACAGTATCTATTTCAGCATGATCCAGGCCATCTGTGGCAGCAGCTGCCAACCACTCAAGAAAGCTGGCATACTCTGGTAATTGTTGTCGACGATGCCACTCCAGAGAGTGTTCAAGCTTTAACCTGAAAAGATTGTTTTGCTGTTCATTGAGTGAAACATAATCATCTAGATACGAGGGCAAAAGCCAGTCAGCCTGGTTATACATCGTCTTTACGCTAAAGCAGGCACTCAGCGATATAAGGCAAAATGCCATTATCCAGAAACGATAGTGTAGTAGATGACTCATAAGTTCGTATTGCCAGCCATAAATCAGTGCTAATTTAACTTGAATTTAAGATTTTAATCTTCAATCAGGATATGGATATAGAACGCTCACCGCTTGATTTAGTCTATTACTGATCACAGCATTAGTTTATGCTTGCGCCGAATTTTAAATCTAACAGATAAATATCGCGGTCTTTAATCCTTTATGCAAACAACTCAGGCCCCCGTCGTCAAAGATCTGGTACTGGTCGGTGGTGGACATGCACACGTTACCGTCCTAAAACGCTTCGCCATGAACCCACTACCCGGCCTGCGAGTCACGCTTATTACACGTGATATTCACACGCCTTATTCCGGCATGGTGCCAGGATACATAGCTGGATTTTATAACTACGATGACTGCCATATAGACCTTGGCAAACTTGCCAGGTTTGCAAATGCTCGCCTTTATCATGCCAGCGTTAAGCAGCTGGATGTTGAAAATAAACAGGTTCATGTTGCGGGGCGCCCAGCTATCCGTTACGACCTCCTTTCGATCAATACCGGATCACGTCCCGACAGCAATAATATTCCGGGTGTCGATCAATATGCCTTATCCGCAAAACCTGTTGATCGCTTCCTGGATCAATGGAATGTACTGATGGATCGTGTACAGAATACAGAACACCCTCTTCGCATTGTAGTAGTGGGTGGTGGTGCTGGCGGTATAGAGCTTGCTCTGTCAACTCAGCTACGCCTGCAAAACACCTTAAGTAAAGCAGGGAAAAATCCTGAGCTATTGCAATACACCCTGCTAAGTGCCAGTGAGCATATCATGCACCAGCATAATGATGGTGTGCAGAGACGTTTTGAACGCATACTCAAACAGCGCAATATTACCCTGCATTGTTCAAAACAGGTTAGCGAAGTGAAGGCTGATCAGGTGATTACACATGATGGTCAAAACTATGCTGCCGATGTGGTTATCTGGGCTACCAGCGCTTCCACAGCCGACTGGCCACGTGAAGCAGGCCTGGCGGTGGATGAGAAAGGATTTATCAGTGTGCAGGAAACTCTGCAATCCACATCCCACCCCGATATTTTTGCCGCCGGCGATGTCGCTTCATTACCCAATCCCAGACCTAAATCCGGTGTTTTTGCAGTTCGGCAAGGTCCGGTACTGGCTGATAACCTGCGTGCTGCCGCCACTCAAAAACCCTTGCGCGTGTATCGGGCTCAAAGGCATTTTCTAGGATTGATCAGCACAGGTAATCAATATGCCGTTGCTTCACGGGGTAACTGGTCTTACGAGTCAGCCTGGTTATGGAAGGTTAAAGACTGGATTGATCGCAGATTTATGCAGAAATTTAACCAGTTACCTCAAATGAAAGTCGATCTTCAACCGCGTCTGGCAGAAGGTATTACCGATGCAAACACGCTTAAAATCCTCAGCACTCAGCCTATGCGCTGTGGTGGCTGTGGAGCAAAGGTTGGGGCTAGCGTTCTATCACGTGTGATGAAACGTTTACCGCTTGAGTCGCGTGCTGATGTCCTGATTGGAAGAGAAAAACCAGACGACTGCGCGATGTTCACCGTGCCTGCTGACAAGGCCATGGTTCAAAGTGTGGATTACTTTCGTGCCTTTATCAATGACAGCTTCACGTTTGGAGCCATAGCTGCGAATCATGCTCTAGGCGACCTGTATGCGATGGGTGCCGAACCGCAGTCTGCCTTGGCCATTGCTACAGTGCCTTATGCCAGTGAAAAAATCGTTGAAGAAAATTTATTCGACCTGTTATCAGGCGCTATGTCTATGCTTCAACCTTGCGGAGCGGTACTGGCTGGTGGTCACTCCAGCGAAGGTATTGAACTTGCTTTTGGGTTAACGGTAAATGGCCTTATTGATCCCGCATTGGTGATGAAGAAACAGGGTCTACAGGCCGGTGATAAAATCATTCTCACCAAGGCGATTGGTACAGGCACCCTGTTTGCCGCTGAGATGCAGGCCAAAGCCAAAGGCCGCTGGATAGATGCAGCAATTCAGTCCATGCTGGTCTCCAGCCTGGCAGCATCGCATTGCCTGAAAAATCATTCAGTATCCGCCTGTACCGACCTCACCGGATTTGGGCTGACAGGTCATTTATTCGAGATGATGACAGCGTCAAATGTTGATGCCGAAATTATACTGGACGCTCTGCCGTTACTGGATGGCGCACAGCAATGCGTTGATGCAGGTATCCTCTCTTCACTGCAACCGCAAAATCTGCGCCTGCGCCGCGCTATTCATAACTCTGAGCAGTTTACGAAACACCCGCTATACCCACTACTTTTTGACCCACAAACCGCTGGTGGGCTATTGGCCGGAATCCCTGCTCAACAGGCTAAAGACTGTTTACAGCAACTGCATAACCTGGGCTATAAAGACGCAGCTATCATCGGTCAGGTAGTATCAAAGTCAGGAGAACAGCCGTCTATTAGGATTCATAAATAGAAAAACCTTATATAACTTATACAGGTCATCATATTTCTAATAAATCACTCATAAATCTACCAGATTACTCTAGAAACTTGGTAATCTCTGTTCTCTCCCTCGTTAATATTGGCTGCACACGGTTTAACAAATAATTTACAATGATTTCACTATATTTAGCTTATGAAAATTCTTGTAATTGAAGATGATGCAGATATTGCATCTAATATAGGCCTGTATTTTGAGCAGAAAGGCCACCAGCTGGACTTTGCCTACAATGGCAATCTGGGGCTTAAGCTCGCGCTGGAAAACACATTCGACCTGATCATTCTGGATCTTATGCTGCCAGGCAAAGATGGCATCAGCGTATGTCGTGCATTCAAATCATCAAAACACACCTATACCCCCGTATTGATGCTAACAGCAAGAGACACAGTTGAGAACAAGGTAGAAGGCTTTGAAGCAGGCGCTGATGATTATCTTGTTAAGCCTTTTTCATTAAGAGAACTGGAAGTCAGGATAAATGCCCTTACCAGGCGAAACCTGGTGAGTGCCGACACCAATTATCAAATCGGAGAGCTGAATCTGGATCTCAAAACCCGCGAAGTACATCGAGGGGATTTAACAATCAGTCTGAAACCAAAAGCCTTCGCCATTCTGGAATATCTGATGAAACATAAGGACAGGGTAGTTTCCAGACAGGAACTACTCGATTATATCTGGCACGACGATCCCCCTGAGGGGGATCCCCTACGCGTTCATATCCATCATCTACGCCAGCAGATAGACCAGCCATTTGAACAGCGCTTAATCCATACCGTGCATGGTGTGGGATATCGTATCTATGCGGAAACAACACCTTGAGAATATTCTCCAGTGAACCATCACTGTTTAAAAAGTTACTGCTGAGTATTTCTCTAGCATCTATCAGTTTCCTCTCGCTACTGACATTGGTAGTGCACTATTCCAACAAGGAGCTGGAATATGATCTGCTGGAAAAACAAATCGGTACCGAGATTGAAAACATTCGCAGTATTCTAAAAATCAACCCATTGGCGGAGTTACCCCAAACAGCCAGTATGTCGATGTATCTTGAAAGTCGAGCCTCAACCATTCCTATCCCTGAGTTTTTCAAAGAATTCTCACAGGGGATTCATCATGATGTCGAAATTGGTGACTACTTTTATCATCTTCAGATACAGCCTTTTGAGGATGATATTATTTATATCAAATATGACATTACTCAACTGGAAGAATCCGAAGTCCTGCTGACTGATATATTGATCAGCGCCTGGGTAGTACTCCTGTTCATGATAGTGATCATGTCCCACCTGATTAGTCGAAAACTGGCTGATCCCATTTGTCGACTAAGTGAAGAAGTCTCCCATCTGGTGCCTGACCAACGTGGTGTTCAATTGAGTAAACACTATAAAAAGGATGAGGTAGGCAAGATTGCACAGGCATTTGATGTATACCTGAAACGCATGGATGACTACGTCGAAAAACAGATCGCTTTCGCAGCAATGGCCAGTCATGAACTACGCTCCCCCATGACCATCATTCAAACCTCGACAGAATTAATTGATTGCCAGCATGATGATGTTGCCACACATACACAGATAGAAAAGATACAGCGTGCTACACGTGGCATGGTCGAAGTGATTGATGCATTGTTACAGGTGACACGTGATCAAAATCCACACAGGGAAACCACGCCCTTAAAACTATGCTTTGTGATAGATGATATTTTAAACATGCTTCAAAGCGATATAAACTCGAAAAATATCATCATCAAAAATACATTACTGGAAACCCACATCGTCAATGCCGATAAAACGCTGGCTACTGTGGTCTGCAGCAACCTGATTAAAAATGCTATCAAACATGGTGCAGATAGCGATATTCGAATAGAGATGGAAGATAAAAAGCTATCCATTATCGATAGCGGCTTTGGTATCAGTCAGGACGAGCTGGAGCATATCTTTGATTTCGCCTATCGAGGACATAGCAGCCAGGGCTACGGCATTGGCCTTTATGTTTCAAAATTAATCTGCGATCATCAGGGCTGGATGTTAAGTTTGTCACAAACTGACGAAGGTGGTACCTGTGCAATGGTAAATTTCACCCCGCGTTAACATTCGGTTAATAATACTTACCCTAAGATCTGAATTCTTACTTGAGAAAGATTTATAACTATGAAAAAGCTCTTACTATTACTCGCACTATTTATTCCCACAGTTCAGGCCGAAATTTACGATATCAAAGACTTTAATCTGTCACAGTACAGTGGGAAAGTTGTCTATCTTGATTTCTGGGCCTCCTGGTGCAAACCCTGCCAGAAATCATTCCCCTGGATGAATAAGCTACAGGCTAAATATCCTGCAGACAAATTCCAGGTAGTTACTATTAATGTTGATGAGCAAAGCGAAGATATGCACGATTTCCTGAAAAAAGTCCCCGCTTATTTTGATATCTTCCATGATCCAGAAGGTAAGCTCGCCACAAAATTTGAACTGGAAGGCATGCCCACCTCATACCTGATTAATAAAGAAGGTAAAGTAGCCAAAAAACATATCGGCTTCTTTGAAAAAAAGGTCCCAGAATATGAAAGAGAAATTAAGGAATTATTATGAGACCACTGCTTATATTTGGCCTGATGCTCAGCATGCTGCTTGGCAGCGGTTGTTCATCCATGGGAGTTAAACCCTGGGAACGTGGAGCTTTATCAAAAGATGACATGCTGATGGATGCGGATGCTATAGACCTCGCTTTTGATGAACATATTTATTTCAGCAAAGAAGCCTCCAGTGGTGGTCAGGGTTTTGCAGGTGGAGGTTGCGGGTGCAATTAAAACACAAAAAGATTGCTGGCTTACTCTCAGCCGCTACCTGTTCATTACTGGGAACAGCAGTTCAGGCAGCTGATCAATGGGATGTTGATAGCGCAGTTTTACTATATTCAGAAACAGATAGAGTCACCGCAATAGAACCCGTTATCAGCGCCAAAAAAGACCTGGGCGACGATGAAACCATAACGGGAAAACTAGTGCTCGACAACCTTACCGGCTCATCAGCCAATGGTGCAGTACCCTCAACACTGCCGCAAACCTTTACCGGCCCATCAGGTGAAGGAACCTATACGGCAGCAGCAAATGAAACACCATTAGACGAGACCTTCCGCGACACCCGTGCCAGTCTCAGCCTCAACTGGGATAAGCCCGTCAATCGTAATAATCGACGTAATCTGGGTATCAATCTATCCATGGAACACGATTTCACTTCATTTGGCGGCAATGCCTTATGGTCACATGAAATGAACCAGAAGAACACCACGCTGACTGGAGGCATCAGTCTGGAGCTGGATAACATCAAGCCGGTTGGAGGAACACCAGTAGCCCTTAGCGATATAAATGCACGGCAACGTACCTCCAGCTCTGAATCCAGAGAACTGGTTGATGCACTATTTGGCGTCACTCAAATTATCGACAAAAGCAGCCTGTTCCAGGTTAATTACTCGATCAGCGTTGGCAGTGGTTACATGACCGATCCCTACAAAATTCTGAGTGTAGTTGATGCAGGCACAGGTGAACCCGATCATTACCTGTACGAAAATCGGCCAGATTCCCGCACCCGTCAAAGTGTCTATGGAAAATATAAGAAACAGTTAGACAATAAAGACATCGTTACTGCGTCTTATCGGTTTATGTCTGATGACTGGGGCGTGAATTCACATACGATAGATTTTACCTATCGTTACAAGATGGATAGTGGTTTCTTCATCCAGCCACATCTGCGCTTTTACCAGCAAACCGAAGCTGATTTCTATCGCTACTTCCTGGTGAATGGTGAACCTACCCCAGAATTTGCCAGTGCAGATTATCGGCTGGGTGAATTAACCACCACCACAGTCGGGGTAAAATTCGGCAAAACCATAGATGATAAACATGTCTGGTCAGTGCGTCTGGAGATGTATCAGCAGTCAGGAAACTCATCGCCCAGCGAAGCAGTCGGACAATTAACCAATCAGGATCTATTTCCCGATGTAAACTCAGTCATTGCTCAGGTAAACTACAGCTTTAAGTTTTAAGAGAACCTCTGATTTATTCTGGTTTAATTTAGACCAGAATAGAAATATTCCGATTGCTTTCGAAGTGAGCAGTAATAGCCGCCCTATTGCTGCGATCTTCATGACGAATCGAGGCGTTTATCGCCAGCATAAAAAATCATGAAATGATCAGAGTTTCCTTAACAACACCTCACATTTGCGTTAGCTAATCCATTTTAGTTCTCGCTGGTGTATTACTGTCGGGGCTGTGATAAAAATGAAAATTACGCAACGCGAACATATCTGGCATGGCCATTTTCAATGCATGGCCAGCCCCTGCGAGGTTTTGATTGAAACCGAGGATGAAAAACTTGCACGTGAGTTGATCACTAAGGCCGAACAGGAAGCCCTACGTATCGAACAAAAATTCAGTCGCTATCGAACCGATAATATTGTCTACCAGATCCATCATAATAACGGCAAACCCGTCAGCATCGATGATGAAACCTACCGCCTGTTACAGTTTGCAGATAACTGCTACCAGTTAAGCGAAGGACTGTTTGATATCACCTCCGGCGTACTCAGACTACTCTGGAACTTTAATGGTGAAAATGAAATTCCGAAACAATCGCAGATTGATAAAATACTGCAGCATATCGGCTGGAATAAAGTAGAGTTCTCAGAAACTGAAATCACCCTGCCCCAGAATATGCAAATAGACTTTGGCGGTATTGGAAAAGAATATGCCGTTGACCGTGTCTTGCAGTTATTAATGCAAGAATGCGATCTGAGTATGATGGTTAATTTTGGTGGCGACTGTCATGCCAATGCCCCGCAGAAAAATAACCAGCCCTGGATCACAGGTATAGAAAACCCACTAAAACCCGGTGACGCCGCCGGAATCATCAAACTCAACCATGGCGCACTGGCCACCAGTGGTGACGTTTACCGCTATATCCAGCATGGCGGCATACGCTACAGCCACATTCTAAACCCCAAAACCGGATGGCCAGTAATGAATGGCCCACGCTCAGTAACAGTAGCCGCATCAACCTGCACCGAAGCGGGAATTTTATCGACGCTTGCCATGTTACAGGGAAAAAAGGCAGAGTCTTTTCTTAAAAAACAGGATGTTAAGTACTGGTGTTATCGTTGAAGTAAACTGTCAACATCGGAGTACAGAAAACAATAGATTTGGTTATTTCTCTAAATGAGTGGCATCAGGGAGGTAGCGTTTTCGAAACTAAGGGATGTAATCTCTTTCAAATCTAGCACCTGCCCGAAATATTGTTTCACACGCCTTAGCTTTCCTTGCTCTGTAGTGACTTTCTAGCAGGCGTGCGAGTCACTTCTTTTCAACAGCTAAAAGAAGTAACCAAGAAAAGCCGCCCCGCACAAGCCCTTATCTCGTCAAAAGCACGGCCAAATCGCGGTCGGGCCAGACGCGTTCCAGACGCGGCTGTCCCTCAAATGGCATCCATGCCATTTGACCACGATTTGACCGTACTTTTGCCGCGGGCCTGAAGGGGGATTTAAAAAAATAAGACTTCAAATAGAGATTGGAATCACTATTAGGCTTAAAGCTATTAATGATGGCTAGATGAAGTTCATATTTCATGTTGAGGCAAAAGACAAGACTTGACCCCGAAGATCCGAAGATCTCTTTGGAGTCATTATCTATGTATTCCCTCACTTCGATACACCCGATTCTAAATCGACGACCAAGTGCCAGTTTGTATCAATAATCTGTGGAGAGTGCGTCGAAGTAAAAGTAAAGGCGGACACCCATTTATTGAATATTGACAACTAAAATCAAATGTCGTAGTTTTTAAAGCCTGATCAAAACGCAAGGAGCGCATTTTGCCTAAAGCAAGGAAAACTCAGGTTTCTATCGAAGCCACATCTTACTACCATTGTATTTCCCGCTGTGTCCGTCGTGCTTTTTTGTATGGTAAGGATTCACAATCCGGACATGATTATGAACATCGAAGACAATGGATCGAAAATCATGGTGAATAGTCACTATCGAACCGAAGCGGTTATTCCTGAAAAGTTGTAGGGGGCTTCAGGTCCATGGAAGTACCTGCGTTCATAAAACTTCAACAAATAAGTATTGTGTCCCTAGAATACGCCGAATAGATGTTGAGACGCCTTAAATGAAATGTTCGGGTTTCTTATCTTTAACTCGCTCGAGATCCTTATTTTTTAACCAAAATCGACCATCTTTATGGAGGTTGCTTTCCCGCATGGGAATTTTTTTCTTTAGTACATAATCTTTAATTTTTTGAAAAAAGCTATTATTTTCTGGATGAAAATATCGTTCGTCGTGCATTTTTTCTTCCTATTTTAAGTAGATGATTAGCGATCATCCTCAGTAAGTTCACTTGGTGATCCATAGGTAAGCACATGATATCTCAAAACCCAAACAGAGGATTAAATGGTTCCATAGAGTCAAATCCAATTTCAACTAAGAATGCCGCTTGATGAGTTTATCAATCAATATGGCATAGAAGCCCAATGTGAATCAGTACTGGAGAAAGCGCGCAGGAGTCAAGGATTTAAATGAAACTTCGGGGCAAGTCTTTTATTTTGGATTTTCTAAATAACCGCTTCAGGCACTTCAGTGACATTGCTACTTTGCTCAAGCGAACGACCACTTTATCAACAAATCGGCCTATTGCAGTGCAGCAAGTTACAATCAGCTAACAACCCTGAACGGCCATTTAGGAAAAATGAAAGTGAGCAGTAATCCTCGAAAAACATTGATCATAAATTACAGACCTGATCCCATGACGCAATCTAATAAAGCAAAGTTCAAATCCACCAGAACTTCTTCTAAGGCTATATCTTCAGCCTCACAAAATTCCTTTAGATCTTTGAGAAAAGGCCAGCCCCTCTCAATTTCGCATATTTCAATGGTGGGCAGGTTAAAGTCATCAGGAAACCCTTCTCGGATGAACCCATACTTGTCCAAAACCTGAATAACTTCTCTTAGTTCTGATATACCAGCGCCAGTGGCTAGTTTTATTTCATGCTCTGATATATGAAGTCGATTGATATGATCATATGCAGACCTCTTGACCATCAGTGTGAGTATTTGCCGAGCCTGCATTGGAAGAGTTCGCAAGCGTTTAGAGAAGGCTGATATATCTTCCAAAGTTTCTACAAGTTCATCACTTGTATTATTCCAGCTTAGAACTCGGTTAATTCGGTCTAAGGATGAAGGCCGCTGTACTTTGGAATGCTCGGTATGATCTGTGAAGGAATTCTGTATGGTAGAAACAATATCAGTGAACTTTGACTCATGCTGAGATTTAATGTCCCTCATTCTTTCAACAGGATATGCATTAACATCATCAGTAATTTTGTGGTGTGCATGGCACATCAAAATTAGATTATCAAAAGAGCGTCGTTGTTCATTGGTCTGGTTTGGATTGAATCTCTCTCCCCCTTCATTCGCAGCCTCTATATGACAAATCTGAGATAAGAAAACCCCTGAAGAAGAAATAATTTTGTGCGTACAACCGGGATAAGCACATTCATTGCCAGACTTCAAAAAAAGCTCTCAAAGAGCCTCCTTTGTTGGCTCCAATCTTTTTACGGTTTCGGTCATCGATATCATCTCGAAAATGTCCACGAAATTAAGCACATAACGCCCGGTTCTTAGGCAGACCACACAATCCGGGGACAGATCACAATTTACTCTAATATTAGAATATTCTGTGATCTGCCCCCGATTTTCATCAACTGCGCGCGCCTTTGGCGTGCAGCTACCTGTATGGTTGAATTACTTGTTACTCGAATATTTTTGTTTTGAGACGTAAAAAACATCAGTACTGACCAAGCCACGTTTTGATATCGTTGAAATCTTTCAAATCCAATTGACTTTCCATTTGCGCAGCCTCCTTGATAGCGTCGGCAGAAAAAAAGCTTGTGGTTACAATAATGCTTTTCGTTGCGCGATGCATATGGTGGACACCGACAACCTCTCGAATTATGCCAACGCCTACCTTTTTATCAACGGCATAGCGTTTGCACTCTATGTATGTAAGATAACTTGTTACGGCATTCCTTACGTGGGCGATTATGTCTTTGCCACCATCGCGCGTGGCTTGAGTGAGTTCAACTTCGAACCCCATATCTTTAAGAATACTAGCGACTAGCTCTTCAAACTTTCTAGGTGACATTTGATAGAGTTTCTCTGGATGAGACTTAAGATACTTTTTAACCTCATCGTCTATCGTTGTAATGACGTATTCTTTATCTTCTTCTTTCTGATCATGGGTTTCTTGGTAAAGGTCTTCCTCGTATGAACCACTTAGCTCAACAGCAGTGGCAACTTCAAGGAGCTTTGACTCTGCGTCAAATTGATTTGGCAAACTAACTTCAAATTTCAGCGGCCGATAGAATCCATCTTCGTCTTTAGCGAGAAGCATATAGGACCAATCTTTGTCGAAAGGATCGAGAATTACCGTTCCCGCCATCTCTAACTCTTCGCTTTTATACCAAGCGCGCTCAGGAAAGAAGCCCATTCTTTCGATGGGTAGTAAATTGAATTCCTCTCTGGATATTTCGATCATCGTTTACCTATACAGGCTAACGCGCCTGGCTAAGGGGTCGAGCTATAGCGAGGCCCTAGCGACTGCAGGGGGCGACTTAAGCTAATTGTTTGATTACGTATTTCCATAGATGCCTTTTTCTATGCGCGCATGTAATTCATATTTTTTCATAATCGATTTTACAGCGTCATAAAACCATTTAGAACTGTCCGGGTGTAAAAGAACTTTGTTTATCAAAATATTCGGTTGCATTGGAAGAGTATAGCCATATGGCGTATCTTTAGTTGGGTTTAAACCTGAGTACGTATCTAGACTTATTCTTACCTCTCTTTCAAATGAGAAGTGCTTTCGTTTCCTAAAAAAGCATTCCTCATAGTGGAGAATTTCTTTAATTTCGTCTGAATTCTGATATTCAACATTCTTCAATATCAAAGAATGACCAGATAAAACACTAGCATCAACGCTTCTATCTAAATCATCTACCGTCGTTTGAATTGCAACAGACTCTAATTCTTTTCCATATATTTCCCACATCACCATATTCTCATCGAGATTATGATGCCAGCAGCTAATAAAGGTATTTTTAACTAGGTAATCTTGAAAATCGGACGCATCTTTTACCGGAGAATCATCATTTTCATCCTCATAGTCTTCATATGCCTTTTCAATATAATTTCGCATTTTATCAGGAAATCTTCCTTCATGTTTATCTCCAAATGTATCTGCTCTAGCCAACCATATAGCCCTTTTTGCCAACATGGAAACAAACTTTGCGAGATTCATATATCTCCAAAGTATCATTCCTTTGTTAAGATCTTCGATTTCTAAAATCATACCATTCCCCCGAAGTAACCTAACCAAGGTGTAGAAAATTTAAAGCATAAAAAGTAACATGGTTGAAAATCTTTTATGGACACCCAATCTTTTATGGACACCCACCTTTTGAAACTTGACACTACTATAGATCAGGGGTACCTTAAAATCCATTGAATCAATGCAAGGAGTGCATCATGCCTAAAGCCAGGAAGACTCAGGTTTCACTCGAAGCCACCCCTTATTACCACTGCACCTCTCGCTGCGTTCGACGTGCCTTTCTCTGCGGCAAAGACAATCAGACTGGACATGATTACGAACATCGGAGGCAATGGATTGAGGATCGTATGCTTGAATTAGCAACTATCTTTTCTATAGACATTGCTGCCTATGCCATCATGAACAATCACTACCATGTTGTATTGCATATCGATCAGGAAAAGGCAGCCAAATGGTCTGTCCGTGAAGTCTGTAATCGATGGCATAAACTCTTTTCGGGTAATGACCTGTCCCGTCGTTATCTCAAGCATGAAGAACTCAGTACTTCAGAGCAAAAAACCCTGGCTGAACGAGTTGAACTGTGGCGTGCTCGTTTGATTGATCTTAGTTGGTTTATGCGTTGTCTTAATGAGCCAATTGCCCGTGATGCGAATAAGGAAGATAAAGTTACAGGTCGATTTTGGGAAGGACGCTACACTTCTCAAGCACTCCTCGATGAAAGAGCGCTGGCTGCTTGCATGGCCTATGTTGACCTGAACCCCATTCGTGCCAAAATGGCTGAAACACCAGAAGAATCCGATCACACATCAGTCAAACATCGCATCAGTCATCAGCAACAAAACCAAACAGACAATCCTGAACTGATTGCTGTTCAGCCCAAATCACTACTCCCCTTTGCAGGCTATCCCCGTGGTAACATGCCAAAAGGCTTACCTTTTCGATATACAGACTACCTTGAACTGGTCGACTGGACAGGACGAACACTACGGGATGATAAACGAGGCCATATTCCTGAAAATGCCGCAGAAATTTTGACTCGACTCAACATCGATCCCAAACATTGGCTGTACCTGAGTAAAGATTTTGAAAGCCCATTTAAATCACTGGTAGGTAGCGCCTATAAAATTAGACAAGCTTGCGAACAAATGGGAAAGAACTGGGTGCACGGTGTGAAACGCTGCGCTGAAGTTTTTCCTGACACATAATCCCATCCTCTGATCATTCATTCAAACACCGACCTGATATCACAGGTTGCAGGAACATTTTGTCTTGAGAAACAATTCAAAGAAAAAATACCCAATACAGATAAAAAAATCAGAAATTTCGTCTTAATACATCTTTCTTTTAACTGAAGCCGTAGTTGAATAGCTTAAGATTAATCTCCTTTTCAATAGATGGGTGTCTTAAGTTATTGCGGCATGTTTCTGGATTTGGTGCAGGATAGCGAAACACTACCCAGTAGGTACTTAACCCACTCGCTAAAGGTGTGCGCCCTACCTAACTCTAGCATAACTGACTCGAGCGTTTCTACGATTTTGTGAATTCAGAAGCTCTATTCGAGCCCTATCAAGAAATCGTTCTTTAAAAGTTGTTCGTACATGCTTAGCGCCAGCTGCTGTGACTTTATACCCTGAAGGTGTTCTAGTTATTAATCTATTAGCTGTTAGTCTTCCAAGGGATGACTTAGTAGCTATCTGACAAAGCACACTATCTTGTGAAGTGGCATATTCAATGAGCTCATACAAAGTTATATTATTAACTTCGTCAATAAGGTAAATGCAAGGGAAGATGAAATTTTCCACCTCAAGAATATTTGTGACATCCTTTTTGACAGCATGGACTTTCTTAATTTTTGTAATATAGTCATTTACTCTTTGATAAATCTTACGTTTTTCATCAGTGTTATTTAAATCGTCGTAACTTATATTCATAACTTTCCCTGTTTTAGAAGCCCTAACAAGCCGGTTTGGCCCATAGTTGATAAAGCTTTTGTTACTCATATATTTCTTGTTGGCTATAACGACCATCTTTCTAGCCAAATTTTCGTTATTCGAAAATGCGCCTAATTCGGCAAACGCTCCTGGACTTTCAGGGAAAAGAACAATTGCATCGACGCTATCTGCAAGAATATTCTCGAGTTTTAGTAAGCTATGCTGACCTTGACCAGCCAACAGGTCATCGAATAAATCCTCTGGATATAAAAGTTCATACCTTGGGTATTCTCCGAAAATTGCAGCCATTTTTGAGCGAGCTGTCTTCTCGTCTTTTCTATCAGCGCCACAAAGAAATACCGTCACCTTTCTCTGATTCCTGGGTATAAATATTATTTCTTTTACGATCTTAGCAATTTCTTCTAATTCGTTATCCCTTAATTTTTTCATTTGCCTAATAATACCTTTTAGCCAATATTAAGTATCGTTTCTGCATAACGCTCCGCATCAGCGGCAAAATCGCAATCGCCAGCGCAGTGATTTTGTCCAGCTGCATGCATTTGTTAGATTTCTATACTCGAATTTTTATGGAGATTAGATATCTTTCAATGTTCTCTGAATCGATAGCAATATCATCAACTTTTAGCCCTTCTTCAAACTCCTTGTATTTGAGCGTGGCGAATGCGAATGTCTGATCAATTGAGTTTATCTTTTCTCCATCGGAAGCCTGATGCACAATTGTAGATACAACTACGTCCAAGTAGTCATGAATGTTTCTAATTAATGCATCGACAAACGGAGGCGTGCGGCCCGTGTGGACTATCAGGTTTCTGGTTCGGTATATTCTGCGAAGCTGCCAAGCCACGCGCCGTGCATGACCATTTAGCAGTTTACGAATCTCTGCGGTTGATCTGAGAGCTCTCTCAAAGTATGCACATCGATTTCGTAGGAGTTCGAAATTTCCGATTTTTTGGTAAAGCGCTATTTTCTCCTGATGGTAATCGGGAAGCACAATTAGCCGAAGAATTTTCTCTCTATCGACTTCACCCGGAATATCATGAATTGAACTTTCGAATGTTGTCTTATCCCAATTCCGAAAATCGCGCACCAGTCGAGCGGATAGATTGGCAATATAGTCCAAATTGAGTATCGGGATAACCGAATCAATAATTTTGTTGATTTTTGCGTTTGTTTCATCGGTAGTCGATGGTACGAGGGACTCCAGCGCAACCCAGAGATTAAGTAGCTGATTTTCAGGTGAATCACTTTTTAAAGCTAGTGCATGCAACTCCGTTACTCGGAAGAATCTACTGAAATCGCGCTCTTCGGTAAGAGAAAACTCTTCGATAAAGCGATTAAGCCTAGCAGCCGCCGTCTTCGGCCTATTATCTTGGCACATCAACATTGGGTTAGTGCCAATATTTATCGGCCTCGTCTTTCCGGTATTGGTGTTTATCATTAGCGCTCGGTCGTCCCATTTTGGGATTTCTTTATGATGGAATAAATTGCTAAGCGCACTTATTCCCTCCAGATCTCGCTGGGCTCGACTTCTTGCGGAAAAAACATCCTTTGCATCTATAGGGCCCACAACTGCAAATCTATCAAAAGCTCCGAGCCCAAAACTCATCTGTTCTGCTTTTTCTTTTAGTTCTGGCTCCAATTCCTTTGTAATTTCAAGATCAAATGCTTTGCAAGGTTTTTCGATCTGAGAAAAACTGTTGTCAACACGAAAGACTGCTCGATATTCCTGGGTTTCCCCAGAAACTTTTTCAAAGAATTTATGAATATCACCGAAGTCAGAAATGTTTGCATTCAGATGGAAGAACGAAGTTGAGATATCTTTCAAATATCGAGTGCTATAACCGATACTGACTAGAGTCGTAATATACGCTCTAGTGAGTTGTCTTATCCTATCCTTCTCACCGCCATTTTTTATGGCTTCGGCGATTAGCTCCTCTGCTTTTTCCTTATACGTATCTAGACGAATATGATAAAAAAGAACCTCCAGATGAGTGGCCTTTGTGCTCGTTGGCTTACCATCAGCAAGAATCTCTTTCTCAAGAGAATCAATATTTAGGGGGTAGAGAGATTTCGCTATTTCGTCTCTTCTCAAATTGGCAATCAATTCTTCGAAAACATGTTCCAAATTTTTTGCATCTATTCGCTTTGCCTTGATGTCAGCAACTAGGCTGAGGGCTTCTAGACAAAGTGTGCTGGAGTTCATCGCAGATGGCTTGTAGGTATCAATAGTGAAGTCGAACAGAAGCTCATCGAGTAGTTGGGCAAAATAGACAAGCCCTACCAACGCATCGGGGTCATTCCAGTTTTCCAATGAACGGAATTTCATGTGTCTCCTAGAAATCTAACGTTTGCCATAAACCGCGCGAGGTACGAGCGTCGGTTTTGATGGCGTTGTTAGTTGCTTATTGTACATAGGATAAATTGCCATCTACAAACCCTACAGCAAATGCTTTTGCAGCCTTTAACTTAACGTTGTTTTTCGAGCCTGATTCCAGATAGCTCTTAGACAATGAAAGTATATTTTCTAGTGCTTCTTCCCATGATTCGCCAAATATGTTTTCAGATACCGAAATCATTCGATTGTCTGGAACCCAGTCTTCGTTACACGCCCAGTCTTCGTCGTCAGGGGTAAATTCTTTAGAACCGACTATTTCAATATTAAATGGTGATTCATAGATATTGATGTTAAACGCAATAATTTCATCAGGAATATCTACATCCAGCTGATGATCAATCCAGGTTATAAAGTCTTTTTCGTTTTCGATCATGCTCATTCCATTATTGGCAACTAACGCCTACAGCAGAGGAAAACCGCAGCGCAGCGTAGGTTTTTCCTGCTGACTGTACTTGTTAACTTGAGTAATAGTATAGCCATTGCATTAAGTAGCCAAGATTGAATAAAAACAGTAAGCCAAGTAAAAAAACTAAACCTTTCAA
>JBNLGQ010000043.1:0-50581 GCA_050306135.1 Gammaproteobacteria bacterium
TAAAAGATAGGCCGCAGCACACTGGCCCACGGACTACGTTAACAGCAGTTGCTGGAGAATGACTACAGCGGCCTGCTGTTGCCTTGCCGTGAACCAGTGTGCTGTGGCTGAACATTACCTATATTGGTGCCGGGTTAATAAAATGCATACCATGCGCTTTTCCCTGAATATTTCACCTGAAGACTATAAGCGTTACTATCAGGGCTCGGCTAAATTCGTCCAGGTTCTGTCAGAAGATGGTCGCACAGTAAAATTTCCCGTTTCTGCGCTACATAAGTTTATCAGTCACACAGGCATTCAAGGTCGTTTTGAGATTGGATTCAATGAGGAACATAAACTGGTTAAGTTAGTACTTATAAGTTAACCCGTTAGGATTTATTGCCTGGGCTTGATAAATCTCGTATTTGATATCTTCAAAATAACAATACTTTTGGGGCAAACATTAATGCCTCTCCTACCCCTGGAAACTACACTTTTTCATTTTAATACAGGGTGTAATTGCTGAGATATAAAGGGGCCAGAATATGGACTTATTCACGATAAATAGATGATTAGTGCTTTGCTCTGGATGCTGTTTTCAGATTAGTCATTCAACAGTGCGTTGCAGTAGTGCAATTTCTGTTAGTTGCTGGTGCGGCATGCACTCTATTTGGGCCTAATTAATATCTTCTTTTTCAAGGGGATAACACAAGCCATTGAAATTTAATAGAAATTTAAATTGGCATGATGAGTGCTAAATGTAACTCAAGCTGAGATTGAATTCTGGTAATGGCGCCTGAGTTCTACTGGTATCAATAACGATACTATTTCGGCCACAATTTTAAACCATATTGGGTAACGAAGCCCTGGGCAGTCTGACTTAACCGGTCAGGCTGCCCAGGGCTTTTTTTTTGGAGTTTTGAAATATGCAAAAACAGAAACTGGTCATGATCGGTAATGGTATGGCCGGAGTACGCACCCTGGAGGAATTGCTTAAACTCGCTCCTGATTTTTACGAAATTACTGTGTTCGGTGCAGAACCCCATCCAAACTACAACCGTATCATGTTATCGCCTGTACTCGCCGGAGAGAAGACAGTGGATGACATTGTGCTCAACAATTACGACTGGTACCTCGATAACGGTATTCGGTTAGTTACAGGTGATGCTGTGGCATACATCGACCGTGTCGCACAAAAGGTGGTCACTGCCAGCGGTATTGAACAGGATTATGATCGCCTGCTGATCGCAACCGGTTCCACTCCCTTCATCATCCCGCTACCTGGACATGATAAAACAGGTGTCATTGGCTTTCGCGATATTGCAGATGTAGAGACCATGCTGGAAGCCAGTCAACGCCACAGCAAAGCGGTGGTCATCGGTGGAGGATTGCTGGGACTAG
This sequence comes from Gammaproteobacteria bacterium, assembly GCA_050306135.1. Lineage (GTDB taxonomy): Bacteria > Pseudomonadota > Gammaproteobacteria > JACNJF01. Next base: position 1,381 of record JBNLGQ010000043.1, read on the forward strand.
AGGCAGCTAACGGTCTGTTGAAAAATGGTATGCAAGTGACCGTTGTACACCTGTTAGACAGTCTGATGGAGAGACAGCTCGACAAACCTGCTGCCGCATTGCTTAAGGCTACGTTGGAACAACGCGGTCTCAAATTTATGATGCAGGCGCAGACCGCTGAGATTACTGGCGATGCACGTGTCAGTGGCGTGAAGTTTAGCGATGGCTCGCAGCTTGAAGCAGATCTGGTAGTAATGGCGGTTGGTATTCGCCCCAATATAACTCTGGCACAGGATGCAGGTATTCATTGCGAGCGCGGCATTGTCGTTAGTGACACTATGCAGACTTTTGATCCACGCGTATACGCAGTCGGCGAATGTGTTCAACATCGTGGCATTTGCTATGGTCTGGTAGCCCCACTATATGAGCAGTCCAGGGTTGCCGCCAACCATCTGGCGCAACACGGGATAGCACGCTACGAAGGTTCAGTGACCTCGACCAAGCTCAAGGTGAGCGGTATCGATTTATTCTCTGCTGGTGATTTCAATGAGGATGACGGTGATGAGACGCTGGTGCTGCAGGACCCCGCTGCAGGTGTTTACAAAAAACTGATATTGCGCGACAACCGCATCAAGGGTGCGGTGATGTATGGCGATACCATTGACGGCAGCTGGTATTTTCAATTGTTAAGGGAAGCAACCGATGTGTCCGCTTTTCGCAACAGCATATTGTTCGGCCAGCACGATCTGGGTGATGCAGGGCATGGCGACGAAAACCGGGTTGCAGCGCTTGGTAATAATGCGGAAATCTGCGGATGCAATGGAGTGTGTAAAGGGGATATTGTCGATGCTATTGTCAAAAAAGGTTTGTTTACACTGGATGAAGTGCGAGCACATACCAAGGCCTCGAGTTCCTGCGGCTCCTGTACCGGGCTGGTGGAGTCGATTCTGGCGAGCACGGTCGGTGAAGGTTACAGTGCCGCTCCAAGTAAAAAGCCAATGTGCGGTTGTACTGAACATAGTCACGAAGAAGTGATTACAGGTATCAGACAACACCAGCTCAAGAATATGCAAGCAGTTCGCCAGTTTTATGACTGGAACAACGAAGATGGTTGCGCCTCCTGCCGCCCGGCTCTTAACTACTATCTGCTTGCCAGCTGGCCGGGTGAATACCAGGATGATGCTCAGTCGCGTTTTATCAACGAGCGGGCACACGGCAACATCCAGAAAGACGGTAGCTATTCAGTAGTACCACGTCTGTTCGGCGGATTGTGTAAACCAGCCGACTTACGCGCTATTGCCGATGCCTGTGAAAAATATAATGTGCCAGAGATGAAGGTAACCGGCGGACAGCGTATCGATATGTTTGGGGTTAAAAAAGAAGATCTGCCTGCGATGTGGAAAGATCTGTCGGAAGCGGGTCTAGTCTCCGGTCACGCATATGGTAAGGCTATGCGCACGGTGAAAACCTGTGCTGGTGATACCTGGTGTCGCTTTGGCACACAAAATTCCACCGGGCTTGGGGTACAGCTCGAGCAAATGACCTGGGGTTCGTGGATGCCGCACAAGTTCAAGCTTGCTGTTTCTGGTTGTCCACGTAACTGTGCTGAGGCGACGATCAAGGACTTCGGCGTGGTCTGTGTCGATTCAGGTTACGAACTGCATGTCGGTGGTAACGGCGGTATCAAGGTACGTGTAACCGATCTGCTGTGTAAGGTTGAAACCGAACAGCAGGTACTCGAGTACTGCGCCGCGTTCATCCAGAAATACCGCGAAGAAGCGCGTTACCTCGAACGTACCGCGCCCTGGGTTGAGCGTGTCGGTTTACAGTCCATCAAGGACGTGTTGTTCGACGAAAGTCAACGCAAGTCTCTGACCGAGCGATTTAACTATTCACAAAAGTTTGCCCAAATCGATCCATGGAAAGCACGTGCCGAAGGCGAAGCTGTGCATGAATTCCAGAAGATTGAAGTTAACGCAGCCTGATCAATTTACACACTACAGAGGATCTACACAATGAATCAATGGCTAGAAATCGCAAACCTGGAAGATATTCCGAAGCTGGGTGCACGCGTGGTTAAGACTGATGAGGTGGAGATTGCCGTTTTTCGCACCAGAAATGATGAAGTATTCGCACTCAAAGACGAATGCCCACACAGAAAGGGGCCATTGTCGCAGGGTATCGTGCACGATACCACGGTCACCTGTCCACTGCATAACTGGAAGATAGATCTTGCCAGTGGACAGGCGAAATCACCGGATGAGGGATGCAGTCGCAGTTATCCGGTGCGTGTCGAAAACGGGAGGATTTTTTTAGGGTTAGTCACACAACAGGCTGTAGCGTGATTGACATTTGTCATCAAATTTTATTAACCATATCTTTAACCAATCAATGAGGTAGTTACCATGTCTTATCTAGAACCAACCGAGTTTGTTACAAAAATGGTCGATCAGGGTGAATCCAAGGTGTATATGTCAACAAAGGATACGCTGATTAGAGCCTTTATGGCAGGAGCGATTCTCGCGCTTGCTGCTGTCTTTGCGATTACTGTTGCGACCAAAACGGGATCGCCACTGGTGGGGGCGATATTGTTCCCGGTCGGTTTTATCATGTTGTATCTGATGAAGTTCGATCTGTTAACCGGCGTATTTACACTGGTACCATTAGCATTACTCGACCGACGACCGGGTGTCACGATCAACCAGGTGTTTCGTAACTGGGGGCTGGTGTTTATTGGTAACTTTGCGGGTGCACTGTCAGTTGCCTTTATGATGTCTTTCATACTGACTTATGGCTATTCGGTGGAAGGTGGTGTGATTGCCGAGAAGGTGAGTAAGATTGGTGAAGCAAGAACCCTGGGATACCAGGCACATGGTATGGGTGGATGGTTTACTATCTTTATACGCGGCATGCTGTGTAACTGGATGGTATCTATGGGAGTCGTTGGTGCAATGATTTCCACTTCTGCGACAGGAAAAATGATGGCTATGTGGATGCCTATCATGCTGTTCTTTTTCATGGGTTTTGAACATTCAATTGTAAACATGTTCCTGTTCCCATTCTCCATGATCATGGGTGGTAATTTCACCTTCATGGAATATATTATCTGGAACGAATTGCCAACTGCATTGGGTAACCTTGTGGGTGGCTTTGTACTGGTTGGGTTGCCGTTGTATTTCACCCATGTGCGTACCAGTCCTGAACGTGTCATGAAAGGGAAGCAACGTCCTAGTAGTGAAGCAGCACTGAATGCCGGTGCCTGATTTATGTAGCATATCTGATTCCCGATCCCAGCAGGGTCGGGAAATCTTGTCTCATATGGATGAAATACTTAAGGTCTCGATTGGACAGGCTTCTGATCGCGGCCGCAAATCGATTAATCAGGATTTCCACGTGGCTATGACGCCAGGTGACACCCTACTGAGATCAAAGGGTGTCGCAATTGCCGTGGCAGATGGCATTAGCAGTAGTGATGTCAGCCAGCAGGCCAGTGAAACGGCGCTCAAGGGTTTTATCGAGGACTATTATTCAACCCCCGAGTCGTGGACGGTCAAAACCTCGGTATTGCGTGTCATGCAGGCGACTAATTCCTGGTTATATGCCCAAAGCCGTAATGGGTCTGACCGATTTAATCTCGACAGAGGTTATGTGTGTACTTTTAGCGCCATGGTCATCAAGTCGACCACGGGGCATGTCTTTCATGCCGGGGATACCCGTGTCTACCGCCTGAGTGATGGCAATTTTGAACAATTAACCGAGGATCATCGGCTGTGGTCTGGAGAAGGTAAAAGTTATCTAAGTCGTGCGCTGGGAATGCGTGACCGGCTTGAACTTGACTATGCTACCTATTCTCTAGATGAGGGTGACTGCTTTATCATTGCAACGGACGGTGTCTATGAATTTTGCAGCGATCAGTTTATTGTCGACCTGATCGGACAGTACGCGCATGAACTGGACCGGGCTGCTGAAGCTATTATTGCCGAAGCGCTGGAAAAAGGTAGCACTGACAATCTGACGCTACAGATCCTGCGTATCGATAGCTTACCCGAACATAATATTACGGAACTGCATCAACAGGCCGGTACTCTGCCGTTCCCCCCTGAGTTACGACCACGCATGAACTTTGATGGATTTCACATTGAGCGCAGCCTGCATCATAGCAGCCGCAGTCATGTTTATCTTGCAACCGAACTGGGTAGCGGACTTAAGGTCATACTGAAAATCCCATCGGTCGATCTGCGTGGCAGTCAGGAGTATCTTGAACGTTTTCTGATGGAAGACTGGATTGCGCAGCGGGTCGATAATGCACATCTGTTGAAACCGGTAAAAACATTGCATCGGCGTCATTATCTTTACAATGTTACCGAGTATGTTGAGGGGCAGACATTATCCCGGTGGATGACTGATAATCCGAATCCCGATATCGAAAAGGTGCGTGACATTGTGCAGCAGATTGCACGAGGTCTGAATGCATTGCATCGCCAGCAGATGTTGCATCAGGATCTGCGTCCTGCCAACATTATGATCGATATGCATGGGACTGTTAAGATAATTGATTTTGGTTCGGTGAGTGTTGCGGGTATAGATGAAATTAACGGTTTGCCGCAGCATCATATTCTGGGGACTGCTCAGTACACAGCTCCCGAGTACTTTCTTGGTGAGCCAGGCAGTATCGCATCTGACCTGTTTTCACTGGCTGTAATTGCCTACCAGATGTTATCAGGCCGCTTGCCATATGGCACAGAGGTTGCCCGCGCCAGTACTCGAGCTGCCCAGTTGAAGTTGCAGTATCAGTCGGTACTGGATGACGAGCGTAGTATTCCTATGTGGGTCGATGCGGCATTGTGTAAGGCACTGCATACGAATCCTGCTAGACGTTACGACACACTGTCAGAATTTATTTACGATCTGCGCCAACCCAATCCGCAGTTTCTGCAACAGCAGCGAGCACCATTGATGGAGCGAAATCCGATACTGTTCTGGAAAAGCCTGTCACTGTTGTTGTTTGTTCTGGTTATTTATCTGCTTGTCCAGCAGGGTGGCGTTTAATCTGCTGTATCACCACCTGAACTATGCTCGGAGTGACTCAGCAGGGATTCAGCAACCTCGGCCAGACGTCGGTTCTGCTCCATCGACTGATTGCGCAGATGTTTATAAGCCTGGTCTTCATTAAGCTGGAACTGCTCCATCAATAAGCCTTTGGCACGTTCGATAATCTTGCGTTCGTTGAGTGCGCGTTGCGCTGATTCCAGTTTGGTTTCGATATCTGCCAGGTGCCTGGATTGCTGTTGCAACAGGCCAATGACCGATTCTGGGGCCTGTTGAATATTGTCAGCACCGCTTTGACGGAACACCATCAGGCGCTCGACTGGAAGTTCCGGGTCAAAAAAACGATCTATGACCCCTTTACTAGCTGAATGTTCTGCAGGTAAGGTTTTCAGTAGCCCTCTGGAATCCTGTAATTCTTGCTGTGCATTATCAATCAGGGTTTGACAGCGTTGCTGCAGCGTAACGACAAGTTGGCGCTGAATGCCCCACATATCGCTAATGCGTTCGCTGCAGCAGTTGAACCAGCTGTCACTAATATCCGAATCCAGACTGGTCTGTGCATCTGTGTGACGAATCAACTCCCTCATTTGTTCCAGCTGTTCGATACAGGTAGTGTTTTCCAGCTTACGCCATTGCTCGGAAAGTGATTTGTCGGAAAATTCCAGGAAGATCCTCAGGCTGCGTTGCTGGGCGTCGATTAGGTGTAAAATACGTTGCTGCAGCTGAGTATCACAGGTACCGGCCGCAAAAGCCAGGGCACCGTTGGCACGTTCCTGTCCAGCCATTTCCTTACCATCGATCAGATAGAACAGGCTGACCAGCAGGCGCGAGATTTCTGGATCGACTCCAGCATCTGCCAGTTCGAAAATCAGCGCAATCAAGCCCGAGATCATGCGGCTGAAAGCGGCAACCGATTCAAAACCAGAGATATTATGGCGGGTGATGCTGGTTCGCAGTTCCGGCATAGCCTCGAGACCCAGTATGGCCCAGGCCATCAAAGATACGATCTTTGAACTATAAAATGACGAGTTGTCCAGCTCCTGCTCAATCTCCTCAAGCAATAAAGTCGTGACTGCCTCCGATTCTTCAATCAATTTGTTTCTTGTAATGTTAAAGCGCTTTCCTGAAGATGCGAGATAAATGCTGGAAGCGCCACGCTCGCTTTGTAGAACATGCACCATATGACCGAGGATACCCGCCAGACGAACGCGATTGTTCAGACGCTTTAGTTCCAGGATTTCACGCTGTTTGGCGCGAAGGATGAGCTGGGTAGCGGAGATTTTCATAAAGCTATTTTAAAATGAGGATCCACTGTATGGCTAGCACAGAGTTGTATAAGGCACGGATCTAAGACCTGTAGATAAATAAACACGGGCAAGCATATTACCCGGTCCTGCATCAGGCTACTTTTTCAGTATCGTATAGCAGTCTACGCTGTCGTTTCCAGGCTTATAAGATTAACACGGCCTCCCGATGCTTTACCTGCTTTATAATTTCGCTCTAATATGTGGCAGGTAAAGCATTGGATGACAGGATGCCTGTATGAATTTTGAATGTTAAAGAGTAGGGAACAGGAGTGTAAGATCCAGTTGTAACAGGGTAGGAAAAGTGCTAACCGTCCAGGGATACATAAAAACGGCTGTCCAGAGAGAGTTCTGAACAGATGTTTAATCAAATTTCTACTGACTCAACATCCACTCAATAACCTTGCGCACATCTGCTTCAGGTGCTGGGCTAGGTGGCATGGGTATAGCGCCCCAGGTCAGTTTGTCACCTGAGCGGCCAGCTTTAACAGTGGCGACTAGCTGGTCGATATCTCCACCTTTGTACTTCTGGGCAATATCCTTGATTGCAGGGCCAACGGTTTTAACTGCCATTTGATGGCAGCCTGCACAGCCTGATTTGGCGGCGGTTGCCTGGTCGGCGAAGGTTTGAGTGGTAAATAAAAGAAGGCTTATTGCGATAATGGTTTTCACGTTTGTCTACTCCACAGTGACTATCTTAGATTTATTTAGCTCATCTTAATTTAATTATAGTGTCCATTTACTCGTTAACTGGATTATTTTTAAAATTTGGCATGTTTACAGCTCGATTCTGGAACCTAATCTCATTAGGTTTCTGTGCGCTTAGCAATGAAAGATCAAGGCAACAGTTAAACGAATTTTTTAGATTTTTTAGCTAAAACCTAAAACTGGAGCCATTTTCGAGACCGATGCACTCAAAATAAGAGAAATATTCAATTATAATTACAGCATGTTTGCATTTCGTTTTTCAGTTCTGCCGGTTATTTGTTCGCTGGTTCTTAGCGTAATTGCTGCTGTGCAAACAACTCAGGCCGATGTCTACAAGTATGTGGATAAAAACGGACGCATGTATTTCACCGACAGGCCAAAACACTCAGGTTATCGGTTGATTTTGAAGTCTCGTAAGCAATGGAGGGAGCCGAAGGTAGATTATCAGAGTATGAAAATCAATCGACAGCGTTTTGCTGCAAAGATCGCAGCCGTGGCTCGAAGTAATAACTTGCCTGAGGGCCTTATTCATGCAGTGATAGCCACTGAGTCAGCCTATGATCCCAACGCAGTGTCACGCGCTGGTGCGGTCGGTTTGATGCAGTTGATGCCAGAAACGGCACAACGCTATGGAGTAAGTAATCGACGTGACCCTGCTTCAAATATTTCCGCTGGTACGCGTTATCTCAAAGACCTGCTCAAGCGTTTTGATAACAATCTCGAGCTGGCGCTTGCCGGGTATAACGCGGGTGGTGGGGCTGTAGAAAAATATGGCAATAAGATTCCACCTTTTGCTGAAACTCAGACCTATGTTCGCAAAGTCCTCAAGCTTTATGAGAAATACCCCAGAAAAACTGTCAGTGACGCCTAGATCAGAGCTATTATCCGTTGTGTTGCATTTGGGTAGTACGATTTAGTGAATTGTTAAAGGACAGCATCCAGCAACGAGTCAAAACCTCCAGTACCTGACGGTAATCCATAAGTAGGTCAATATCTGAAATGTTGTGCTGGCTGTGATACATATTCAGTAAATTGACTGATAGCTCATGATTAAAATCAGCGGCATTGCAAAGCGTGGCAAGATCCCAATAGGGTGAGGCCATAGATGAATATTCCCAGTCGATAAACCAGACCTGCCTGTTCGCATCGATTAGCAGGTTCTGCAGTATTAGGTCATTGTGTGAAGGGGTCAGAGTACTATCCTTTTGTTCGATACTGGTCAGGCGCTGCAGAGCTTCGTTGACGTCCTTAAGGATGGATGATTTATACGCAGCAGGTACCAGTGAAAAGTAACGCTCAAGTAACTCCCTGATATTGACGCGGCCTTGAAACTTCTGTTTGCAATTATGCAGGATTTCGAGTTTCGCCAGTACTGCTATGAGTATATCCGGGTTACGTAAATCCTCTTCAACTGGAGATTTCGTATGTGGTAATGTTGTTGTCAGGCTAAGCCCGCTGTCATCACGCCATAGACAGTTTGGCGCCAGTCCCAGCTGTACCGCAATTTCATTGTTGGTGATCTCCGCTTTACGATCAATGTAGGCATTGGTATCCATTTTCGGGATGCGTAATACCCAGTCCTTATCATAATTTTTTAAGTGATAAGTATGGTTGGTTAATCCGGGTAGACGCCGGATTTTAAAATCGGCAGGATGATAAATTTGCAACAAGGGGATATGTTTAAAAGCTTTATTGAGTGAACTCACTTTATCCCCAGATACTGTCTTATATCGGCATGTTCTGAATTTTTTAGCAGCTGCTGTGTTGCTTCCACTGCGATCACCTGACCATTGTTGAGGAATGCAGTTCGTTGTGAAGCGAGCAGGGCGTCTGTCGGTTGATGACTGACTAGTAGTGCGGTCATCTTCTGGTTGTCAACCAGCTCTTTCACCTGTTCGATCATCTCTTCACGCAATGATGGACCCAGTGCTGCGAAAGGTTCGTCGAGCAATAGTATTTCATGCTTGCGAACTAGTGCTCGGGCGAGTGCAACGCGTTGTCTCTGTCCACCGGAAAGCTGTCCCGGTTTGCGTTTATGCAGTCCATCAAGGCTTAGTTTCTGTAGAGCCTGCATAATTTCATCCTGTTGTTGAGCGCTAAGTTTTAACGAAGGCTGTATACCGAGCGCTACATTGGTGAACACATCAAGATGAGGAAACAGGTTATGTTCCTGAAATACGATGGTAACAGGACGTTTACCTGGTGCAAGTGTTTGAATCTGTTCTGAACCAATCCTGATAATCCCGCTACTGGCGTTCAGAAAACCAGCAAGCAGATTGAGTAATGTGCTTTTTCCCGAGCCGCTGGGACCGATCAGACTCATAACCTCACCCGTGTTAACCTCCAGGTTAAAACACATTGCGCTGTCCTGTTGAGCTGTATCATAGCTGAATTGTAATTGCTCAATGCTGAGCATGCTGTTTACCCCCTAGACCAGCTTCAAGCAACCAGAATACCAGTAAACAGAATGCCAGTAAAAATGCCGCGGTTACAGCTGCCTGAGGAATCAGATAAGCAGCAAGCTGATGATATAGTAATAAAGGTAGCGTAGTGGTGTCGGGTGTTCCAAATAAGGCGATGACACCGAGATCCCCCATTGATAATGCAGCAACCAGCGCACAGGAAAGACCTATCGGTTTACGTAGTAATGGCCAGTCGACTATCCTGAAACGATTCCAGCCAGTCAGAGCCATGCTCTGACTCAGACGCTGATAACGCATCTTAGTTTGACGCATGGCAGGCCCGAGGGTACGAATAACAAACGGCAGCCCCATCATGGCGTTGATGATAATCACGACAGGAATGGCCCAGTCGAATACGTTAACGCGAGGAGCCATGAGCACGAATAGCCCTGTGCCTATCACCAGAGGTGGAACCAGATAAACAATAGAACCGGCAAACTCGATCAATGAGGCTTTACCTCTTTGACCGATTAATGCCAGGTCGCTGCTGGTTGCAAGCAATAATCCTGCGGCAGTTACCGACAGAAGCGATGCACTCAGCCCTATAAATAGAGTAAAGGTTGCTGCCTGCCACAGGCTCTGGCTTGACAATACTTCAAACATAGAACCTTGAAGGGCATCTATTGCCATGGCCAGTAACGGCATGGTGAGGAACAATATCGCCAGTGAAATGGTCGCGAGGTTGATCCAGTTGCGGTTCAATCTTGTATCCATTTTTGTATTAGTCAGGGTGATTTCGACGTCAGGTAGCATGTGGAATCGCGAGCTGAGCCAGGCCACTAGAGAGCAAAGCCCAAGTTGTAAAAGGGCCAGTAATACAGCTCGGGGCGGATCAAAATCGAAACGTAATGACTGATAGATGGCAACCTCCAGTGTCGTGCTGCGCGGGCCGCCACCTAGAGTCAGCACCACAGCAAAACTGGTCAGGCAAAGCATAAAGACCAGAAGTGCCACGCCAGGGAGGTTTTCACGTAGGGCAGGCCATTCGAGATATTTCCACTGTTGCCATTGAGTAAAGCCAAGTTGTTCACTCATACGCCAATGCGGGGCGGGGATGGATTGCCAGGCGGGTAGTAATAATCTAACGGCGAGGGGAAGATTAAAAAAAACGTGCGCAAGCAATATACCATTCAGGCCATACATTTCGCGTCCCAATGGAATCCATCCATGGCTGCCATAAACCGAAACGATACCCATGACAACCACCACTGATGGCACCACCAAAGGTAGTGCAAATAGCTTGAGTAACATATTGCGTAAAGGGAATTCTCCAAAATGGGCCAGAGCGCGTGTCACCAGGATGGCAAGGCTGACACTGATCAGGCTGGAAAGGAATGCCTGCCACAGGCTGAAACTCAATACACGACGCATATACTGGCTGTGTACAATTTCGTTGAGCGAAAAACCGTCGCCACCTAACAGCAACAGACTCGACATGGGTAGTAGCACTATGAGTGCCAGAATGCCGAGTACTGGATAGGCGCTGCGCGAAGGTGACATCTTTATTGAATTACTGCTAACTATTCAGCTAGAGCCTCAAGCCACTCGTTTATCCATTGCTTACGTTGTGTAGCGATTTCATCGTCGTTAAACAACAGGGCAGGAGATGGATCGATCAGGCTTCCGAACGCCTCGGGTAATTTGGCGGGGTCGAGTTGTGCAGGATACATCCAGTTAGTGGTGGGAATGAGAGCCTGAAATTTTTCACTCAACATGAAAGAAAGGAATTCCCTGGCCAGAGTTTTGTTGCTGCTGGATTTTATCAGTCCGGCAACTTCAATTTGCTGGTAATGGCCTTCGGAGAAACGCGCGGCAGCGAAACGCTGATCATCCTCGGCGATGATGTGATAAGCGGGAGACGTGGTATAGCTGAGTACCATAGGAGCTTCATCCTTTAGAAAAAGGCCATAGGCCTCGCTCCAGCCTTTGCTCACGGTAACTATCCTGTTAGACAGTTTGGCCCAGGCTTCGCCAGCTTTATCGCCATATACCTTTTTCACCCATAATAATAGCCCCAGGCCAGGAGTGCTGGTGCGAGGATCCTGAATCAGGATATTAGGTGCCTGCGGATCTTCTACCAGCTGTTTAAGGCTGGTAGGTGGTGAATTTAACTTCTCCTTATTATAAACAAAGGCGAAATAGCCATAGTCATAAGGCAGAAAAGTTTTGTCATTCCATGCAGTGGGTAAGGTTGAGTTTGTCATGCTCATACCATGCGCTTGAAACAGGCCGGTGGCGCGCGCATCTGCTGTCAGGTTGGTATCCAGACCCAATACGATATCGGCACTGGTATTGCTACCTTCTAGTTTTAATCGACTCAGCAGAGATACACCATCTTCCAGACCGACGAATTTAAGCTCGCAATTGCATTGCTGTTCAAAGGTCTCTTTAACCTTTGGGCCAGGGCCCCATTCGCTGGTGAAAGAGTCGTAGGTGTAGACGGTAAGCGTTGGTTTTGCGGCAAGCGCCTGACCTGACAATGTAATACTGAAGATAGCCGCAAGACATAACTGCAATGGCCGGGAAAAACTTGAGAACATAAATGGACTCCAATTGTTTGAATGTAGATTAATCGGAGAGATGGGGAGATCGATACTGGATTCACTCACATCCCTACGCCAGTGCGAACTGGATCAGGTTCATCGGGTTGGTGTGACCACCTCTCAGCTCTGTCGAGCACCCCGTTGAGGAGGGGTAACTATAAATAGAGTTAGCTATTATCGCAAGGCGGACTTCTCGTTACGGGGGCTGTACTGAATAAGCCGATAAATCTTCTGCTAAGGATGGCAATGAATCTTTTGATTGTTTTCGCATCAAATCCTTTAATGCTAACATTGATCAGACGTTTGCCGCCTCGCTACTATGCAGAAATTGGTTGGTCAAACATTACTGATTGAACAAGCCCTATAACATATAACCCGGCACTCGAGAGTATCAATGATCTATCGCAGACACCTCATGGAAGGCGTATGAGCAAAGGAAATACAACATCCAGTAGCGCAAGTGAGACACTAAAAAAACGTAGTTTGATCCTGGCTCTGGTAATAGTGCTGGCAGGCATTATTGTGGGCGGTCTGTGGATGCGCAAACATGAGCCCAATTACTATGCCCCAGGCAGGAGACCCCTCTGGTGAATGCGAAAGTGAAACTGGAGCAAACCCTGGCACTGGAAAAAGCCTATGTTCAGGAGCGGCGGCAGGCCCATCGCGAAATTGAAACCGCAATAACGGCTATGGAGTCTGTTGCTGAGGTGGATCCGAAGGATCGTGCAATGGTCTCGGAATTGCTTCAACAACTTAAGGAGATTGAGAGCGTCGATCTCGGAAGCTTACCAGATGACGATGCTCTGCAGGCTCATTATGAATCTGTATTAGAAAAGATCGATAAACTGATTGAGAAGCTGGGGGAAAAGCAACCCTAACCTTTCATACAGGCCAATAGTCATTTATCCATATTTTTAACGATATTGTTGTGATCGCTAGAGAGGGGATAGATTGGATTACACTTGATACTCATATAAAGTGAACATTAACTATGGATCTGAAAACCTTTATTACCCGATTACAGCAAACTCCTGAATCGATTCAGTTTGCTGACGTCATAGAGTTAATAGATTCTCTATACAAATTCACTCCTACCGCTTTTCGTAATGGAGAGCAGCAAAACAGTGCTGATCAAAATAACGGATCCTGCAAGATATTCAGTTTTGCCCAGATCCATCAACTGGATGAGTTGCAGACGTTAAATTGTTTTGGTGAGATATATCGAGCTGTACTGGAAACCCCGGATGCTGAGGATCACTCCAATATTCGCCAGTTTATGCAATCAGGATGGAGTGGCATTGAATTTGATGCTCAGGCTTTGGTGCCATTGCATTTCACTTAAGCAGCTGTTGGCTTTTTTTGATTCGGGTTTAGCTCGTGATTATGGCTTAAGGAACCTCTAAATTAATCAGATGTTCCTTTCTGGATTGGCACATTTTTAGCCACAACAAAGACTCAACATGTGTTAACAAGCCCCGGCTAATACCAATTGGTCGCGGTAGGCTGTAGCTGTTGGCTTAAGATGATATCTGCCCTGAATTCGTACATGTGGACGAGATAGGTAGGCGGGTTTATTAGAAATTCTGGTTGATAACGGAATAAATAGTAGATTGCAGGATGCAATTTAGCGAATTGATAAACGTGGATTGGACTTCTATACTTCCTGTCATTTAGGCGGAGGCCATGGTGAAAAGAGTTCTCGTTTGTCTGGTTGTGGTTTTAATGGTACTGCTGTCCGCTTGCGGTGGTGGCTCCACTTCTTCAGACAACACCACAGGCGGTAACACCAATCCGGGAACCACTCCCGATCCAATCCCCGATCCAGTCCCCGATCCAATCCCGAATACGGTAAGCGCCCTGCCATGCACTTCGGGAACCGTGCAGACGGGCGTTTGCACAACCAACGGAGTCAGCGGAACACATAGCCGTAGCTGTAACACTTCCGGTGAGTGGGATGCCTGGAGCAGCTGCACATCCGACCCACTGCTCCCCTCTGCCTCAGGCAATATCTATTACGTCTCCGCCAGTGGCCCTGATATCGCCGACGACAGCCTGCACGGTTCCGACGCGGCCCCCTGGAGAACTATTCAGTATGCGGTAGCCCAACTGCAACCCAATGATACACTTATCATCCGGCGCGGATACTATTTTGGAACCGTGACCATCAATAGCAGCGGCAACGCAGCCAACCGGATCACCATCCGCTCAGAAACCCCGCATGCCGCCAAACTGAGCGGCGGTATCACAATAAACGGTAGCTATGTCACCGTTTATGGACTGGATATCGAGCAGCCCACCTCCGGCACAGGTATAACCATCAACAACTCGCAAGGGGTGGAAATTCTCAGCAATCAAATTCACGACTGTCCGATGTACGGCATCAATGTCGCATCGACAACGGCCGGTAATTATACCATCGGCGGCAATACGCTCAGCTACAACGGACAGGCCGGGATCATTCTTCGCGGCGACAGCGGCACGGTGGAAAACAACAATATTCTGGAAGTGGTGGCTTTTCATCCCAAGCTATCCTCCGTCAATGTCAGTAACGGCGACGATGCCGATGGCATCATCGTCGCGGGAAGCAATCACACCATCCGACGCAACCTCATCGCCAACTACAGTGATCCCCTGGACATCCACAACTACTACTTGCCCGACCCGATCCACAACGCCCATGCGGACTGTTTCGACATGCGGGAGATCAGCGGAGTAACCGTTGAAGGCAACTACTGTTGGAGCAACTTTCACGTCAGCAAGGGACTTATCTTCAACGGTACTGGCGCCACCCGGGATAACGTAACCATCCGCAACAACATTTTCGAATACCGCGACGTCGGCATCAGCATCCATGCGGACAGTTTTGCGGTACAGAACACCCACGTGTACAACAACCTGCTTAAGGCAAAGATCGACGATGTCATCGATTCATACCTGAACCCCGGCACCGTTGCAAGCATACCGGGGGACTGCATCTCAATCTCTGATGTAAGCAACTACACCGTGTTCAATAATATTACGGTCGACTGCGACAACCATAACCTGGCAAACGTCACCGGCAACCCGGTAAAAATCACCGGCGGCACAGGCAGCGCCGACTACAACTTCTCATGGAACTCGGACGGTGCTGTATTTAGTGGCGCCGATCCCGGCGCGCACGGCAGCCTGAGCCTCAACCCCACATTTATTGCCTACGACAGCAACGAGCACGGTAAAAACAATTACCGCCTGCAGGCAACCTCCCCTCTCATCGGCAAGGGCACCGCAGGCATCAACGACACGAGCGCCACACTCATCGCCGTGACCGACGACATCGATGGTCTGGCCCGCCCGCAGGACACCACCTACGAGCCTGGTCCCTACGAATACTCGACCAATACCGCCACCAAAGCCGACTTCATCTCCACTCATGTGAGTTCGAGTGCTCTGGAACTGACCCCTACCAGTTGCGCCGCGCCAGCTAGTTCAGTCGACGTGCAGATAGCGCGCTGGTCAGGCAATAAGCAGGGGGCGGTGATTATCCGCTTTGACGACAGCACACCGGGACATGCCCTGTGCGGACTCAAGGCATTCGGTGACCGCGATCTCACGGGAACCTGGTACATCAATCCAGGCCGCACTGCATTTAACGCCTCGATGCAGCACCCCACAACCGGCGAAACGATTGTGCTAGCGGACAGATGGAATAATGCACCGAACCTCGGCCAGGAGCTGGCCAACCACACGATGAACCATAGTTATGAAACCAGTCCCAGCGTGTGGCGCTCGGAAGTCGAACAGGCGGCAAACAAAATATGGGAGATCCGCCACGGTCTGCCGCTGAAAAAGAACGGCTCGTTAATGGCGTTCAACAATAGTAGCAGCGTCGCCTGGCCCTGGTCACCCAGCGAGGAAGCGGCCATATTGAGCGACTTAAGTAACATTGAACGGCAAACCTACATGGGGCCGACCTACC
This sequence comes from Gammaproteobacteria bacterium, assembly GCA_050306135.1. GTDB lineage: Bacteria > Pseudomonadota > Gammaproteobacteria > JACNJF01. The sequence goes on from JBNLGQ010000043.1 coordinate 17,381, forward strand.
AGGCACAAGCCAACCCCACCTTCTCGGTTCCAGCCGGTTCCACCGCAGATGCAATGTATTGCAGTCACCCCAGCCTGAGCCTCAACAGTGCCGGAGAGTGCGTTGACGGCGAGGGCACCGTCTACTCCAGTGGCGTCAATCAAGCAATAGATAATGGCGTCATATATCAGGCGGCGTTCCACGGCATTCTTAGCACCGCCACCGACAACTGCCCCGACTACACCAACATAGGCACAACAGATAGTGGCAATGCCGGTGTGCAGTTCGCTGAACTGGAAGCCTTCCTCGACAGGGTAGCCTCGCAACAAAGCAAAGTCTGGGTGGCGGGAGCCATTCAACTCTACAAATATACCCAGGAAGCACAACGCGCGAATATCCGCATGCATCAGAGCTGCTCCGACAGAGTCTACTTCGATCTCACCACCGCCCTCGATCCGCTCTACGATGAACCATTAACACTCATCGTGACGGTTCCAACTGACTGGACGGCCTGTAGCGCGATGCAGGGTGAGCAGAAACTGGGATGTACCATCGACAGCAATGGCAAGGTATTAATCAACGTCGTGCCTGACAATGGTCGGATAGCACTGTTGAAGCAGTAATAACCGGATATGCAACAGCAAGGTCATACTAAGTCTTTAACGGATGGTGTTGTATAGTCAACGCGCTGGACGGAAGAGTAAGAAATTTTCACACCCTACGTCCAGACCATCGTCAGATTGAGCGGAGTGATAAACCTCAGCAGCGAAGGTAGAGCAACATAAATACCAGCTTGTGCAAAAGATAAAAATAAAATCGGGACAGAGTGAGGTGTGTTTCTAATATTTGCGAATATTGTTCTCTGATTCTGGTTTTCCATTAAATGTTAATAAACCGTGCTCTATCCTTCGTCCTTTGCCCGCCTTATATGCATTCCCACGCGGAGCATGGGAACGAGTAAGAGTAATATTCTTCGCGCACTTCTTGTGCTTAGTGGTTAATCAGGGTTCCAGCATGTTAAGACAGGGTATGTTTTTCTAATATTTAGCTGTCGTTTTCGGCCTCAGTTTGCCGTTTGATTTCGCGTAGCCTTTCGCGATATTTATCGCGAGCCAGTTCCTGCATATCAGTCACTGTATCGCTTTCATCAATGATCTCACGACCCAGTAAGGTTTCTATGGCATCTTCCAGGGTGACTACTCCTGAGGTTTGTCCAAACTCATCATCTACGAGGAATAAATGAGCATGTTTCTTGATAAACAGGTCGAGTAACTGGTACACGGGTAGTTTTTCCGAAATTCGAAAAATAGACCGGGTGTAGTTGCCTACAGGATCTGAACCGCGGCCTGATCGTTCTGCCTCATACAGATCTGTACGCAATACCTTACCTCGAATATCGTCAATATCTATGCCATACACAGGAATGCGTGAAAAATTTTTGGTTTCAGATATTTCCAATGCTGCACTAACAGTCGTATTGCGTTGCAGCATGTGAACTACTGTGCGAGGAGTCAGTACATCTTCGGTAATTTTTTCTCGCAGGCTTAGTACATTTGATAGATATTCGCTTTCCTGGGAAACCAGATTCCCTCCTTTATGTCCCAGAGATGCCATGGCGATGATTTCTTCTTTGGTTACTCCATAGTTCTGTTTGCGATTGAAAAGACGGGTAAGGCGTGTAGCTGTCCATACCAGCGGGTAAACCAGTTTGACCAGCCAGCCAATAATCCAGGATGCAGGTATCGCCAGTTGACGCCAGAAACTTGCTCCCAGTGTTTTGGGGATGATCTCTGAGAAATATAGAATAATGAGTGTGAGTGCGATGGCGATAGGCGTTTCCCAATGTGCACCGAATATCTGTAGCGCCTGAGAACCCACTCCGGCCGCTCCCATCGTGTGAGCAAAGGTATTAAGGATCAGGATGCTGGATAGAGATTCATCCAGCCGGTCACGCACTTTGGTAAGCCTTGCACCAGCTCTGGGATGCTCATTGCTCAGTTTCTCTACATAGCTAGGCGTGATAGATAACAGCACAGCCTCGAGAATAGAGCAAAGAAATGAGACCCCGATAGCGATGGCCAGGTAGATTAATAATAAGGTCATATTGTTTCGTAGGTTGGGTTTGAATGCTTAATTTCAACCATAGCTTATTTCCTGTTTGTTGACCCCATTCTTACAAGTTGGATTTGTTTTCTGCTGTACATAAAAAAATTATGGTTTTTTAAAAGTGCTATCAAATTTATAATAGTCTTTAATAAAACTAACGAAAGAGAAAATTGTTATGACTATCCAGGTTGGCGATAAAATCCCTTCAGTGACTTTGTATCATATGACTGATAAGGGTCCGGCAGAAATCACTACTGACGAGATTTTTAATAATAAAAAAGTGGTGCTATTTGCTTTGCCGGGGGCCTTCACCCCTACCTGTTCACAGGCGCATGTTCCAGGATATCTAATGAAATCTGATGATTTGTTCGCAAAAGGCGTGGATCAGATTGTCTGTCTTTCTGTTAATGATGCTTTTGTTATGGGTGCCTGGGGCGTTGACCAGAATGTAGAAGATAAAATTCTAATGCTGGCTGACGGTAGTGCGCTTTTTACTCAGGCGGTTGGGCTGGAGCTTGATGTTGTCGCTCGTGGAATGGGTATCAGATCTCAGCGCTATGCAATGGTCGTGAATGATGGCGTTGTTGAATTACTGAATGTGGAAGCCGCTGGAGAGTTTAAAGTGAGTGATGCTGAAACTATCCTCAATAGTTTATAGATATGCATTATTAGCTGGTAATCGAAGCATGTTTCATATCTCATGGGTGAGATTGAGTCCGAATACTCTTTAAGCTAATCTGTTTTTCATATTTCAACCATCAGATTAACTATGAAAACCTTTGCTCAGATCGCTGCTGAAATTGCTCCAAATATCACTGAAATGATGCCCTGGGATGTGGAAGAGTATCTTGAGGCACATCCGGAAACGCTTATTGTTGATATCCGTGAGACTCATGAATACGACACGATGCATATCGAGGATTCAGTGAACGTACCACGCGGTATCCTGGAAAATGCCTGTGAATGGGATTTCGAAGAAACCGAACCTGAACTCGTAGAAGCCAGAGACAGGCCAGTCGTGCTGGTGTGTCGCTCTGGCAATCGCACCACGCTTGCAGCCTATACTATGCAATTGTTGGGCTATGAAAATGTCATCTCCCTAAAGACGGGTTTGCGTGGATGGAGCGACTATGAGTTGCCTCTGGTAGATATCGAAGAACAACCTGTTGATATTGAAGATGCCGATCGCTATTTTGCAAATAAAATCCTGCCGGAACAGCGTAACCCTGCCGATAGAAAGTAATGAAGCAGGGTCTGAAACTCAGCTTATTTAGCGCTGTGTTGAAAATACTCTAAAAATTTAAATGGCTGAAACTTAGAGGTATTCAGCCTCGAGTAATTGTTGCTGTCAGAAGCTGGAGGCAATAAATTTGACAAAGTCCAGCGAGGACAAAATCCCTACCAGCTCCTCTCCCTCTATGACCACCAGGTGATGCACCTGTTTTTCGAGCATTGTTTGAGCAGCCTTTTCAATAGTGGCTTCAGGTGAAATGATAATCACTACAGGGCTGGCAATCTCATGCACACTGGTATAATTCGGGTCATCGCCGCTAGAGTCAAACCGTGTGACATCAGACTTGGATACGAAGCCTACAAGTTTGCCTGAATTATCGATAACAGGGCCACCACTTATTTTGTGAGTAACAAAAATTTCCTCTAAATCGCAGACCGTGATATCAGGATGTATGGTTCTGACAGAGGTAGACATAATGTCACTAACAGTTTTCATTTGAAACCCTTTTTGTCCTGGATCGACAGGGGCAATAGTAGCATTAGATAACATAGATAATTACTCCTTCAGGTGGAAGTAGCCTTTAATTTATCCCAATCAGTTGATGTCATCCTTAAGATATTTCAATTTGCACTTACAAACTGTATTTAATTAGGAAACCGGTAAAATAATCTGAGAGTTACTAAAAGTGAGTCTGCTTATGCTCCTGTTTTATATTATTATCAGTATGATTTACAATTTCAGGGAGCAAAGTTAGAATATTTGTAAGATTTTGATATAAGTCTATGATATATATTGTTTTGCGATGCAATAGTCCCTGATTATATAGTGGATAACAAGCCTCAATAAAGCACCTTGATAATAACAAATGCGGTGCTTTTAAACGAAATATAGAAAGCCTATAGCTATCATTCAATACATTTGAACGGGGAGGAGTCGTAGCGGTGCTTTTGATTTGTACTAATTCTATTTATTGAATATAAGGAGAGGGGAATATGCCATACAGAGAATTAATGGAAAAGCGTCTCAGGTTCCTGGAAATCGATGACAAAACTATAGAACAAATTCGTCAGGCGAAAAGTATTTTAGAGCCCGCCATGGATGAAGTTCTAGATAATCTCTATTCCCATATTCTGGATGAACCTGAGCTTCAGCCGTTGTTTGCAGATAAGTCAGAAATTGAAAAAGCGCGTGCCGCTCAAAAGCAGCACTGGATGGATTCACTTTTTATTGGCAAGTATGACAATGCCTTTTACGAGAAGACGTCCAGAATTGGTCGTGCTCATGCCCGCATAGGCCTGACTCCTAACTGGTATATAGGTGGCTATAACCGGATGCTATGTGAATTCATCGGGCTCATCTATAAGCATTATGCAGATAACACTGATAATGCCATTTCTCTGATCCAGGCTATCAGCAAAATCATCTATCTGGATATGGATCTGGTCATTAACTGTTATCTGGATGCAAAAGATGAGTCCATCAGGCGTATGCTTGTCAGTTCAACAGAGCTCAGAGCAGAAATGTGGAAGTTTAGTGATGAGTTAAATGCAGTCGCAACAGAGATAAACTCAACAGCTGAATCTCTATCAGAAAATACGCAACACAACCTTGAGTCTGGTTCTTCAACTCCTGGCACACCAGTCAGGAGCTGGGATGAGGTCCATGAAAATACCAGGGTGCTACTTTCACAGGCAGAGCATTTAAAAAGCAAGACAGAGGGGCTGGATAAACATCTAAAACATTTACCATTGAGTGAAAAACTATACCTGCCGGAAGCAGGGCCTCTGACCGTATTGAAAGATATGATATTCGGTAGAAAGTATCACTACCACCGGTCCAACTAGTTATCAGGAGAACTGCTTTACGGAGTTCATGGTTACAATTTGGTGAATGCCCGTTAAAATACCCGGATTCTATATATCCGGGTTTTTTTATTCTATTGTGACAATTGCTAACTTCGACAAGTCTTTACTGATCGAGCAGATTCGGTATATAGAAACTTCGCAGCAGATGGTCTGTGATCATGAGATGGAATTCGCTGACTTATCAAAACACCATGATTTTCATGAACGTCTCTGGCAGCGCGCACAATGTCTGGTCAGGCAGTATGACCTGTCAGATTCGCTATCACATGCCGCTAAACTATCGCGCTATATAAAAATTTTTATGCTTATGCTGGTTGCAGTTTTGGGTGCAATGGGCTCTGTTTATGCTATCACCAATACTCATACCATCAATATCTACTGGTTGCTGCTGGTGCTGCTTGGTTTTAATTTTATTTCAATGTTGCTATGGCTGATTGGCATTAGCCTGAATATGCAGGGCCTGGCCTCTGGCCTGTTAGCACGTATAACGAGCTGGTTACCCGGCATTTTCGACTATAAAACTCATAGCAATAAACAGGACAGTACAAAGACGGGTAAGTTGGCTGATAAGGCCTGGCTGAAGTGTTATTTTACGGCTGCGGTGGGTAAGTGGCAGCTCAGCAAGATTACTCACCAGCTGTGGCTGGTTTACCTGCTGTCCGGACTCACGTTTCTGGTGTTGCTGCTAATGGTTAAACAGTATGACTTTGTCTGGGGCACCACATTATTATCGGATTCAATTTTTATCAAACTAACTGATGTGTTAAGTCGACCACTGGAATTTATGGGTTTTATGACACCAACTGTGGATCAGGTAACGCAATCTCGATTAGGCGCAGAGCATGTGCTAAATGCCGAACATCGTTCCAGTTGGGCCCAGTTTTTACTGGGGTCTCTACTTTGCTTTGGAATTCTACCGCGTTTCCTGTTACTGCTGTGGAGTTCCGTGATGAGCCGGCGAGCGCGTCGTCTGTTTGTGCTTGATTTATACCTGCCTTATTACATCAGTTTGAGACAGCGCCTGATGCCTATGGCAACTCACGGTGAAATAGTTGATGCTGATACCTTGCCTCCTGAGTCTAGGCAAACTACTACGCATTCACCTGATGCACATTCACTGCCTGAGAATACAAAATGGGTTGCTGTGGAGCTTGGCGATCAATTCAGCTGGCCTATATCATCTATCAGCACAGAGCATACTCTAGGGCAGGTCATCGACCGTGATTCTCTGGCTACAATCTCACAGCTTTTACAGGCTGCTGATGCAAACAATCTCGCGGTGGCTGTAGATGCCACGCGTTCACCAGATCGTGGTGTTCAACGAACCATAGCAAGCCTTGTGTCGAATTGCTCTCAGAGCTGGCTGGTAATGTTACAGCCTCCTGATGAAGATGAGGCGCCATCTAAACACCTGGCTGCCTGGTATCGCCTGGCAGAAGCCAGTGAAATCCCGCCAGATCATGTCATCAGTCTGACAGTGGATCTATAATGATTGATTCCTCACAGGCGACAAATTCCATGGTGATCAAGGTTGGCGTTGTCGGTCATACCAATGCCGGTAAAACGTCATTGATCCGAACCCTGTTACGCGACGATCATTTCGGTAATGTGGATGGTTCGGCGGGCACTACACGTTCTGTAGAGCAATCATCTATTTATGCAGATGATGAAGTTATCTTAAGTCTGTTCGATACGCCAGGATTTGAAGACTCCAGCGCACTACTTGAGGCTCTGGATGCATTATCAGAATCGATACAGGCGACTACACCAGCTGAACAGCTGAAAGCCTTTATCTCAAAGCAAGACCATTACGTCGATTTTGATCAGGAGATCAAGGTGCTGAGACAGTCGCTAAGTAGTGATGTGTTGCTGTATATCATCGATGTACGCGAACCATTGCTGGGCAAGTATCGCGATGAAGTCGAGATACTGAGTAAGGCAGGTAAACCGATTCTGCCGGTTTTTAATTTTATCGCGGGTAATGAACAGGCGCTGATACGCTGGCGTGAGCAGATGGCACTGTTTAATCTGCATGCGGCACTGGAGTTTGATACTGTCGCTTTTGACTTTGAAGCAGAAAAACGTCTGTATCAAAAACTGCAAAGTCTTATGGAACAGTATTATGATTCCTTACAGCATCTAATCGACTATCGACAGCTGGTATGGCAAAACTTGAATCAGGCGGCTGCACGTCGAATCTTTCAACTTCTCTGTGAAGTGGCTTGTTATCGGCTGGAAGTAAGCGGCAGTAAATCGGCTAGAAAACAATCGGCTAAAACGATTCCTGAAAGTGACGTGAGTTCAATGCAGGATTACGTACGCAATGCTGAACAAAGGACCTTAAAAGATCTAGTATCCATATTTGCATTTACCCAACTCGATCTTGATCTGCAACAGTTGCCAGTAAGCAACGGGCGTTGGGAGCTGGATATCTTTTCCCCGCATATGTTAAAAGAGTTTGGACAGGATGTTGGGGCCTCAGCAATATCCGGTGCAGCTGTGGGTGCAGGTATAGACCTGATGGTGGGAGGCCTGAGCCTGGGAGCGGCTAGCCTGCTTGGCGCTGCAATAGGCGGCGGATGGGCGACTGCCCAACGCTATCAAAAAGAATTAATGGCAGCCTGGCGGGGTCATCAGTGGCTGTGTGTAGATGATGATACCGTTAGTCTGATTTATCTTAGACAACAACGATTATTAACCGCCCTGACGCATAGAGGACATGCGGCGCAGAATAAGTTGCAACTATTTAATGATGCAGGGAAATCACTACCAAAAAAATGGTCTCATGTTTTAAAGCTGCTGAGGCAGAATCCGCAATGGCAACAAGCGGCCCCTGATGATGACGATTACCTGAAATTACAGGCGATGGTTCAGGACTGGTTGCTGAACGATGATAGGGATACTGACAATTAATTTGAAAATAATTTCAAAATAAATTTGCAGATCAAAAAATATGAGCTATAAAATAATTAAAGAGAGGGGTGCCTCTCTAAGAGACCTGGCCGGAACTGGAAGTAAAGAATCAGTGAACCTTGCCAGGTCTTTTTTTTGCTCTGGCACAATTAAATCTGGAAGAATTATTACTCCGTATGAAACCAGTCGAAATTAATTATACCTTTGTTGTTTATTGAATGATTCTGGGCAGGAGATAAATTCGGTGAAATAGGTTATTTCCTGACTGCAGGGTTGATCTACTTCTCTTTATTTAAAAAACTACTCCAAGCCCGAAACTAAATCGAGTTTGGTTTTCGCTCTGTGCTGACCACAGTTGAAGTTGTTCGGCATTGATGACCGGATAGGTATAACTGCTTTCACCAACCTTTCCCTGCTGGTTGTTATCGACACTGCCGAGAACAGTGAGCTTTTGACCCTGAGCATAAATTGCTGGATCCAGAAATCCCTCTTGATTAATCAGAAATCGCCCTAACGGCCTGTTGTTTGACTGGGGGCGCTGATCTCTGCTAAGCGGATAGGCAAGTATTTCCACCTGTGTAGAATCGGATAAATTTTTTGTGTCCAGAATAATGCCGCCCCATAGAACGGTTTTACCCAGATAGGCCGAAGGTTCTGCGGCAACATTTTTCGGTATGAGTGAATTATCTACCTGAGTGACATCAAATACGGGCGTGCTGGCGCAGCCTGCTAGCAGGATAATTATAGTTAGTAGGTAATAAAATTTACGCATTGTTAACAAGCCTAGTAATAGGGGCGCGGGTAAAAGTAAGGGTCTGGGTGATATGGGTAGTAAGGCCAGAAATAGGGAGTATTCATTTGATTGATTTCAGGTTTTTTGGCCCACAGGTGGTAGCTGTCTACCTGTAGCACGGGATATTGATATGGATAATCTCCTACCTTGATGGCTTCAGTTCTGAGCAGTATGCCTCTAACGGTAATCTCTCGATCCTTTGTGTAAACTAATGGCTCAAGAAAATCATCGACTACCGCGATAAAACGTCCAGGGCTTTGGTCTGATTCCATCGGTCGACCGCTATCGCTCAAGGGGAAGGCGACAATGGTGATCCAGCTGGAACCCTGTTTATTTTCAGTCTTCAGGATCGTGCCACCCCAGCGTAGTGCTTGATCGCGGTAAGACTCAGGTTGTTTCTGAATCTGTGAAAAACTGGGCGCGTTATTTATTTCCTGAGAAATATCCAGAGGGATATTCGAGCTACAGGCAGAGAGTGCGATTACTGTCATCGCTGATATCAAGATGGGTTTGAATACGTTCATGTTAGTTAGAAGCTTCAGTTTGCGTTAGGTTCCTCCTTTTTACAGCTGAAAGCAATAAGGGGAGCTATTGCTCCCCTTAATGTTATCTTGAGTTAATGTCTCGTCTTCAATCTGTTCCAGCCATTCATCAATAGCGGATTGGGTATGAAGTCGGTTGTTAACCCTTTGTCCGGTTTTTGACTTTTCATGCACGCCACCTTTTTTGAGTAGTGGTGAACGTGCAACCGGGTTTCTAATCGCTCGATTTCGTTTCGGCATATTGTTCTCCTAAAGTTCAAGTTTGTACCATGTCAGCTGTTTAAGGCTGCGTTTTTTACGTTTGAAGCTGCTGTCTTTTTTCATAAACTCAGGGTCTTCATCAGTAATTTGAAAGCAGAATTTTCTGGGTAAATCAGAATATAGTGAGCGTGGTGGTGCTTTTCCATAGATCTGTTTTATCTTCTGCCCGGTTTCGTGGGTGTGATAATAAATTTTATCAATACCCAACTCTCTAAATATAAAGTGGATGCTGGATGACAGCATGGCTTCAGCCCATACAGCATAAAAAGGAGCAAGTACATTTTCCGCATATATAATAAAATCATCGCTACTGCATTTGCACCAGTCCAGAAACCAGGGTGTATATCCATTTTTGATTCCATGTAGACAGCTCTTTACTCGTCTTACCCAGTCGCTTTGTATTTCTTCTATCAATGCTTCCCCGCTATCCAGGTCAAGGTCTATGCGTGACCAGGCAAGCGTATCTCGATAACGTTCGCGTTTGTTACGATCCATCACCGGATGACCTGAATAGTTAAACACATAGTCATCTTCTGGTTTCACCAATCGCTGATAGCTACGGTTATGCATTTCAGAAAAATTTAGCTGTAAAACCAGATTGCAGCCTTTACGGGTAGTCTGGTAGTTCCACTGGTTATTGTTGCCCCAGCGATCAACCGTCAATACAAATGGCTGACTGTTATCTTTCCATACATGCTGAAATAATTCGGGATTGAGCGTTCCATTACCAAGTTCGGCTAATAACAGCTTTATATCCTGCTGGTTTAACAACCTGTGATAAATGGATTGCTTCATCGCTTTTACGCTGGTTTGTTTTCTGCTGGCATAGGACAGCAGTTGATAGGCATATTGCCCCTTGAAGTAGTGAAATAAAGTTCGCTCTTCTGGCAAGCAGGCTATCACCTCATCTAAAATCTCTGTTTTCATAATCAGGTCTCTTTCTAAATCGGTCTTTCATTAATCGATATCTCATTTGTTTTGGCTGTTTGTTAAACATGCACGTCTCCAGTTAAAAATAATTAAGCTAACCCTTTACGCAGATAACCTGCTTCAGAGTATGTACGACTTCAATAAGATCGGATTGATTCTGCATCACCTGATCAATGTCTTTATACGCGGATGGGATTTCATCGATCACCCCTTTATCCTTGCGGCATTCTATCCCTGCTGTCTGTGTTTCTACATCCTGTTCGTTGAACTGACGTTTGGCGGCACTGCGACTCATTTTTCTACCTGCACCATGTGCACAGGAACAGAATGATTGAGGGTTACCTTTGCCACGCACAATGTAGGATTTAGCACCCATGCTACCAGGGATAATTCCCAGCTCATCAAGGCCTGCGCTGATGGCACCCTTACGAGTGATATATACATTTTCACCAAAGTGAAATTCCCTGGATACATAATTGTGATGGCAGTTAATCGCTTCTTTGGTAATACCAAACTTCGGTAGTTTCTTTCTCAATGCTTTTAAGATTAAGTGCATCATCTCCCGACGATTGGCCATCGCGTAATCCTGAGCCCATTCAACGGCCTGAATATAATCATCAAAATACCTTGCTCCTTCATTAAAGTAAGCGAGATCCTTATCTGGAAGATTGATCAGGTGCTGGCCCATATCTTTTTTTGCAAGACTGATAAAATACTGTCCAATTACATTGCCTACGCCTCTGCTGCCAGAATGCAGCATCACCCAGACATCATCATTTTCATCAAGACATAGTTCGATGAAATGATTACCTCCACCCAGCGTGCCAATCTGGCGTATCCAGGTCTGATAAGGCTTTTTCTGCATCGAGTAAATCTTTTTGTGCTTACCGATAATCTGATCCAGACCACCAGACAAGGCCTGTATGGTTGAACGTCGAGCACGATCAGTTGTATGCATGTTAAAACCCACAGGGATCGCCTCCTCGATAGCCAGACGGACTGCGCGTAAGTTATCAGGCAGATCGCCAGCATTAATCGACAGGCGTATAGCATTCATACCACAACCGATATCCACTCCTACCGCAGCAGGAATAATAGCGCCTTTGGTAGGAATCACAGACCCTACTGTAGCCCCTTTACCCATATGAACATCAGGCATAGCCGCGATATGGCTGTGAATAAATGGTAACTGAGCCATGTTGTAAAGTTGCTGCATGGCAGCGGATTCCACTTCGTCGGTATATATCTTTACTGGTACTTTGCCTTTACTAATGGTCTTCTGAATAGGCATAACTATTCTCCTTATTTTCTACCAACACTATTTTAAACTTTAAGGCTGGTATACGTTTTCGTTGTACCGAGCGAGCGATGGTTGAGCGTAAATAACCTTCAATTGATTTACACTTTTCCAATATCAAGCTCTCAGCAGGTAACAATTCTGGGTTGCTAACACTGAATGTCACCGTTAGAAACTGACCGTCATCACTACCTGTGACATCAAGGATTTCTAATTCCTCAAATACTGGATCGGTTAGTTCACCTGCAAACACCATACTTAAGGTATGTAGAGCCTGTTTGCTGAGCTGTTCGCTTTTGTGGCCCCTCGGTTTTCTATCCATTGCTCGTGCAATGATGCGCGGATCTATCCCATCTTCAGGGCCGAGTTCAGCGCATAAATTTCCGGTTTCTTTGTGCCAATTTGTAGATTGTTTCATTGCATGCTCCATAGGCCGATTAAAAGCAGTGGCCAATAGACGTAATAATCCATAGCCTGCAATCGGCTTAATAAAAATTAAGATTTAATTGGAGCCCGGTCCTGTCGACCGGAAGAAATTACCGGAAGGTAAAGGACGCGAGGCTCAGTTGAGTTTTTGATAAAACCATTCATTACCTCCGTAAGTGTGAAGTTGAAAAATTAGGTGCGCGACTTTACGCCTGTGAATTTTGTAAGTCAATTAAAAATTTCACCACGGAGCACACGGAGAGCCCAGAGAAAATTGTTTGAATTTATTTTTTAAGTTCTTCTATTCTTAAAAGTCTTCTACTTTTGAGTTTGTAGTTACCAAAAAAATTTATTCCTCTGTGCTCTCTGTGTCCTCTGTGGTAAATATTAATTTAATATCCCCGAGGTTAGGTTTATCATTTACGTCCATGTCCACCAAAACCCGATTGTCGGCCAGGTTGCATAGATCTATTAGGTATACCTTTCTGTTGAAAAGTTGAATGATAGCCTGACCCTTTCATTAACTGCTGCGGCGAGAGTACCTTTATGGTGGCAGAATCTGAATCGGGTTTAGTTACCTCAAAAATAATTGGTAGATGATTTCCCCCGCCCCGAATATTTTCACTCTCAATGTTCCATTTAGACGCATAGTTTTCGGTATATCCCTGGATTACCCACTTTGCTACCTTATCAAATGGAAGGCTGTGCTCTTCAGGCTTTGTTGTATTACGCAACAGTATCGGCTTGTCTGTTGTAAGCTTGATATGTGTGGCGTGAATCCGGCCTGCCGGGTCTGTAAATCCTGAAACGGCTAGTGTGTCTCCCAACTCAAAGCTTGTGCTGACTGTCTCAGATAGCTGAATGGTTTGACCAAGAATGATTGCTGTTTGCTTGCCAGAGTCATAATGCGAAACAGGACCAATTATTTCATGGCGGATATTGATGTGTTGTGCCTGAGTGTGAGTGTTGCTGTCTACGGTAAGCACTTCTACCACTTCGCCGATCTCAAAGTCATGTGCTTTTACTCTGGTGCCATCGATACTAATTGTTGCTTTGTTTTCTGTTTCTATTTCAATGCCGTTCACAAAAATAGATCCATAGCCGGTTATCATACCGATGACTCCTGCGCCTTGTTGATTGCCAACCATAATGCCGGTACCGCCGATACCGAACTCATCGTCGTCACTCTCTGCCAGTTGCATCGACTGCTGATTCGCGCAGGCTGCTATGAAAAGAATAGTTGCAATGGTGAATAATGTTGAAAGTGTTTTCATGATGTTTTTTCCTGCTCGTGCCAGTAACAGCCGAGCGTGAAGCGAGAGTTGTTATTTTCCTTATCGCTATCTGCCTGATGTAATTGCATAGCTTGCTGATTAATTTCGGTGAGCATCTGCATCGCCATTCCGTCGGCCTGTTTGCGTAATTGTTGTACCGATTCTGGTGTCAGCTTGCCGTAGTAAACGCTGCGTTCAAGCATAGGCTCGCCTTCTTTCAGCAGGTTATGTGTTGCAGTGGCAAGATGATCTCGAATATTTCTTTCCAGATAAAAGCACAGTTTTTCAAAATCCTCTGACGGGATAAATGCTTTTTCATTAAGCACTACCTGATCCTGTTGCAGGCTGATCAGACCTTGCCGTAGCCATTCATCCAGCAGGGCGCGAGGGCGTACGTCCTTGCTGACACTGGCAACCAGTTGCTCAAAGCCAGGCTCATCGTCGCTACCCGTTTTCTTCAATGCTCGCGGCATTCCCTGTTTATCCATGTATTCGCGTTTTGCCGTCCAACTGGCTATTACAGCACCGCCAAGAGAGAGATCTGCGGGCACTGTGTCCTCTGGCTCCTGCTCGAAGATACGTTTGATGTCCTTTCTATGCACGCCAGTGAGTATGTAGATGCGGCTGTTATTCGCAGCTTCACCATCACGCCGAATGATGTCATTGGCGACATCTACATAGACCTCTTTCAGAAGTTCACGAAGAGCCGGGAAGGTAATTTGATGCTGAATCAGCAGTCTGATCAAAGGCCGCAGGATGCCCTTTAAAGCCCTGATTAAGGTATGCCGAGTTTTCAATTGTGTGACTTTATTCATGTTTCCTGTTCGGTCAATGATCTGCTTGCTTTGCAACTAACTGAATTTAAAGAAATAAATATTTCAATCTAAAAATTCTTAAAAAACCTTCTTTGTCTAATACTGATATTAGCTTGACGTGGGAATAATTACCACATATATTTATTGCATGTGGGAATGTTTCCCACAATTAAACATGAAGGAGATCGTCATGAAAACTAAATTACTTACAATTTCTACAATGGCCGCTGTTGCTCTGTTTACCTCTTCTGCGTATGCAGTTGAAGACCCTGTACAGGCACAGTATCAATACCAGAATACTCATCAGTATCAAATGACTGAGAAAGATGCTCAGGGTTTACCTGTTGAGCAGCAGAATCAGCTTAGAACGCGAGTTCTAGATCATCAGCAACTGCTTGATGATGAAGCGTTGCAGGATCAACTGAGAACACGGGATCGTGATCAACTTAAGGACCCTGATTTAACTCAGGATCGTGACAGGGACAGAGATATGGATCATTCAATGGCTCAAGATGGAACAGGTAGTGGAACAGGCTCTGGTGGTTCAGGCTCAGGTGGTGGGTCTGGTTCCGGTGGTGGTTCAGGAGCCGGTGGTGGATCAGGTTCCAGCGGTGGTTCAGGCTCAGGTGGTGGATCAGGTTCTGGTTCTGGCGGTCGACATTAAGCCAGTGGGCTTTGATCTGAAAAGTCAGGCGGTGCAGTTATACTGTGCCGCTCTGACTCAAAAGCTGGAATAGTTAATTTAACAATGATGGGAGTTCCGCTAGCAGCCTGTAGTCCGCGGAATTCCCTGTTATATCAGCGTCTCAGTAATGTATTCTGATTTTTTGAGCTTGGCTTCAGATTTTATTTTTTGCATATCATCAGGCGCTTCAATCAAGGTGTCCATAAGAGGGTCCTTTGAGTCGTCATCTTTTTTCTGGCCTACTAGAATATCAGGAAGCTTTTGTGTTTTTTCAAGATCTTCATTGGCTTTAATATGATCGTGACCTGATTGAGTATCATCGATTGTTTGTGCTGAGCGTAAAACATTGTCGTCCGGTTCTGCCGTGTTCTCATCAGTCTCTGGTTCAGGCCTGGCTGGATCAATAGGCTCAAATTTATACTCTTCCACTTCTTCTTTTTCATCGACGTTATTGAATGTGGAGAGTGGATTTACGGATTTAGGAATAGGGCTGGTTTGCTTTGGCTGCTCAGTAGCTTCGGGTTGTATTGCTGCCTGTTTCGGTTTCTGCACGTCGCTATCTGGTATTGGTGTGTTGCCTGTTCTTTCTCCTACAGTAACAGCCGTTGTGTTACCGATAGATGCTTGAGATTTTCCGGATGAAGGAATTTTTTCAGCTACCCCAGCAGGCCGGGCAGCTGAGATGGACTCACGACCAGGGTGCTCAGTGTGTGTATTGTGGGCTACAGCGGGCTTGTTTTCATCAGCAAGCTGTTTCGGGACAGAATCAGTTGAAGGTGCTGGCTTTTTATCCCCTGGATTTAACGCGGTGCCTACCATTTCGGTAATCCTGGGTGCCTCAAAGTGAGCAAGGTAGGGGGTAATAGTCGATTTGATGCCATAGCCATCACTTGTGTTTTGCAGACGTCTATTGAGTGCGTGCATTAATTGTAGAATGATCAGACGTAAGGGGGCTGGATCATTGCCAACACCCATCAGGGCAGGCTTTTTGATAGTGAATGGCACGGTATTTCGCCAGGCGAAACAACCCTGTGTAGCGATTACTGAGGGCAGAGACTTCATTTGCAGGACATCGTGATTCTGGTGGTAAACATCGATCCACTTATTGAGATTTTCGGCCAGTTGATGCTCACTGGTTTGATATCCGGTAAAGGCGTAAATGAAACAATGTGGCCGAGCAATCAGGTTGAAGCGCCCTGTATGCAATGGATCGGGGTGAATATATTGGTGTTGGGGGTGTGCCTGCATTTTCATTTTTTCGGCAATTGCTCGTCTGGTCTTAAGATCTATTGCAGGGCTGAGAGTGCCTAGTGAGGCGCATTGATCCATGGCGCTGAAAAACGTTTTACGTACCAGTTTTGATCTGACCTGGATTGTGGCAAGCACACTTTCGTAGATAAAGACGTCGTGGCTGCCGGGCATATTGAACTGAGGATAGTCACTGCGATAAATGACGATATCCTGTGGCAGGGATATATTTCCGGCTGCGTCGATGACTTTGCCTGAGCCAACTGTATAGCTTGCGGGCAGGAATGGTTCTAACACCATTCGTACGAATGTGTTTCGCGCAGCATCTTCGTACAGCTCACTTTTAGCCTGTACGCCAATCAATTCGGCCTCGGACTTCAATTGCTTAGCGATTAAGTGAACCCACTCGTCCAGATGATTCATACCTTTACCCTCTTTTAGATATAGTTTGGCCTGTGACAGTGTATTAAGTAAGCATAGCTCAAGACGGCACTGTTTTCAGGCGATGTAGCATCCGCCTGTTCGGGAAAAGTAACCGTTGCTAACAAAAGACTGAGGATATCTGAGGATGTCATGGGGTGATAAAAGTCCTGATTTTCGTCAGAATTCTCTTTCTCACCTTTCATCAACATGTGGTTTCTGAACCCAGATCAATTAAACCGCTACTAACTCACTCATAATGCTCAGAACCGGCCTACCTGCGACAATTTGTCACTCCCCATTCTTATGCTAACGGGTAGCATCAGCCACCCCGAGTAGTCTTGAACAAAAGAGCTGAAGATACCTGCTATGCGTAAGCCCACCTTTGTTGCGGTGTTTTTTTTAACTGGTTTTGTGGCGATTTTTCTCACTGTTATCGATGCCAATCTACGGCAGCAGGCGGCAGTGGGGTTGTTGCAGAAAAAGTCAGAACTGGTGAGTGAGCTGGGTTTGTCTGATCTGGCCCTGTTTACTGAGGCACGTTATACACGCCATCTGTCGCTGGCTGATAGACATTCCGCTTTTCAGAACACACCGACTTCCTTTGATCACTTCCCTTCAGGGTCTCTCTATCAACCTCCTGGGCAATTATTGCGATGATGGTGTTTTTACGTAAGCAGGCCTATCTGGTCGACTTTACTGTTTCTTCGTTATTGCGAAGAAAGGGTAAGAACTTTGGGCTTTTGCTGGTGTATACGCTAATTGTATTCATGCTGGCTACGGTGATGCTGTTTACCCATGCCTTAAAAAAAGAAGCCGGGATCATTTTGCAGAACTCACCCGAGATTATTGTGCAGCGTCTGGAAGCAGGACGTCAGGCTTTGATACCTGAAAGTTACATAGAAAAAATGGGTCGCCTACGAGGTGTCACTTTAAAAAAAGCTCGACTATGGGGCTATTTTTATAACCCGGTGATAAAGGCAAACTACACCGTGATGGTTGCCGATGATCGTGAGCTGGGTACCACACAGGCGGTTGTAGGTGCAGGTATAGCGCGCGCACTCACGCTGTATGTCGGGGATTATTTCACCATTAGTGCTAATAACAATACCTATTCCTTTCAGATAAAAGAGCTGATGAGCAATGACTCTGAACTGATTACCAGCGATATGGTATTGATTTCGAGTAAGGCCTTTAGAGTGATCAGCGGTATAGCTGAGGGACAGTTCACCGATATCGTATTATCGGTGCGTAATCCACGTGAAGTGAGAAAGGTAGCAGAGAAGTTGATAAAAAAACTACCTGATGTTCGTCCAGTGTTACGTGAAGAGATATTGCGTACCTATGACAGCATTTTCTCCTGGCGTCAGGGCATAGTTTTTGTGTTACTCATGGGCTCAATTCTGGCTTTTGTGATTTTTGCCTGGGACAAAGCTTCAGGACTATCGGCAGAAGAAAAGAAAGAGATCGGTATTCTAAAAGCCGTAGGCTGGGAATCAGGGGATATCCTGCGCATGAAGTTTTGGGAAGGCATTATTATCTCGTTGACGGCCTTTATCCTCGGGTATCTGATCGCTTATCTACATGTCTTCTATAGCGATGCTGTGTTGTTTGAACCGGTACTCAAAGGCTGGGCTACACTGTATCCACAGTTTAAGTTAGTGCCCTTTATTGATGGTTTACAGATCGCAACGCTGTTTTTCTTTACGGTTTTTCCGTATGTGGTAGCGACCATCATTCCTATCTGGCAGGCATCGGTTACTGACCCCGATGCGATTATGCGTTAGTGCCATGCTGATTACGTTAAACGAAGTTAATAAGATATTTAATCAGGGAAAGCATAATGAATTTCATGCTATCCGTGACGTATCGCTACAGCTAGAAGCCGGTAAAGTCAGCTGTCTGAAAGGTGCCAGTGGCTCTGGTAAAACAACCCTGTTATCCATGATCGGTTGTCTGTCACGGCCTACCTCGGGACGTATCATGCTGGAGAATCAGATTCTCTCTGGTCTGCCCGAACGTTTTCTAACCGATATCCGACGTCATACCTTTGGCTTTATCTTTCAGAAATTTAATCTGATTCAGGGATTGAATGTGCTGGAGAATATTATGTTGCCAGCTTATCCGCTGGGTCTGAAGCACAGTGAGCTTAGGCAATCCGCTGAAACGCTTATTGAGCAGTTTGGTTTGCAGCGAGTAAAGAATAATCCAGTTGAATGGCTCTCGGGAGGAGAGTCGCAACGAGTAGCCATTTGTAGAGCCCTCATCAATAATCCTCAGATTGTCATTGCGGACGAGCCTACAGCTAACCTGGATTCAAAATTGTCTCAGGAATTGATGGGATTGATGGATGAGTTACGACAGTCTGGCAAAACGATTTTGATGACCAGTCACGATGCCGATGTTTTTGATTCAGCGGTTGTTGATACGGTGATTGAAATGCGTGATGGTGAAATAGTGAGCTCGGATCATGCTGCTTAATCCTGCCATTATTGCCTTATTCATCGTCTCTGCAGTGATCAGTCTAATGCTGTTACTTGCTGCCGGGTTTGCGATTCAGGTATTGAGATTCTGGGATATCAATAGTGGCAGTGAATTGCAGCTACGTCTGGAGCGACGCACTTATCTGATCTCCACCCTGTTAACCATGGCCTTTGTGTCTGAGCTGATTTCATTGTTGTTGTTTGTATACAATGCAGAATCCATGTCAGGACAGTTTGTGGGTGCCATGTGTGCCACTGGTGTCCTGAATGTGAATGCCTGGGGATGGCCTACACTATTTCTGAAAATTACTATTTTCTTCAGTGGCAGTGTCTGGCTTGCACTTAATTATCTGGATAATAAAGGTTATGACTATCCACTAGTAAGGGTTAAGTACTGGTTATTGATTTTCATTCTACCACTGGTACTGGCTGAGTTTTTTGTACAGACACGTTATTTCCTCGGGCTGAATCCTGATGTGATCACTTCTTGCTGTGGCTCCTTATTTTCATCAGATGCTGAGGGTGTAGCAGCAGAGGTATCCAGTTTGACTCCCTGGCAGGCTGTTATAGCATTGTATGGCTCTGGACTGCTGGTGATGCTGTTGGGTACTTTTTATCTATGGAGAAAAAAAGGAGGTCTGGTTTTTGCATTCTCTGCGCTAGCTGCTTTTATCGCTGCACTGGCTGCAATAGTTTCCTATATCTCACTTTATATCTACGAACATCCACATCATCATTGCCCATTTTGTATTTTAAAATCAGGGCATGACTATGCCGGTTATACTTTATATATCCCACTTTTTTTAGCAGTCTCTATGGCGCTTGCGGCAGGGGTGATTTCACCCTGGAGAAATATCACCAGTCTAAAACAGGTGGCAGCAGTCGATAGTCATCGGATTGCCTATGCATCGCTTATCCTGTTTGTGGTTTTCTATAGCATGTCTACCTACTGGATATTGCAGTCGTCTTTGACCATGCAGTCGTTGTGGTGGTAGCAATGCAATTATTAAAGTACTCGTTATCAATGATTGTTTTACTACTGATGGTAGCCTGTAGTGAGAACAAGGTCGCTCTGGTTAAAGGACAGCCTACACCGGATTTCAATTTAGAAAATCTGCAGCGTCAAACTGTTAACTTCCCGGGTGATTTTTCTAACAAAGTGGTGTTGATCAGTTTCTGGGCTGACTGGTGCCCCAGTTGCAAAAAAGAATTACGTGATTTCGAGGAAATCTATCAGAAATATCAGGAGCAGGGGCTCGTCGTACTCGCGCTTAATATTGAGCAGGATGAGCAAACTGCAGAGGCTTTTATATCCGACCTGAATCTTTCTTATGATGTTTTACTTGATGATAAAGGTGATGTGGCAAAACGCTATGCGACCAAATCATTACCTGCAACTTTGGTCCTGGACAGGGAAGGAAATCTGCATACCCGTTTGCTGGGTGCAACCCCTGCCGAGGTGTTTGAAGAAATAATAACTTCACTATTATGAAACCATTTTCTGAAGACGAGTAGTTTGTATTTATTTTTAATCTAAAAAAAGGAGAAACTCTTATGAGTGAAAAACACAGTAATGATCGTAGAGATATGATGAAAGCCATCGCCGCTATTGGACTGGGAGGCTTTACCTTTACTGCAATGGCTGAAAGTAATGTCGGCGCAATGATTCCAGGCAGGGGATGGGTCAAGTTATCGGGTAAATCATGTGATGGAGATGGGACGCCTTTGCAGTTTATCCCAAAAACAGCTCCAGATAATAACCCGCTAGAGAATGAGCTTAAGAAATACCCCGCATGCCCTTATTGTGGTATGAACCGCACCAAGTTTAATCATAGTCGTCATCTGGTACACTATGATGATGGTGTGGCAGATGGAACCTGCTCTATCCATTGTCTGGCAATCAGCCTTTCATTGAATATGGATCGTGGTCCAAAGGCCATCTATGCACCTGACTTTGGTTCCAGTGAAAAAATCAAACCACTGGTAAATGTTGATAAAGCAACCTATCTGATTGGTTCTAAGCTAAAAGGCACCATGAGTAAGAAAAGCAGTATGGCGTTTGCCTCCTTAGATGCTGCAAAAGCCATGCAGGCTGATAAAGGTGGTGAACTGGGAGATTTTAATGAAGCGCTGAAACAAGCTTACCTGGGCATGGCAAGCAACACCATGATGATCAGAAAAAATCGTGCAGAAAAGCGCAAAAAAATGATGCAAATGAAAATGAAGAAGAGTAGCTGATAAATACTCAGCTCACACAGAGGGATTCTATCCCTCTGTGCTCTTTCAACTGAAACCCGAAATCCATATGATTAAATCTTACAAAATATCATGGCTATTTATTGGTTTACTTCTCACGCTATCATTTTCGGTGAGGTCTGAACCGTTAGAGTTACCAAAGCCAGGTATTAAAGATACCTGTCCGGTGTGTGGCATGTTTGTCGCGAAATATCCTGATTGGGTCGCTACTGTGTTGTACAAAAATGGTCATGCGCATCATTTTGACGGTGCCAAGGATCTATTCAAGTATCTTAATGATTTACCTAAATGGGCGCCGGGGCATGAGTTGAAAAATATTGTCTCTATCGGTGTTACCGAATACTACAGTGTGTCACTCATTGATGCACATAAAGCCTATTTTGTTATTGGTTCCGATGTGCTTGGGCCTATGGGGCATGAGTTGATTCCCCTGGAAACGCTTGAGGATGCAAAGGAATTCATGAAGGATCATCAGGGTGTGAGAATACTTCGATTTGACGAGGTAGATGTTCAGCTCCCCGAAAAGCTGGATGAAGGGATATTTAACTGATCTTTGATATTGCCATTAAAGAGTTTATAACTACTTCAAAAGCTAAGGATGATTTTTGTCTATTAACAGGTATTCTAGTACTCTGTGAATAGGGTATTTAATTCTCAACAGATGAGGGGTTATGAAATATAAAAAATTAGGCAGCAGTGATTTACAGGTTTCAGAGGTTTGTCTTGGCTCTATGACCTGGGGGTACCAGAATACTGTTCAGGAAGCTTCCGAACAGATTGATTATGCGCTGGAGCAGGGTATTAACTTTATTGATACAGCGGAGATGTATGCGGTGCCGCCAACGGCGGATACCTATGGCACCACCGAAACCTGCATCGGTAGTTGGATCTCTAAAAACCCCACTAAACGTCAGGGTGTGGTGATTGCCAGCAAGATTGCTGGAGCTGGCCTGCCATGGATACGTGGCGGCTCTAATATCAGCGGTAAAACCATTAAACAGGCTGTGGATGATTCACTTAAGCGTCTGCAGACTGATTATATCGATGTGTATCAATTGCACTGGCCTAACCGTACTAGCCCTCATTTTTCCAAGCACTGGCCCCAGCATCTGGACTACGAAACAGTCGATGTCGAAAAAGAGCGTGCGGAACATCTGGATATTCTAACTGCGCTGGATGACTGTATTAAGGCTGGAAAGATTCGCCATGCTGGACTTTCTGATGATACACCCTGGGGCATTAATGAATATCTTCGTCTGGCTGAAACTCATAACCTGCCAAGGATGGTTTCTATTCAAAATGAATTTAATCTGATACATCTGATGCTGGATGCACCGCACCTGATTGAGACCTGTGTGATGAATGAGGTAGCTTATCTACCGTGGTCACCTTTAGCGGGTGGTGCCCTGTCTGGAAAATACCGCAATGGTGCCAGGCCTGAAGGCAGTCGCTGGAGCATGTCGCAGCGTAACGGTCTGTTTAGAGATACCGAGGGTACGCATGCTGCCATTGAAGCCTATTATGAAGTCGCACAACGCCATCAATTGTCGCTGACTCAAATGTCACTGGCTTATATATACCAGTACAAGGGTGTCACCTCTACGATAATAGGTGCGACCTCCATGCAGCAGCTCAAGGAGGATATTGATGCCTATGAGCTTGTCCTGTCTGAGCAGGTGATGGAGGATATCAATGCCGTCATTAAACGCTACCCGATACCATTCTAGATAGAATGAAGGCATGCTTTGAGCGATCTAATTTCCACATCACGTCGAGACTGGATTAAAAAAATTGCTCTGCTGGGATTTGCTTCCAGTTTTTATCGCTCAGGCCTTGCTCAGTTTGAACAGCCGCTGATTACGCGAGCTATTCCCTCTTCAGGTCAGCGTTTACCTGTGATTGGTATGGGATCTTTTATTACCTTTAATGTGGGTAATGATCCGCAGGTGAGGAACCAGCGAGTAGAGGTGTTGAAAACCTTTTTTGAACGTGGTGGACAGTTGGTTGATTCATCACCGATGTATGGATCATCTGAAGAGGTGCTGGGTTACTGCATCAAAAAGCTTGCTAACACTGCAGCACCTTTGTTTTCAGCAACCAAGGTATGGACGCCGAGTACCGAGCAGGGCAGGCAACAGGTTGCTGATTCGCAAAGACTCTGGGGTGTTGACCGGCTTAATCTTAACCAGGTGCATAATCTGGTTAACTGGCAGGATCACCTGGATACCCTGCTGCAGATGAAAGCGGACGGGCAGTTGCAATATGTTGGTATTACAACATCGCATGGACGACGCCATCGGGATATGGAAAATATCATACTCAGCCAACCGATAGATTTTGTACAGCTGACCTACAATATCGATAACCGGGAGGCTGAACGCCGATTACTTCCACTGGTACTGGAAAAAGGTGTCGCAGTAATTGTGAATCGCCCTTTCAGCAGGGGAGGGCTATTTGATAAATATCAGGGGTATTCTTTGCCTGCCTGGACCAAAGATTTTGAGTGTCATAACTGGGCTCAGTTTTTTCTGAAATTCATCGTATCGCACCCAGCCATAACCTGTGCGATACCTGCAACTTCCAGAGTTGACCACATGATAGAAAATATGGGTGCCTGCTATGGCAGATTGCCAGATCCTGAAATGCGCAAACGAATGATAAGTTATACTCAGTCGTTGTAATGCAGGACTGGTTATCTTATCGTCTATCTGACCTGATATTGTTTTCTGAACAGAGTTATCTACGTCAGTTTGAGCTTTACAATCAATGGTTATCACCTTTGCAATGGCTGTTTTATCTGTACGGCGTGTTGTTCATAATTGCTCTGTTCAAGCGGCAGGAAAAGAACCTGCGTATTCTATTTCTGGTCAGTGCTGTATTATGGATGGTGTGTAGTTTTGGATACCTGTGGCAGTTTTATGTGGCGATCAACTGGCTGGTTGAATATTTTATTGTGTTGATTGTTGTTCAGGCCATATTGATTATTTGGTTGGCCCTGTATAGCTCTTTTTCACACAAGCTCAAAACGGGGAAGCTGAATTACATTTCGGCATTACTGTTATGGACAATTACGCTAATTGCGCAACCGCTTATCGAATATCTATCTGGGCGCGGATTAAATCAGTTATCGGTATTTGCTGGGACAGCAGATTCCCTGTGCTATATCTCAATTGCTTTTATGTTGCTACTGCGTTTGCCTTCAATCTATTTTATACCTGTAGCACTATGGCTGTTGTTTAGTTCGCTAACCTATATGGCAATGGATGACTGGATGGGGGTATTTCCAGCTTTCGCATTGATGGTTTATATTATTTTTGTATTTCTCCTCCCCCCAACACCCCCAAAAGGACAGTTAGAAAAAATCAGTTAATCTCTAATCATCATCCTCATGATCCTCTCTCATGTATTTATAATATTTCGAATTAATTGAATCTGGATTGTAGTTGCCAGAACGCTTTGAACGCCATATGCGTTTAGCTTCATGCTCGTCACCGCTGCGATGACATTCTGCACAGTTTTCATAATCTCTAATGCCTTCCTCATAATGTTCTTCGCGGATTTTTGAGCGTGAATGCTCATGACAGCCGTAGCAGGTATAGTTACTGTAATCATTCTGCATATGACAGGTTTCGCATTCGGTATCATGATGACGGTCGAAACGGAAGTATTCGTCATGATCGAAGGTTGCTGGTGTCCAGCTATCCTGACTATGACACTGTTTGCAGTTTCCAGTGATCTGTTTATGCAGCCTGTCTTCAGGGTTTTGATGGCAGCCTTCACAATTTTCCTGCAACACAGGATCGAGTAGTTCATGAGAGAACTGGCTGATAGGTCTAAATGCTTTTACGCCTTTATGGTCGCTATGGCAGCTAGTGCAGTCATCCTCGATAAGATTCTGATGGAAGGCAACGTTTTTGTTTTCTTTATTTATAGTTAGCCCTTTGGTGGTTTTTAGGCCGATTTCTTCAACCTTATGACAGACTATACATTTCTCTGAAGGGCTTCCAATGAAAGCAGTATGACAGGCAAAACAGTCGGATGATATCTCAGCGTGAGCATCAATGGATTTCCCTGGTGAGATCATCAGTTCAGGAACAAATAGCGTCAGTAATACCAGTATGATGAGATTGGCTGATACGATTAACAGAGGAATGTTTTTCTTCATCGTTATCTCCATTCCCAGAACATTAGAATGCTTATTATGTGTGCCAGGGCAAGTATCGCGAAAGCCAGAGTAATCGGCAGATGGATTACGCGCCATTTTTTCATTAAGTCAAACGTGCTTGCGTCCCAGAATAAATGCTTTTCGATTTCATCATCAGATAACCCTTGATCAATATACAGTTGTTTTTTGCCTGCGATATGTCGGCGTGATCTATCCAGTAGATATTTTCCGGTGAGACCACTGATCACATTGATCAACATTGCGAGAATGGCTAGCCAGGGCAGGATGTCATATACATGAATACCTGCATGTACCAGAATAAATAAAGATCCCATCCAGGTCAGTGTCTCATGCAGGAAGAGCAGGGTTTTGGGTTTTCCAAAGTTGATCTTTTTACGTTTGCGCAGGGAGTAAAAGAACGAAAGTAAAATCAACAGTGTGCCCGGAATGCCAAGCCATCGACCAACCCAGGTCATGTCAAATAAGTGCAGTAAAGCATCGGTGATGATGGTGGCCAGTATGAGTGAGCCAAACATCATCAGGAAAGGGATAATTTCTTTACGTACTAGTGATCGTTCCATAACTTTTTATGCATCTAATGTAAGGTCGCCTTTTGGTTTTGATATACACATCAGGCAGTGACCTGGGCTGATATCAAAATCAGGCTGCTGGTTAAGGTCCAGTTCGCCAGATTGCACGGCTGTCTGGCAACTTCCACAACTCCCACTGCGGCAGCCAGATTCTACTTCAATGCCATTGTCTTCGGCTAACTCCAGTAAAGAATCAAATGAAGCGTCCCAGTTCAGGCATTTACCTGATTTGTTGAAGGTAATAGTGCTGGATATGTTTTCATCTTTTTGCGCCGGAGTCTTTTGTTTTGATTTAATCGTAGAAGGGCCAAAAGCTTCATAGTAAATATCCTCACTTTGTACGCCCCAGTCCTCCAGTCCTGTCACCAGGCTCTGCATCATCGGGCCAGGTCCACAGATAAAAAATTGATAACGCATCAATTTAAGCGTATTGCGTAATAATGGAATATCGACTCGACTATGATGCTGATAATCGATGCCAGGCTGATCGGTTTGTTTCGGCTTGCTGTAACAGACGTTCAGATGAAAATTGTCATGTCTTTCTGCTAAAGCTGAAAAGTGTTGCTTCATGATATGGCTGTCACTGTTTTGTACCCCGTAGTAAAGCCATATCTCTCTAGCACTAGATTGTTGCAACAAGGTATTCAGGATACTCAGCATGGGGGTAATACCTATGCCACCACCAATTAATACTATGGGTAGTGTTGATTCCTGAATAAGATGGAAATGCCCGGATGGAGGTTTAACTAGTACTCGACTCCCCTGATGGATATGATCATGAAAAAAGCTGGATGCTATACCATCAGGGGTTTGTGGCTGTCCGACTGCTGCCTTTACACGTTTGATTGAAACTCGATAGTAGTCGGGTTTAGGGGCATCGGAAAGTGAATAGCAACGCACAATCGATTTTGTTTCGTTGGTAGCGGGATCATTAATTTGCAGTTTGAAGGTTAAAAATTGACCAGGGATGAAGCCGGGTAATGGTTTTCCATCTACAGGAACCAGATAGTAGGAGCAGATGCCTTTGTCTATGTCCTCAAACTCTCGACTTTTAACGGTAAATTCTCTGTAATCTTTCCAACTGCCATCAGAATCGCCTGGTAAAATTTCGGGGTTATTTTCAGCTTCGGTGTATGCAGGAGTATGGGGTTCTTTCTTTTGTGCAGCGTTATTTATCAGATTGCGCCTTGAACGATAGATGCCAATCAAAATGATTATTACAAGCTGTAGCAGTATCACAGCAAAAATAATCAAGGCCAGGGTAGTGGTGGTCATTGTTCAGGGGAGTCTCTTTAAAAACTAGCTATCGTCGATTGTCTCAACTTAACAGTTTTAGCTTAAATGAAACTGAAATCAGTTTTACAGATGTGTAAGATATTTAATGTTAGGGAACCTCTGATTAATTTGAGTTAATCATGTTTGTTAGATATTTTACGAATAAAAATTTTTACACCAGAGCCTGTTAACAGGTTCTAGCTTTCTTAATATCAGGCCTGTTATTCAAGGAAGGTTAAAAATTACATTGGCGTAGCGTAGATATTGCTTGCTGTAGCTGTAGAAAGTCCTGTTTGTCACCTCCTCGATCAGGGTGATGCTGCATTGCAAGTGTTCGGTAACGCAGTTCTATTTCCGATTTTGTAGCACTTAATTCCAGACCCAATACCTTTAGTGCCAGAGGTTTTTTCTGGTTGGCATAATAGCTGGTCCAGAACTGTCCAAGTAGAGTCTGAACATCATCTAAAGTTGTACCTTTCAGATTATCCAGGTTGAGGTAATGTTCTCGTAACGGATCTGGAAGCGATAATGAGTTTGAACTGTATGTTTCATATGGCAGTATTTTGATCTTCAGCACATGGATGTCCAGTGTCGCTAACTGCTTTTCTGAAAGATAATCTGAAAGGCGATACAGGGCGTGGAATAATAAAAAGTGCGCCCTGTACATTTTCAGTTCATCACGAAATAAGTCAGGACCAAAATCATCTTCAAGTTCGTTTTGTAGCTGTCTTAATAACTCGTATTCACTAATGCCATCAAACTGAAGTTTTAACAACTCCCAAATTTTAGTTTCAAGTTCACACAGCATGCTTAATAGTAAAGTCGTTGAGCAGGTTCAGTTTTTCATCATTTAAAAAGTTCATAGTTGAAAATTATAGTTTAATTCCACAGGTGTATATGCTGAGTTTGATAATTAACAGCTCAGGGTTAGCATCGAAGTGATCTCTATTAAACAAATAGTCAGTCATACGACCATATGAGGAGAAAATTATAAGTCACATAAAGGTTTTTGATTTCGTAGGAGAGCAGGTCGAGTTTCATTGGTATCGACAACTATGCGCCCGAGTGCAGCCTGAACCTGTATCGATAAATCTGGCAGTGCAGGCAACTGCAGTAATACCGTACAGGCTCTGGTCTAGTTTTGCGTGAAACCGCAGTATTTCTTCAGCAGCTTTGCCAGTTGCTGGGTTTCCTTAGGGGTGAGCTCGCTGTCGTGGTTGGCATTTTCGCCAAAGAAATGGGCCTGATTGTCCTCAATAAATGTATCTCCTGCGCTCGTTAGATGCAGGTGTACAGAGCGGCGGTCCAGATCGGGTATCTGGCGTGTAACCATGTTTGCCTGTTCAAGGCGACGGATGGTTTTGGTCATATGGGCGGGTTTAATGTTCAGGGTTTGTGCCAGACGCCCCTGTCGGATGCCCGGGTTCAAATGGATTATCCAGAGGATAGAGAATTCTCCCGGCCTCAGGTCGGTGTTGGCAAAGTGCTCGAAAAACCTGTCGTAGACGCGTACCTGTGCAATACGCATCAGGAATCCGAGCGAATCTGCAAGCTTACCAATGGTGATGGCCTGATCATCGCTCAGGATTGAATTTTCATCCCGCTTATTCATCACTATTGCCCCGGTGCTTTAACCTTGCCTGCGCCACGCTGAACGAAATCGTTCAATCGCGCCTCTGCCTCTGGTGTGGTGGCAGAAAAAGAAGAGACAAAGCTTTCCACAAACAGTCCATCGTCGGCACCCATCTGGTTGATGCGAGGCAGAGCGTTAATTACTGCGTAATTCGAGAAGGTTGAGTTTGTTGCTGCTCTTTCGGCCAGTTTGATTGCGCTCTCCAGTGCTTCACCCTTTGGCACAACGTATTGCACTATATTCCAGCGTTCGGCAGTTGCGGCGTCTACCGATCTGCCCATTAGCATCATGTCCGTCATGCGCGCTACTCCGGTTAGTCGCGCAATTCGCACCGACCCGCCACCACCGACGAAAATGCCGCGTTGGCCTTCAGGCAGGGCGAAAAAAGTCGTCTCATCAGCCACACGCACCTGTACAGAAGCTGCCAGTTCCAGACCGCCGCCGACCACAGCACCATGCAGCGCTGCAACCCATGGGATCGGACCGAATTCGATCTGAGAGAACACATCATGCCATTTGCGACTGCCTTCGACGCCCTGCATCGGCGTTTTCTTGACGTGTTCGGCCAGGTCCAGACCCGCGCAGAAATGGTCGCCGTGACCGAACAGTACTGCGGCGCTGGCTTCGTCGCGGGCGCGGCGTATATTAACTTCGATCTCACGCACAAAGCGATCACTGATTGCGTTGCGTTTCTCGGGGCGATTCAGCCCTACAAGGGCAACGTCTCCACGCATTTCATAGGTTACCTGTTCGGTTTTATTGCTGCTGCTCATGATATCTATCCTTCTATAAATTTGAAAATAGTTTACGGTTAAATAGTTTCCTTGTAAACTATTTTTCAGTACACAATCATAACAAAAGCGTAGGAAGGAATATGACAGAAATAATAAATGCACCCATGCGAGATGTAGCGTTATGGCAACCCAGAGTGATGAGTGAGGCACGCCCTGACGGCACCTTGCTGATCTGGCGTGAAGATGAGCTTGAGGACTACCCCGACAGGCTATCTGACCGTATCCTGCACTGGGCGAATGTGCGACCAGAGCAGACCTGGATGGCGGAACGTGATGCAATGGGTGACTGGATCAGGGTTAATTATGGCGAACTGGCTGATCTTATGTCTCGTGTTGGGACAGCGCTGCTGGATCATGGACTGTCGGTCGATCGTCCATTGTTGATTCTATCGGGTAATAGTTTGGAACACGCAATTGCGGCCCTGTCGGCGCAATATGTGGGTATACCCTCGGCTGCTGTTGCTCCGGCCTACGCATTGCTTAGTAGTGACTTTGAAAAGCTAAGCGGAATTGATGCTCAAATCACACCAGGTGCGATCTTCGTGCAGGACGCTAACGCCTTCGCCGAGGCGATCGCCAGCGTGTTCAGCACTGATATCCCGGTAATCGCCGTGAGCGGATCGCTACCAGACAGACAGGTTCTATACTGGGCGGACGTAATCGCCACCACCCCTTCGGACCAGGCTGAAGATGCACGTCTGTCGACCGGTCCTGATACGGTGGCAAAATTCCTCTTCACCTCTGGCACCACAGGATCCCCAAAGGCAGTCATCCAGACGCAACGCATGCTGTGTTCGAACCAGCAGATGGTACAGAACTGCTTCACCTACATGAGGGATGAACCACCGGTGCTGGTGGATTGGGCACCGTGGAACCACGTTGCATCCGGCAGCAAGGTCTTCAATATGGCACTTTACAATGGCGGTACTTACTATATCGACGCAGGCAGGCCTACACCTGACGGCATGCAGGAAACCATCCGTAATCTGCATGAGATTTCTCCAACCTGGTATTTCAATGTCCCCGCTGGTTACGAGCGTCTGGTTACCGAAATGGAGCAAGATGAGGGCCTGCGCGATACCTTCTTTAGCAAGGTCAAGATCATTATGTACGCAGGTGCGGGTATGGCAATCAACACCTGGGATAGGTTGCAGGCCCTGTCCGTCGATGCCATTGGTCAGCGTGTGCTACTGGCGACGGGCCTGGGTTCAACGGAAACGGCACCATTTGCGATCTTTTGCACCGAAGCACAGAATGCTCCGGGCAACTGTGGCGTTCCCGCACCGGGAGTCACTATGAAACTCGTCCCAGACGGCGATAAGATGGAAGTGCGCTTCAAGGGGCCCAACGTAACCCCCGGTTATTGGCGTGACCCCAAACTCAGCGCGCAGGCTTTCGATGAAGAAGGATTTTATCGCATGGGCGACGCGATGCGGTTCGCGGTACCGGGCGATGCTGCGCGTGGTTTCGTGTTCGACGGACGCACTGCAGAGAACTTCAAGCTGCGTACCGGCACCTGGGTGGCGGTCGGTGCATTGCGTACGGCATTGATCGATGCCCTGGGTGGTCTTATTCGCGAAGCCGTGATCGCGGGTGAGAATCGAGCAGAACTCGGCGCGCTGCTGGTTCCTTTCCGCCCTGCAATCGAGGCTCTGGTGGAAGGTGGGGCAGACATGGACGATGCTACGCTGTACACACACCCGACGCTAACCAGCCGTTTAAGCGACATGTTGCAAACCCACGCGGCAAAGGCCACAGGATCTGCCAGTCGGATTATGCGTGCACTGGTGCTGGACTCGCCACTATCCTTCGATGCGGGCGAGGTGACAGACAAGGGGTCGGTAAACCAGCGCGCTGTGTTGCGCCATCGCCCTGAAACGGTTGAAACACTGTTCTCGGATAGTGATGCTGTGATCCGTATTCATAACATGGGGAGGAGTTGAGCTTGACCGATCATGCAACCATCTTGATACCTGGCCTGATCTGTGATCGGATCGTGTGGGACCCGATTGTAGATCAGCTTGGCGAACAAACTTTTATTGCCGATCTAACCACTCAGAACGACTTAACCGACATGGCTCGCGATTGTCTTGCCCTGTCCGATGGTAATTTGCGGGTCGCGGGGCATTCCATGGGGGCACGAGTTGCGCTGGAGATGGCGCGCCTTGCGCCTGAGCGCATCGAGCGCCTGGCTTTGCTGGATACTGGCATCCATCCGCTGAAAGATGGAGAACGCGCCAAACGGGACGACATCGTAGAATTTGCCTATGCCAATGGCATGCAGGCGCTGTCAGATCGGTGGTTACCCGGCATGGTGCACCCGGATCGCCATCAGGATGCTGAGCTGATGAATGCGCTGAACGCCATGGTTCTGCGCCAGACAGCTGACATTCACGCACGGCAGATAAATGCCCTTATAAACCGGCCTGACGCTGCGGCCTATTTGGCTAACATTACATGCCCAGTGTTGCTGATGGTCGGTCGGCAGGATGCATGGAGCCCACTCTCTCAGCACCAGGATATGCTGGGTCTGTTGCCAGATGCGCGGCTGGTCGTGATCGAGGACGCGGGTCACTTTGCCCCCATTGAGCGGCCTGAAGCCACTGCTGCTGAACTGGTCCCGTTCCTGACTGAGAGGAGTCACTGATGCACCCGATCAAATTCCATGCTACTTGCAGGGCCTGCGAATCAACCTGTATCGACCATTACGGCCTTGAGAGCGAGGGTTTCTGATGTTTTTTCTGATGCAATGTATACATCATCCCGACATGGATAGCAGGCGTGACATGCTGCGCTCGGCACACCGCGCCTGGGTGGCTTCCGGTGGCAATGGCCTGGCTCGTGTCCTCGTCGGCAGTGCAATGCAGATGGATAACGGTGCTGTGCTCGGTAACTTCGGGATTCTGGAGGCCGACAGCCAGGCGAAAGCTATGGCCTTTGCCGAAGGTGATCCTTTTGCCAGCGGTGGTGTGGTGTCGGACATACAGCTGACCCGCCTGGCAGACAGCTTTCAGGCCCAGCGCATCGAACCGATGACCCAACGCTGATATAGCTAAACGGTTTATGGTGTTGCTGCCTGTAGTATTGACTTAATACCACCTCGCCACAGGCTGCTGATATGGTTAAGGCTCATAACCGAGGAGGAATTCTAATGACCAAGAAAATACTAATGATAACGGGTGATTTCACCGAAGATTACGAAACCATGGTTCCTTTC
>JBNLGQ010000044.1:0-170866 GCA_050306135.1 Gammaproteobacteria bacterium
AAAAGGGTCGCGTTGGTATTATTTCTCGTTCTGGTACGCTCACCTACGAAGCTGTGCATCAAACCACTCAAAATGGGCTGGGGCAGACCACCTGTATCGGTATCGGTGGAGACCCCATACAGGGTATGAATTTCATCGATTGCCTGGCGCTTTTCGAACAGGATCCAGAAACCGAAGGTGTGGTTATGGTGGGTGAGATTGGTGGAAACGCGGAGGAACAGGCTGCTGAGTATATCAGCAAACACTTCTCCAAGCCGGTAGTGTCCTATATTGCTGGTGTTACCGCGCCCAAAGGCAAACGTATGGGCCATGCTGGTGCCATCATTGCTGGAGGTAAGGGTACAGCAGACGAAAAATTTGCTGCACTACAGGCTGCAGGTGTGACGACGGTTAACTCCCCATCGCGCATCGGCGAAGCCATGGCCAAGCTGCTAGGCTGATCCCACGCGGCAGAAATAGACAGTGATCGTGCGACAGGCCTGATGGTGAATGAATTAAATTCATCATCAGCTTGCCGTTAAGATCAAACCTGCCTATACTTCCTGCCGTTTTTCCCCACCTTGGGTTCACAGGAGGACTCTGGATGACTATTGAACTGCCGGAAGGCTATAAGCCTTCTGCTGATGAAGAATACATGTCTCCACAGCAACTAGAATACTTTCGTCAAAAGTTACTTAAATGGCGAGCCGAATTACTTCAGGAATCTGAAAATACCATTTCTCATCTGAAAGAGGAGAACTGGCAGGAACCTGATATCAATGACCGTGCAAGCCTCGAAACTGATGCTGCATTAGAATTACGTACTCGTGATCGCTATCGTAAGCTGGTTAACAAGATCGATTCAGCTATGTCTCGCATCTCAGATGGCTCTTATGGCTATTGTGTTGACACCGGAGATGAAATTGGTTTATCCCGTCTTGAAGCTAGACCTATTGCTACGTTAACTATCGAAGCACAGGAAAAGCACGAAAGGCTGGAAAAACAGCACCGCGACGATTGATCGTTACGATTCTGCTTTTTTAACGCCTTTTTTTGGGTAGGGTACCCGCGCTGTGGGTACCACCCTGGAAGCACCGTCGCAATGACGATGTTGATCATCAAAAAAGATATGCGGCAAAAATGAGGCTAGCACTCGATCCTTGGGAATCCCTCCAAGGAAAAATGTTTCATCTATTCTGACATTCCACGCTCGTAGCGTGCGGATGACTCGTTCGTGTGCCGGACTGTTACGTGCGGTGACCAGTGCTGTGCGTATGGGTGGTGGACCTTCAAAGGTTCCATCCAGTTCGAATTGCAGAAACGATAGTGTTTTCAGTAGTTTGGCGAATGGTCCTTCGGGTAATGGGCGTGTTGCATTGAGCTTTTCGTGAGCGATAAAGGCTTCCAGCCCCTGTTCTTGATAGATAACTTCTGATTCTTCTGAAAACAATACTGCGTCACCATCGAAAGCAATGCGGATTTGTTCCAGCGGTTTAGTGGCATTCTTTGATGGTGCATCGTAGATCAAACCGGAAGCAACACTGGATTCGACGGCTGCCTGAACATCTTCTTCAGTGGCAGACAGGAATAAATCCACATCAAAGGCATTCAGGTATTTCGCCACTGGCTCACCACCGGTGAAAGCCGCCCGAGTGATGTCCAGGCTGTAGTGGTCAATAGAGTTTGAGATACGCAAACTGGTATCGGCTGAGTTACGAGAGACAATCACCACTTCGGTGCGACGTTTGGCAGCATCAATCTGATTGATCTTGAGCATGGCTTCAATCAGCGCGAAACCGGTCCCTGGTTTGAGGATGTCATTTTCGTGTTCGAGCTGGTATTTACAATAAGCTTCCAGACCCTGAGTTTCGTAGATTTCATTCTCCACGGTCAGATCAAAAAGGGCGCGAGAAGAAATACCAATGACAAGATAATTTCTGAGATCGTAAGCCATAATCTGGTTAACCTATTGCCTTGGTCATGATGCGGGAATTCCTTTGCTGGTTATAGCTTCTGGCCTTGTAGTCAGGCAGGAATTGCAGCGTATTTTCTACAAACCCTTTTTCTAGAAACCAGTGCATTGTACGTGTTGTCAGTATATATAAATGATTTAATTTGAGTTTACGAGCTTCAAGTTCGACTGCAGTCAATAGCTGATCGCCAAAACCAAATTTACGGTAATCCGGGTGTACAGCAACACAGGCGACCTCAGCTATTTTGTTTTCAAGATCAGGAATGCAGGCGATACAGGCGATAATCATTCCATCCCTTTCTATCACCTGAAAGGCGTCAATTTCCAGTTCCAGCTGTTCTCGCGAGCGTTTAATCAAAGCGCCGGCCTGTTCTAAAGGTTGTATCAATTCCAGTATGCCACCAATGTCTTCAATACTGGCCTTACGCAGCCCTTCGTAAAACAGGTTGGTGATCATCATGCCTGCGCCATCCCGAGTAAACAGCTCCTGTAACAGGCCTCCGTCCAGATTTTCATCGATGATATGTACTCGGTTTACAGAGTGTGTGACTGCGCTGACGGCATGATTCAGTAATGCCTTCAGGGGCTCCGAGGTGGTTTCATTCTGTATAAACGAGGTACATTCATCTGTTGAAAACTGATCGGATACCGGGTTAGTGATGTAATCTTGATTAAAGTAAATCAGTTTTTCAGCGCCCAGCGCTGTTGCTACTTTTTCACCCAGCTCTTCAGCCTGCAGATTAAAGATTTCCCCACTTTTAGAGTAACCTACGTTTGATAATAAGACGATGTGTTGATCCAGCAGCTGAGTTATGGACTGAGTATCAACAGAGCGCACCTTGCCACTGTGTTGCATGTCAATGCCATCAATAATGCCGAGCGGCATACCAGTTATAAAATTCCCACTTACGATGGATATATCCGATCCCGACATTGGGGTGTTGGGGAGTCCCATAGACAGCCTGGCCAGGATAGTATTTTTAACCTGGTCGATAGCCTGTAAAATCAACGGCATGTTTTTTATTTCGCTGATGCGGATATTGTTGTGCAGCTTTTGTTCTATCTGATGCTGATTGAGTAAGTGATCAATTTGAAAGCGGCTGCCATGTACCAATACCAGCTTGATACCTAGGTGGTGGCATAAAGCAATATCGTGAATAAGGGTGTCAAACAGATCAGATTTAACGATTTCTCCTGATAATACGATGACGAAAGTTTTCTTTCTAAAGGCATTAATATAAGGTGCAGCACTTCTGAACCATAGAATGTAGTCGGTGGTTGTCATAGTTGAAACTTTTCAGGAAAAAATGATCATCTCTGTAATTATTGCTGAATGTACCAGACAATTTTTTAAAAGTATTCAGTTTCCTGTGGTTTTCTAATTATCTATTGGACTACAATGCTTTTATGTTCACATCAATATTTTGAATGGAATGATGAATCATAATCAGGAACAAAAATTCAATATCAGCACCTACCACCTGTTACAGCACGAGTTGGTTAAGTTTCTATACAACCGATTCAATGTAGGCATGGTATTTACCCTGGTGGTTGCGGTTGTCGCCATGCTACTGGCTTCATATGAGTTACAGCTGCAGGATCGGGAAAACTGGGTGTTTGCCTGGGTTGCAGGCCTGTTAATTATTCAGGCGTTGAGATACCGCTTGAAGCTATCTTTTGACCGAACTAAAAACACAGATTATCTAAACCACCGTTATTGGAAAAAAAGCTTCGTTCTCGGGGTTTACCTGGTCGGGCTTTGGCAGGGCGTGGGGGCTTTGCTGGTGATGCCCTATATCAGTGACAATTTGCAGTTTATATTCCACGCTTTTTTACTCGGGCTTGGCGCAGGTGCAATTGCCTATCTGTCTACTTCTATGCTGGTGTATGGTAGTTATCTACTGTTGATGATCCTGCCTGTCACGTTGTATTTATTCTGGGTAGGCACTCCGGATGGTATCGTTCTGGGTTGTATGTACCTGTTTATGATTGCTGCTTATTTTCTGGGTGTACGCAGTATGCAAACCATGATAGCTGAAACCATGCACCTAAGATTTGATAATGAAATCCTGGTGAATGATCTACAGCGCCTTTTGAATGCAGTGGCTCACTCCAATAAGGAACTGGACCACCTGTCAACAACCGATGAGCTAACCGGGGCATCCAATTTCCGAGCTTTTCGTGTCGGGCTAGAAACCCAGCGTCGTAAACATATAGATAACAAGTTGCCGCTCTCTATCGCGATGGTGAATATCGATCATTATTATGAATATAA
This sequence comes from Gammaproteobacteria bacterium, assembly GCA_050306135.1. Taxonomy (GTDB): domain Bacteria; phylum Pseudomonadota; class Gammaproteobacteria; genus JACNJF01. The sequence continues at coordinate 4,227 of JBNLGQ010000044.1, forward strand.
CCTGCATTACGGTCACGATATGGGCAACCGGACGATAACCAGTATCGCCCATTTATTAATGGGTGAGGTGATTAAATCGAATGAACTGGTTGCCCGTCTAAATGGTGCTGAGTTTGGTGTTTTAATGCCCGGTGTATCTTGCGAAGGCGCAAAAATGGTAATGGAGAATGTGCGCAGAAAATTAAATGAGCAAAAGATTCAACACGAAAAATCGTTAATTAGTCCTTTGGTTACTATTTCGATAGGGCTCTGCTGTGTACCGATGAATGAAAATATATCTGCCAGAGATATGATAGCGCGAGCTGAAGAGGCCTTGCATCAGGCCAAGAAAAAAGGCCGAAATCGAATTGAAACTATAGAAAGTTGAAGAGCCCTGGCATAAACGGTTAATTGTTTATGCGGCTAGAAATGACCAACCATCAATAATTCCAGCAATGCCTTCTGGGCATGTAGACGATTTTCTGCTTCCTGCCATACAACACTCTGTTCTCCATCAATAACCTCTGCACTCACCTCTTCTCCGCGATGTGCGGGCAGGCAATGCATAAACAGGGCTTCTTTATGAGCCTTTTGCATGATGTCAATATTCACCTGAAAATCAGCGAATTCATTCACGCGGTCTTCCTGTTCTTCTTCCTGCCCCATACTGGCCCATACATCCGTTACGATAAGATCGGCATCTTTTGCTGCTTCTTCAGCACTGAGGAAAACCTTAACTCTGTCACCCGCAGCATCTACTATATCTGAGTCAGGCTGATAATTCTCCGGGCAGCCTACCTGTAACTGAAAATCAAACTGACGTGCGGCATTGATATACGAGTGGCACATATTATTGCCATCGCCAATCCACGCGACGGTAGCACCCTTGATATCACCACGGCATTCAAACCAGGTTTGCATGTCAGCCAGAAGCTGACAGGGGTGTAATGTATCGGTAAGTCCGTTAATGACAGGAGAGCTGGACGCACCTGCAAAGGTTTCCAGTCGATCATGTCCGAATGTTCGAATCATAATGCAATCAACCATGCTGGAAATCACTCTGGCGCTATCTTCGATAGGTTCGCCACGTCCCAGCTGAATATCTCTGGGCGTCAGGAATAATGCATGTCCACCCAGCTGGCTCATTCCGGTTTCAAATGATACTCGTGTACGGGTTGAAGATTTCTCAAAGATCATAGCCATGACCTTGCCTGTGAGTGGCGTGTGAGAGATGCCCTGTTTCAGGTTGTTTTTCACCTGTATTGCATGTGAGATCAATGATCTGAGCTCATCACCCGATAAATCCAACAGGCTAAGAAAGTGACGTGTTTGCATAACTTACTGACTGATAAATTGACTAATGGAAAGGATCAGACGATCGGCAAGCTCAGTAATCTGTGCTTCATTAATGATCAGTGGAGGTAGCATGCGAATGACATTTCCATCAGTGATATTGATCAATAGCTGGTTATCCAGGGCGACTTTTGCAAGCTCGCCACAGTCTCTGTCCAGTGTAATGCCTACCAGAAGACCGAGGTTTCTGATCTCTTTAATTGCAGTCTGGTCAGCGAGTTTTTCCTTTAGATAACTGATAAGCTGTTCGCCCCGTAATCGTGCATTTTCAGCAATGTTTTGCTGCATCATGGTTTGCAGGACTGTATAGCCAACTTCGCAGGCAAAAGGGTTTCCACCAAAGGTTGAGCCATGATTGCCGGGCTGGAAAACGCTACTCGCCTTACCGTGAGCCAGGCAGGCACCGATAGGAACACCGTTCCCCAGCGCTTTAGCCAGGGTCATTACATCGGGCGTAATACCTTCGTGTTGAAAGGCAAACATTTTTCCGCTTCTGGCCATACCTGTCTGAATCTCATCCAGCATCATAAGCCAGTTGTTTTCATCACAGATGGCGCGAATTGATTTCAGATAACCGCTATCAGGCACAATGATGCCACCTTCACCCTGTACAGGTTCAACCAGTACAGCAACGACATTGCGATTATTTTGTGCAATGATTTTAAGTGCTTCGATATCGTTGTAAGGCGCGCGAACGAAGCCAGACACCAGCGGTTCGAATCCAGCCTGAACCTTACGGTTTCCCGTGGCCGATAATGTTGCCATGGTGCGCCCGTGAAAGCTTCCTTCCATGACGACAATTTCAGGCTTCTGGATGTCGTTTTTGTGGCCATATAAGCGTGCTAATTTAATCGCTGCTTCATTGGCTTCTGCACCAGAGTTGCCAAAAAATACCTGATCCATACCCGAGGCTTCGCATAACAGATCGGCCAGTTTTTTCTGATTTTTGATGTGGTAAAGATTGGATGTATGCAGTAGTTTTGCAGCCTGTCGTGTAATGGCTTCAGTCACTGCAGGGTGATTATGGCCCAGGCTGGTTACTGAAATGCCGCAGAGCGCATCCAGATATTGCCTGTCCTGGTCATCGTACAGGAATATACCGTCGCCTTTTTCAAAGGTAACTGGTAGTGGCTTATAAGTAGACATCAAGTGATTGTCCATCATCTTTTCCGCAAAAAAGCGATCAACAATACTTATTTTTCAAATGAATACAAGAGTTTTGTGAAAATTGCTGGGGAGTACTTCAAAACAGTTAGTTTTAAAGGCAAAGCAAGTTTCACTGAAACTTACGGGGAACTTTACGGGCCTGGTGAACAGGCCCGTAAAGTAATAATAGATCCCGTTTTACAGATTGCTTGCTACGAAATCCCAGTTAACCAGATTCCAGAAAGCCGCTACGTAATCAGGGCGAGCGTTACGGTAATCGATATAGTAGGCATGTTCCCATACATCACAGGTCATTAAAGGCGTTACGCCGTCGGTTAAGGGGCAGCCTGCATTAGATGTCTTTACGATTTCCAGTTCGCCTGCACTGTTTTTGACCAGCCAGGTCCATCCAGAACCGAAATTACCTACGCAATCAGCACTGAAGGTTTTTTTGAATTCTTCAAAAGAACCAAATTTTGAATTAATTGCGTCAGCCAGTGCACCAGAAGGTTCACCACCACCATTAGGGCTCAGACAATTCCAGTAAAACGTGTGGTTCCAGACCTGGGCAGCGTTATTAAAAACCGGGCCGCTGGATTTCTGGATAATGTCCTCAAGTGACATATCAGCAAATTCAGTACCTTCGATCAAACCATTCAGGTTTACAACATAGGCGTTGTGATGTTTGCCGTAATGATAGTCCAGGGTTTCAGCGGAAATATGAGGGGCCAATGCATCCTTGGCGAAGGGTAGTTCTGGTAGTGTAAAAGCCATGTTTGTCTCTCTTTCTTGGTTAAGATGAATGTTGGGTTTAAATTTTTAATGCTTATTAGCCTTTGTTACTTCTATCTGTTTTAAGGTTCAGATATCAGCGCTCGGCCATAATTTAGAATCAATTTGTTTATATCACATAACAATTTGATGATTAGCGTAAACTATATAGTGTTATTGTTCTCTATATCAAGGCGTGTTACCTAAACTTTCTGGATTTGTTCAGGTAGAATTTTTTGCGTAAAAAGCTGCGCTTTTTCTTTCCGATTAAGGATAATAGTTTTTTTGAATCATACATTGAGGCGTTATGTGCGGGATTTTTGGTGGATTGAGCTTTACTGATCAGGTCATCGACAGAGATATTGTTGAAAGGATGTCGAAACAGGTCGCACGGCGCGGGCCTGATGATAGAGGTGAGTTCTATGACGGACCTGTTGTCCTCGGACACAGACGTCTGTCTATCATCGATTTGTCAGCCAATGGACATCAGCCCATGACCAGTGTACAGGGCGATCTGACCATTGTTTTTAATGGCACCATTTATAACTACCCTGAATTACGCGATGAATTGATTGTCAAAGGGTATCGATTCAATTCTCATAGTGATACCGAAGTCATCGTCAATGCCTTTGCGCACTGGGGAGAAGCCTGTGTCGAAAAACTGCATGGTATGTTTGCATTTGCGATATGGAACCGGGTAACACAGCAGTTATTCCTGGCGCGTGATCGGATGGGCATCAAACCTCTGTATTACCTGAAAACCGATACACATTTCTTTTTTGCCTCGAATATCCAGGCCCTGTTGGAAACCGGTATGTGTGATACGGGAGTTGATGCTGTTGCTCTGCATCACCTGTATACCCTGCATGCGGTTGTTCCCGCGCCGCGCACCCTCTTTAATGGCGCAAGAAAATGTCCTCCAGCTCATTTCATGAATCTGAATACAAAGGGGCAGTTATCCCTAAAACGTTATTGGGAATTATCGGCTGTACGTCCTGAACATGCCCTGAGCGACCGGGAATGGCGCGAGCAGGTGCATCTTGCATTGTTAAAGTCGGTTAGAAAGCGTCTGACTATTGCCGATGTACCAGTAGGAGTATTGCTATCAGGAGGCCTGGATTCAAGTTTACTGGTTGCCCTGCTGGACCAGGCCGGTGTGCGTGATATCAAAACCTTCAGTATTGGATTTGAAGACCAGCCGGAAGAAAAGGGTAGTGAGTTTGAATACTCCGATCCAGTGGCGGCAATGTATCAAACCGATCATCATAAATTCCTCATTCCCAATGAACAGGTACTTAATCGACTGCCAGAAGCTGTTGCTAACATGTCGGAACCTATGTTTGGGCAGGATGCCGTCGCGTTTTATCTATTATCGGAACAGGTTGCTAAATCGGTTAAGGTGGTACAAAGTGGGCAGGGTGCGGATGAAGTGTTTGCAGGTTATTTCTGGTATTCACGTATGCTGGCACAGGCGGGCACTCCGTTGCAGCGTTTTGCACCCTGGTACTTTGACAGGGATCATGAAGAATATCTGGAAACGGTTAATCCTGCCTATCATACCCCGGATGTTACCTCTGAACTGGTTAGTGCAGAACTCAATAGTGAACACGCGGATACCTTTATGGATGCCGTGTTACGTTTTGATGTGACGACCTTGATCGTAGATGATCCTGTTAAACGTGTAGATAACATGACGATGGCCTGGGGGCTGGAAGCCAGGGTGCCATTTCTGGATCATCACCTTGTTGAACTGGCGGCGCAATGCCCACCTGAGCTGAAACTATTACATCAGGGGAAAGGTATACTGAAAGAGATTTCTCGAGGCATTCTGCCAGATAGCGTTATTGACCGTCCTAAAGGTTATTTCCCTATGCCCGCGCTAAAATACGTGCGCGGCGACTTTTATGAGTTTATGGCTGATATTTTAAATTCACAGCAAAGCCGTGAACGTGGGATCTTTTCCAGGCAGTATATTGATAAGCTTCTGGCAGAACCTGAATCACACTTTACTCGCTTAAATGGAAGTAAATTATGGCATTGCGCATTGCTGGAGTACTGGTTGCAAACACACCTTTCGCACTAATCTGAAAGAACTTTACGATTAGGGCTTTATTTTTATTTTAAATACCGCATATAATACCCGACTAATTTAGTAAGTTATTTTTGAGGTAACACGATGGACGTTTTAGAACGCATTAAAGAACAGGTAGAATCAAATCCGGTAGTCATTTATATGAAAGGCACGCCACAGTTACCGCAGTGTGGATTTTCCAGTCGTACTGCCGAAGCTCTGGTCTCACTGGGCGTTGAATTCGCTTATGTGAACGTTCTGACGGACCCTGAAATTTTCCAGAATTTGCCACGCTATGCCGATTGGCCTACATTTCCACAGGTGTATGTGGATGGTGAATTGATTGGTGGATGTGATATTACACTGGAAATGAAAGAGTCCGGTGAGCTGGAGAAAGTAGTCAAGGAAGCTATTGCAAAAAAAGCCAATTAGGCTTTTATCTATCACACATATAAAAATGCCCCTGAATGGGGCTTTTTTATTACTGCGAACAGGCCCTAATCTTCTGATTCCAGCTCTAATGGTAAGAATAGAGATTCAGTCTGTTCAAGCACGTAAGGGACGCTCGGTAGAGGGTCAAACTGATTGGTATTCCAGCAGGCCATAGATAGCTTAAGCTTCTTGCCCTGATCAGTAAGCATATGCGAGTGTTTAAGTATACTGGTAGTACTGCGTTTGAACATATCGGTGTTGAACAAATTATGATCGGCGTATATCAGGGCTATGGCAAAGGTATTGCTGTCAATACGAGCTATTTCATCCATAGGTCTGAGTACCAGTTGCAGTGCATTTGAAATGGTTCTTAAGGTACCTGGGCGTAGCCTGGTCGGGTGTTCGTTATCTGGTTCGTTATCTTCATTCACATCCACTCTGATCAACCCTAATGCTATGCCACCTCCTCGTGTTTCGCAGTGGATAATCATAGACTCAAGGACTTTTTCAAACTGTTTATAGTTTGAAAGCCCTGTGTCCATATCAATAAGACGCAGGTGACTGTGATTTTGATATTGAAGGGTCAGGTCGCTGTTTAATTTGTGGATATTGTTATGCATGACGGAAATTCTGCCAGCCCCGTAGACACGAGCCGCCAGTTCATACTGGTTAGCAGATTTTGAAACAAAGTCATCTACACCGTGATCGAAGGCAACCACTATGCTGGAGGTTGTATCCTCCGCTGTCAGAAGAATAATTCCGGTATAGCGATTATTTTTCTCATCCCAGCGTCTGACCAGATCGGTTAATTCAAGTCCATTCATTTCTGGCATCCAGAAATCAGCCAGTATGACATCAGCGCGCCTCTCGTTTAATAAAAGCATGGCTTTATTGGCTGAGTTGGCTGTACGAATATCCTTATAGCCTGATTTTTTGAGTCCTGATTTGACGACCTCACAACTGAACTGAAGGTCGTCGACGACTATAATTGAGATATCTTCTTTTTGTAACATATGATGGCTTTTTTAAGTTTTTTTGAGTATAGACTACTCAGCAAAAAAAACGCTAGAGTTAAAAAAGTATTTTAATGCTACTAAGAAATAATGAATTCACTACTCGTGTTCAGCTTTTAGCAGGTAGAAAGGGCATTGAATTCACTATGGTGCAAAATAGTTCAGCTGTTTTTTCAGCATCATAGATGGCTGAATGTGCTTCGCTATTATCCCAGCCTAATCCGGCAGCCTGAACAGATCGCGAAAGAACAGTTTGTCCATAAGCCAGTCCCGCCAGGGAGACCGTATCAAAGGTGCTGAACGGGTGAAAAGGGTTGCGTTTAATGCCCGTTCTTTCTGCCGCAATATTGATAAATTTCAGATCAAAGTTGGCATTATGCCCGACCAGAATGGCTCGTTTGCAATTATGCTGTTTGAGAGCGGCTCGAATGGGTTTAAAAATATGGGGTAGCGCATTTTTTTCTTCCATAGCCATACGTAGCGGATGATCGGGATCTATGCCATTGACTTCCATAGACTTGGGGTCAAGGTTTGCTCCAGGAAAAGGAGTGACATGGCAGGTATGAGTTTCCTGGCAGTAGAGTGTGCCATCCTCACGCATATCCAGTATTACTGCAGCAATCTGCAGTAAGGCATCTGTTTGCTCATTAAACCCGCCAGTTTCTACATCGACTACTACTGGCAAAAAGCCTCGGAAACGTTTTTCCATAGGGGTATGTTCAGTCATTTATTATGCTTCCAGTTTCCAGCGGAGGGTTTGCCCTGCACGAAAGGGGATTAAGGTTTGATTCGCAAAAGGAACTGAGTCGGGGATGTTCCAGTCCTTTTTACTAAGGGTTATTTGACGAGTATTAACGGGTAAATGATAAAAAGCAGGTCCCGAAAGGCTCATGAATTTTTCAAACTGTGAGAAATCCTGAGTTTGTTCAAAGGCTTCGGCATATAACTCTACAGCGGCATGTGCGGTATAAATGCCTGCGCAACCACAGGCTGATTCTTTAGCGCCCTGTGCATGAGGTGCGCTGTCGGTACCACAAAAGAATCGATCAGCATGTTGGGTGGCTGCTTTTAGCAGTGCAAGTCGGTGAGTTTCGCGTTTAACAACTGGTAGGCAGTAATGGTGTGGATTCATACCACCTTTAAATAACGCATTACGGTTAATCAGCAGGTGGTGAGCGGTAATCGTACCTGCAGTGTAGGCAGGTGTCTGCTCTAGTACAAAATTCACAGCATCTGATGTTGTGATGTGTTCAAACACGATGCGAAGCTCTGGATAGTCCTTGCGCAGTTGAGTCAGGGTTTGATCAATAAAGACCTTTTCCCGATCAAAAATATCGATCTCGTTAGCTGTTGCCTCTCCATGTACCAGTAATGGCAGGTCATATTGCTGCATGGCTTCCAGTACCGGATGAATTCGATTGATTCCAGTCACCCCCGCATCCGAGTTGGTTGTGGCTCCTGCAGGATAGAGCTTGGCGGCGTGAATAAAGGGAGACTCACTGGCCAGGCGAATTTCTTCAGGGCTGGTATTATCGGTTAGATAAAGTGTCATTAGCGGCTCAAAGCTAAGCCTATCATCAACTGCAGCCAGTATACGTTCGCGATAGGCGTAGGCCTGATCACAGCTAGTCACCGGTGGGACCAGATTGGGCATGATAATCGCCCTGGCAAATTGTCTGGCAGTGTCATTAACGACTGATTGCATTGATAAATTGTCCCGAAGATGGAGGTGCCAGTCATCGGGTTGAGTGATTTTTAATGGCGTCATAAATATAGGTGATAGTCCTAAGGTTATATATTTTTATTATCTCATGAATAGCTGATTAACTCTAAATATAACGTATAATGCCCGCCATCCTGAGTGAGTAACTGTAAAATTTCACGGTATAACTCAACGTCAAAAGACCCCGTCGGACATAGAAATATCTAATGCCTGGGCCATGTATATACCTTAGATGTAAATGGCTCCAGAACCCTGAAGGTATTTAAGGGGCTTTAATAAATATTAAAATAAATAAGAGAGAATAGAATGACAGAAAATCATGATTCTGATCCACAGGAAACGCAGGAGTGGATTGAAGCACTTGATTCGGTACTTCAATTTGAAGGCACTGAACGGGCTCATTTTTTACTGGAAAAGTTAATCGATAAAGCGCGCCGTTCTGGTGCTCACTTACCTTATAGCGCTAATACCGCTTACCTGAATACCATTCCTGTGGCACATCAAAAACTAAGCCCCGGCAATATGGCGATAGAGCACCGTATTCGTTCGGTTATCCGTTGGAATGCAGCGGCTATGGTAGTGCAGGCGAATCGAAAGACCAGCGAACTGGGTGGGCATATAGCCAGTTTTTCATCGGCCGCCACGCTTTACGATGTGGGGTTTAACCATTTTTTTAAAGCACCGAATGAAAAAAGTAAGGGTGATCTGATATTTTTTCAGGGACATTCTGCTCCTGGTATTTATTCCAGAGCCTTTCTGGAAGGTCGTCTCAGCGAAGAACAGTTACTCAGCTTCCGACAGGAGGCTTTAAATGAGAATGGATTGTCATCTTATCCTCACCCCTGGTTGATGCGTGATTTCTGGCAGTTTCCAACGGTATCTATGGGGCTTGGTCCGCTGATGGCGATCTATCAGGCCAGATTTATGAAGTATCTGGAAAATCGCGGATTTCTTGAGCCGTCTGAGCGAAAAATATGGGCCTTTATGGGTGATGGTGAAATGGATGAACCCGAATCACAGGGTGCTATTGCTTTGGCAGCACGTGAAAACCTGGACAATCTGATTTTTGTAGTCAACTGTAATCTGCAACGACTTGATGGTCCGGTTCGAGGTAATGGCAAAATCATCCAGGAGCTGGAAGGAAATTTTCGTGGTGCAGGCTGGAATGTGCTCAAAGTGATCTGGGGTGGTTACTGGGATGCATTACTGGATCGTGATAAAGATGGGTTATTAAAAAAACGTATGGAAGAGGCTGTTGATGGTGAATATCAGGCCTATAAAGCGCACGGAGGAGCCTACACTCGAGAACATTTTTTTGGTAAATATCCAGAATTAAAAGCCATGGTTGCCAACATGTCAGATACCGATATCTGGCGTCTTAATCGTGGCGGTCATGACCCGCATAAGGTGTATGCTGCTTATGCCGCGGCTATGGAACATAAAGATCAGCCTACCGTTATTCTTGCAAAAACCGTTAAAGGGTATGGCATGGGGGAAGCTGGAGAAGGTCAGAATGTGACTCACTCTCAAAAGAAGATGGGAGAGGATGCTCTTAAAGCCTTTCGCGATCGATTCAATATTCCTGTTTCTGATAGCCAGATTTCAGAAGTGCCTTTTTATCGCTTCCCTGAAGACAGTGAAGAGATGAAATATATGCGCGAGAGGCGCGAAGCCTTAGGTGGCTATATGCCAGTCAGGAAAGATACTGCAGAACCATTAAAAATTCCGGATTTGAGTATTTTTGAAACTTTACTCAAAGACAGCGGTGACCGAGACTTTTCTACCACCATGGCATTCGTTCGCATGCTATCTGCTTTGACACGAAATAAAGATATAGGAAAAAATATAGTTCCCATTGTACCAGATGAGGCACGTACCTTTGGTATGGAAGGCATGTTCCGTCAACTGGGTATCTATTCTTACAGCGGTCAGCTGTACAAGCCTATGGATGCGGATCAGGTGATGTATTACCGTGAGGATAAAAAGGGCCAGATTCTACAGGAAGGCATCAATGAGGCTGGTGCAATGTCTTCGTGGATTGCTGCAGGATCATCGTACTTTACTCATGGCGTAAATATGATTCCTTTTTATATCTATTACTCCATGTTTGGCTTTCAGCGTATTGGTGATCTGGCCTGGGCTGCTGGAGACATGCAGGTACGTGGTTTCCTCATCGGTGGTACAGCAGGTCGTACGACTTTGGCTGGTGAAGGTCTTCAGCATCAGGATGGTCACAGTCTAATCGTTGCGGGTACAATTCCAAACTGTGTTTCTTACGATCCTACCTATGCTTATGAAATGGCGGTCATCATTCATGATGGTATGAAGCGAATGTATCAAAATCAGGATAATGTGTTTTATTACATCACGGCAATGAATGAAAACTATCATCACCCTGCAATGCCGCAAGGAGTCGAGGAAGGAATTATAAAAGGAATGTATTGTTTGCAGGAGAGCAAGACTAAAGGTCTAAAAGTTCAATTGATGGGCTCTGGCACTATTCTACGTGAAGTGACTGCTGCAGCTGATTTACTAAAAGACGATTTTGATATCGAATCTGATATCTGGAGTATGACCAGTATTAATGAACTGGCCAGAGAAGCAACCGATGTGGTTCGCTGGAATCAGTTGCATCCTACCAGGAAGGCCAGGAAATCCTACGTCGAACAAATGCTGGAAGGACGTAAGGGACCAGCGATAATCGCTACAGACTATACTCGAACCTATGCCAATCAAATTCGTGAACATGTACCGATGCGTCTCGTTGCACTGGGTACTGATGGCTTTGGTCGCAGTGATACACGTGCAAATTTGAGGACATTTTTCGAAGTAAATAAATACTACATAACAGTTGCCGCATTAAAAGCTTTAGCTGATGAAGGTGAACTGGAAACAAAAGTCGTCCAGCAGGCGATTAAAAAATATAACATTGATGCAGAAAAACCAAATCCTCTAACGGTTTGATTTTTTTAGCAGCGGACATAAGCGGAGCACAGCGTGGCTAACACAGAAACAATAACATTACCGGATATTGGAGACTTTGATGAGATTGAAATCATCGAAGTACTGATATCTACGGGCGATAAGGTCGAGGCGGAAGATTCCATAATCACTCTGGAATCGGATAAGGCAACTATGGAGATTCCTACACCCTTTGCAGGTGTAATCCATTCAGTAGCGGTGAAAGTAGGGGACAGGATTTCTCAGGGCAGTGAGATAGCAGTCATTGAGGTAGATTCTACATCATCCAGTAGCTCTGCTGACACTGAAGCTGATATAAAATCTTCGGCTGTAGAAGTTACCGCTGAAATAGATGAAAAAGTAGCAGAGCAGGAAACGCCTACAGTATCGCCTGTAAAGCCCCCGCCAGTACCTGTCACTAACGAAGCCAGTCATCCTGGGAATATGGCTCATGCAAGTCCGTCAATACGACGCTTTGCACGTGAGCTTGGTGTTGATATCTCTAAGGTCAATGGTTCGGGTGAAAAGGGGCGCGTCCTCAAGGAAGACGTACAGCAGTATGTTAAATCTACCTTGCAGGCTGGAGTGCCTGCAGCAACTGGAAGTGGTTTGAATGTTCCAGCAGCACCTGTGATAGATTTTAGTAAATTTGGCGAAGTCGAAAGCCAGCCACTCAGTCGCATCAAAAAAATCTCTGGTGCACATTTACACAGAAGCTGGGTGACTGTGCCACATGTTACGCAATTCGATGAAGCTGATATTACTGATCTGGAGGCTTTTAGAAAATCTCTCGCGAAAGAGGCTGAGAAAAAAGGGGTGAGACTGACTCCTCTGGTATTCATTATGAAAGCCGTGGTTTCTGCCTTACAGGAATTTCCTGAATTTAATGCTTCGCTTGATGCTTCTGGTGAAAACCTGATTCTTAAAAAGTATTTCCATATTGGGGTAGCCGTCGATACACCGAACGGATTAATGGTGCCTGTAATACGTGATGTCGATAAGAAAGGCATCTATGAGCTTTCAGCTGAACTGGCTCAGGTTGCTGATCGGACACGTGACGGTAAAATTTCTCCTGCAGATATGCAGGGTGGTTGTTTTTCTATTTCCAGTCTTGGGGGTATTGGTGGCACGCAATTCACCCCGATCGTTAATGCACCAGAAGTCGCTATTCTGGGTGTGGCTCGATCAAAAATGCAACCAGTTTATCAATCGGATGGGACCTTTAAACCAGGGCTCATCCTTCCATTGGCGTTATCCTATGACCATAGAGTGATCGATGGTGCTCAGGGTGCGCGTTTTACTAACTATCTCAGTCGACTAATGACGGATATCAGAAGGGTACTATTGTAATGAGTAAACAAGATCTTATCGATTCTAATATGCACTGCGAGGTGCTGGTTCTGGGTTCAGGCCCTGGTGGATACACCGCAGCATTTCGTGCCTCTGATTTAGGCAAACAGGTCATTCTTGTAGAACGATACGATTCTCTTGGTGGAGTATGCCTGAATGTGGGCTGTATTCCATCTAAGGCGTTATTACATACAGCTCAAATCATCAATGAAGCTGCGCATATGGAAAAAAACGGGGTAAGTTTTGGCAAGCCAAAAATTGATCTCGAGGGCATAAATGGCTTTAAGTCACGCGTAGTAACCAAGTTGACTGGTGGCTTAAAACAGTTAGCCAAGCAACGTAAGGTTGAGGTAGTCAATGGTTATGGTGAGTTTATCAATGACCATCAGTTAAAGGTTACTAAGGATGCTGTCGAAACTATCATTTCATTTGATAACTGCATTATCTCAGCGGGTTCTCAGGCCACTCAAATCCCGGTATTCCCGAATGATGATGATCGTTTGATGGATTCAACCGATGCACTGGAATTAAAAGAAGTCCCTAAAAAGCTACTGATTATTGGCGGTGGAATTATCGGTCTGGAAATGGCGACTGTGTATGATGCTCTGGGTTCTGAAATCACCGTGGTTGAATTCATGGATTCTCTGATACCTGGCTGTGATAAGGATCTGGTTCGCCCTCTAATGAAGATACTTAAGGGTAAGTATAAAGATATTCTACTTAGCACTAAGGTATCTGAAATCAAGGCTCAGAAAAGTGGCCTGAAAGTAACTTTTGAAGGCAAGAATGATCCGGGTCCACAGGTTTATGACAAGGTGCTGGTAGCTGTTGGGCGTCGTCCAAATGGCCATAAAATTGGCGCCGATAAAGCAGGTATCAATGTCGACGAAGCTGGATTTATAAGCGTTGACTCGCAAATGCGCACCAATGTACCCCATATCTTTGCGATCGGAGATATTGTAGGTCAGCCTATGCTAGCCCACAAAGCGACCCACGAAGCTAAAGTAGCCGCTGAAGTTATTGCCGGGATGAAATCATACTTTGAGCCTATGACGATACCTTCGGTAGCTTATACTGATCCAGAAGTTGCCTGGATGGGATTATCTGAAACAGCTGCTAAAGAGCAGGGGATTGCCTATGAAAAAGGAGCTTTCCCCTGGGCTGCGAGTGGTCGCTCGCTAGGCCTTGATCGGGATGAAGGTATGACTAAGGTATTGTTTGATAAGGAAACCAAAAGAATCATTGGTGCTGGTATTGTAGGTCCCAATGCTGGTGAGTTGATCGCTGAATCGGTACTGGCGCTGGAAATGGGTGCAGATGCTGAGGATATTGGTTTGACTATCCATGCTCATCCAACCTTATCCGAAACCTTCAATTTTGCAGCGGAAATGGCTGAAGGTACTATTACTGATCTGTATATACCAAAGAAGAAATAATTTTCTGGCTGGAAATTTTTCGCTTGAAAATTATTAAGGAAATTCAACCCGATCTCGGGTTGAATTTCCAGAATTTTGGGTTAATTTCTTACCCTGCAGCTGTATATGATTAAGTAATTTGATATTAATTGAAACTCGTCTCAAGTATTGAGATTTTTAAAATAACCTTGTAAGCCAATTATTTATTGTATAACCTTAAGGTAAACTATTAGATAATTGCTATAATCAACCCAATTGAGATATGGGTTGCAAAGGGATGCTCATGAAAAATACATTACTACTTCCATTTAGGTTTTCAACACTTGCTTTTGCTTTAATAATGATAAGTTTTTCAGCAAATGCTGAAAACGTCCTCACAGGAACTTATTACGGGCTTCAGTTTTCCAACAGTCAGTCCCGATTAGAGAACAGCGTTTCTACGACCGATACTAACTACGGTCACATTAAAGGCAAGTTCGGTTGGGTTATGAATGATATTCTTTCGCTTGAGGGGCACTTGGGCTTTACAAATAACTCTGATGACGTTGAAAAACTTATGGTTTACGGGGCTTATTTACGTGCAGGTAAGAATTTTGGGGACTACAAACTATACGGTTTGATCGGTTTGGGTGGAGTCTATAGCTATGACACTAAAGATAAAGATTCCGAGTCTGGTGGTTCCTACGGTCTGGGCTTGGAGATTTTTGGTAGCAAGAAGATAGCAATTACGCTGGAATATTTGATTGTGCTTGATAAGTCTATCGATGCTGGAGATTTAACTTTTGATTCGATTGGAATCGGGTATAGCTACTATTTCACAGACGATACATCTTATTTCGACAAAAATCGAAACAAGATAAAATCAATTAGATACTAAACCTCCCGGGAGTTTCTTAACCGGGAAAGTCGTATACATTGAGAGACATTTAAAATCTGGCAGGGATGCCCATTGCCTTACCTGTATTAAAGGTAAGGCTTAAACAAAATACTATCTTTAGATGCCAAAGTGCTGATTTAGCTTAGCAGGACTTTTTCATATCTCTAGTTCTACCGAAGCCTGAGATTTTTCATCTATATTTGAGGAGCTCAGACAATTCAAAATCCTGTTTGATTTCAAGTCACCTTTTTCCAGGAAATAATTCTTAACTTTGGCAGATCGACTATCTGCCAGGTCCTTCATATGTTGCTGAATTGTCTCTTCAGCAATGACTACTTCTTCTTTTTGTTTGTTTGGGTCTTCTTTTTTCTTCCCTTCTTTCGGTTGTTGCTTTATGCGTTCGATTTCGGCAGTCATCAACTCTTTCTTTATTGCCTCATGATCTTCAAGTGAGCTGACTCCACAAGCCTTAATTTTAAGCTCAGGACGTTCTTTTAGAACTTTAACCACTTTATCCATTAAGTCCTGTTGTTTATCAGCAAACTCCAGGCTATTGGTTTGAAAAGCAACAGGCGGAAGCGATATATGTTCTGCAGCTGCTTTTGCGAGATTAAATAATGAAACCATTGAACCAAAAGGTTGGAGAGCGTGTTTAAGGTAAGATAAAGAAGCTGATTGCATGGCTTTACCCAAGGCCTTGTTAACCACAAGACTAAGATCGAAATCTGGCTGGTCAAGGCTACCTTTCACTGGTAGCTTTAAATCGATGACATTGTTGTCGTCTTTTAAGGTTGAAACGGCAAGATCAATTGACATACCGGATGCACTGGTCACCTGTTCAGCTGTTTTTGCCTGTGTTTCTACGACCTCAATTGAATCAATCTTTAAGTCAATTAATGAGTCGATATTCCGTTTATCGATTTTGACATTAATATCTGAATCTATTACGCCACTTTTCATACCGTAACCCATAGCTGCGCTGGTGTAGGCGGTTACGGGAGGCAGGTCGAGCTGTTTGATGTTAGCTTTGAAAGCTATTTGTTGGGTTGGGTCTAACAGTAAACCAGAGCCCTTGATATCTAGAGTAGTATAGTCACCTTGCTTTAATGCAAGCTGGAAATCAGCCGCATCAGTTGATGAGATATTATCTATTTCAATCTGGTTAAAGTGGATAGTAGTTGTATATTTAGGTGACACACTGAGGTCAGAAAAGTCGAGCTTACCTGGCTCCTGCAGATTTAGTTTTGCTATTTTTATGTTGAGCGACTTTTTACTCTGGTCGGTTGAGGCTGCTGTGTCAGGTTTTGCCTCTGCTTTTGCACCAGTTTTAGAGAAAGCTTGGATGCTTGCTAACAGCGGAGTGATTTGTTGGAGTTGTTTTTTCTTATCCAGCGTGACCTGTAGCATGGGCTTGTTCAGGGATACCTGTTCGATTGCAATAGACTGAGGTGACTGATGAAAATCCACTTTATCAATATTCAATTGCCCCAGGTCGAGAAGCTGATGATCCTCGCTCTGAGTTACCAGTTTCATATTTTGAAGATTCATTTTATCCAGCGTTATGTTGTCTGCTTTAAATGAAAGCTGTTGCAGGGATAAAGCACTAAAAGACGCAACTTCATATTTCTGTTCGCTATCTGTGGTTGTACTGTTTTTTATCTGCAACGAGCCCTGTATAACGGGCAGGCTATTGGCAATAAGCTCAGTTTTACCTTTCCACTGTATGAATTCATCTTGTTGATGGATGTGTTGATACTGTAAATCGAGGCCTGCTATTTCTACATTATTCTCAAGCTGTCCACTTATCTGATCAGACAACGCAATATCAAATTGACTGGAAATGGATAGTTTTCCCTGCAGGTCTTTCAGATAGTCGCGGTAATACTTTGCAAAAGGATTAAAAGCCAATGCCTGAATAGATGCCTGACCTTTGAATTTTCGGATGTTGTCGAATAGATTCAGGTCTGCATTCAGCATAATCGGAGACTCATTCAGTGCCATATCAATTTCAATAGCCGCGCTTGATTCGGGTTCCCAGGACTTGATATTGTTTAGCGTAAGTTGCTTCAGAACTAGCTGTTGCTGGAAGTCCGGTTCCTTATAGGAAACCTCCACTTGTTTGATTAACAGTGCATTGATCGCAAACGGCAGAGGTTCTTTGGCACTGTTTTGAGTTTCTTCACTGTCAGTTGTGCCAGCTTTACCGTTAACCAGCTGCAATCCATTTATACTGATGCTGCCATCATCACTGCGATATACCTGAGCTTTGACACCTTGTAGAGTGATCTCATCCAGCACGATACGGCTACTGACTAAATCCAGCATATTGATATTGGCGTAGAGATGTCCAATCTCTGCACTATCATTTTGAGCCACATTCATGCTCAGGCCAGTGAGTTCAAAGCTACCTGCGAAAATATTCAGGTTAATATCTTCAACATTTGCTTCAGTTGCTCCCTGATCTTTCAGTACATAGGCTATACCCAGTTGGATGCCTACAGGAATGAGCAATAAAATGATTAAAAAGGTGATAGAAGTAATAACTAATCTTCTTAGCCAACGGATATTCCAGTACACTTGTGCGCTCTGCTTGAGGTTCTGCATGATTTATTCTAATTAGGAATCGAGAGTTAAAAAATTATAACGTAATCATCTATGAGCATTACAACTTTAAATCACACATCTACAGGCGAAGGGCCTCCCTTGCTCATTATTCATGGTTTGTTCGGATCTTCGCGTAACTGGCGAACACTCAGTCAGCAATTTGCCAATAACTTTAGCGTGATCAGCGTAGATTTAAGAAATCATGGCGATTCTCCTCATCGGGATGAGATGAACTATCAGGTAATGGCACAGGATGTGGTCAATTTGCTGGATCAATTACAGATTTCTCAAGCCTCTGTTATCGGACACAGTATGGGGGGCAAGGTTGCCATGAAGCTGAGTCATCTAGTGCCCGACAGAATTAATCAGCTGGTAGTTGCTGATATTGGCCCGGTGACTTATCGACATGATTACGACGACCTGATCGATGCGGTATTGAGCCTGGATCTGGCATCGCTTAGAAATCGGAAGCAGGCTGATTCGGAGTTAACCGAAGGAATTCCTGATCCTAGAATCCGCATGTTTCTGTTACAGAATCTGGTGGTTGCTGAAAATGGGCTGCAATGGAAACTTAACTGGAAGGCATTAAAAGAGAATATGAAGCAAATTATCGGCTTTGATGATATCAGTGACTGGTATATTGAAACGCCTTCACTGTTTATCTATGGCGGACAGTCAAATTACCTGAATACAGAGGTCAGGGAGTTGATACCTCGCCATTTTACTAAGGCTTCATTTGGCTGTATTGAAAATGCCGGCCACTGGTTACACGCAGAGCAGCCGCAGATGTTTTATGACGAGGTCAATAATTTTTTATTAAATAACGAATAAATGCTCAAGGTTTTACTCTATTGAGCGATACAGGAGGTATGTCTTCAATTTTATCCGTTATGCGTTATTTGATTCTTATTAGCCTGATAGTTATGTGGGGGCCAGCTGTACTGGCGGCTCCTGATCGTATCTATATGTCGCCAATGGAAAAGTCACGCTGGACGCTTACGGTCAACTCTCCTATTAGATGTGAGATAGAACATCTCATCCCCCGCTTTGGTAAAGCAATGTTCTATCAGGAGAGTGGGCGCCCCATGAAGTTGAAGTTTGTTTCGAAGCATAACTATAAGAAAGATATGGCTGTAGCCTTTCAATCGGTAACAGCGAACTGGAAAGGTATACAGACTCAGACAGATTTGGCGGATCTTAAAACATCTGGATTAAGCGACCCTTTGGTAGATATTGATTCCAGTACCGCGCGTTATGCCTATTTCGAGTTGCAAGAGGGAAAGCAGCCCAGTCTGTTTTTTATTGATGATGAAGATGGCTTTAATTCTGTTTCCGTTATCCTTTCTACAGTCAGGTTTCGTGATGTAGAGGCCGAATTTGGAGACTGTATCAGTCAGCTATTCCCCTATAATTTCGAGGATATAAAACATGCGCTGGTGCATTTTGAGTTTGATGATGAATTCCCTATCGAAGAAGAAGAGGATAGGTCGCTTGCAAAAGTTCTGGCTTATCTGAAGGTAGACCCAAGTGTTAAAACCCTGAGTATATCCGGGCATGCAGATTTTAAGGGAACCGAATGCTATAACGACTCACTTTCTGCCAGAAGAGCCTGGTATGTTTATGATTATCTAGTTCAGAGCGGAGTCGATCCCAAAATGCTGGAAGTTTCGTTTTATGGAGAAAACAGGCCTCTGGCAAAGGGTAAAGATGATAATTCCAGGGCTCTTAATCGCAGAGTCAGTGTGACTATGATACGCGAGTAAAAAAATCGACTATATTCTGTATTCATAGATAGAATGTGGAGGTGTGTAACATGGCGGGTGAAAGAGAGATAGAGATTCGCCGTTTGATGCAACAATTCGAGCATCAAATATCGCAGATGAATTCAGCCGCGATTAGTGAAATTGCTGGTGATATCAAAAAATCAGACTTCCTCGAACTTGCGAAAGCCATTGCTGTATTAAGGGCTATTTACCTGAAGCAGGTGTTAGCGATTGCACATGCCAGTAGCAATGAGCTGAGCTCCGAGCTTTGTAAACAGGCAAAAATCCGACGCAGTGCTTATCTGGAAGCAATAGAAGGATTTGATCAACTCAAACATGCCTTACAGCGCGGCTATTTTAATCTTGTCGAAGATTAACCTTACTAACAGGCGGACTATTCGGCTTTAGTTAGAAACTATAATGGATTGCATATTCAAACGCAGGGTGCCTGTATGACTACCTCCGAAGAAAAACCACAGCGTGTTCAGTTGAGCAATTTCATTATGCAGTTACTGGATAGTTGGGGCGCCAATGGGGAGCAGAAGATAATTCTGTTAGGTTTACCGGGAGATATGCGGGCCCGTAAGCTGGAACGTTTTCGCCAGGATGAAGCATTGCCAGATAACGATCAAATCAATCAGCATATTGAACATATCCTTGGTATTGCTGATGCCTTAAGAACTTCATACCCGCGAAATATCGAGATGTGTGCTCGCTGGATGAAACAGCCACATAAAAGATTTAATAACGAACCTCCTATCAGTGTCATGATCGATAAGGGATTGGCGGGACTCATACAGGTGCGCTCACAACTGGATTGCTCTTTTGCCTGGCATGTGTCTGGCTCCTCGGTGTAACCGTATATCCCATTAGTGATATATGTCTATTGTAATATCTACCCAATTTAGGTATAAATTCTCTTGTGAACAACCAAGAGGACATTATGCAACACCATTTAAACATTTCGACCGCAGCCAAAATGGCTGGCATCAGCAGAAGGCAGATCCAACAGGAAATTAAAGCGGGCAATCTTGAAGTTTTTGAAGGTGATGTGAATGTAGATTCGCTACTTAAGTTCTATCCACAGGTCAGGCTTGAAAATGAAAAGGAGCTGGATCGTGTAGAACGTATTCAGCACAATGCTATTTTCAAGATTCAGGCTGATTCTATTCCTTCTGAAAGAGTGATGGCTGATCAGGTGAATAAGCTTCAGATGAAGTTACAGGAGTCCCAGCAAAAGGTTCGTGAATACGAAAATTTGTTACTGGAAACTCACAGCAGACTTGAAGCAATGCAAAAAGACTGTGACCGTAAGCAGAAGCAAACCCTGACAGCGTTTCTTGGCTGGATGATGGGACAGTATCAACGAAGCCACGGTTAAGCTGATACAGGGATGCCGATATCAACTTTGTCTGGAGTATGTAGACTGCCAGTAAACTTCCTGTTGCCCGTCTGAAAGTGCACAATATCTTGCCAGAATAAAGAACAGGTCAGAAAGTCTGTTCATATACTGAAGGCTTTGCGGATTTGCAGTTTGCTGTTGATCCAGAGTGACCAGGCTACGCTCAACACGTCGGCACTGCGTGCGTGCAAGGTGTAGATAGGCAATCACAGTGCTGCCTCCAGGCAAGATAAACTCTCTCAATGGCGCGAGACTGGCATTATAAAATTCTGCCTTCTGCTCAATAAATGCCAGGTATGCCTGAGTTATCAGGGATTTGTCCGGCTGACTAAGTTCAGCGCCCATATCAAATAAATCGTGTTGGATCTGGAATAATATTTGAGAGATATCGGCGTCATCGATCAGGCTTCTCACTAAGCCGAGTAATGAATTCAGTTCATCAACCTCACCCAGGCATTGAATACGAATATCGTTTTTTAACAATCGACTGCCGTCACCCAGCATTGTGCTGCCATCATCACCAGTTCGTGTAATTATCGAGCTAAGTCTATTTCCCATGGCTGTTCTTCGCATATAAAAAATATTAGTGGGCTAGTTTAGCAGACAGTGATTGGGAGTTAACGCTTCATTGTGTAAAATGTGCATCCGTTTTTAGCAGGTAAATTATGTGAGCTCCACTGACCCACAAGTTTTTCTAAATGCCCTGAAACAACGAATCTTACTTCTCGATGGTGCTATGGGCACCATGATTCAATCCTATGAACTGGAAGAATCAGACTACCGAGGAGCGCGTTTTGCCGACTGGGATAGCCCTCTAAAGGGTAATAATGACCTGTTATCGTTGACGCAACCACAAATTATCGGTGATATCCATAAAGCCTATCTAGAGGCTGGTTCGGATATCATCGAAACCAATACCTTTAATGCCAATCGAATATCCATGTCGGATTACTCGATGCAGGATCTGGCTTATGAAATCAATAAGGCATCCAGTGAGATTGCTCGTGCAATCTGTGATGACTTTACCCGGCAGGACCCAGATAAGCCGCGCTTTGTGGCCGGTGTGCTGGGGCCGACCAGCCGCACTGCATCCCTGTCACCCGATGTGAATGATCCTGGTTATCGTAATACCAGCTTTAATGAGCTGGTAGAGATATACAGCGAAGCAACTGAAGGTCTGATCGATGGCGGGGTTGATATCATCCTGATAGAAACAATCTTCGACACACTAAATGCCAAGGCGGCAATTTTTGCGGTTAAGCAGGTGTTTGATCAGCGTGCTAAAGAATTGCCAATTATGATCTCAGGCACGATAACCGATGCCTCGGGACGAACCCTGTCCGGGCAAACCACTGAAGCCTTTTACAATAGTCTGCGACATGCAGAGCCAGTATCTATAGGACTTAACTGCGCTCTGGGGCCAAAAGAATTACGCCAATATGTAGAAACACTGTCAAATATTGCAGATACCCATGTGTCTGCCCACCCTAATGCGGGCCTGCCCAATGAATTTGGTGAGTACGATGAAACACCTGAAGATGTTGCAGGCGAAATCGTTGAATGGGCCGAGAATGGGTTTTTGAATATTGTAGGCGGTTGCTGTGGCACCAGCCCTGATCATATCAGGGCTATAGTACAAAAGGTATCCGGTCTGGCGCCGCGTAAAATTCCTGACTTACCAATCAGCTGCCAGCTGGCTGGACTGGAGCCCTGTACCATCAATAAAGACAGCTTGTTTGTGAATGTTGGCGAACGTACTAATGTCACGGGTTCTGCCATGTTTAAACGCCTGATCATGGAAGGTGATTATGAAACCGCACTGGATGTGGCCAGGCAACAGGTAGAAAACGGCGCACAAATCATCGATATCAATATGGATGAAGGCCTGCTGGAGTCGAAACAGGCAATGGTGAGATTTCTGAACCTGATTGCAGGTGAGCCGGATATTGCTCGTGTGCCCATCATGCTGGATTCTTCAAAATGGGACATTATCGAAGCCGGGCTGCAATGCATACAGGGAAAGGGTGTAGTCAACTCCATCAGTCTCAAGGAAGGTGAAGAAAAATTTATCCAGCAGGCGCGTCTGGTCAGGCGCTATGGAGCAGCCGCTATCGTGATGGCGTTCGACGAGCAAGGGCAGGCTGATACAGCAGCACGTAAGATTGAAATCTGCCAACGTGCGTACCGGATTTTGACTGAGCAGATTGGCTTTCCCCCTGAAGATATTATTTTCGATCCCAATATCTTTGCCATTGCTACCGGCATTGATGAACACAATAACTATGCAGTTGATTTTTTTGAAGCCACAAAGTTCATCAAACAGAACCTGCCTCACGCCATGGTCAGTGGTGGATTATCCAATGTTTCTTTTTCCTTCAGAGGGAATAATCCGGTACGTGAAGCGATCCATGCAGTGTTTTTATATCATGCGATTAAACAGGGCATGGATATGGGTATTGTCAATGCTGGCCAGCTGGCCATTTATTCTGATATACCCGAAGAGTTAAGGCAAAGGGTTGAAGATGTCGTACTAAATCGCAATGCCGAAGCGACAGAAGCACTACTCGACATTGCTGAAAAATATCGTGGAGATGGCAAGGCGCTGGAAAACAAGGAAGATCAGGCATGGCGTAGTCTGGATATCAATAAGCGTCTGGAGCATGCGCTGGTCAAGGGTATCACTGAGTTTATTGAGGTCGATACCGAAGAGGCTCGTCAGCATTATCCCGCTTCATTGAATGTCATCGAAGGTCCTTTAATGGATGGCATGAACGTAGTCGGTGATCTATTCGGCGAAGGCAAGATGTTCCTGCCACAGGTGGTTAAATCAGCACGTGTCATGAAGCAGGCCGTAGCTTATTTAATGCCCTTCCTGGAAGCCGAGAAAAGCAGTGATGACATCTCTACCAACGGCAAGATCCTGATGGCCACGGTAAAAGGCGACGTGCACGATATTGGTAAGAATATCGTCGGTGTAGTGCTGCAATGTAATAACTATGAAATTATTGATCTTGGTGTCATGGTAGCAGCAGAAACTATTCTGAAAACCGCGCGCGAAGAAAATGTCGATATCATCGGACTTTCCGGTTTGATTACCCCATCACTGGATGAAATGGTTCATGTGGCCAAGGAAATGAAACGTCAGGGCTTTACTATCCCGTTGATGATAGGTGGTGCAACTACCTCTCGAGTTCATACTGCTGTAAAAATTGAACCGTATTATGATGCCGATACGGTTGTGTATGTTAAAGATGCATCAAGAGCAGTTGGAGTAGCATCAGCGCTACTGAGTGATAATCAGGGTGATGATTTCAGGAAAGGTATTCGTGATGAATACGTACAGGTGCGTGAACTGCATGCAGGCAAGCAATCGAATAAGAAATTCCTGACCTTGGAAAAGGCGCGTGAGAATCGTACGCCTATAGACTGGTCTGGCTATCAACCACCTAAGCCAGCTTCCACAGGCGTCTCAGTAATTGATGAAATAGACCTGCATGAACTGGTTGAATACATAGACTGGACGCCGTTTTTTCATGCCTGGGAACTGGCGGGTAGCTATCCGAAAATCCTGCAGGATGAGATTGTTGGCAAACAAGCTCAGCAGTTATTCGAGGATGCTCAGGGCCTGTTAACGAGTATTGTCGATAAAGGCCAGCTGGGTGCCAAAGCGGTATATGGTTTTTTCCCTGCCAATAGTCGCGATGATGATATTGTACTTTATCAGTCCGAGCAGCGTAGCGAGGAAATAATGGTGTTGCATCATCTGCGTCAGCAAAACCAGAAGCCACCGGGTAAAGCAAACCAGTGTCTGTCAGATTTTATCGCGCCTGAGACTAGCGGTCTGCCTGATTATCTGGGGGCTTTTGCTGTTACCGCAGGCATTGGTCTGGAAAAAATCGTAAAGCAATTTGAAACTCAACACGACGATTACAATGCCATCATGGCAAAGGCTCTGGCTGATCGCCTTGCCGAGGCGGCTGCCGAGTGGTTGCATGAAAAGATACGCAAGCAGGCCTGGGGCTATGTCAGTGATGAAAATCTAACTAATAGTGAATTGATTAAGGAATCTTATCAGGGGATACGTCCGGCACCAGGTTATCCAGCCTGTCCTGACCACACCGAAAAAGCCTTGCTCTGGCAGTTAATTCAGCCGGATCAGCATATTGGTATCACCATTACCGAATCTTATGCCATGCTGCCTATGGCTTCGGTATCAGGGTTTTACTATGCCCATCCGCAGGCAAATTATTTTGGCATAGGCAAAATCGAGAAAGACCAGTTACTCGATTACGCTGAACGCAAGGCGATGGGGCAATCGGTCATGGAACGCTGGTTAGCGCCTGTACTCAATTATGATGCTTAGGGCCTGTTAACAGGTGATAATTGGCTCTGGATAACTTTATGACAAAAAATAGTTGAATGGGCATGTGGATTGATGTTCAAACACGTAAATGGATGTTCGTTTTCTCAGGATGTATATTGCTACTCGGTATTTTACTGAGTTTTCACTCTGCAATTATCAGCCTGGAAACGGCTTTTTATCAACAGCTAATTGACTTATCACCCCGGTCCAATCTAGATGTTCCTGTTATAAATCAGGGGTTCCCCAGGTTATTACAGCTGTTTGTAATATGTTTGATGTTTGGTGCAGTATTCACCTGTTTGTTGCTACATAAGTGCAAGCGGTTAACCCTGATCTTTGTAATTCCTGTTATTTCTGCTATGTTGATGCTTGAAGTATTACTGGCGGTGTTACAGCAGATCTGGCTGCCGATGGTTTGGTCGGTATTGATGTTCAGCCTGACCGTGGTTGTGCTTTTCCTGTGGGTGCGTTTCCCTCAGATTAAAAATTTTGTGTTACCCGAACAAGTATGTCAGGTTAAAGTGATCAATCAGTATATACAACAAAAGGATTTTAAGACTGCACTGTTAATCCTGAAAAATTGCCCTTTCTCCGATGAAATGTTTGAGCTGGCTTATGACTTGGGTATGCAATTGGAAGAGCAACAGGACTGGGTAACTGCGCGCAGTCTGTATACCTGGTTAGTCAAATTTGATCCAGGTATGCAGGATTTTGTCGAAAGAATTGATGCCATGGGGCAGGCGAAAGTAGAACCCCCTCTTGAAAGCTCAGATCAAACCAAAACAAAATACTTTGGCCAGTATCAATTGCTGGGTAAAAAGGCCCGTGGGGCAACCGCAACTGTGTATGACGCCCACGATATACACACCCATAAGCACATCGCCTTAAAAATCCTTAATGATAAATTGGGTGATGATACAGGCGCGCGCGATGTGATGACCTTCTTACATGAAGCGCTGACAGCCTCTCAACTTGATCACCCGAACATCGTCAAGATTCACGATGCCGATATCATCGATGAACAGGCTTATATCGCCATGGATTATGTCGAAGGCTACCCTATGTCAGAAAGATTGCGGCGTAAAAAGTTAATTACCTCAGGGGAGAGTTTGCGCATTATGGAATCAGTGCTTGATGCGCTCACTGCTGCGCATGAAAAAAATATTGTGCATGGTGATATCAAGCCTGCCAATATCATGTACGACAATACTGTCAAGCACTACATCCTTACAGATTTTGGTGCAGCTTATAGTGATTTTCGAGATAAGGATGAAGAGAGAAAAATCATCGGAACCCCTGCTTACATGTCACCTGAGCAGTTAAATGGGTTAAGAATTGATGGTCGCTCGGACCTTTTTTCACTGGCGGTTACTATCTACCATCTGTTAACCGGGCATCAGCCCTTTAGTGGTGAAAAACTGGCTGAAATGAAAAATAATGTACTTAATCAGGAAGTTGATCTGAGCATTCTCACTGTGCCTGAGCCCATCAAGAAAATACTACAAAAAGCGCTATCAAAAAAACCTTACCAACGTTATGCCGATGCCAATCAGATGTTGCAGGCTGTCAGAAGGTGCAAAAAGGCATTGACTAAAAAAGCGTTATAGATCCGATTTAGTCAGCTACTGATCTGAGTGGTCCGTTAAATAGTGACCAAGGGCTGCAAAAAAGGCATTCATTCATAGACACTCCAGGGGGTTATACCCTAGAATACGCACTCAGGAAAATGCTGTTTCCTCAGCATTATCTCAATAAACTTTTTCAGTAAGTGGGGTGAACCAGTGGTCCATCCCATTTTTGTGCGCGCCCATTTCAGTCTGGGCCAGTAATTTAACAGCGGAGAAATCGTGACGGTACCTGCCATACTCGCCCTGCAAGATGGAACCATCTTTAAGGGTATAGCGATTGGATCAATTGGTCTGACCCAGGGGGAGGTGGTTTTCAATACCTCCATGACTGGATATCAGGAAATATTGACCGATCCATCCTATGCACGCCAGATAATCACTTTAACCTATCCTCATATCGGTAATACCGGGGTAACCCGTGAAGATGAAGAAGCCGATCAAATCCACGCCAGTGGCCTGGTGATTCGAGATTTACCACTTTTGGCGAGTAACTGGCGCAGCGAGATGTCTTTGGGTGATTATCTCAAGCAAAACAATGTTGTAGCCATTGCAGATATCGATACCAGACAGTTAACCCGACTGTTAAGAGAAAAGGGTGCGCAAAATGGTGCCATTATGGCGGGCGAAGATATAGATGAAGCTCAGGCTATTGCAGCAGCACAGGATTTTCCAGGTCTGGCCGGCATGGATCTGGCAAAAGAAGTTACAACACAGCAACAATACCCATGGACAGAAAGTGTCTGGTCTTTGACTGAGGGACACCAGCAGGCTGAATCTACCCCTTATCATGTGGTTGCTTACGATTATGGTGTAAAGAAGAATATCTTACGTATGCTTTGCGAACGTGGTGCTCGTGTCACTGTGGTTCCCGCACAAACTCCAGCAGCTGATGTTCTGGCTATGCAGCCAGATGGCATCTTTCTATCCAATGGCCCAGGCGATCCCGAGCCCTGCGATTATGCGATAGCAGCGATCCAGCAATTTTTACAGACTGATATCCCGGTTTTTGGTATCTGTCTGGGGCATCAATTATTGTCTTTAGCCAGTGGAGCCAAAACGGTGAAAATGAAGTTCGGTCATCATGGTGCTAACCATCCTGTGCAGGATCTGGAGTCTGGCGTGGTGATGATTACCAGTCAGAACCATGGCTTTGCTGTAGATGAAGAAAGCTTGCCTGCAAATCTAAAAGCAACCCATCGCTCCTTGTTTGATGGATCACTACAGGCTGTCCATCGTACCGATAAGCCAGCCTTTAGTTTTCAGGGGCATCCTGAAGCCAGTCCAGGCCCGCATGATGTGTCTCCCTTATTCGATCATTTCTTTGAGCTAATAGAGCTTAAAGCACAGGGAGGGCAAGCCTGATGCCACGTAGACAAGATATTCAAAGCATTCTGATCATTGGCGCAGGTCCTATCGTCATAGGGCAGGCCTGCGAATTTGATTATTCCGGTGCCCAGGCCTGTAAGGCGTTAAAGGAAGAAGGTTTTAGAGTTATTCTGATCAACTCCAATCCAGCCACCATCATGACCGATCCAGATACAGCGGATGCGGTGTATATCGAGCCGATTCACTGGACAGCAGTGGAAAAGATCATCGAAAAAGAAAAGCCAGATGCGCTATTGCCCACCATGGGTGGACAGACAGCACTCAACTGTGCACTGGATCTGGTACGCGAAGGCGTTCTGGAAAAGCACGGCGTGGAAATGATTGGTGCCAGTCGTGAAGCCATTGATATGGCAGAAGATCGTGACCAGTTTAGAAAGGCGATGGCTGAGATTGGTCTTAATACACCTAAATCATTTATTGCTCATAGTCTGGAAGAGGCCTGGCAGGGTCATCCCCAGATTGGTTTCCCTGTCATTATTCGTCCCTCTTTTACCATGGGTGGCAGTGGCGGCGGTATTGCCTATAACCGCGATGAGTTTGAAGATATTATCAAGCGCGGTCTGGATCTTTCCCCTACCAGCGAGGTTCTGATAGAAAAATCGGTACTGGGCTGGAAAGAATACGAAATGGAAGTAGTGCGTGATAAAAATGATAATTGCATCATCATCTGTTCGATAGAAAATCTCGACCCAATGGGCGTGCATACCGGAGATTCGATAACCGTTGCGCCTGCTCAAACCCTGACCGATAAAGAATATCAAATCATGCGTGATGCCTCGCTGGCGGTGCTGCGTAAGATTGGTGTGGAAACCGGTGGTTCAAACGTGCAGTTTGCGATCAATCCGGAAAATGGTGAAATGATCATCATTGAAATGAATCCACGGGTTTCACGCTCATCAGCGCTGGCTTCCAAAGCGACGGGTTTCCCAATCGCTAAAGTGGCCGCCAAGCTGGCTGCAGGTTATACACTGGATGAGCTTCAGAATGATATTACCGGTGGTGCCACTCCCGCATCTTTTGAACCTTCTATCGATTATGTCGTAACCAAAATTCCTCGTTTTACCTTCGAGAAATTCTCGCAGGCAGACGATCGTCTGGGCACCCAGATGAAGTCAGTGGGCGAAGTCATGGCCATTGGGCGTAGTTTTCAGGAGTCTTTCCAGAAGGCACTACGTGGTCTGGAGATTGGTATTTTTGGTCTGGAAGAAATCGTCAAGCAGGACGAGTTGACAGCGGAGCAGAAAGAAGAGTTATACCGAACTGAACTCAGATTGCCAGGCGCAAATCGCATCTGGTATGTAGCTGATGCATTTAGATCAGGCTATAGTATGCAGCAGATATTTGATATGTCTGCCATCGACCCCTGGTTTCTGGTGCAAGTAGAACAGCTGGTCAGTATCGAACAATCTCTGAAAGGCCGTGCTCTCGAATCCATTACTGCTGACGAGTTCTTCCAGCTTAAGCGTAAAGGGTTCGCTGATAGAAGACTGGCCGAGTTGCTTGAGGTTGATGAACTGGCTGTTTCAACAGCTCGTCGCGATTTTAGCATTCGTCCTGTATATAAACGTGTCGATACCTGTGCTGCAGAATTCGCTTCATCGACCGCTTACCTGTATTCCAGCTATGAAATGGAATGCGAAGCTGATACTACCAGTCGCGATAAAATCGTGGTTCTGGGTGGTGGACCAAACAGAATTGGTCAAGGTATCGAGTTTGATTATTGCTGTGTACATGCAGCCATGGCGATGCGTGAAGATGGCTATGAAACCATCATGATTAACTGCAACCCTGAAACGGTATCTACTGATTACGATACTTCTGATAGGCTCTATTTTGAGCCGCTGACGCTGGAAGATGTCATGGAAGTTATCCATCTGGAACAGCCTAAAGGCGTAATTGTTCAGTTTGGCGGGCAAACTCCGCTGAATCTGGCGCGCTCACTGGAAGCTGCAGGCGTGCCCATTATCGGTACCACTCCAGATTCTATAGATCTGGCAGAGGATCGTGAAAGGTTCCAGCAGATGATTCATGATTTGAAGTTACGTCAACCGCCTAATCGCATCGCTTTTGATGTTGAATCTTCTGCTGCTTTGGCGGATGAAGTGGGCTTCCCGCTGGTGGTTCGCCCATCCTATGTACTGGGTGGACGGGCAATGGAAATCGTATACGACCAGGAAGATCTGGCGCGCTATATGACAGAAGCCGTCAAGGTCACCAAAGATTCGCCGGTATTACTGGATCGATTCCTGGATGATGCGGTTGAGGTTGATGTTGATGCTGTATGCGATGGACAGGATGTCTTCATAGGTGGCTTGATGGAGCATATCGAGCAGGCTGGTGTGCACTCTGGTGATTCGGCATGTTCTTTACCACCCTATACCTTATCCGCTGAGATTCAGCGGGAACTATGTGTTCAGGTAGAGGCCATGGCCAGAGCATTAAAAGTTGTGGGTCTGATGAATACCCAGTTCGCCATCAAGGGCGATGATGTTTATATTCTGGAAGTCAATCCTCGTGCCTCACGAACTGTACCCTTTGTATCAAAAGCGACTGGAGTACCCCTTGCCAAGGTCGCGGCTCGTTGCATGGCAGGACAAACATTGAAATCTCAGGGCTACTCTGAACAGGTGATACCGGATTTTGTTTCAGTAAAAGAATCAGTCTTCCCATTTGCTAAATTTCAGGGCGTGGACCCGATTCTGGGGCCAGAAATGAAGTCTACAGGTGAGGTTATGGGGATAGGCAAGACATTCGCCGAAGCCTTCGCCAAAGGCTTACTGGCAGCAGGTACCATGTTGCCTGAAAGTGGGAAGGTTTTTCTCAGTGTGCGCGATCATGATAAAGCGGCCGTGCATAAGCTGGCTGCTGATCTTGTCAGCAAAGGCTTTGAACTTGTTGCAACCGGTGGCACTGCCAGGACGATTCAGCAGGCAGGCATCCCCTGTCAGCAGGTCAATAAGGTGAAAGAAGGTCGTCCACATATCGTTGATATGATTAAGAACTTTGAAATTGATATGATTGTGAATACTACTGAAGGGCGAGCAGCTATCGCTGATTCCTACGCGATTCGTCGCGAAGCCCTGATGCAGGGTGTGACCTATACCACGACATTGGCGGGTGGATTAGCCACCTGCATGGCGATGGATCATCGCAAGGTTAAGGAAGTATACAGTTTGCAAGGTTTGCATTCCTGAACTGTATCAGCATACTTTTTGAAGAAATTATTAAAAGGGTAAACTATGAGTCAGACTCCTTTGACTGTTTCCGGCGCTGAACGCCTGAGACTGGAATTAAAAGAACTTAAATCGGTAAAACGTCCAGAGGTTATAGAAGCTATTGCAGTAGCTCGTGATCATGGTGATCTGAAAGAAAATGCAGAATACCATGCAGCGCGTGAGCAGCAGGGTTTTATTGAAGGTCGAATCAAGGAACTTGAGTCGGTTCTGTCCAATGGGCAGGTTATCGATGTTACCAAGCTGCCAAAAACTGGCCGGGTTGTTTTTGGCTGTACCGTTGATCTGATTAATGTCGAAACCGAAGAAGAGGTTTCCTATCAAATTGTTGGAGATGTTGAAGCCGACATTAATCACAACCGAATCGCAATTAGTTCTCCTATAGCAAGAGCCCTAATTGGAAAAGAAGAAGGGGAAGATATTACCGTACAGGCACCTGGTGGTGATAAGGAGTACGAAATTACTGCGGTGCATTACCGCTAGTCGGTCGCTGACGGTTTTTTGCCGGCAAGTAATTTCTTGAATCGACCAATCTTGGGGTTGGATTTGAAAATTACAATAACATGGCCGATACTTTGAATCAGGTCTGCCTGTAATTGCTGGCAAATAGCGTCAATCATTGCTGATTTTTCCTGTTTATCCGCAGCGGGTACGCGAACCTTGATTAATTCATGATGTTCAAGTGCCTGTTGTAATTCATTAATTACATTCTCACTCAACCCATTTTGCCCAATCATTACAACCGGTTTTAGCATTAAGCGATGGGCTTCAGAACGCAGGGTTCGAATCTGAGCATTGGAAAGTGGCATGGGTGACTCGCTGTACGTGTGCAAAAAGGGCGCGGATTGTAACATAGGTTTTTTCAAACGAGTATCCACGAGTATCTATAAGAGTACCTAGATGAGTCGATCTAAAAGTAGTCAACGCTGGTTGCAGGAACATCATGCTGATCCTTACGTGCAAAAAGCACGACGTGAGGGCTATCGTTCGCGTGCAGTTTATAAGTTGATGGAGCTTCAGGAAAAAGATCGTTTGCTTAAGTCTGGCCAGTTTGTGATTGATCTGGGTGCAGCACCTGGGGGCTGGACCGAATACGCCAGTCAGTTCTGTGGGGATAAGGGGCGTTTGATTGCGGTAGATATACTTCCTATGGACCCAGTGGCTGATGCCGTCATTATTGAAGGCGATTTTACAGAGCAATCAGTACTTGAAGAAGTGCTGAGCCATGTAGATAACGCAAAGGTTGATCTTGTATTATCAGATATGGCCCCCAATATTAGTGGTATTGAGACGGTTGATCAGCCAAAATCAATGTATCTTGTTGAGCTGGCCTTTGATCTCACTCTTCAGGTTATGGATAAAAATGGATCTTTTGCGGTCAAAATCTTTCAGGGTGAGGGCTTCGACGAAATGGTCAGAGAGTTCCGTAAAGCTTTTAAGGTGGTTAAGTTTCGCAAACCAAAAGCTTCCCGACCTCGCTCTAGAGAGATATACGCTGTATGCCAGGGATTGAAGTAGGCTATTGTTTAGATAGCCTATAATAACTGTATTCAATTGGTCTTGTGTGCCAGAATAGAGTTGATTGTTTAAATAAAGTATCGATTACGATAGGAAAACAACGTGAATGACGTAGCAAAGAATTTAATCCTATGGGTTGTGATCGCGGTAGTTCTGTTATCAGTATTTCAGAATTTTGGTGACCGCAGTACATCCGGTAGAAATATGATTTACTCCGAATTTCTGTCTCAGGTTCGTGCCGGGCAGATCAGTGAGGTGTTGATCGAAGGTCAGCAGATCAATGGAAAATTGGTCAGTGGAGCTACCTTTTCCACCTATAGCCCGGAAACCAATAACTCTCCACTCATAGGCGATCTTGAGAAGGCTGGTGTACAGATTATGTCCAAGCCACCAGAGCAGCCATCCTTGCTGGCTCATATGTTTATCAGCTGGTTCCCATTCATTATCCTCATCGGTTTATGGATATTCTTCATGCGTCAGATGCAGGGCGGCGGTGGCGGTCGTGGCGCTATGTCCTTTGGTAAATCGAAAGCCCGCCTGTTAGGTGAAGATCAGGTTAATGTCACCTTCAATGATGTGGCTGGTGTGGATGAAGCTAAAGAAGATGTGGCTGAGCTGGTCGAGTTCTTAAGCGACCCTTCAAAATTCCAGAAGCTGGGAGGCAAAATTCCTCGTGGTGTATTGATGGTAGGATCTCCTGGTACCGGTAAAACCCTGCTGGCTAAAGCGATAGCCGGTGAAGCCAAGGTGCCTTTCTTTACTATCTCAGGTTCAGATTTTGTTGAAATGTTTGTTGGTGTGGGTGCATCGCGTGTTCGTGACATGTTTGAACAGGCCAAGAAGCATAGCCCCTGCATTATCTTTATCGATGAGATTGATGCTGTTGGTCGCCATCGTGGTGCTGGTCTTGGCGGTGGTCATGACGAGCGTGAGCAAACCCTGAACCAGTTACTGGTTGAGATGGATGGTTTTGAAGGTAATGAAGGTGTGATTGTTATTGCTGCAACCAATCGTCCCGATGTCCTGGACCCTGCATTGTTACGTCCTGGACGATTTGATCGTCAGGTAGTGGTTCCATTGCCGGATGTTCGTGGTCGTGCTCATATACTCAAGGTTCATATGCGTAAGGTGCCTGCAGCAGATAATGTTGATGCGATGGTGATTGCGCGTGGTACCCCCGGATTCTCTGGTGCTGATCTTGCTAACCTGGTGAATGAGGCTGCCCTGTTTGCCGCGCGTGGTAATAAAAAACTGGTCAGCATGGGTGAGTTTGAACGTGCCAAGGATAAGATCATGATGGGTGCTGAGCGTAAGTCCATGATCATGAAAGAAGATGAGAAAAAGCTGACCGCTTATCATGAAGCAGGGCATGCTATTGTCGGACGTCTGGTACCGGATCACGATCCAGTATACAAAGTGTCCATCATCCCACGTGGCCGTGCTCTGGGTGTGACTATGTTTCTGCCGGAAGATGATCGCTATAGTTACAGCAAGAAACATCTGGAGAGTCAGATTTCCAGTCTTTTTGGTGGACGTATCGCTGAGCAACAGATTTTTGGTGCTGATGCAGTCACTACTGGTGCCTCCAACGATATTGAACGTGCTACCAGTCTTGCACGAAATATGGTTACCAAATGGGGACTTTCAGATCGCATGGGCCCATTGACCTATACCGAGGAAGAGGGTGAAGTGTTCCTTGGTAAGTCAGTGACTAAAAGTAAAATGGTTTCGGATGAAACCGCACAGGCGATAGATTCTGAAATCCGAGGCATCATTGATCGAAATTATGAGCGTTCATTGCAAATCCTGAAAGAAAATGAAGATAAGCTTCATTTGATGGCGGATGCATTGATGAAATATGAAACCATTGATGTCAGTCAGATCGATACCATTATGGAAGGCCGTGAGCCAGGTCCTCCACAGGACTGGACTAGCGATGGCTCTGATGATCCTTCTGATAGTGGCGGTGCCGGTGCTACCAAAGCTAAGTCCAAGGATAAGAAAAAAGCAGATCTATCAGATCCTGCAAGTTTACATTAATACGGGTTAAAGAAGGTCGGGCGACCGGCCTTCTTATGTTTTATAACAAATAACTACTTACCCCACCATTGTAGTGGTTTAAAATAACCGCAGTCAGCGTAATCTCAGCCTTTATTCCATGTTCACACAATCATCGTCCTTTGATTTAAAAGCCCTGTCAGTGATGGGTATTATTAATACAACGCCCGATTCATTTTCCGATGGAGGGCGTTTTCTCAGCCATGAGAAAGCTCTGGAACAGGCTCGCAGATTGATAGATGAGGGGGCCGATATTCTGGATATTGGCGGTGAATCAACACGTCCTGGTGCAGCCGATGTTTCGGTGCAAGAAGAAATCAGTCGTACTATCCCGCTTATAGAAAGTATTCGTTCATTTTCAGATATCCCAATCTCAATTGATACCAGCAAGCCTGAAGTAATGCGCGCAGCTACTACTGCGGGTGTCAATATGATCAATGATGTATGGGCGCTACGCCGCGAAGGTGCAATGCAGGCTGCTGTTGACTCTGGCTTACCAGTTTGTTTGATGCATATGCAGGGTAGCCCCGAAAATATGCAGCAAAACCCTGAGTATGAATCGGTGGTTAAAGAGGTAAAGCGTTTTCTGAATGACCGCCTGTTTGCCGCTCAGGCTGCTGGCATAAAAAAACAGAATTTAATCATTGATCCTGGCTTCGGCTTCGGTAAAAACCTCGATCAAAATTATCAATTACTCAAAGCGTTACCAGAATTTGTTGAAATGGGTTATCCCTTGCTTGTTGGGATGTCACGTAAAAGTATGCTAGGGCAGGTACTGGATAAACCAGTTGATGAAAGGGTGTATGGCAGCGTCTCTGCAGCAGTGATCAGTGCCATGCTGGGGGCGCACATTATCCGTGTGCACGATGTCACAGAAACACGGCAGGCTTTGGCTATAGTGCAAACACTAAATCAGACGACAGTAGAATACTGAGGAATAGAATGGCGCGTAAATTTTTTGGAACGGATGGAATTCGTGGTCGAGTAGGGCAGGAACCTATGACGGCCGAGTTTGTAATGAAACTCGGTTGGGCTGCCGGCAAGGTGCTGGGAAAACAGGGGCCAGGACATGTGGTTATAGGTAAAGATACACGAATCTCTGGCTATATCTTTGAAGCCTCACTTGAGGCAGGTCTGGCAGCAGCTGGACTGGATGTGACCTTGATGGGGCCCATGCCAACCCCTGCTGTTGCCTATATGACTCAGGCGCTGCGTGCCACTGCTGGTATAGTAATCAGCGCATCGCATAATCCGTATTATGATGATGGGGTTAAATTTTTCAGTGGTGATGGTT
The DNA here is from genome assembly GCA_050306135.1 of Gammaproteobacteria bacterium. Lineage (GTDB taxonomy): Bacteria > Pseudomonadota > Gammaproteobacteria > JACNJF01. The sequence goes on from JBNLGQ010000044.1 coordinate 40,567, forward strand.
ATAAGTTACCTGACTCTGTTGAACAGGAAATAGAGGATATGATAGGCCAACCTATGCAGATGGTTGAGTCCAAGGATTTGGGAAAGGTTTATAAGATGGAGGATTCAAGAAGCCGTTATATCGAATTTTGTAAGAACTCAATTCCATTTCGAACCACTCTAAAAGGAATGAAGGTAGTACTTGATTGTGCTCATGGTGCTACCTATCATGTCGCACCCCATATATTTCGTGAACTCGGTGCAGACGTTATCGAGATGGGCGTATCTCCCAATGGCTTAAATATCAACAAGGACTGTGGTGCTCTGCATCCGCAGAATATGCGCTCGTCGCTGCTGGAAAATCAGGCAGATCTGGGTATCGCCTTTGATGGCGATGGAGATCGAGTGATGATGATGGATGCCAGTGGTGAAGTGATGGATGGTGATGAAATCCTGTTTGTTATCGCTCGAAATCAGTTGCAAACCGGTCAGTTAGAAGGTGGTGTCGTAGGCACGCTAATGACCAATCTGGGGCTCGAACATGCGTTTGCTGATCTTAATATTCCATTTGAGCGTGCCAAAGTTGGTGATCGCTATGTGATGGAAAAGCTGAAAGCCAATGATTGGTATCTGGGTGGAGAATCTTCTGGACATATCATTTCTCTCAACCAGGCAACTACTGGAGATGGAATTATCGCTGCCTTACAGGTGCTGGAATCCATGGTGAATAGCGGACAAACGCTTGCTGAGTTGCGCCAGGGAATGCAGAAATATCCTCAATGTATGGTCAATGTGCCCGTAGCCTCCAAAATCAATCCTGCTGATTTCCCTCAGATTTCCAAAGCGGTAGAAAAAGCTGAACAGGAGCTGGCTGAAAAAGGGCGAGTGCTATTAAGACCTTCTGGAACTGAACCTCTTATCAGAGTGATGGTTGAGGGTCAGGATGCTGATCAGGTGGAATCGCTGGCTCATCGAATCGCTGATGTAGTGGTGGAATCAGGCAGAGCAGGCTAAAACAGGCTGAATTTTTATAAAAGCTGGCATATAAGCATTGATTTATAGGGCAGACACAAGTACCCTTTGCGCCCATTTTTAATACACATAATAATATATAACAGAGGAACAGGACATGCGTCGGACACTGATAGCTGGTAACTGGAAAATGAATGGCTCACTGGAGAGTATTGGTGAGTTAATGGATGGCATTAAGGCAGGTTTAGCAGAAGTGACGAATGCAGATATGGTGGTATGCCCACCAGCGATCTATCTGATGAAAGTGAAATCGCATATTGGTGATACAGTTATCGGCCTGGGGTCTCAGAATATCTGTGATCAGGAAAGCGGTGCTTTCACCGGTGAGCTGGCTCCTTCAATGCTCAAAGAAGCGGGCTGTAAATATGCGATTATTGGTCATTCAGAGCGACGTTCTTTGTATGGCGAGAGCGATGATCTGATTGCCAGGCGTTTTGCAATGGCGGTGGCTTCAGGAATCACTCCGATTCTGTGCATCGGTGAGACTCTGCAGGAGCGTGAATCAGAAGTGACTGAACAGGTGGTTTCACGTCAACTGGATGCTGTTATTGATACACAGGGTATTGATGCTATTGGCCAATGTGTGATTGCTTACGAACCAGTGTGGGCTATAGGCACCGGTAAAACGGCATCACCAGAGCAGGCTCAGGCTGTGCATGCTTTTATTCGAAGCAAGCTGTCAGCCTTGAGTGCTGATGTAGCAAACAAGGTACAGATTTTATACGGAGGCAGTATGAATGCAGCGAATGCGGCAGAATTATTGTCTCAGCCCGATATCGATGGTGGTTTAATCGGTGGGGCATCTTTAAAGGCGGCTGATTTTCTTGCTATAGGCAAGTCGGCCTGATTATTTAATTTGAGAGTTTTATGCAAAACTTAAATGCTTTATTACTAATTGCTCAGGTATTGTTATCTGTATCGTTAATCGCGCTTATTCTGTTACAGCATGGTAAGGGTGCTGATGCTGGTGCAGCCTTTGGCAGTGGTGCCTCAGCGACCGTCTTTGGTGCAAAAGGCTCAGGAAATTTTCTTACTAAAAGTACTGCGATTCTGGCGACATTATTTTTTCTGACCTGTCTTGCTCTGGCTTATTTGTCTAGTCATCGTGAAGGCCCGGCCAGTCTGGTTGATTCCATCGTTGAGACGCAGCCAGTAGAGCAGGTAGCTCCAGTGATGGAACAGACTGAAGCAACCACAGATTTACCTCCTACGGTTGAAGATCCAGCTGCTGACACAGCGCCAGCTCAGGCTGATCTACCTCCTTCAGAGTAATAATACACATGCCGATGTGGTGGAATTGGTAGACACGCTATCTTGAGGGGGTAGTGGCCTAAGGCTGTGCCGGTTCGACTCCGGCCATCGGCACCATATTAAATGTCTGAAATGTATTGGCTGCGTTATTCATCGCACCAACTTCAGCTAGTCGAACCGGCTCCGGTTCGAATACTGACCCCATCCCTGGGGTCAGCCCTGCGGGTTGCTCGCAGGCTCGCAATTTAAAACCGTTCCAGACGGTTTTGTCCGACCATCGGCACCATATTTAATGTCTGAAGCGGGCTGGCTGCGTTATTAATCGAGTCAACTTCAGCTAGTCGAACCGGCACCCGGTTCGAATACAGACCCCATCCCTGGGGTCAGCCCTACGGGTTGCTCGCAGGCTCGCAATTCAAAACCGTTCCAGACGGTTTTGTCCGGCCCTCGGCACCATCTAAAATGTCTGAAGCGGGCTGGTTGCGTTATTAATCCAGTCAACTTCAGCTAGATGAATCGTCACCAGCTTCGAATACGGACCCTGTCCCTGCGGGTTGCTCGCAGGCTGGCAATTCAAAGTTGCTCCTGATGGGGTTTGTCGGCCATCGGAACCATCATTAATCAAGGTTGACCTTTTCTATTTTGAGTATTAATAAAAACCTCCTATATCAGAATAATGACTATTTCCCAGTTAACCTAAATTATTGGATTACAATTATTCTTATATAACGAATCAATATTCTCCTCGCTCTTGACTATGAATCCAGAGCGCAATAGACTCGCTGCCTGCTACAGACAAGATAAAAAATCCAAACCAAACGCAGAGGGCTAACACCGTATGTTAGGTAATTATTTACCGATTCTCATTTTCCTGACGATTACTTCTGTGATGGGTACAGCCTTCATCGTTCTGGGTAAATTACTTGGTCCTTCGCGTCCAGACGCAGAAAAAAATTCTCCCTACGAATGCGGCTTTGAAGCTTTTGAAGACTCACGTATGAAATTTGATGTGCGTTACTACCTTGTCGCTATCCTTTTTATTATTTTCGATCTTGAAATAGCTTTCCTGTTTCCCTGGGCCATAGTGCTTGATCAAATTGGTAGCTTTGGACTTTTTGCCATGGGTATTTTCCTCGGAGTACTGGTTATTGGCTTTATCTATGAGTGGAAAAAGGGAGCTCTGGAATGGGAATAGAAGGTGTATTCGAGCAGGGTTTTGTTACCACTTCTGCTGATAAATTAATCAATTGGGCTCGTACTGGCTCAATGTGGCCAATGACTTTCGGTCTGGCCTGTTGTGCAGTAGAAATGATGCAGGCAGGTGCCGCGCGTTATGACCTTGACCGTTTCGGGATTATCTTCCGCCCCAGTCCTCGCCAGTCCGATGTGATGATTGTTGCTGGTACGCTGGTTAACAAAATGGCGCCAGCACTGCGCAAGGTATATGACCAGATGGCAGAGCCTCGTTGGGTAATTTCAATGGGTTCCTGCGCCAATGGCGGTGGATACTATCATTATTCCTATTCGGTAATACGCGGTTGTGACCGGGTAGTGCCCGTCGATATCTATGTGCCGGGCTGTCCTCCGACGGCTGAGGCCTTGTTATACGGCATCCTGCAATTGCAGAACAAGATTAAACGTACCAATACCATAGCGCGTTAATATGTCAGGTTCCTTACAGCAACATGCCGATGATTTGCAAAAACATTTCGGCGATAAAATCCAGCAGCTAACCCTTGCTTTTAATGAGATCTGCCTGGAAGTTACAGCAGAGAACTTGATCTCTGTCTGCATGGATTTACGTGATAACACTGAGTTTGCCTACCAGCAGCTGATTGATCTATGTGGTGTAGATTATTCGCAGTATGGAAAAGGTGAGTGGGAAACCGATGAGTCGAGCTCTACCGGTTTTAGTCGTGGTGTTGAATCGGCCAGCATGGGGCGTCTTGTATTTGGCGATGAGCTGGCGGTCGATGAGCCCGAAAAGCCACGTTATGCCTCGGTTATACAACTGATGTCTTATGTCAATAATCGCCGTTTAAGGGTTAAGGTTTTTGCTGAGAATAATAACTTACCCGTTATTCCGTCTGTTATTGAGATCTGGAAATCGGCAGACTGGTATGAGCGTGAAGCTTTTGATCTGTTTGGTATTTTATACTCTGATCATCCTGATTTAAGACGCATTCTCACCGACTACGGATTTGTCGGGCATCCATTCAGAAAAGATTTTCCTCTGGTAGGACATGTGGAGATGCGCTACGACCCACAACAGAAACGTGTAATTTACGAACCGGTTTCTATCGATCCTCGAGTTCTGGTACCGCGTGTCAAACGTGAAGATCATCGTTACCTGGATGGTGCAGAAGAGGTGGCGGAATAATGCCTGAAATTAAGAACTACACCCTGAATTTTGGACCGCAGCATCCTGCAGCACATGGCGTATTACGTCTGGTACTGGAAATGGATGGTGAGGTAATTGAGCGCGCTGATCCGCATATCGGACTATTACATCGCGCAACAGAAAAGCTGGCAGAGACTAAACCTTATAACCAGTCAATTGGCTATATGGATCGTCTGGATTATGTATCCATGATGTGTAATGAGCATGGATATGTGATGGCGATAGAAAAGCTATTACAACTCGAAGTGCCCATTCGCGCCCAATATATTCGTGTGATGTTTGATGAAATCACCCGAATCCTGAATCACCTGATGTGGATTGGAACGCATGCATTGGACGTAGGTGCAATGACCATGTTCCTTTACGCCTTCCGTGAACGTGAAGATTTGATGGATCTGTACGAAGCCGTATCTGGTGCACGTATGCATGCTGGATATTATCGTCCTGGCGGTGTTGCACGTGATCTGCCCGATTATATGCCTCAGTATCAGGTAACACAGTGGCGTAGTCAGAAGGATGCGGATCGCCTGAATGAGAATCGCCAGTCGACCATGCTGGATTTTATAGATGACTTTTGTCGTCGTTTTCCTGGCTATGTTGATGAATATGAAACGCTGCTTACCGATAACCGTATCTGGAAGCAACGTACTGTTGGTATTGGCGTGGTTTCAGAAGAGCGTGCTTATCAATTAGGCTTTACCGGCCCAATGCTACGTGGTTCCGGCGTGGCCTGGGACTTGCGTAAAAAACAGCCCTATGAAGTCTACGACAAGATGGATTTTGATATCCCGATCGGCACCAATGGTGACTGTTATGACCGCTATCTGGTGCGTATGGAAGAGTTGCGTCAGTCCAACCGCATCATCAAGCAATGCGTTGACTGGTTGAAAGCAAACCCAGGCATAGTAATGTCTGAAAATCATAAGGTAGCGCCTCCACGTCGTGAAGAATTAAAGGCCGATATGGAAGGTCTGATCCATCACTTCAAATTATTTACTGAGGGCTACACCCTGCCAGCGGGTGAGGTATATACCGCTGTAGAGCACCCTAAAGGCGAGTTTGGTTGTTTTCTGGTTTCAGATGGCACTAATAAGCCATACCGTTTAAAAGTCCGAGCGCCAGGTTTTGCGCACCTGTCCAGCATGAATGAAATGGCACAGGGCCATATGCTGGCCGATGTGGTTGCCATCATCGGTACCCAGGATATTGTATTTGGTGAGATAGATCGATAATGACTGAAGCAAACACTAATCAACAACTGTTATCTGATCACACTCGTCATGAGATCGATGACTGGCTAAAGAAATATCCAGCAGATAAAAAACGTTCCGCAGTGCTTGCTGCTTTACGAGCCGCTCAGCATCAAAACGAAGGCTTCCTGACTACAGAGTTAATGGATGCAGTTGCTGACTATCTGGATCTACCAAACATTCAGGTGTATGAGGTTGCTACCTTTTACTCGATGTTTGAAACCAAACCGGTTGCGCGACATAACGTGGCTATCTGTACCAATATCTCCTGCATGCTGATGGGGTCTGATAGCGTGGTGAGTTATGTTGAGAGAAAGCTGGGTATCAAGGTAGGAGAGAGCACAGAAGATGGTCGCATCTTTCTAAAACCGGAAGAAGAATGTCTGGCTGCCTGTGCAGCGGGACCGATGATGCAGGTTGATCATGTTTATCACGAGAAATTGACACCTGAGAAGATTGACGAAATTCTGGATGGTCTGGAATGAGGGAGATTAAATAATCATGGCGAACGAAGTCTGTTTTGCAACCCTGGAATTTGATCAACCCTGGACTCTGGAAAATTATCTGAAGGTCGGTGGTTATGAATCACTGAAAAAGATCTTGAATGAAAAGATCGCTCCTGATGATTTAATCGCAGAGGTTAAAGCCTCTGGTCTACGTGGTCGTGGTGGTGCTGGATTCCCTACAGGACTCAAGTGGAGCTTTATGCCGCGTACTGCCCCTGGTCAGAAATATGTAGTCTGTAACTCTGATGAATCGGAGCCGGGTACCTGTAAGGATAGAGATATTCTGCGCTTTAATCCGCATGCGCTGGTAGAAGGCATGATGATTGCTGGCTATTGTATAGGTGCCACAGTTGGCTATAACTATATGCGTGGTGAGTTTATGGACGAGCCCTATATACGTTTTGATCAGGCAGTAAAAGAAGCTTACGAGCAAGGCTTCCTGGGCAAGAATATTCTGGGCAGTGGTGTGGACTTTGATCTTTACCCAACGCTAGGTGCAGGCGCCTATATCTGTGGTGAAGAAACTGCATTACTGGAATCACTGGAAGGAAAAAAAGGCCAGCCAAGATTCAAGCCACCGTTTCCTGCTAATTTTGGTTTATACGGTAAACCAACCACTATTAATAATACTGAGTCACTGGCATCTGTGCCTTCGATTATCAGAAATGGCGGGCAATGGTTTGCTGATCTGGGTATTCCAAATAATGGTGGCGTTAAATTATTTTCCATGTCTGGACACCTGAATAATCCAGGTAATTTCGAAATTAATATGGGCACGCCTTTTAAGGATCTACTGGCTATGGCTGGTGGAGTGAAAGATGGTCGCCAGCTTAAAGCGGTTATTCCCGGCGGATCATCAGTACCTGTGCTGCCTGGTGATATCATGCTGGAATGTACAATGGATTATGATTCGATTGCCAAGGCTGGTTCTATGCTGGGCTCAGGCGCAGTAATCGTAATGGATGAAACCACCGATATGGTCAAGGCATTACGTCGTATCTCACGATTTTACTTCTCTGAATCCTGTGGCCAGTGTACTCCATGCAGGGAAGGTACCGGCTGGCTGTATCGAGTGTTAACCCGAATTGTTGAAGGCAAGGGTCGTCCAGAAGATATCGTGATGCTGGAAGAAGTGTCTCACAAGATAGAAGGACGCACAATCTGCGCACTGGGTGATGCAGCTGCAATGCCAGTATGGAGCTTTATTAAACATTTTCGGCACGAATTTGAATACTACATTGAACATAAGCGTTCAATGGTTGAACCGTCCGAACAATCACCTGAATGGGCGGCGTAAAGGTTATCCCAGATATGAGCGAAACTATTACTATCACTATTAACGATCAGCAACTGGAAGTTGAACCGGGGCAAATGCTGATTGATGTGGCTGATGCAAACAATATCACCATACCACGTTTTTGTTACCACAAAAAACTATCGGTAGCAGCGAATTGTCGTATGTGTCTGGTTGAAGTTGAAAAGGCGCCAAAGCCGATGCCAGCCTGTGCGACACCCGTGCAGGATGGAATGGTTGTCAAAACACAGTCAGGCAAATCGGTTGCCGCACAGAAATCAACGATGGAGTTTTTACTCATCAATCATCCACTGGATTGCCCGATATGCGACCAGGGTGGTGAGTGTGAATTGCAGGATGTTGCGATGGGCTTCGGTGGCGATGTTTCTCAATACACCGAACAAAAGCGTGTTGTAAAAGATAAGAATATCGGTCCGCTGATTGCTACCGACCTGACGCGTTGTATTCTTTGTACCCGTTGTGTTCGTTTCGGTGAAGAGATTGCAGGCCTGTCCGAGTTGGGTGCTACCGGACGTGGTGAGTCTACCGAAATTGGTACCTATATAGAAAAGTCAGTTTCATCTGAGCTCTCTGGCAATGTCATTGATCTCTGTCCAGTGGGTGCATTAACTGCCAAGCCATCGCGTTATACCGCACGTCCATGGGAATTGATGCAACATGCATCGATAGCTGCACATGACTGTGTCGGTTCAAATATTTATGTGCATACACGTAATCAGAAGGTTATGCGCGTAGTACCAAAGGATAATGAATCTATCAATGAGTCGTGGATCTCTGATCGCGATCGATTTAGCTATAGCTCAGTCAATTCTGATACGCGCCTGCTGACACCAAAGATTCGTCAGAACGGCAAACTGGTCGATACTGACTGGGAAACTGCACTGAATCTGGCGATAGAAAAATTACAGGCGGCTGCTAATCAAAAGGGTAACCTGGCAGCACTGGTAAGCCCACAATGCACATTGGAAGAACAGTATCTTCTGCAAAAGCTGGTTAGAGGTCTGGGCTCAAATAATATTGATCACCGTCTGAATCAGGTAGATTTTTCAGCGCAACAACAGACTGCTGTTATGCCCTGGCTGGGTCGTTCGCTTACATCACTAGAACAGCTTAATAGCGCATTGATTGTTGGTGCTAATCTACGTCGTGAACAACCCATCTTAAACCATCGTCTACGTAAGGCTGTGATTAGTAATGCAGCGAGTGTTTCTTCAATCAGTTCGCTAACTGGACAATATAACTTTAATCTGAGTAATGATCTTGCGGGTAGTGCTGAACAGCAACTAACTGATCTCGCTTCGGTTTTACTGGCTGTATGCGAAGCCACTAAAACAGATCTACCAGATGGCCTTTCTGCAGTGGCTGAAAAAGCCAAGGTTGCTAAGCAACATCAGGCTATCGCACAGTCTTTGATTGATGGTGAACAATCTGCTGTCATCGTGGGCCTGCAGGCAGTAGCGCATCCTCGTTTTAGCCTGTTGATGCAACTGGCTGAACAGATTGCCAGCGTGACAAAATCAACACTTTCTTATCTATCCGAATCTGCAAACTCAGCAGGTGCCTGTCTCGCGGGAGCTTTACCTCATCGTACTGCTGCTGGTGAGGCTGTTGATACTGCCGGACAAAATACGGCTGAAATTGTTAATCAGGCGCATAAGGTGTTGTTATTGATGGGGATTGACCCGGCGCTGGATATCAGTAATCGCCCAGTAGTGAAAAGCATTGCCGAACAACAGGAATTTATTATCAGTATCGATAGCTTTAATAATGAGTTCATCGACCAGCATGCTGATCTGGTATTGCCACTTGCGACATTCCTGGAAACCTCTGGCACCTTTGTTAATGTGGAAGGCTTATGGCAGTCATTTAATGGTTGTGTTAAAGCAGCCGGTGAGTCGCGTCAGGGCTGGAAAATCATTACAGCACTGGCTCAGGTTTTATTACCTGCTGATAACTATCAGTATGCTGATTCAACTGCAGTACGTAATGAACTAAAAGAACTGTGTCGTGAATTAAATCTGGATAATTTTGTATCTATCAAAGCCGGCAATGCCAAACTGCCGACCCGCCCACGTGGGTTGCAGAGAGTATCTGAAAAAGCGATCTATGCTGTCGATGCCATGGTTAGAGCTTCAACATCCTTACAGGCTACCGTAAATACTCAGGATGCTAACTGTATACGCATGAATAATGCACAGGCTGAAAAGTCCGGTCTTGTGGGTGCTGAGCAGGTTCATATCAAACAGGGTGAGGGTACAGCGGTATTATCTCTGGTGATCGATGAACATGTCCCTGTGGGATGTGCCTGGTTACCGGTTGGTGTGAAAGCCGTTGAGAACCTGAGCGGATTCTATGGCAGCATCGAAGTGGAGAAAGTGTCATGATCGAATACATTTCTACTTTTGTTTCCTGGTTGCCAGAATGGATGCAGTATTTCTGGCCTGAATGGTTTCAGTATATTGTTGCCAATGTTGTTTCAGCATTAATGTTGTTATTGCCATTATTTATAGTTGTAGCTTATTACACGCTGGCCGAGCGTAAGATTATTGGCTATATGCAGATTCGTATTGGGCCAAACCGAGTGGGTCCCAAAGGCCTGTTTCAGCCCTTTGCTGATATGTTTAAGTTGATGTTTAAGGAAATTATCCTGCCTACCAACTCGAACACCTTTCTGTTTATCATTGCACCAATCCTGGCTTTCGCACCAGCGATGGGTGCCTGGGCAGTGGTACCTTTTAACGACACTCTGGTGTTCAGTGATATCAATGCTGGCCTGTTGTATATTCTGGCGATGACCTCTCTGGGTGTTTACGGGGTAATTATTGCAGGCTGGGGATCTAACTCAAAGTATGCCTTACTCGGCGCCATGCGTTCAGCTGCGCAGATTGTGGCCTATGAAATTGCAATGGGTTTTGCTCTGGTTGGTGTATTGATGGTTGGTGGCAGTTTGAATCTGGGTGAAATCGTACACGCACAGGCAGGCAGTATGTATAACTGGTTTATCATCCCACTGTTTCCTCTGTTTCTGGTCTATTTTATTGCGGGTCTGGCGGAAACCAACCGTGCGCCTTTCGATGTGGCAGAGGGCGAATCTGAAATTGTTGCTGGTTTCCACGTGGAATATTCGGGTATGACCTTTGCGGTATTCTTCCTGGCTGAATACGCCAACATGATTTTAATCTCGATGCTAACCTCCCTTATGTTTATGGGCGGCTGGTTATCGCCATTCCCTGGTCTGATGGGTGACAGTGTATTGTGGTTATTCCTCAAAACAGGTTTCTTCATGATTCTGTTTCTGTGGTTCCGTGCTACCTTCCCACGTTATCGCTATGACCAGATTATGCGTCTGGGCTGGAAGGTTCTTATTCCTGTAACCATTGTCTGGCTACTGGTGGAAGGCATATTTGTTTACTACAAAGTTGGCCCCTGGTTTGCGTGAGGTTAAGCAGAGATGATTAAACAATTTAAATACTATCTTAAAAGCTTTACCTTCTGGGAGCTGCTTAAAGGCTTAAGTGTTACCGGTGGGTATTTCTTTAAAAAGAAATTTACCGTTCAGTATCCTGAGCAGAAAACACCTATCAGTCCGCGTTTCCGTGGTTTGCATGCCTTAAGACGTTATGCTAATGGCGAAGAACGTTGTATCGCCTGTAAGCTGTGTGAGGCAGTATGCCCTGCGCTGGCGATTACTATTGAGTCAGAGCAACGTGAAGATGGCACTCGCCGTACTACTCGTTACGATATCGATTTGTTCAAATGTATTTACTGCGGATTCTGCGAAGAAGCCTGTCCGGTTGATTCTATAGTGGAAACTAATGTATTCGAATATCATTTTGAAAATCGTGGCGAAAACATTATGACCAAGGAAAAGCTTCTGGAAATTGGTGATCGTTATGAAGCTCAACTCGCTGTTGATAAAGCAGCTGACGCACCATACCGATAGACCTGGAAATGAGCGAATCACTAATATGATTGAAACATTTGTTTTTTATTTTTTTGCTGCAGTCACAGTGATAGCAGCTACTTCAATGATCACGGTACGTAACCCGGTTCATGCTGCATTGCTGCTGGTACTGACCTTCTTTAGCAGTGCCTTTATCTGGATGTTGCTGGAAGCTGAGTTTCTTGCCATCACACTGGTGCTGGTATACGTAGGTGCGGTAATGGTGTTATTCCTGTTTGTGGTGATGATGCTGGATATCAATATTGCACGTCTGCGTGAAGGCTTTATCAAGTTTTTACCGGTCGGTATTGCGCTGGCTCTGGTTATGTTTGGCCTGATTTACAGTGTTATCTCCGGCGATGAATTCTCACTGGAAGCCATGGCTGCACCGGCTGCGAAGGCTGCGGATTATTCAAATACCAAGGCATTGGGTGCAGTGCTTTATACCGATTATGTGTTTGCCTTTGAAATCGCTGCCGTCATTCTTCTGGTGGCAATTATTGCAGCGATAGCTCTGACCATGCGTAAACGACCAGAAACCAAATATCAAAATCCATCTGAGCAGATCAAGGTCCGTAAAGAAGATCGTCTGCGCGTGATCAAGATGGAGGCGGAAAAATAATGACCTTATCCCTTAGCCATTATCTGGTGCTTGCTGCCATCCTGTTTAGCATCAGCATCGCCGGAATTATCATCAACCGGAAAAACATTATTATCCTGTTGATGTCGATTGAGTTAATGCTGCTCTCGGTTAACTTTAATTTTATTGCCTTCTCGCATTATCTGAATGATCTAGCCGGACAGGTTTTCGTATTTTTTATCCTGACCGTTGCGGCAGCAGAAGCAGCGATTGGTCTGGCGATTCTGGTGGTGCTGTTTAGAAACAGGCAATCCATCAATGTTGCCGATATTACCGAGATGAAGGGGTAGAGCTATGCAAAATGTTTATCTAGCGATTCCTCTGGCATCACTTTTTGGAGCCATAGTTGCCGGGCTTTTTGGTAAGCAGATTGGTCGGGCAGGTGCTCATTGGGTCACCATACTTGGTGTTGCTACTTCATTTGTTTTATCACTTGTCGTGCTAAAGGACCTGGTCTTAGATGGTGGCGAAATTTACAATCAGGCAGTCTATACCTGGATGGTCAGTGATGGTATTCGCTTTGAAGTCGGTTTTCTGATTGATAATCTCACTGCATTGATGATGACCGTAGTGACTTCAGTCTCGTTGATGGTGCATATCTACACCATCGGTTATATGCATGATGACCCGGGTTATCAGCGCTTTTTCAGCTACATTTCACTGTTCACCTTCTCCATGCTGATGCTGGTTATGTCGAATAACTTTATGCAGCTGTTCTTTGGCTGGGAAGCAGTGGGCCTGGTGTCATATCTATTGATCGGTTTCTGGTATAAGAAAGAAACTGCTATCTATGCAAATATGAAAGCATTCCTGGTAAACCGCGTAGGTGACTTTGGCTTCCTGCTCGGTATAGCGTGTGTATTGATGTATACCGGTTCACTGGATTATTACGAAGTATTCGGTCAGGCAGGACAGCTATCAAGCAATACTATTGAAATCTTTGAAGGTCATCCCTGGTCTGCAATTACAGTAGCCTGCATACTGCTATTTATCGGTGCCATGGGTAAATCTGCTCAGGTTCCCTTACATGTGTGGCTGCCTGATTCAATGGAAGGCCCAACGCCAATCTCAGCATTGATCCATGCTGCTACCATGGTTACCGCCGGTATCTTCATGGTATCGCGTATGTCGCCTTTATTTGAGCTTTCGGAAGTCGCGCTTTCATTCGTATTGATCATTGGCTCGATAACGGCGTTCTTTATGGGATTGATTGGTATTGTACAAAACGATATCAAGCGCGTAGTGGCTTATTCTACACTGTCTCAGCTGGGCTATATGACCGTTTCTCTGGGTGCTTCGGCTTACTCGGTTGCAATCTTTCACCTGATGACTCATGCATTTTTTAAAGCATTATTATTCCTGTCTGCGGGTGCTGTTATTATCGCGATGCACCATGAGCAGGATATACGTAATATGGGTGGTCTGAAAAAATACCTTCCGATCACTTACTGGGTATCATTAATCGGTTCGCTGGCTTTGATCGGCTTTCCTGGAACTTCCGGCTTTTTCTCCAAGGATGCCATTATCGAAGCGGTTCATGAGTCAACGATTCCTGGAGCAGGTTTCGCATACTGGATGGTTCTGCTGGGTGTTTTTGTTACCGCGTTCTATTCATTCCGCATGTTCTTCCTGGTGTTCCATGGCGAAGAACGTATGGATCAGCACACCAAAGAGCATTTACATGAGCCTCCAGCTGTAGTCTGGTTGCCACTGGTATTACTGGCTATTCCTTCTGCCATTATTGGGTGGTTAACGGTTGACTCGATTGTATTCGGTGACTTTTTTGAGAAGGCACTGTTAACACTACGTGAGCATGACATGGTTGAGTTGATGAAGGAAAACTATCATGGTCAGTTCTCATTCGTATTGCATGGCTTTTTCGGACCTGCCGTTTATCTCGCAGCAGCCGGTGTATTTTCGGCCTGGTATATCTATATGAAGAATCCTTCGATAGCTGAAAATATTAAAAACAAGGCATCAGCACTGCATCAGTTGCTGGATCAAAAATATTACTTTGATCGTTTTAATGAAATTGTTTTTGCCGGTGGCAGTAGAGTGCTGGGAACCGTGTTGTGGCGGGTAGGTGATGGAATTTTGATAGATGGTATGGTGGTTAACGGTAGTGCTCGACTGGTGGGCTGGTTCTCTGGCTTCATCCGTGTCGTACAAACCGGATATTTGAATCACTATGCGTTTGCTATGGTTACAGGTCTGATTCTTTTACTGGGTTGGGCGATACTGGGATGAATATGTTTGCTGATTTACCTCTTTTAAGTCTGGTCATCTGGTTGCCGATAGTTGGTGGCATTCTGGTATTGTTATCCGGTGATAAAGAACCTGCAGGTGCGCGTAAGATAGCACTTGTTGTTTCAATTTTTACTTTCCTGTTTAGTATTCCTCTGTATGGGCTGTTTGATGTGACTACTGCCAATATGCAGTTTGTTGAATTACACCCATGGATAAAAGAATTCAGTATTAATTACCATCTGGGTGTAGATGGTATTTCTATGCCTTTGATCTTATTGACCAGCTTTACCACTGTTATCGTGGTCATCTCAGCCTGGGAAGTGATTCAATACAGAGTGTCTCAATACATGGCGGCCTTTCTAATTATGGAAGGCTTTATGATAGGTACCTTCTCGGCGCTGGACTCAATTCTGTTCTATGTATTTTTCGAAGCCATGCTGATCCCCATGTTTCTGGTTATTGGTATCTGGGGTGGCGTTAACCGTATCTATGCAACCCTGAAGTTCTTTCTGTATACCTTTATCGGCTCGGTGTTAATGCTGGTAGCATTAATATATATGTATACACAATCAGGAAGTTTTGCGATTCTGGATCTGCATAACCTGAAGCTGGGCATGACCGAACAGATTCTGATCTTCCTCGCATTTCTGGTGGCATTTGCTGTTAAGGTGCCAATGTGGCCAGTACATACATGGTTACCTGATGCTCACGTAGAAGCGCCAACCGGTGGTTCGGTAATTCTGGCTGCGATTATGTTGAAGATAGGTGGTTATGGCTTTCTGCGTTTCAGTCTACCGATTACACCTGATGCCAGTAGTGAGCTTGACTGGCTGGTCATCACCATGTCGTTGACTGCGGTGGTTTACATCGGCTTTGTAGCGCTGGTTCAGCAGGATATGAAAAAGTTGATTGCCTACTCCTCAATCGCACACATGGGTTTTGTGACACTTGGTTTCTTTATCGTTTTTCGTATCAGTGCGCTAGGCGATGGGACAGGTGCTGGTCTGGCGCTTGAAGGCGGTATGGTGCAGATGGTGTCGCATGGTTTTATCTCTGGTGCGATGTTCCTTTGCGTAGGTGTAATGTATGACCGCATGCATTCGCGTCAGATCGCCGATTACGGCGGTGTAGTGAATACCATGCCCATATTTGCAGCCTTTATGGTGTTCTTTGCCATGTCCAATGCAGGTCTGCCGGGTACATCAGGTTTTGTTGGTGAATTCATGGTGATACTGGCAGCTTTTAAAGCCAATTTCTGGATTGCATTTCTTGCAGCGACTACTCTGATACTGGGTGCTGCTTATACTCTGTGGATGGTGAAGCGAGTCATATTCGGTGACATCGCCAATGATCAGGTGCGTGCGCTAACTGATGTTAATAAGCGCGAATTTCTGTTTCTTGCGCTACTCGCAATCGCTGTGCTCACTCTGGGGCTGTGGCCCGACCCGTTAGTGAATGTAATGCATCCTACAATCGATAATCTGTTGCAACACATCAGTGTTTCAAAAATTTAGGTAAAGTTTGATATGACGCCTTTTATCCAGCCTGATCTGTTACCTGCACTTCCTGAGATAGTGATGCTTGCCATGACCTGCGTGGTTCTGGTGGTTGATCTGTTCCTGCCTCAGGAGAAGCGTGGCTTTACCTTATTGTTATCTTTATTAACTCTGGTTCTGGTTGCTTTGAGTACGCTTTATGTTGCTCCGGCCACTGCTGTTGCAACCTTCCAGGGGACTTTTATCCTGGATCAGCTAGCAGTTACCCTGAAACTTGCAGTGTATGCAGTGACCTTCCTGGTGTTTGTATATTCACGGGATTATCTGAAGGATCTGGATATCTATAAAGGCGAATACTATGTACTCGGCCTGTTTGCTGTGTTAGGTATGATGATTATGATTTCAGCACATAGCTTCCTGCTTATCTATCTGGGACTGGAGCTATTATCTCTGTCTCTGTATGCAATGATTGCCTTTAACCGTAAATCGATGGCTGCTTCAGAAGCTGCTATGAAATACTTTGTCCTGGGAGCTTTGGCTTCCGGTATTCTGCTATACGGTATATCCATATTCTATGGTATTACAGGCACGCTGGATATCACCACACTGGCAACATCCATAAAAGCTCAGGCTGCAAGTAATCCTGTTTTACTAGCTTTTGCTCTAACCTTTATTGTCGTTGGTCTGTCATTTAAGTTAGGTGCAGTACCCTTTCATATGTGGTTGCCCGATGTGTATCAGGGATCACCAACTTCGGTGACGCTATTTATTGGTACTGCTCCCAAAATTGCCGGTTTTGCGATGGCCATTCGGTTATTAATCGATGGCTTATCCGACCTGCAGGTTGACTGGTCTCAAATGTTGATTGTTCTATCAGTGGCATCCATGGCAATCGGTAATATCATTGCCATTGCACAAACCAACTTCAAGCGTATGCTGGCATATTCCACCATTTCACATGTAGGTTTCATTCTGTTAGGACTGTTGTCTGCCAGTGAGATTGGGCTTTCCGCAGCCATGTTTTACACCATTACCTATGCCATCACTTCTTCGGTAGCTTTTGCAATCATCATGCTGCTAAACCGCGCCGGGTTTGAAGCGGGTGAGATTGCTGACCTTAAGGGCCTGAATGATCAAAACCCCTGGTACGCCGCATTGCTGGCGATTGCATTATTTTCTATGGCAGGTGTACCACCTACAGTTGGTTTCTATGCCAAGCTGACCGTTATTAATGCTGTGGTTCAAATCGATCTGCTGTGGCTGGCGATTGCAGCCGTGCTTTTCTCGGTTATAGGCCTGTTTTACTATCTTCGAATTGTTAAGGTTATGTATTTTGATAAACCGGATGAAGGTCAGGAAATTACTATCAAACAGGCTCTTGATGTGAAAATTCTGTTGAGTGCTAACAGCTTAAGCCTGATTGTCCTGGGTTTATTCCCCTCATTATTAATGGCCTGGTGTGCAGCAGCTTTTGCCTGAATAATTCACCAGGTTCAATATCAAATTTTAAAAAGCCTGAACATTTGTTCAGGCTTTTTTGTTTATGCAGGTAAAAACCAGAACAGGGTATCAATCTCTTTGAGTTTTTTTGCTATGCTTCGACAAATTTTAATCGCCACCCGGCAACAGGAGTTTTTATGCAAGATCTATTAGCACAAAGCTATTATGGAAACACCCTTCAGACCTGGCTTATTGCCATGGTGATAGTGGTTGCATCGGTAATGTTTGGTAAGGTGCTTTACTGGGTTTTTTCAAAATTTATACGTGTTTTTACTGCGCGCAGCAAATCTCAGATGGACGATATCGTTGTCGATATGGTCGAAGAGCCGGCAGTTTTTATCGTCATTGTCATGGGAATCTGGATGGCATTGCGCATGCTTAACTTACCAGATGCAGTGAAAGTTGTGATCGCAAATGCGTATCAGGTCATTATCGCACTACTGGTTGGTTGGTTGTTAAGTCGTCTGTTCGATGCCTTTTATAAACAATATCTGAAACCCCTGGCAGACAAGTCTGAAAATGACCTGGATGATCAACTGATGCCTATCGTCAGTAAAGGTGTAAAGATGATTATATGGGCAATGGCCATCATCATCGGTCTGAATAATGCGGGATATGATGTTGCAGCACTCATCGCAGGACTCGGTATTGGTGGTTTGGCACTGGCTATGGCAGCTAAAGATACCGTATCTAATGTGTTTGGTGGTGTCACAATCTTTACAGATCAACCCTTCAAGATAGGTGATCGAATCAAAGTAGCTGGTTATGATGGAACTGTTTTGGAAATAGGTGTACGTAGCACGCGTCTAAAAACCCTGGAAGGGCGCATCGTCACCATGCCGAATGCCAAGTTTGCCGATGCGCCGGTAGAAAATATCAGCTGGGAGCCATCCCGTAAGGTGGTCGTTTCTCTGGGCCTGACTTATGACACAAAGCCTGATCAGATGCAAAATGCCATAGATACGTTAACTGAAATTAATCGAAGTAATACCTCAACCGAAGAGGACGCTATAGTATTCTTCAGTGGATTTGGAGACTTTTCGATGAATATCACTTTTATTTATTATATTAAAAAGGGTGAAAGTATCGCTGACACACAATCTGAGATTAATCTTCAGATCCTGAGTAAGTTTAATGAAAAGGGGCTAGAGTTTGCATTTCCTACGCAGACTCTCTATAACATCAGCCAGTAAAATCAAGTATTAGCTATGTTACGGGTATAGTATTTAGCTTTAATTGCCAAGTATTCAGATAGAAGGAAAGATAGTCTCGAAAAGCACTTGTATTATGCTGGCAACATAGCTAAAATCTCGCTCCTCTGATGCGGGGTGGAGCAGCTTGGTAGCTCGTCGGGCTCATAACCCGAAGGTCGTAGGTTCAAATCCTGCCCCCGCTACCAGTTTTAATGTTGGGTTGATAGTGAGGCTTCGATAGATGCTTCGGATTATGAGCCCGACGGTAGTCAGGCTCAGGATTTTATATCCGGGCGAAGGTGGTAGGTTCAAATCCTGCCCCCGCTACCAAATTAGTTTAGGGTTTGTAGTATCAGGTTTCCATTGAAACTTCAGATTACGAATCCGACGGTAGTCGAGCTCAGGGTTTTATATCCGGGCGAAGGTCGTTGGTTTAAATCCAACTCTCACTACCAAACATTATATGGCCTGAATTTTTGTGCTGTAAGTGCAAAAAAACAGATGCTTGTTTTTACGGAAGGCCCTATATGGGCCTTTTTTATTGCTTTAAATTTTAGTCGGTATAACCGGGGACTCATTTGCAGGATCTAACAGATTTATTTTTGCCAGTAGTAGAATCGATGGGCTTCGAGCTGGTCGGTGTAGAGTTTCATGGTAGTGAACATCATGGGCTTTTACGAATTTATATCGATCATGAGAATGGTATTGTGGTTGATGATTGCGCTACTGTAAGTCGACAGATTTCTGCTTTGCTTGATGTCGAAGATCCTATAAGCCAGGCTTATGACCTGGAAGTGTCCTCTCCTGGTATTAATCGGCCGTTATTTAAACAAGACGATTATCAGAGATTTTCCGGTTTGCAGGCAAAAATCAAACTCGGTGTCGCACTGGATGGACGTAAAAATTTCAGTGGTACTTTGCAAGGTGTTGAAAAAGATCAAGTTTTGATCGAAGTTGATAATGAAACCTTCGAATTACCATTTCATGATATCGCCAAAGCCAATCTGATTGGACAGGTTTAACCTATAGAGACTTACGATGGAAAATAAAGAAATCCTGTTAGTTGCTGATACCGTATCGAACGAAAAAGGAGTCGATCGCGAAATCATTTTTCAGGCAATCGAAGCTGCCCTTGCATCTGCCACACGTAAAAAACACCAGAAAGAAATTGGTGTGCGTGTTGATATAGATCGCAAAACCGGGCATTACGATACTTATCGATACTGGGAAGTTATTGAGTCCAGCGAGAATGGCATGGAAGAGCCGCTTAAGCAGATTACTCTGGAAGCCGCACAGATTGATGATCCCGATATTCAGGTTGGTGATACCATCGAAGAACAGATCGAATCGGTAGAGTTCGGCCGTATTGCAGCTCAGACTGCGAAACAGGTTATTGTACAGAAGGTTCGTGAAGCAGAGCGCCAGAAGGTGGTTGATGCCTATATGGATCGTATCAATACCCTGGTAATGGGGCAGGTTAAACGAGTAGAACGCGGCAACGTCTATGTTGATCTGGGAGAGAATGCTGAAGGTTTTATCCCACGTGAAGAGTTAATACCTCGCGAGTCAGTCAGGCCCGGTGATCGAATCCGTGGATTACTTTATAAGGTGGCCACTGAACTGAGAGGTCCTCAACTTTTCATCAGTAGAACTGCACCAGAATTCCTTATTGAATTATTTAAGCTGGAAGTCCCTGAAGTTGGTCAGGATCTTATTGAGATTCTATCAGCAGCTCGAGATCCTGGTCTACGCGCCAAGATTGCAGTAAAAAGCAACGATAATCGCATGGATCCTGTTGGTGCCTGCGTCGGTATGCGTGGATCTCGTGTACAATCTGTATCTAATGAGCTGGCTGGGGAAAGAGTAGATATTATTCTGTGGGATGAAAATCCGGCACAATTTGTTGTAAACGCCATGTCACCAGCAGAAGTAACCTCCATCGTAATCGATGAAGAATCTGGCGTTATGGATATCGCGGTTCCTAGCGATAAGTTATCGCAGGCGATAGGTCGTGGTGGTCAGAATATTAAACTGGCCAGTCAGCTGACTGGCTGGACGCTGAATATTATGGATGAAGCAGAAGCGGCTGAAAAATCAGAAACCGAAACACGCAAACTGGCACAGGTCTTTATGGATCAGCTGGACGTGGATGAAGAGGTTGCGGTTATTCTGGTACAGGAAGGATTGTCCTCTGTTGATGAGGTCGCCTATGTACCGGTATCTGAATTACTGGAAATCGAAGAATTCGATGAAGAGATTGTAGAAGAGCTACGTCGACGCGCGCGCGATGCCTTGTTAACTCAGGCAATAGCCAGTGAAGAAAGCGACGAACCAGGAGAACCACAGGAAGACCTGTTGACTATGGAATACATGACGCCGGAACTGGCCTCTGTATTAGCCAGCAAGGGAATCTGTAGTATGGAAGACCTGGCTGAGCAGGCCGTTGACGATCTGGAAGAGCTGGAAGGGATCGATAAAGAATTTGCTGCGCAATTAATTATGAAAGCGCGTGAACCCTGGTTTGCTGAGGAAGCTGAGTAACGTCAGGCTCGACCAAGTAGGCAAGAAAAGTAAGTAAACACAAGAATCAGGATCATATAAAGATGTCACAAGTCACAGCAAAACAACTTTCAGAAGTCGTAGGGGTTTCTGTTGACCGCTTATTGGAGCAGTTACGCGAAGCAGGCGTAAAGGTGTCCGGAGCCGATGATCCGATTTCTGATGAAGATAAAATGACCTTGCTTGAGTCTTTACGCTCACATCACGGTAAAGATAGGGTTGAAGGTCCCAAGAAAATTACGCTACAACGTAAAAGCAAGTCTGAAATTCGTGTAACGGGTAGTACGGGTAGAAATACCACATCTCGTTCTATCAATGTTGAAGTTCGTAAAAAGCGTACCTATATCCGTCGTGCCGAAGTTGAGCCTGAAGGGGCTGCACCACAGGAGCCGGAACTTGACGAAGAAACCAAGAAGCAACAGCAGGAAGCTTTAATTGCCAAACAGCAGGCGGATGAAGCTGCTCGACTGGCAGAACAGGAAAGGCTAGCACGTGAAGCTGAAGAAGCCCGTATAAAGGCAGAAGAAGAGCAGCGTATTAAAGAAGAGCTGGAAGCTCGTGAAGCTATAGAGCGTGAGCGCCTGGAACGAGAAATGATGGCTATCGCTAAACAGGTTGTAGCCTCTGAAGCTGAGGCGACAGCAGCGGCCGCCGCTGCAGCTGCAGCCGAAGCGGAACCTGTAGTCAAAAAAGAACCCACTGATGACAAGGCCCGAAGTACCAAAACCAAGCGTAAATCGGCAGATGACAATAAAACACGTTATGGCCGTAAGGAATTACACGTTAAGAGTGGTGCAGATCATGGCTCGCGTAAAGGTAAGGGTAAAAAGAATGCGAGACAGTCTTCATCCATGCCTGAGAACGTGCATGGATTTGAAAAACCTACAGCTCCTGTGGTGCGTACGGTTGAAATCCCTGAAGCAATCTCAGTAGCTGAACTGGCTCAGAAAATGGCCATCAAAGCAGGCGATGTGATTAAGGCATTGATGCAAATGGGTACAATGGCAACCATCAATCAGATGCTGGATCAGGATACAGCAATACTGCTGGTTGAAGAGATGGGTCATAATGCCGTCACTGCCAAAGGCGATAATTTTGAAGAAGAGTTACTGCAGAAAAGCACCGAAGCCAGCGATGAGCATATGGTCACACGTCCACCGGTTGTTACCATCATGGGCCATGTTGACCATGGTAAAACCTCGCTACTCGATCATATTAGAAAAACTCGTGTTGCCTCAGGCGAAGCGGGTGGTATTACCCAGCATATTGGCGCCTATCATGTAGAAACACCTCAGGGTGTGATTACCTTCCTGGATACACCTGGACATGCCGCGTTCTCTGCCATGCGTGCTCGTGGTGCACAGGCAACGGATGTGGTCATACTGGTAGTTGCTGCGGATGACGGTGTGATGCCGCAAACCAAAGAAGCGATTCAACATGCCAAGGCGGCAGGTGTACCGTTGATTGTTGCAGTGAATAAAATCGATAAGGAAAATGCTGATCCGGATCGTGTGCGTAACGAATTATCGGCCGTTGAAGTTATTCCGGAAGAGTGGGGCGGCGAACATATGTTCGTGAATGTTTCTGCACATACCGGTGAAGGTATTGATGATCTTCTGGAAGCGATATTGTTACAGTCTGAGGTGCTTGAATTACAGGCATCTGATCAAGGTCTGGCAAAAGGTATTGTTGTTGAAGCCTCTCTGGATAAAGGACGTGGCCCTGTTGCAACAGTTCTTATTCAGTCCGGTAAACTGGAAAAAGGTCAGATCCTGTTAGCAGGTACTGAGTTTGGCCGTGTTCGTGCGATGTACGATGAAGGTGCCAAAATGATCAAGAGTGCAGGGCCATCCATACCTGTTGTGGTGCTTGGTCTATCTGGTACTCCGAAAGCGGGTGATGAAGTATTTGTCGTTGAAAATGAACGTCGTGCACGTGAGATTGCACAGACTCGTGAAACCCGTATTCGTGAATCACGTCTGGCTGAACAGCAAAAAGCCAAGATTCAGGGCATGTTTGACGCCATGACCGAAGGCGATGTTGCTGAACTTAATCTGCTGGTTAAATGTGATGTGCAGGGCTCATCAGAGGCGCTTAATGATTCTCTGACCAAACTATCCACCAGTGAAGTTAAGGTGGTTCTGGTTGGAACCGGCGTGGGTGGTATTAATGAATCAGATATCAATCTGGCTGCTGCTTCTGGCGCTCTGGTGATTGGTTTTAATGTGCGTGCTGATGCTTCAGCCAAGCGTATCGCTGGTGATTATGGTATCGATATCCGTTACTACAGCGTTATCTACGAAGTTATTGATGATGTTAAGGCAGCCATGAGCGGTCTGTTATCTCCTGAAACTCAGGAAACTATTATCGGTCTGGCAGAAGTTAAGGATGTATTTAAATCACCCAAGTTTGGAGCGGTTGCGGGATCTATGGTTATTGAAGGTTCTGTCAAGCGCGGTAAGCCTATTCGCGTACTACGTGATAATGTGGTTATCTATGAAGGTGAACTCGAATCCTTAAGACGCTTTAAAGACGATGTGGATGAAGTACGCAACGGCACCGAGTGTGGTATCGCGGTTAAGAATTATAACGACGTGAAGCCGGGTGATCAGATCGAAGTGTTCGATCGGGTTCAGGTAGCTCGGACCATCGAGTAAGCAACAGCTTATTATGGCAAAAGATTTTTCACGTAGCGATCGACTGGCTTCGCAGATACATCGCGAGCTATCGACGCTGATCAGTAAATCGCTTAAGGATCCTCGCGTTGCTCATCCCAGTATTCTGGATGTTACGGTGACTCGAGACCTGTCTCTGGCGAAGGTGTATTTCAGTGTGCTTAATCCTGAGGATGCGGAAATGACCCAACAGGCGTTAACTCATGCAGCAGGTTTTTTACAGCGCGAGATAGGGCGAGCCATCAAAGCTCGCATTACACCTAAATTAACCTTTATCTTCGACGATACCGATATTCGTGGACGCAGTATGGATGAGTTAATCGATTCTGTTATTGCAAAAGATAAGGCGAATTCCACACAGGAATAATTATGGGTCGTCGTGCTAGAAAACCCCATGGCTATCGGGATGTCGATGGTATTCTGTTACTGAATAAACCTATTGGCCTGTCTTCGAATAAAGCCTTGCAGGCAGCAAGGAATCTGTTTAAGGCCAATAAGGCCGGCCATACTGGTAGCCTTGATCCTCTAGCAACTGGTTTACTGCCCGTCTGTTTTGGAGAGGCTACCAAGTTCTCCGGCTACCTGCTGGATGCCTCCAAATCCTATCGCGCACTTTGCCAGTTAGGGCAGACCAGTTCAACGGGAGACGGTGAAGGTGAAATCAGCCCGAAATTACCGGTTGAGGTCAGTGACTCTCAGTTACAGCAGGTTATCCAGCAATTCACTGGTAAGATCCAGCAGACACCGCCCATGTATTCAGCAGTGAAACATCAGGGTGAACGTCTTTATACGCTGGCGCGCCAGGGTATAGAGGTGGAGCGTAAAAGTAGAGAGATTGAGATCTATAGTCTGAATGTCGTAAGCTTTGAAGGTGATCAACTGGAGCTGGATGTACATTGTTCCAAGGGCACTTATATCCGCACACTGGCAGAAGATATCGGTCAGGAACTAGGCTGCGGGGCATATCTGTCTGCACTTGAGCGTACAGGTGTGCAGCCGTTCTGGGATATGAAAAGTTACACGCTAGATGAATTACGTGATATCGCAGATGATGAAAATCAGCAATTAGATGATTGTCTGTTACCCATGGAAGCCGCTATTGCTGATTGGCCGGCCATCGAATTGACTGATGACCTGAGTTTCTATTTACGTCAGGGTCAGCCGGTGCAGGTACCCAGGTCCCCAACTTCCGGATATGTACGATTACTGGACGAAGGCAGGGGCTTTATAGGTGCCGGGATTATCCTCGCAGATGGTCGGGTCGCTCCGAAACGCATGCTGCGTACTTAAGATTTAACTAAACGCCCGTCAAATAAGGACTTTTAGTGCTTGTTACGGGAGCTCCACATAGGTAGAATACCCCCCTTTTTCGGGTCCACTTAGAGGTTTTTGACAATGTCAATGTCAGCTGAACAGAAAAGTTCAATTATTGCCGAGCATGCGCAAGGCGAAGGTGACACAGGTTCACCAGAAGTACAGGTAGCTTTATTATCACATCAGATCAGTCATCTGACTGAGCATTTTAAATATCATATTCATGATCATCATTCACGTCGTGGTCTATTACGTATGGTTAACCAGCGTCGTAAACTACTGGATTATCTGAAATCCAAGAATCAGGATCGTTATAAAGATCTGATCACTAAACTAGGCCTACGTCGTTAAAATCGCACCAAAAATTGAGGGATGATTGTGAATCCAATAAAAAAGACATTTCAGTACGGCGGACATACGGTTACATTAGAGACCGGTGAGATCGCACGTCAGGCGAGTGGTGCAGTATTCGTTAATATGGACGACACCGTCGTTTTTGTTACCGCTGTTGGTATGAAAGAAGCGACACCGGGTCGTGATTTTTTTCCACTGACCGTGGACTATCAGGAAAAAACCTATGCAGCGGGCAAGATCCCTGGTGGTTTTTTCAAGCGCGAAGGTCGTCCCAGTGAGAAAGAAACTCTGACCTGTCGTCTGATCGACAGACCACTACGCCCTTTGTTTCCTAAAGGATTCCAGAATGAAGTTCAGATCGTTGCTACCGTGGTTTCCATGAATAGCGATATCGATCCTGATATCCCGGCACTGATAGGTGCATCTGCAGCCGTTTCTATCTCTGGCATGCCTTTTAATGGCCCGATTGGCGCAGCCCGAGTTGGTTATAAAGATGGTGAATATATTCTTAACCCAACTAACACCCAGTTAAAAGAATCTGATCTTGATCTGGTCGTTGCTGGTACAGATAAAGCAGTACTGATGGTTGAATCAGAAGCCAATATGCTGTCTGAAGAAGTCATGCTGGGTTCTGTCGTTTATGGTCATGAGCAACTACAGACTGTAATCACTGCTATCAATGAATTTGCAGCTGAAGTTAATAATGCGAAATGGGACTGGGAAGCTCCGGAATCCAACGAAGCTCTGATTGATCAGGTATCAGCTCAATGTGCTGACGCAGTTGCATCTGCTTACACTATCGCCAACAAACTGGAACGTCAGGAAAAGCTTTCTGAAATTCGCAGTGCTACCGTTGAAGCACTTTGTGGTGATGAAGACGCACCTTCTGAAGCTGATGTTCGTGGTGCCATCTCTAAAATCGAAAAGAAACTGGTACGCGGACGCATTATTGCTGGCGAAAGCCGTATCGATGGTCGTGATACAAAAACTGTTCGTCCTATCTCTGTTCGCACAGGTGTATTGCCTCGTACTCATGGCTCAGTTGTTTTCACCCGTGGTGAAACTCAGGCACTGGTTGTGACTACCTTAGGCACAGGTCGTGACGCACAAATTATCGATGCCATCGAAGGCGAGCGTAAAGAGCCTTTCATGCTGCATTATAACTTCCCTCCATCCTGTGTAGGTGAAGTAGGTCGTGTGGGTACACCTAAGCGTCGTGAAATTGGTCATGGTCGTTTAGCAAAGCGCGGTGTTGCTGCGGTTATGCCTAATCAGGACGAGTTCCCTTATGTCATACGTGTCGTTTCAGAAATCACTGAATCTAATGGTTCATCTTCCATGGCTTCTGTCTGTGGATCTAGTCTTTCCCTGATGGATGCTGGTGTACCTATCAAAGCTCCAGTTGCTGGTATCGCAATGGGACTGATTAAAGAAGGTGATGATTTCGCTGTGTTAACCGATATCCTGGGTGATGAAGATCATCTTGGCGATATGGATTTCAAGGTTGCTGGTACTACTGATGGCGTTACCGCTTTACAGATGGATATCAAAATCGATGGTATTACCACCGAGATTATGTCTCAGGCTCTCGACCAGGCTAAAGAAGGTCGCCTGTTTATTCTTGGCGAAATGGCCAAGGTTATCGATAAGCCGCGTGAAGTGATGTCTGAATTTGCGCCACGTTTGATCACTTTCAAAATCAATCCTGAAAAAATTCGTGACGTTATCGGTAAAGGTGGTGCAACTATTCGTAGCATTACTGAAGAAACCGGTGCAACTATCGAAGTTGATGATGACGGTACGATTAAAATTTCATCAGTTGATAAATTAGCCAGTGATGAAGCTCGTCGTCGTGTAGAACTGGTTACTGCTGAAGTTGAAGTAGGAGCTATCTACGAAGGCAAGGTAGCCAAGATCATGGACTTTGGTGCTTTTGTTAACATTCTGCCGGGTAAAGATGGTCTGGTTCATATCTCTCAGATCTCTGACGAGCGTGTAGAAAATGTAAGCGATAAATTATCTGAAGGTGACAAGGTCAAGGTTAAGGTACTTGAGGTTGATCGCCAGGGCCGTATTCGTTTGAGTATGAAAGCCGTTTCAGAAGAAACAGCAGAAGTAGCTGAATAATAATTTATTCAATACGCTGTTAAGGAACTAAAAAGGGAGCCATTGGCTCCCTTTTTTTATGTACGAATGGAATATATTCAATATTTAAAACGATTTCACCACAGAGAGGCACAGAGGTCGCAGAGAGAAAAAGTTAGCGTGATCATTGCCCTGTTTAAATCTGACTAGCTATTTTAAGAATTGATAAATGTCAGATATCAAAAGATAAAAATTTATGTCTCAGTGGTCTCTGTGCCTCTGTGGTTAATATGTTTTTAATTAGGTTACTAGCTAAGTTTCCGATGTAAACATGTGTATTTACAGGTGACGACGTACCTGAACAATTTCAGGTTCTTCTTGATTATGTACCACACGAAAATCCAGACGTTCCATCAGATTGACCATTTTGAAGTTATTGGTTAACACTTCACCTTCCATAACCTCAATACCTCTATCTCTTGCGACTGTCATTAAGCGTTTCATCAGATAACGACCAATCCCTTTACGTTGAT
Source organism: Gammaproteobacteria bacterium (assembly GCA_050306135.1). Taxonomy (GTDB): domain Bacteria; phylum Pseudomonadota; class Gammaproteobacteria; genus JACNJF01. Next base: position 68,839 of record JBNLGQ010000044.1, read on the forward strand.
AATCGTCACCTACCGCAAGCGCAAATTCACAGGAATGGCGATCAGGATTAATGGAATAACGTACTACCCCAATAATACAGGCATTCTCGGTACCTTCTCCCATTACAGCAATCAGTGCCATTTCACGGTCATAATCGATCTGAGTTAAACGCGCCAGCATCAATGGAGTAAGCTGCTCTACACTGTGCATGAAACGAAAGTACTTACTTTCTGCAGACATGTGCTTAACGAATACCTGTTCGATAGATGCATCTTCGGGACGAATGGGGCGAATTACCACATTGGTACCGTCTGGCAGTTGCCAGCTGCTTTCCAGCTCGGTTGGGTAGGGGTGTATTGCCATGTGATCATAGCGTTTGGTGCTGGTAGTCGATGGTCTAACGACTATTCGTGCATCCACTGCCACCACACCGTCTTCATCAACCAGTAATGGGTTGATATCAAGCTCCTGTATTTCAGGCAGCTCGCAGGTAATCTCAGAAATTCTCTGTAGAACCTGAGTCAGTTTTGGTAAATCAGCTTCGGGTAAGTTACGGAATTTACGTAGATAAGCAGAAGCACGAGTACCCTTGATGAGTTGATGGCTTAGATATTCATTTAAAGGGGGTAATGCAACAGAATTATCAGCAAATATCTCAACTGCGGTGCCACCGGTACCAAAACTGATGACTGGACCGAATACCGGATCCTGCGAGATACCGATCATAATTTCTCGTGCATGTGGTAAATCGAGCATAGGCTCAATAGTAACGCCGTTTATTATTGCATCCGGGTTTTCTTTACTGATGGAGTCGATCATTTCGCGAAATGCTGTGCGTACCGTTTTTGGTTCGCAGATATTCAGACGCACACCACCAACATCTGACTTATGGGTTAGACTGGGTGAATTAATCTTCATTGCCACCGGTAATCCCACGTTCTCTGCAGCAACCAGTGCATCGGCTGCACTATTTACATTGATGCTGGGCGATGTTGGAATCTGAAAGGCTCTCAGTACAGCTTTGGATTCTGTATTGCTCAATACGGTACGTCGTTCGTTTAATGCATTTTCTATGATTAGACGTGCACCTTCGACATCCGGTTCTTTGGTTCGAGATAAGGGGTAGGGGGCCTGCAACAGGGCTTTTTGATTGCGACGATAGCAGGCAAGATATCCAAATGCGTCTACCCCGGCTTCTGGGCTGCGGAATTGAGGAATCCCTGCTTTGGAGAATAATTGCCGACCAGAGGCCACCAGAGTTTCACCCATCCAGCAGGCAAGAACAGGTTTCTTTGATTTCTTGGCAGCATTGATAACGCCCTTGGCACAGGCTGTTGGGTCAGTCATACCCTGTGGAGTTAATAATATTAACAGGCCGTCAACATTTTTATCTGCAAGAACAATACGTGTTGCGGCTTCATAACGCTTTGAGTCAGCGTCACCCAGAATATCTACAGGGTTACTGTGTGACCAGTGTTCCGGCAAAACTTTACTCAGCTGGGCTATGCTTTCATCACTGAGTTCTGCCAGAGGTAATGGCAGGTCTGAAGCATGATCGGCAGCCATGACACCGGGGCCACCACCATTAGTTACAATACCGAGCCTGGGGCCTTCGACTCTGACACCAGATGCCAGGGTTTGTGTGGCAGCAAATAATTGTGACACGGTGGTAACGCGTACAGCACCTGCGCGTTGTATCGCCGCATCAAATACATCATCATCACCAATCATCGCTGCGGTATGCGAAACAGCTGCTCGTGAACCGGTTTCGTTACGACCAGATTTAACCACGATCACTGGTTTCAAACGGGCGGCAACACGTAGGCCGCTGATGAATGAACGCGCATCAGAGATACCTTCAACATACAGCAGGATGCTATGTGTTTCAGGGTCACCCGCGAGATAATCGAGTACATCACCAAAACCAACATCAGCAGTAGCGCCTAATGAAGCAACGGCTGAAAAGCCAAAACCTTCGCTATCTGCCCAATCCAGTAGTGCGGTACAGAAAGCACCTGATTGAGCGACCAGTGCCACATGTCCTTTACGCGCAGTACTCTTTGCGAAGGTAGCATTCAGGCCAACTCTGGGGCGAATGATGCCCAGGCAGTTTGGCCCTAATAAGGGGATACTATAGGTTCGTGCTATATCTACAATCTCACTTTGAAGCGATTTACCTTTTTTACCCACCTCGGCGAAGCCCGCAGAAAGAACGATAACTGCTCGAACCTGATGCTGACTGCATTCATACATGACGGAGGGGATATTTTTAGCGGGAATACATATGACCACCAGATCGATAGGATGATCAATATCGCTTAGCGACGGGTAGCAACGAATATTACGAATCTTATCGTGCTTTGGGTTGACCGGGTATATTTTACCCTTGAAGCCACCCTCTAAGACATTTAGTAGTACCTGATTGCCAACGGAATTTTCTCTTTCTGTTGCGCCGACTATGGCAATAGACTCTGGTTCAAATATCGATTTTAGGTAATGGTCTTTCATCTGGTTTAGCTTTAGAATCTCTAAGATAAAAAATTAGCTGTATTGTGAAGGCAAAATTTAATTTGCTGCGATGCAACAAATATACAACAAATTCAGAAAAACGCAGAACTATTTTATGTCTATTGGAATTATTACTGAGCCAGCCTGTAAATTGCACGCAATGGGGGCGCATCACCCAGAGCAACCGGCGAGATTAGATGCAATTAATAACCGCTTGATTGCTTCTGGTCTGAGCATGGTATTGCAATATTTCGATGCCAGGCAAGTGACGCGAGAACAGTTGTTGGCTGTACATGATCCAATATATGTAGATCATGTTTTTGAGGCATCCCCTGTAGAAGGTCTGGCCTGGCTGGATGGTGATACGGCTATGAATCCACATACGCTTGAGGCAGCTTTATTCTCTGCAGGCGCTGCGGTGCAGGGTGTAGATCTGGTGATGGAAGATAAGGTGAAACAGGTTTTCTGTATGGTGCGACCTCCTGGGCATCATGCCGAGCCGGGTCACGCGATGGGGTTTTGTATTTTCGGTAATGTTGCTATAGCAGCTTATCATGCGATTAATCACTGGGGGCTGGAACGTGTAGCGATTATTGATTTTGATGTGCACCACGGGAATGGAACCGAATCCATGGTGTCTGGTGACGATCGCATATTATTCTGTTCCAGTTTTCAGCATCCCTATTATCCAGGCTCAGGGGCTTACACAAATGTGCCGAACATTATTAATCTTCCTTTACCTTCACTCACTGATGGTGCCGCTTTTAAAGAAGCGGTTAGTGAAAAATGGATACCGCGACTGGAGGAATTTGCGCCTCAGTTGATTATTATTTCAGCAGGATTTGATGGGCATCGTGAGGATGATATGGCGCACTTTAATCTGCTGGAAGCAGATTATGCATGGATTACCCGTCAGCTAAATCAACTTGCAACTATTAGTGCTAATGGTCGAGTGGTGTCCTGTCTTGAAGGTGGATATGAATTGCATTCATTGGCGCGTAGTGTAGAAGCCCATTTACGTGCTTTTATGGATTAAGCATCATTTGATGTCCAAACACTCCTGGATCATTATTTTTCACATCATTGTTTTTTAATATTTCTGATCGCTGAGTCAGGGGATGAAAACCATCAGAAAATTTAAAATCACATGGATACCTCCCGTATTTCTACTGGTATCCATTTCACTGCTATTCAGCCTTATTTTTTATGTGTGGCTTTTGCACGGCTGGAATACCGAGCAACAGACAGCGACTCGTTTTTTTCAACAGTCTTTTAGTTCTTCTATCGATCAATACGAATACCTGCCTGCTTTGGTTGCTGGTAATGATAGAGTCCATTCTGCTTTGCTGGAAACTGATCGAGATCAGCTGGATCTAAATCAGCGTTTGAAATTTATCGCCCAGCGTGCGGGTGCAGATACGGTTTATGTGATGAATAAACAGGGCAAGGTGATTGCCGCCAGTAACTTTGATTTACCGAATAGTTTCCTACATAAAAATTATTCATTCAGACCCTATTTTTCCAGGGCAAAATACGAAAAATCACGACAGTTTTATTATGCGATCGGTGCTACAACCGGGATACCTGGTTTCTTTATCTCTGAACCCGTGATTGATGAAGAGGGTCAGGTTATTGGTGTGGTTGTGGTGAAACTGGATCTAACCCGATGGGAAAAAAACTGGCAGGAGGCAGGTCAGAATGTTCTGGTTACCGATGAAAATAATGTGGTGATCTTAAGTGGTCAGGATGAATGGCGATATCGCAGCATTGGTGTGTTATCTGAGCAAACCCTGCAAAAGATTAGACAGCAAAGGCAGTTTAGAGGGATTGAGTTATCAAACCTGTATCAGAGTATCTATGAGTTTGCCCGTTTTGATGGCTTTACCATATCTTTCTGGGTCATCCATAAAGATGCTTATCTGGTGAATGCTTTTCCTATCAAGGGAACTGAGTGGACCTTGTATTATCTGGAAAAAAATGAACGTTTCATTGAATCAGCTTTAATCTTTTTTCTGGTTTTGATGGGCGTGTTGAGTTTAAGCCTGCTGTATTATCGAGAGCGTCAATCCAGACTACACTCAAGGCAGCACGCCCGCGAAATAGAACAAAACCATCGGCGTGAACTGGAAACGATTATAGAAAAGATACACATAGGCGTGATCTCTCTGGGTCTGGATGGGACAATTCTTTTTTTAAATGATGCCGCACGCAGTCTGTTGATGATCAAGAGCGTAGATCCTGAATCTAAGCTGGAAGATGATCCGGTAAAAATTCAGCAGGTGCTGGATGTTACACAAATCGCAGCTTTTGAAGATCGATTACAGATGGGGGGAGATATTATAAAGCCATTTTTTGAAACGCAGTTGATGATTGATGGTAAGCCATCCACCCCGGTGATGTTTGCTATCAGCCAGGTAACCATTGGAAGCAATCAACGACTGTTAATGACGTTGGTAAATATAGAAAAAAGAAAGTTGGCAGAACAGGAAGTTATCAAGATCAATGAATCTCTTGAAGAACTGGTGGATAGTAGAACGCGAGCCTTACGTGAGACTCAATCTGAGCTCCTGCAGCAGGGTAAAATTGCGGCCCTGGGTCAAATGGCAGCAACTATCGTACATGAGCTTAGCCAGCCTTTATCGGCTATGAACAGCTCAATAGCGGCAGCACAGTTAAAAGCAGAAAAACAGGACTGGGATGGTGCCCTGAGCTCGATTAGCAGGCTGGCCCCTTTAAGTCTTAAGATGCAGAATGTCATCAAGCTACTTAAATCGTTTAGTCATCAGGATGAGCAGGTAGTGCAAAGTCAGCCATTGGCAGCTTTAATCAAACAATCATTAACGCTTTATAAAGATAGCCTGCGTGAAAAGAATATAGAAATCAAACTGCAGGATATGCCACAGGACATATCGGTCAGGGTTAATCCACTTAAACTTGATCTTGTTATTACCAACATTATTCAGAACGCTATAGATGCTATGGAGCAGTGTGATAAGCCTACTATTTCTGTGGGTCTGACTGTGGCTGATGATCACGCCTTAATTACTATAGAAGATATCGGAGGAGGTATAGATTCGCGCATCATGGGGCAGTTATTCAACCCCTATTTCACTACCAAGGATATCGGAAAAGGCCTGGGGCTGGGCCTTTCTATCTGCCATGAAATCATACAGGAGTATGGTGGATCGATTGATGCAATGAATACCGAGCAGGGGGCTCGTTTTAGTATCAGATTGCCATTAGACAGAGACAACGATTGTTAGTCAGTTATCGCCAAGTTCCCATCAAGTATACAGAGCTATCCATACCAGAGTTTGTAGCGTTATGTCGGTTTTGAATATTAGTCCTGTAAGCTAACCGACAATCACCCTGAAAAACCTCACAAAACCACCGGCACCTTTGCGCTATCTAATTGTTTATTAAATAAAAGTTTATAAAGGCAGCTATTTTGCCTAATGATAAAGGCGTTATGCAGATAGCTTGCATAACGGTTTATTTAGACTGAGAAATTGACAGATGAGTAACAAACCTACAATTTTTAATAGCAATCCTGGCCTGGCCAGTTTTTATACCAATGATGTAAATTCCAGGTCAATAGCGTTACTAGAGGCAATTGGCAGTCTGGGTTCAATTTCCGCTGCAGCGAAACAATTGAAAATGAGTTATCGCTCTGCCTGGGATGCGGTGAATGAAATGAATAACCTTTGGGATTCACCGCTGGTGGTTAAATCACCGGGTGGGACTCAGGGTGGTGGAACACTGGTCACGCCACAGGGCTATGATTTGATTGCAGGTTTAAAATTGATTCATCAGGAGTATCAGCGTATTTCACAAGGATTGAATTGCAGTCTGGAAGACTTTAATCAATTCCAACTTAAAATCAGGAGACTTAGCATGCGTACCAGTGCCAGGAACCAGTTTCAGGGCAAGGTTGAACACATCACCCTTGGCCCTGTTAATGCCGAAATTAAACTTGCCATCAGTAACAGGGATAGCCTGATCGCGATGGTCACTCGAGAGAGCGTGGACCATTTAGGTCTAGCAGTGGGGGCAGATGCATATGCATTGATTAAGGCTTCCTTCATCATACTTGCGGCGGCAGATGAAAACTATAAAACCAGTGCACGTAATCAGCTATACGGCAGCATTACCGATATGCGTCATGGACCGGTAAATACTGAGGTAGTCATCGAGCTGGATGGGGGTAAGAGCCTCACCGCCATCATTACCGAAAATAGTGCAGAAGGAATGGAGCTAGCCGTAGGTAGCCCGGTGTATGCATTAATCAAATCATCACATGTCATTCTTGGCGTGAACTGAATTTTAAATTAAGCGAGAAACTATTATGAAATCATTTTTAACTAGTATTGTTCTATCCTGTGTCATGCTGGCGGCAAACATCACCTCAGCGCAAGCCGATAAGGTGAATATCGCCGTGGCAGCAAATTTTACCGGGGTAAGCAAAAAACTGCTGCCACTGTTTGAAAAAGCAACAGGTCATCACGTCAAGGTCAGCTTTGGATCAACTGGTAAGCTGTATGCTCAGATCGTCAATGGTGCGCCTTTTGATGTGTTTCTGGCAGCAGATAGCAAGCGTCCATTAAAGGCTGAAAAACAGGGCCTTGCAGTAACTGGGAGTAACTTTGTGTATGCCAGGGGTCAGTTGGTACTCTGGAGTGCTAAAGCAAACCTGTTTGATTCGGGCGAGGATTTTTTACGCGCTGGTAAATTTGCCCATGTTGCACTGGCTAACCCAAAAACTGCGCCTTATGGCTTAGCGGCTATGCAGGTGATGCAGCATCTCGGTCTTGAGTCTGCGCTCAAATCCAGACTGGTACAGGGTGATTCTATTGCACAAACCTTCCAGTTTGCAGTAACAGGTAATGCTGAAGTTGGTTTTGTCGCTTACTCGCAAATAAAAGGCTGGAAGGGCGACCCCGGGTCAAGCTGGGTGATCCCTGCACAATACTATGACCCGATTGATCAGTCTGCCGTATTGCTGAATAAGGGTAAGGACAATGTTGCGGCCAAAGCATTTTTGACTTTTGTAAAATCTGATCCTGCAGCGATTGCGATTATTAAGGAATTTGGTTATCAGGTACCTTAGCAAATTCGAGTAAAATAAATAAATCTTAACATTAGGCAGTAGGTATGGAATTTGATTGGCAACCGGTTTGGCTAACACTTAAGTTAGCCAGTATCACAACGCTCAGTTTACTGGTGATAGCTACGCCGGTGGCCTGGTGGCTGGCGCGTACCAAAGCCTGGTATAAACAACCGGTTGCAGCGATGGTTGCCTTGCCTTTGGTATTACCGCCTACAGTAATAGGTTTTTATCTATTACTGATGTTGGGGCCAAATGGGGCTATAGGGCAGTTTACACAATCTATAGGCCTTGGCACCTTGCCATTTACTTTTAAAGGTCTGGTGGTAGCTTCAATACTGTATTCATTTCCATTTGCGGTTCAACCATTGCAGAACATCTTTGAATCTTTGGGTACCAGACCTATGGAAGTTGCAGCTACCTTGCGTGCTTCACCGATGGATAGATTTCTCACTGTTATATTGCCATTGGCTCGACCTGGTTTTTTAACCGCTGCTGTATTGTGTTTTGCGCATACCATTGGAGAGTTTGGAGTGGTTCTGATGATTGGCGGTAACATTCCCGGGGAAACCAAGGTTTTATCGGTGGCCATTTATGATTATGTTGAAACTCTGGACTATGATCAGGCACATATTCTGGCGGCTGGTATGCTGCTGTTTTCATTTCTGGTATTACTAATCCTTTATATGGTGAATGGCCGATTACAGCGGAGTCAGGCATTATGACGGGCATTCATGTCAGCCTTTCGGGTCAACAGGGTGACTTTAATCTTGACGTGAAATTTTTTGCACCGGCAAAAGGCGTTACTGCTCTGTTTGGGCATTCGGGTTCGGGCAAAACCAGTGTGCTAAGGGCGATTGCGGGTTTGAATAAATTCCTCCAGGGTCAGGTTAAAGTGAATGATGAAATCTGGCAGGATGCGTCTCATTTTATGCCCAGCCATAAACGTTCACTCGGCTATGTCTTTCAGGAAGCCAGCCTGTTTCCACATCTTTCAGTAAGACGAAATCTGGAATATGGATGGCGCCGTATTAATCCTGCTTCTCGATTGCTTAAGTTTGATGATGTGGTCGATCTGCTGGGGATTGTGCCTTTATTACATCGTGATACCAGTCAACTTTCCGGGGGGGAGCGCCAGCGTGTAGCCATAGCGCGTGCGTTATTAACAAGTCCAAAACTATTGCTAATGGATGAACCGCTTTCGGCTCTTGATCATGGAGCAAAACGTAGCATATTGCCCTATCTGGAAAACCTGCATGATGAGTTTGGTATACCCACTTTTTATGTGTCGCATGACCCGCATGAAGTGGCCCGTCTGGCTGATTACATCGTATTACTTGAGAAAGGGCAGGTCATCGCTGAGGGTCCTGCGGCCAGTCTGCTAACCCGACTAGATCTGCCTATTGCAAGCTATGATGATGCTTCTTCCTTGCTGGAGGGTATCGTGTCCAGCCATGATTATGAGTATCACCTGACCTGGATTTCAATGGATAGCGGCAGGATAGCCGTAGCGCGTGAGGATGTGAAAGTTGGGCATCATGCTCGAGTAGAAATCAGGGCGCGTGATGTCAGTTTGTCGCTGAGTGCGCATTCGGATACCAGTATTCTTAACCTGCTACCAGCGGTCGTATTAGATGCTAAAGACATCAATCAGACACAGGTTATAGTACGCTTGAAATTGCTGGATGGGCAAACCCTGTTGTCACGTATTACGCGTCGATCTGCGGTTGCACTTGGCATACGTGAAGGGCTGCTATTGTATGCTCAGGTTAAAAGTGTATCTCTACTCAGTTAACAGATAAATCCCTGATTAACAGTCTGCCGCTCCAGTCTGAACGGTATAAGCAGTGCCTCCAATATTTACTTTACCATTGGATTGCAGATATATTGGGAAGAATCCGCTTTGCCCCTGATCTGTTACATAGGTCAGCATTACCCCAAAGTTATTCATTTGAATGTCCCATTTGCCAGTGATTTTACTATTGGAAGTGCCCCCAGCCATTCCCGGAACTGACCAGCTGCCTTCTCTGAAATAAGAGTAGCTTTGCCCATCGTGGCAGAAATTAATCGTGGTAAGTGTGCTGTTGGAGTTGATTACAGAACCTGAGTAGGCGACCAGTCTGGCACCTTTAAGTCCATTTTTCCATTGCTGGTACAGGTTAATCGCAGCATATGTAGAAGATAGAAAAAACAGGGTTAGAGAAAATAGAACAAGTTTGTTAAATGCTTTCATTTGTCCTCCACGACAGTTTTCAAATATTGCTAACTCTTTATTCCTGAAAACTGCGGAACTGTCAGGACGATTATATTTTTATTCTAAGGAGTCTCTGTTAATTCAGGGCTTCCCTAATAAATAATTGACCGTTTGAATATCTGTTAGGTTCAACTTTAGCTGGTCAACCATCTTTGAGTCATTGTTGAGGAATTGTGGACATAAATTCAAGTGTTGTGTTTATCAGAAATCGTTAACTGTGACTTAATGTGATTAATCGTCCATAGCAAGAACTTTGCTGGTTTCACCTCATCAAAGTTGATCAGTAATTAATTAAGTTTAAAAGGATAAACATGTCAGAAATTTCTATTCAAAACACAGATCAAACTACAATCCATCAGACATCCTATACCAATAGCATCAAATATCTGATGGCCAAACTTTTTTATTTTCTATTCCTGTTATTATCAATCACTCTGGGTGGACTGGCTGTATTTGAATTTATTCACTCATTTAATACGGGTGAGTCATTAGCCAACGGGCTGATTAAAACCATCAATATTGCTGTAGTATCGTTGGCAATTTTTGAACTGGGTGTCGGTATAGGTAAGGAATACTCTGACGAAGAACATGAACAGGGTGATATCTATAGTTCAGTGCGTAGATCGATTACCCGATTTGTCGCAGTGGTCTGTACCGCACTGGTGCTGGAAGGGTTGATCATGGTAATTAAATATAGCCAGTTAGAGCTGGCAGGCAATCTATCATACCCGGTTGCAATCATAGCCTCAGCCTCTTTGCTGTTACTGAGTTTGGGTGGATTTCTTAAACTTACAGCTAAGGACTGAACCTGGAAAAATCAATTTACTAAATCCGAGGAACATACTTGTTTATAAATTCAGGCAAGGGTGTTAGCTCGGCATTTTCATTGACGGCATGTTGCTCAAGGTATTTGAGGCGATCTTCGATATTTGGATGAGTACTCAGGTATTCGCTGAGTTTCGACTGTTGGTGCTCACTGTTTTGCATCATCTGTGTGAAAAAATACTGGCTGCCTGCAGAATGCCCATAATAGTCGACGAGCAATTGTAACCCGGTTTGGTCTGCTTCTCGTTCCTGGTCCCGGCTGTAGGCTAGCAATCCCAGGTTAAAGGTATTCGTCAGCATCTGGCTCGCCCATTCGCTACCATCAATTCCGGTAAATATCATGGCTACCATACCTATGACCATGCCTCGACCCAGGCTTTTAATCGGGTGTCGATGAATCTGATGGGCCATTTCATGGGCTATTACCATAGCCAGTGCATTTTCACTATTAACCAGACTGAGTAATCCACGGGTGACGAAGATATGACCACCAGGTGTGATGAATGCATTGGGGGATTCTTCGTGTATAAGCTGGATACTATAGTAACTGGATCCAGATGTTGCGGGGTCTAATTGATTGACGAGCTTCAATAGATACTCATTGACTGATAGCTCTTCCGGTGACGTGTTCTGATCACTGAAAGATGCCATGGTGGATGAACTAAACCACTGCTGCTCCTTTTCCAGTGGGATATACCGGACCAGATAGTCTGACAATAACACCAGAATAAAAAATACAATGCCTACAAGAAAAGCTACACCCGTCAGTAATATGAAAAATTCCTTCAGCGGGTGTTCCTGACTGGTATTGATACCTTCCGGTATCTGTTTGGCTTCAAATTCCATATGACGATTTCTTCCTATATTGAAATAGCTGTACCATAGGCCACCACTTCAACTGATCCGACAGCCTCTCTACGACTGCTGTTTTTACTGATAGAAGCGGTTTCGATACGCACATTGACGATCATTTTTGCACCCAGCTGTAATGCATCCTGTTTCATACGCAGGATGGCTTCACGCCTTGCTCGGTCGAGTAGAGATTCATACGACCTCATGCGACCACCAATCAGTGCGCGCAAACCAGCAACAAATTTTTTGAAAAAATCGATAGAGATAACCACGTTACCGCTAACCAGTTGTGTATTGCAGTGAGTGATTTGTGATGGGACGGTTTTCAGGGTCATTACCGGCATTGATAATGTTTCCTTTTCCCGCGCAATTATGGACTTGAAGTGACGCCTTTCAGCCAGCTGACCAAACACATAACCGAGAATTAATAGTGTCAGGAATATTAAAATTTCCATGGCTTATTCCACTGTGACCGCAGTACCGTATGCGTACAGTTCTGCAGCACCTTGTGTGATAGAGGACGTACTATAGCGCACGTTGAGTACAGCATTCGCACCCAGTGCCTCGGCCTGCTCGATCATTCTATCGGTGGCTTCCTGGCGAGACTCGGCAAGTAACTCAGTGTAGCCTTTTAGCTCCCCGCCAAAGATATTTTTAAATCCCGCCATGATGTCACGCCCTATGTGTTTGGCTCTTATGGTATTACCCTGTACCAGACCATAGTGCTTGAGAATGGTTTTTCCTGGAATAATTTCTAGATTGGTTACTATCATGTTGAGGTTCCCTTTATGGTAGAAAAGTATAAAATCTGATGATTGATTAGACCTGCTTATATTAGTCGATATAATCATTTAATGAATAATAATTGTGTAAAAGAAAGGGCGTTTATATGACTGACAGCACGGATTCCATAAAAAATATAATAAGCATCGTTTTGATTACTATTGGGGCAGGTCTGGCAATATGGGGTTATAAGAAATCTGAGGGGCTCGCTTCTCAGCTATCCAGTGCTTTGACTGGCTCTCATTCAAATGATGTTATGATGCTTTATATCAGTGGTGCAGCCTGTATTGCTGTTGGCATTTTTCTATTATTTAAAAACTAACTACAGCAAGCTTTGAGCGATGTCTGATCTTAACTCGATAACCATCATAGTGGTCGATGACGATAAGGATATCAGGGTCAATACGGTTGATTTGTTATCAACCCAATATCAGAAAATCATTGAGTTTTCTTCTCCGCAACCGGCCCTGGCGGAGATCTATCCACAAATGCCGGCCATCATTCTTACTGATTTACGCATGCCGGGTGGGGATGGCCTGGAGTTTTCCAAAGCCGTTAAAAGTATAGACCCCGATCTCCCAGTAATCTTAATGACAGGCTATGGCGATATTACCATTGCTGTAGATGCCATGCGGCATGGGGTTTATGATTTTATTGAAAAACCGGTAGATACCAACCGCCTGCTGAAAAGTATTCAACGTGCTGTGGATAAAAGGTTGCTGAGCCTGTCGTTGCTGGAAACTCGTTTACAACTTGAGCAGCATAGCAGTATTGAATCGCGCTTGATCGGCAATAGCCCGATGATGAAGCAGCTTAAACAGAATGTGTTAAAGCTGGCATTGATGGATATACCCGTCATGATTTTCGGTGAAACGGGTGTAGGTAAAGAGCTGGTTGCGAGATGCCTGCACGATTTCAGTTCACGGCGGGATAAATCCTTTGTAGCACTAAACTGTGCAGCCATACCCGATGAGCTGGCTGAGGCTGAATTATTTGGCTATGTGAAAGGCGCATTCACAGATGCAAAAGGTTCACGAGTCGGTAAGCTGGAACACGCCAGTGGCGGCACGCTTTTTCTGGATGAAGTTGAAAGCCTTTCCCCATCCATTCAGGCCAAGTTACTAAGGGTATTACAGGATGGCATAATTACGCCTTTAGGCAGTAATGAAGAACGCAGCACCGATTGCCGGGTAATTTCGGCGACCAAGGAAGAGCTGTTAAATCATGATAGTTTTCGACAGGATCTGTTTTATCGGCTTCAGGTAGGCGAGTGCCATATACCACCTTTGCGGGACCGTCAGGAGGATATCATTACGCTTTTTGAATACTTCGTGATGCATAGTTGCGAAAATTTTAAGATTGAGTATCAACCTGTCAGTGATCAAAATTGTCAGGTACTGCTATCCAGTGACTGGCCGGGTAATGTTCGTGAGTTAATCAATGTGGCAACGCGATATGTGATCAATGGGTTCGGAGATATAGGCCAACTGATACCCGGAGTGGCTATAAACTGGAGTAATAATAGTAAGCAATCTTCCCTCAAACAACAGGTTAATTCATTTGAAGAAAACCTGATTCGTTCCAAGCTTGCTCAGTATCAGGGCAAGGTTTCAGAAGTGTTATCTGATCTGGATATTGAGCGACGCACCTTTAACCAGAAGCTTACTCGTTTTGGTATTAGCGTATCCGACTACAGGAAATAAGAAAATAAATTCTCATTTGAGTGGATTTTCGAGTCATTTATTTCCTAATGCAGTGAACAATAGAAGGTGATGGCTTTTTAGACAGCTAAAACTTATTTAATAATCAGATTTTTCGATTATTGGCACAGTTAATGTTAGGCAGAACAAAGTTAAATCTCTAAAAGTTAAACCGGAACATTTAAGATTCTGATTAACATAGTTACAAACGCAATAATTATTAATATTCAAACAAGAGGATGTCACATGCTAAACAAAAAACTCATCATCGCTGCAACCGTCTGTGCAGGTCTATTCGCAGCTGAACTTCATGCAGCCACCGAGTGGAATGTATCTTTATGGGGTAAGCGACGCGCTTTTACCGAAAATGTTGAAAAACTTGCTGAGTTGGTAGAGAAGAAAACCAATGGTGATTTTAAACTTAAGATTTCTTATGGTGGCTTGTCCAAGGCAAAAGAAAATCTGGATGGGATTTCCTTTGGTGCTTTTGAAATGGCTCAATTCTGTTCCTTTTATCATAATGATAAAAACCCAACAATAACAGTCACCGAATTACCCTTCAGTAAGGATGTAACACTAGCTCGTGTTGCTGAAATCTATAAAAAGGTATTTGAGCATCCGATTGTTAAAAAAGATTTGGCTCGCTGGAATGCAACCCTGTTGATGCCTACACCTCTACCCCAGTATAACCTGGTAAGCAAGACGGATGTATTGAAGTCACTATCAGACTTTAAAGGGATGCGAGTACGTGGCCCAGGTGGCATTATGGGAGTACTGGGGAAACTGGGTGCCGTAAAAACAGGTGTACCTTTCTCTGAAGTAAGACAGTCGATGGATTCCGGGGTGATCGATGCGGCTACTTTTGCACCTCATGCACACCTGGCGACAAAAACCTATAAGGTAGGCAAGTGGGCTTCTACCAATCTTAATCTGGGTTCGGCTAACTGCCCGGTTGTGGTCAATAACGATGCTCTGAATGCATTAAGTGCTAAAAATCGTGCAGCTTTACTGGGTTCGGTTGATGAAGCGATTGCTTTTTATGTCGATAACTACAATAACAATACCACCGGTAAATACGAGCAGGCAGTAACAGATGCGGGTTTGACACGAGTGACTTTTGATTCAGCTCAAACTGCCGAGCTGAATAAACTTGCCGCTTCGGTGAGAGAAGACTGGGTAAAAAAGTATGCCTCTCAATTTGATTCCAAAACATTGTTTGAATTTACTCAAGCGTTATTTGCTAAATAAGTAATGAACCAAGATCCGCACTTCGTAGGAGTGCGGATTGCTTGTGCAGGGTTCATTTTGCAGCTTTTAATTCTGAGGTAGTAACAATGGCGGGATCACATACAGTTCTTGAAGACGAATCCACTCTAAGTCGGCTTGATAGACTTTTTTTCAGGCTGGAATCTGCGCTGACTTTAGTTGGCGGTATAGTCATTTTTCTGCTGGTATTTCTGGCCACTGCTAATGTCCTGGGCCGGTGGTTTTTTTCCCTGCCAATTTCCGGTTATATAGACTGGGTAGAGCAGGCAATGGCGTTTTTTGCTTTTCTGGGCATTGCCTATACCCAAAGGGAGGGCGGACATATACGCATGGATATGCTGGTAGCTAATATTCATGGTCGACCATTATGGTTTACCGAATTTTTGTCTACCCTGCTTATGCTTTTCGTGACTCTGGTACTAATTTACGGGTCTTTTCTGCATTTTTTACGTTCCTATCAAATTGGTGATTCTTCACTCGATATTAATTTACCGACCTGGCCTGCCAAGCTGGTGGTACCGGTGGCCTTGACCATACTGGCGTTGCGTCTGCTGTTACAGCTATGGGGGTATTTACGCGCCTTCAAACAAGGAGGGGATAGCCCGGTAGCCGTACCCTTAATTGAAGATGCAGCAGCTGTAGCTGCAGCCGAAGCAGAAGCATTACTCGGCGATGAAGGCGATGAAACTGTTAAAGACAACGGAGATAAGTCATGAGTTGGCTAGAAGGTTTAGGCCAGCTGGATTCGATTACAATAGGGCTGTGGGTTACAGGGTTCATGCTGCTGTTTGTGGTCATGGGGGTAAGAGTAGCCTTCGCTGCAGCGCTTGCTGGCTTTATCGGTTTACTGTGGATCTTTTCTGCAAAGATGGGTTTTGAGAGAGGGTTTCTGGTCGCCATGAAAATGGCAGGTACAATTCCTCATTCCAAGGTGTCCACGCTCGCTTTATCGCTGATACCCACATTCATTCTGATTGGTTTTCTAGCCTATCATGCCGGATTGACACGTGCATTGTTTGAAGCAGCTAAACGTTGGGTAGGCTGGTTACCCGGTGGTATGGGTGTGGCAACGGTTTTTTCAGCGGCTGGATTCGCTGCGGTTTCGGGCGCATCAGTTGCTACCTCGGCGGTATTTGCTCGAATAGCGGTACCTGAGATGCTGCAGTTAGGTTACGACAAAAGATTCGCAGCCGGTGTGGTAGCGGCAAGTGGCACACTGGCATCGTTGATACCACCTTCAGCGATACTGGTTATATACGCCATTATTGTTGAACAGGATGTGGGTGCTTTATTGATGGCAGGTTTTTTGCCGGGAGCCTTTTCGGCATTAGTTTATGGGGGGCTGGTTATATTTCTAGCCAAGACTCGCAAGAACTTTGGCCCTCCTGTGAAAGGCTATACCTGGAAGCAACGACTTGAATCATTACCTGGGGCGCTGCCCATATTTTTTGTAGTTAGCATTATTGTCATCTGTATCTATGGTGGGGTAGGGACGCCGACTGAAGCGGGCTCCTTAGGCGCTTTCGTTATCTTGATAATGGCTCTGTATAAGGGGATGCGCTGGAAAGAGTTAAAAGGCGCTCTACTGGAAACTGCCAAGCTCACGGTTATGATATTTACCATTATCTGGGGTGTGTTGCTGTATGTTCGTTTTCTGGGTTTTGCTGATCTACCTTCTGCCTTTGCCGGCTGGATATCAGGCCTGGATCAAAGTCCAATGATGACATTGGTGCTCATTTTACTGGCCTATGCGGTATTAGGTATGTTTATGGATGCTATCGGAATGTTGCTGTTAACTCTGCCTGTGGTCTATCCAGCAGTTATCGCTTTGAATGGAGGAGATGGGGTAAGCGCTGCAGATTCCGCGTTTGGCGTATCCAGTGTGGGTTGTTCCATCTGGTTTGGGATTATCGTGGTCAAGATGGCAGAGTTTTGTTTAATTACACCGCCTATAGGGCTTAATTGTTTTGTGGTTGCTGGAGTACGTCCGGAATGTAGTGTACAGGATGTATTTCGAGGGGTGATTCCATTCTTTATTGCCGATGCCTTAACCATCGCTGCTCTGGTTGCCTTGCCTGGTATTGTGCTTTGGTTACCTGCTCAAATGGGTTTTGCCTGATTCCTTTCTGCAAGATAATGTGGTGAGGCCCTAAAATAAGCCGGTGAATGATATAACCGGCTTATTTTATCTATAGAAAATGCTGCTCTAGCCATTGGTGAATTCTTGGTTCCAGCCAGTTCTCTGGTTTTAATATACCTCGAGAGACGAATCCTACGTGGCCTCCATGTGGTGATAACTCCATGGTTACATGCTCGGAGAGTTCATTCGGTTCTGGTATCACTTCAGACGTCATGAAAGGGTCATCCTGTGCATGCAATATGAGTGTAGGCTTTTTGATCGTGCCTAAAAACTGACGTGAGCTGCTTTTCTGGTAGTAATCCTTAGCACTGTCAAAGCCATGAATGGGTGCGGTAAAGGTATCATCAAATTCAACAAAATTAGTTGGTGTTCGGCTTAGGTTGTAGCCTTCCTGCAGGAATAAATCCCGTTTCTGCTCGATCTTAGTTAACAGGCGTTTGAGTAATGTGTGTTGATACAGTCGAGAAAACCCCCGATCCATACGCTGTGCGCAAACATCCAGTAGCATGGGTACGGAAACGCCTGTCGCGCAGGCAATACTGTCATCAACCTGATCTTCTCCCATATACTTAAGAGTAACGTTGCCACCTAGTGAATAGCCAACCAGTGCTATACGTTTTGTTCCCTGTTGCTTTAAATAGGATATTACGTTTCGCAGGTCATTGGTTTCGCCTGAATGATAGCTGCGGGTTTTCAGATTAGCCTGTCCGTTGCAACTGCGAAAAAACATAAAGATAACGGGAATATTTCGCTTGTTGAGATAGTCAACTAATCGTCGCGCATAAGCCGAATCCAGAGATCCTTCTAAACCGTGTAGCATTAGTACGGCGTTTGGCCCATTAGCGCTGCCGCGAGCCAGCTGTAAACTATCACCATCATCCAGCTGGACGGTTTCGTAACTCACTGTGGGGACTGGTGGTTTGTTGATATTAGCCAGGATGGTTTGTAAATGTGGGTTACGTAGATACCATACGGGTTTAAAGCTGCCAGATGTGATCATTGTGTTTTAGATATCCATGTCAGGGTCAAAATTTGTTCTCGTTTTTGCAAGTCAGATTGCACATTCAGTCATTTTTAGCTAGCCTTCCCAGTCTTTTTGAAGAGATAGAATTAAATAACATGCCAGCCCTATTACAAACTCAGGAATTAAGCTGCGTAAAAGATGATCGTAGCCTGTTTGAGGGTTTGAATATATCTCTTGATGCGGGTCAGATTTTACTGGTCGAAGGTAAGAATGGAAGCGGAAAAACCAGCCTGTTACGCATTTTAACCGGTCTTAGCTTGCCTGAGTCCGGTGAAGTACTGTGGCAGGGTAGCCCAATCAGCGAGATAGGTGCTGAATATTATGAGCAGGTGAACTATGTCGGGCATCACGATGGCATTAAACGTGATCTCACCTGTCTTGAAAATTTGCGCCTGATTCAGGCTATGGGTAAGCCCAGCGATATCCAGCTGGATGATGCACTTGATCAGGTAAATCTGTACCGATATGGTGAAAACTATGTGGCGACCTTATCTGCAGGGCAGAAACGACGTCTTGCAATGGCGCGCCTGATTGTTACTGAAGCATTATTGTGGATTATGGACGAGCCTTTTACCTCACTGGATAAGGCGAGTATGGCGCTATTTCAGCGTATGTTTGAAAAACACCTGGATAAAGGCGGAGTAATCGTGATGACTTCACACCATGATATTGAAATGCCTGATTCTGATGTGGTGAGGCTGAATCTGTCATTATGAAACGTCTATCCCTATCACAGGCCTTCTGGTACCTGTTACGCAGAGATCTTTTACTGGCGTTTCGTAATCGATCGGAGTTGGCCAACCCCCTGTTATTCTTTGTTCTGGTCATTACGCTGTTTCCACTTGCGGTAGGTGCAGAGCCCAATCTTCTGGCGCGCATTGCCCCGGGTATTATCTGGGTGGCTGCATTACTGGCGTCTATGCTGTCGCTTGATCATATATTCCGCTCCGATTTTGAGGATGGGACGCTGGAACAAATGCTTTTGAGTGCCCATCCGGTGCCGGTTCTGGTACTGGCAAAAGTGACTGCTCACTGGTTAGTCACCGGCCTGCCGCTATTGATGGTGGCTCCGCTGCTGGCGATGATGCTGGGGCTGGATGAATCTGCTTATGGCATTTTAATGTTAACTATTTTGCTGGGTACACCCGTACTAAGCTTGATAGGATCTATAGGCGTTGCACTTACCATCGGTTTACGCAAAGGTGGTATAATTCTTTCGTTACTGGTTTTACCGTTATACGTGCCGGTTTTAATCTTTGCATCCAGTGCAATTGATGTAGCTTCCAGCGGTCTGTCTGCCAATGCACAGATATCCATGTTACTGGCTTTTTTGTTTCTGTCCCTATCACTATCCCCGATTGCGACGGCAGCAGCACTAAAAATGAGTATGAGTTAAGGTTGAGAAAGTCTGATGTTTAAATGGTTTGTAAAGTGGTTTCATCTATTCGGGTCACCGCCGCATTTTTATCGAATTGCCGGTTTGTGGATGCCCTGGTTGACGGGCATTTTTGCGATACTGGTGATATCAGGCCTGTACGGGGGGCTGGTTGTTGCTCCCACCGATTATCAACAGGGTGAAAGCTATCGAATTATCTTTGTCCATGTTCCCGCATCATGGATGTCACTATTCATTTATATGGTCATGGCTTTCTGCGGGATTGTGGTACTGGTATGGCGTATGAAGCTGGCTGAAGTCGTGTTAATGAGTGCCGCTCCTATCGGTGCCAGCTTTACCTTTCTGGCGCTGGTTACCGGCTCTTTATGGGGTAAACCCATGTGGGGAACCTACTGGGTATGGGATGCGCGTTTAACCTCTGAGTTGATCCTGTTATTCCTGTATCTCGGCGTGATAGGTTTATATGGTGCCATTGATGATAAACGCGTGGCTGGCAGGGCTGTGGCAATTTTGGCGATTGTTGGCGTAGTCAATATCCCAATTATTCATTACTCGGTAGAGTGGTGGAATAGTTTGCATCAGGGCGCAACCATTACCAAATTCGATAAACCATCTATGCCCATGAGTATGTTATGGCCCTTATTGGTCATGGCATTGGCGTTTAAGGTGTATTTTATACTGTCACTATTTCAAAGGGTTCGCGCTGAAATATTACATCGTGAAAGAAATAGTAGGTGGGTTGAGGAACTGGTGCAAAATGACGTTGTCTGAATTCTTTCACATGGGGGGTTATGCGACCTTTGTATGGTCGTCGTATGCGTTGACATTGGTTGTGCTGGTACTTAACTGGTGGTTACCACGTCAGCAATTTAAACAAAATTTGAAGAAACTGAAACGACAGTATCGTTCAAATAAAACGCAGGAAAATAAAACTCATGACTCCAGCTCGTAAAAAAAGGCTCACTCTGATTGTGCTGATGATTGTCGGTGTGGCAGTAGGTGTTAGTTTTGCCCTTAAATCACTGAATGAAAATATCATGTTTTTCTTTTCTCCGGCCGATATCCTGGCAGGTAAAGCACCTGTTAATAAGGATTTTCGTGTGGGAGGTCTGGTGGTTGAAGGCAGTGTTGCAAGGCCCGGCGAGGGCTTAACTGTACAGTTTGATCTTACGGATAATGATTCTGTCGTTAAGGTTAAGTACACAGGTATCCTGCCTGATCTGTTCCGCGAAGGGCAGGGCATCATCGCAAACGGTCGACTGAACGATGGCGGTGAATTTATTGCATCTGAAGTGCTCGCCAAGCACGATGAGAATTACATGCCTCCAGAGGTTATGGAAGCCATGAAAAAATCTGGTCAGACCATGCCCAGTATGAACAAAAAAGGCATTTAAACTTTTACACCAAGAGAACTCACTATGATTCCAGAGATTGGTCATTTTGCACTGATTCTTGCACTGTGCATTGCTATTATTCAAGCAGTGTTTCCAATAGCCGGTGCCCAACTAGGTTATTCTCGTTGGGTAGCGCTTGCTAAACCTACCGCTTATGGGCAGCTTTTACTGGTCCTACTGTCCTATATCTGTCTCACCATGGTCTTTATAAACCATGATTATTCTGTTCTTTATGCGGCTGCCAACTCGAATTCAAAACTACCCATGCTGTATTTGATATCAGGAGTCTGGGGGGCACATGAAGGGTCTTTATTACTATGGGCATTGATTCTTTCTGTCTGGACTGCTGCTGTAGCTACCTTTAGTCGTAGTGTGCCTAGAGTCATGCTAGCGCGGGTTATTGGTGTGATGGGGGTAGTTAGTGTAGGTTTTATGCTGTTTATCCTGATCACTTCAAATCCCTTCGAACGCTTATTGCCTGCTGCTGTTGAAGGTCGAGATCTAAATCCTCTGTTACAGGATCCCGGCCTGGCCATACACCCTCCAATGCTGTATCTGGGTTATGTGGGCTTTTCAGTAGCATTTGCATTCGCTATAGCCGCATTGATTTCTGGTCAGGTGGATTCCGCCTGGGCGCGTTGGTCACGTCCCTGGACGAATTTTGCCTGGCTATTCCTGACACTGGGTATCGCTCTGGGTAGCTGGTGGGCCTATTACGAGTTAGGCTGGGGTGGCTGGTGGTTCTGGGACCCTGTGGAAAATGCCTCATTCATGCCCTGGTTAGTCGGTACTGCATTAATGCACTCGCTGGCAATTACAGAAAAAAGGGGTACCTTTAAGGCCTGGACAGCTCTGCTGGCAATCTTTGCATTTTCTCTGAGTCTACTGGGTACCTTTCTGGTTCGTTCCGGTGTATTAACCTCGGTACATGCTTTTGCCAGTGATCCTGAGAGAGGCATTTTTATACTTATCTTTTTAGGTGTGATTGTAGGTACCTCATTGATGCTTTACGCCTGGCGTGCACCAACCCTGAAAAGTGCAGCGGTTACCAATCTGCAGTCACGCGATATGGTGTTGCTATTAAATAATATTTTTCTCAGCGTTGCCGCAGCGGCAATTCTTCTGGGTACCGTTTATCCTATATTTGTCGATGCTATGGGGGGCAAAATCTCGGTAGGGCCTCCTTATTTTAATCTGGTATTTCTGTTGTTAACAGCACCTATTGGGTTGTTAATCGGTATAGGTATGATTATCCGCTGGAAAAACGATGATCTAGCAAGATTATGGAGCAAATTGAAACTTCCTTTACTTGTTTCGGTTATCGCTGCTTTGCTATTAAGTCTACTGTTGCCAGTCTGGAAATGGCAGGCATTAGCAGGACTAATGATGTCGCTATGGATAGCGGCTACGGTAGTTCTGGCCTTGTCTGAGCGCTTTAAAGGGCGTTCCTTAGCCTCGGGCTTACGTTCTACCCCGCGTGGTTTTTACGGCATGATATTGGGCCATATTGGCATTGCTGTTTTTATTGTGGGCATTACGTTGGTCAGCCTGTATGAAATTGAAAAAGATTTACGTATGACTCCCGGTGACAGTTTTGAAATGGCGGGTTATACCTATACATTTAATGGTGTGAAAATGGTTGATGTGGATAACTACCGTGCAGCACGCGGTGATTTTTCTGTAACGGATGGTTCTGGCTTTTCGGCTCAACTTTTGCCTGAAAAACGTATCTATCTGGTTAGACAGATGCCTATGACAGAGGCCGCTATTGATCCAGGATTTTCTAGAGATCTGTTTGTTGCACTAGGTGAAGAAGTAGGAAATGATGGTAGTTGGGCTATCAGGATATACTTTAAACCATTTATTCGATGGGTCTGGTTCGGCGGATTGATTATGTCTCTTGGTGGTTTATTAGCAGGTACCGATAAACGCTATAGAATGATGGTAAGACGTGAGTCAGAAGCTTCCGTCAAGGCGATGGGGAGTGTGGCCTGATGCGATTTTTGTTACCACTGGGAATTTTTGTTTTACTGGTTGTTCTGCTGGCATTTGGGCTTACACAAGATCCTAAGCGAGTCCCTTCACCGTTGATCGATAAAGTTGCTCCTGAATTCACACTGCCAAAATTACACAGCATGAAAGATAATTTTTCTCCTGCAGATATGAAGGGCAAGGTATGGGTATTGAGTGTATGGGCATCCTGGTGTGTCTCTTGCCGTGCCGAGCATGACATTATTAAAAGGCTCGCAAAAATGCAGATGGTCGATATAGTCGGTTTGAATTATAAAGATGAGGTTGCCGATGGGGCTCGTTGGTTGCAACAGTTTGGTAACCCTTATATCTTCAGCGTAGTCGATCTGGATGGGCGAGTAGGCATAGATTGGGGTGTGTACGGTGTACCAGAAACCTTCATTATTGGGAAAGATGGAATGATCAAGTATAAACATATAGGCCCTGTTACCGCTCAATCACTGCAGGAAGAAATTATTCCTCGTCTTAAAGCCCTGTTATAACTATGAAAAACCTAATTGTTTTATCCACTTTGTGGTTATTCATGTCTCCAGCATACGCGGCAATTGAAGTTTTAGAGTTCAATGACCCAGCTATGGAAGCGGAATACAAAAATCTGATCGAGGAATTACGTTGTCTGGTTTGCCAGAACCAGAACCTGGCGGCTTCAGATGCTGAGTTAGCCCAGGACTTACGTAAACAAACCTACGAAATGCTGATGCAGGGCAAGCATAAAGAAGAAGTTATTGAATATATGGTAAACCGTTACGGTGATTTTGTGCTGTATAACCCCCCGTTAAAATCAAACACTTTATTACTGTGGGGGGGGCCTTTTGCACTGTTATTACTGGTATTAATTATTGTAATCTTTCGTATCAGAAGGAAGGAGCCTGTTGAGGCTCCCGAAGCAGATGCAATCGATCAGGCCAGAAATATTCTTTCCGAAAAAACTGAAAATTCCAAAGAGGAAAGCAAATGATTTTTGGAGCTTTAATTGTCATCCTGATTGTTGTTTCACTGGTATTTGTGATTATACCCGTATTACGTCAGCCTTCTTCTAAGGACTCACTTGGACGTGATCAACAAAACATTGTTATTGCGCGCGATAAAAAACAGGTCCTGCAACAGCAACTGGCTAATGATCAAATGTCTCAGCAGGAATATGATGCGGCTATGGCTGACCTTGAGGTTTCTTTAGCTATTGATCTGGAACGTCAGCAATCATTGGAGAGTAACCAGAATGCTGGCAAATGGGCAGTATGGATTTTTGCGGCCCTTATTCCCGTGTTGAGTGTATACATGTACTGGAAACTGGGTGAATACCGTGTTGTAGAAAATCCTGCTCTGGCTCAGGCAAGAGCAAGAACTGATGCTCAGGCACCTCATGCTCAAACTGGAAAGAAAGCCCCCTCCATGGCTGAACTTATGCAAAAGGTTAAGGATCACCTACGCGATAATCCTGATGATTCTCGCGGCTGGTTTATGCTGGGACGAACCTATCTTTCCTTGCAACAGTATCCAGAAGCAGTGACTGCATTGCAACGTAGTTACGACTTAACTCCAGATGAGCCAGCTGTGTTACTGGCATTAGCTGATGCACTGGCGATGACACAAAATGGCAGTATGGCGGGTGAAGCTGAGCATCTCGTTAATCTGGCTTTAAAAATTGTGCCAGAGAACCCTACGGCTTTGTGGCTCGCTGGATTAGCTGCAGAGCAGGGTGGACGCAATCGGGAAGCCTTTGATTACTGGATGAGTTTATTACCACTACTGGATGAAGATCCACAGTCAAGAGAAGAAGTGAAAACACTGCTTACAGAGTTAAAGCAGAAGAATCCTGAGTTGCCTGAACTTGATTTCCCTGCGCAGGCTGCAGCCCCTCCTGTGATGAGTACAGCTGCAAATTCTGCAGCAGTTGCAGATACGGGTGTGGCGGTCAATGTGACTCTTGACCCACAGTTATCCAGTAAGGTCTCGGCAAATGATTTGCTCTTTATATATGCAAAAGCAGCTTCCGGGCCTCCCATGCCACTGGCGGCAAAACGTTTAAAGGTTTCTGATCTACCGGTGAAACTGACCTTGAGCGATGCGGATGCGATGATGCCGCAGATGAAATTATCTAGCTTTGATGATGTTGTCATCGGTGCGCGTATTTCCCGCTCAGGAAACCCTGTTGCACAGCCTGGTGATCTATATTTCGAAACGGCTGCTATGAAGCATAAAGGATTCGATGGTGTGGTAGAGCTGAATATCAATAAGATCAAGTAGTCGCTTTTTCCTGTGGGATCAGCGATGTATCCCACACATCAATTGCGTAGCCCAGAATAGTTTTTGGGCTTTCGTTTGTAATATCATCATGAACAGTCTGGCCCAGAAACTTCAAGGCTGCAATTAATTGATCTCTAGCCTTTGCGGGGTCTATCCCTATCGCTCCTGTTTGTTTACTTAACTTCTCCCCTTTGCTCGTTTTAATCAGAGGCAGGTGCAGGTACCTTGCATTGCTATAGCCAAGTAAGCGGTTGAGATATAAATGCAGTGGTGTTGCTTCCAGTAGATCTGCACCGCGAACAATATGATCAACCTGCTGAAATTCATCATCTACTACCACAGCCAGGTGGTAAGCATAAATGCCATCTGCGCGTTTAACTACGATGTCGCCGATCTCCTGAGTCAGATTGATTTTAAAAGTATCGTAGTGATCATCATTAAAGCTAAACTCTCCAGCCTGTTGTAGATTTAAGCGTAAACTAAGCTGATTTTTAGTGTTAAGTTTTTTGTTTCGACAAAGTCCGGGGTAAATCACACCTAAAGGGCCATAGTGAGGATGGTCACTAATCAGGGATTTTCGACTACAACTACAGGCATAAATCAGCCCGCTATCAATCCATTGCTGAACAATTTCCTCATATGCCTGAAAGCGCTGACTTTGATATAAAACTTCATCATCCCATTCAAAACCGAAAGCTTCCAGTGTGAAAAGTATGTTATCGGCAGAACCCTTAATCACTCGTGGCGTATCCAGATCTTCCATTCGTAGCAGCCACTTCCCCTTTCTGGATTTTGCTTCGCAATAACTGGCCAGTGCAGTAACCAGTGAGCCCTGATGCAGTGGTCCAGATGGGGTGGGGGCAAATCTACCAATAATCATTGTCTGCAGTATTAAACCTGAACTGGATGGTTTTTCAGTATTTTTAGATATTCAGCTGCGTTTACGGGGTTTGAGAAATAATATCCCTGGAACAGATGGCAGCCTTTGTCTCTGAGAAATTCAAACTGCTTTTTATTTTCTACGCCTTCTGCAATCACAGACATGCCCATATCATGGCTCAGGCTGATAATAGCGCTGACTAAATTCGCATCGTTACGATCATTTGTCACATCACGAATAAATTCATGATCAATTTTGACGGTATCAATTGGAAATGCCCGTAGGTGTGACAGGGAAGATTGTCCTGTACCAAAATCATCTAATGCGATTCTAAAACCTTTATCATGAAGATCGTTTAAAACCTGTGCAGTATTCACCATATCAGTGACCAGCGTGTTTTCAGTCACCTCTAACAGAAGTTTGTCGGGGTATTTGATTTCATTTAATAAAATTTGTTCGAGTTTATCGCGGTAATTTTTTAATTGAAAAATGCTTGAAGGTAAGTTGATTGAAATATTGGGTATAACCCCCAGTTCCTGTTCAAGCTGTAACTGAAATTCCTGAACACGATGAATTACCCAACATGTAAGATCAAACAATAATCCAGAATTATCCAGTTTTGGTATGAAATCAACCGGCATCAGAAGGCCACTGGCAGGGTGGTTCCAACGTATTAAGGCTTCACTGATTAACTCCTTTTCGTTGCTTATATCGATAATTGACTGATAGTAAAGTTCGAACTGATCTTGCTGAAGGGCATCACGTAGCATATTTTCAAAATTTAGAATCGATTCCTCAAAGTCTTCCAGTTCAGCATTGAAAAAAGTGAACTGATTCCGCCCTTTCTTTTTGGATTCATACATGGCGATATCAGCAAACCGGATTAGTGTGTTGAAATCGTTGCTATTCAATGGAGATAAAGCAATGCCAATTGATGTAGTAACATGAAGTTCCTGTTCACCAATGAAGAAAGGTGCCTCAAATAGTTTGATAATCTTCCTGGCAAAGGTCTCGATTTCATCTAGCGAGTTAATTTGTTCCAGGATAATGGCAAATTCATCTCCTCCCAGGCGTGCAATAGTATCTTCAGAGCGCATACATTCGTTAAGTCGTTGTGCAGCTTGTTGGAGTAACTTATCTCCAAATAAATGACCCAATGTGTCATTGATCAGTTTGAAGCGATCCAGGTCGAGTAACATTAAAGCTACCTTTTTTTCACCTC
This sequence comes from Gammaproteobacteria bacterium, assembly GCA_050306135.1. Lineage (GTDB taxonomy): Bacteria > Pseudomonadota > Gammaproteobacteria > JACNJF01. The sequence continues at coordinate 96,445 of JBNLGQ010000044.1, forward strand.
GTTGAGTCAGCTTTATGGCGTGCTCAAGTCTCTCGTTAAACATCAAACGGTTGGGTAGGTGAGTGAGGTTGTCGTGGTGAGCAATAAAATCAAGGCGGTTTTCACGCTGATTAATTTGTTCTCGCATCAGGTTAAAGGCATCTACTAAATCACGGGTTTCAGATGTGTGGGACTGTAATTGTAGTTCCTGTGAGATACCTTTGGATTGCAACAATAAAGCTCTGGTAGTCCTGGAAATAGGTTTTAAGACATTGCGGTCAATATAAAAATAGATAATGATTAAAATAATGAGTAGCAGTATGCCTAATATCAGGAAAAAACCTGAATAAGCCCGATTATTTTCATTCAGACTCTGGATGTCGAGAGATGCCTTTTTTTGTTGTTCGATACCGAGAGTTACCAGTGTTTTGTTAAACTCATTTAATAATGAATCGATCTTCTTTAGTGCAGGAATATCGCTGCGCCAGTTTTCTTCTAGCAAAAGACTTTTAGCCTTTTCGTGAATATCGATCCACTGGTGAATATCCTGTTTTAGTTCATTAAATAAGCCTCTTCTTAAAAAACTAAAATCCTCATTAAGTAATATTTTATCGATTTCTGAAAGCTGTTTTCTTGAAATATCGATATATAAATTTATGTTGGCAACTCTGCTATCTATACTGTTTGCGCTGCTACCAAAGATACCCAGGCGATTAGAAGCGAGAAGGCGAAATTCAGACACGGTAGACAACCAGCTGTTTTTTAATTCAAGTAATCGTATTTTAAGAATATGTGACTTTTCATCATATACTGTTGCGTAATCAATCATTTCGTCTAATAAAACCATGATGTTGGTATTTATAGGCAATAAATCCTCAGTCATTACACGTATAGCTGGGATCCATAAATCAGGATTATTTCGTGTTTTTAAAAATTCAAGAACCGAGGTATGTAAATCAACAGGAATATGGAAAATGAAGTTATTTAGAACTTCAGCATCAATATCGTCATAAAGCATAATATCGATATTTGAGGTTAGCTCAATTAATCGAGTGGTCGATTCATTGATGCTTACCAGATTGACCTGTTCGGGATTTAAGCTAAATTGATAGATCTGGATTCTAATCAGCTGATATTGATTGATGATTTCATTCAGGGCCAGAGTGTTTGTGTTTCTTTTGATGATGTTCTGCCGCGTGAGCTGGCTGGATTTATTGATGTAATTCCAGTTGATCACTGCAAATGAGCAGAAAATAATAAACGCTAACGTACTTAAGTAGAGATATCTTCCGCGATATGAATCGAGTCCTGGTAGATATTTCAATAAGTTCATTAATGGGGTCTCAATCAATAATCATTTTATGGATTGCTTATTCTTCAATTGATTGTAATAAATTCTGTAGTATTTTCTGATATATCTCACTGAGTGTGTTTATATCATCAACCTTAACGTTTTCGTTGATCTTGTGAATACTTTCATTGACTGGCCCAAGTTCGAGGACCTGAGCACCTGTTGGTGCTATAAAGCGACCATCCGAGGTTCCTCCGGAGGTGGATAACTGTGTGTTTAATCCTGTGCTTTCTAAAATAGCTTTTTGAGCAGCTTCAACCAGAGCACCCTCTGCGGTTAAAAAGGGCAGACCAGAAAGGTTCCATTGGATGGAATAATCAAGCTCGTGGCGGTCAAGAATGGCGATCACCTGTTGTTGAATTTGCTCCGGAGTCAGGCAGGTTGAGAAACGCAGATTGAAATCAATGACCACTTCACCGGGGATAACATTGCTTGCACCTGTACCAGAGTGAATATTTGAAATCTGTAAACTGGTAGCTGGAAAAAATTCATTCCCCTGATCCCATTCAACAGAAGTCAGTTCGGCCAGCGCCGGGCTGACCAGATGAATCGGGTTTTTTGCCAGATGTGGATACGCAACATGGCCCTGTACACCTTTGACGGTTAACTGTGCGCCCAGAGAGCCTCTGCGTCCATTTTTAACGACATCGCCAACGCGTTCAAGACTTGATGGTTCTCCTACCAATGCCCAGTCGATTTTTTCATTTCGATCTTCCAACGTTTGTATCACCTTGACCGTACCATCGATAGCGGGGCCTTCTTCATCACTGGTGATCAAAAAAGTGATGGAGCCATCGTGATCAGGGTATTCCGCAATAAATCGTTCACAGGCAGTAACCATACTGGCGATACTGGACTTCATATCAGCTGCCCCGCGCGCATATAAATATCCATCCCTGATCTCAGGTTTAAACGGGTCACTATGCCATTTATCAAGTGGTCCGGTCGGCACTACATCGGTATGTCCTGCAAAAGCGAGTACTGGTGCGCTTTGACCTCGGCGAGCCCAAAGATTGCTAACTTCACCAAACTGCATAATTTCACAGTTAAAGCCTATTTTTTCCAGACGTTCGCACAGTATCTGCTGACAACCTTTATCATCAGGAGTTACCGATGCAATAGAAAGTAGCTGTAGCGCCAGCTCAACAGTATTGGAGGTCATGATGGAATTAAAATCCTGGCGTATTCGGCTTCGTTAAAACCCAGAATGCGACACTGACCCATTTCAATTAATGGGCGTTTAATGATCGATGGGTTTTCCTGCATTACGCTCAAAGCACTGGAGTCGTCCATACTGTTCCGGATGGACTCATCCAGTTTGCGCCAACTGGTACCGCGTTTATTGATTATCTTTTCCCAACCGAATTCAGCGATCCAGCTTTTAAGCTGATCCTCATTGGTACCCAGCTTTTTATAGTCATGAAACTGATAATCAATTTCGTGTTGCGACATCCAGTGACGGGCTTTCTTAATCGTGTCACAGTTGGCGATGCCGTACATGATGGGCATCTTTTGCGACATTATTTGATATCTCTTAGCAGTTCGTTGATACCTACCTTAGAGCGGGTCTTTTCATCAACCTGTTTCACAATGACTGCACAGTACAGGCTGTACTTTCCATTGTCCGAAGGCAGGTTGCCTGAAACTACAACCGAACCAGCAGGAATACGACCATAGGTGACTTCATCAGTCTCGCGATTGTAGATCTTGGTGCTCTGGCCAATATATACACCCATAGAGATGACAGAGTTTTTCTCAACGATTACGCCTTCTACCACTTCAGAACGAGCACCGATGAAGCAGTTATCTTCGATGATGGTAGGTGATGCCTGTAATGGCTCCAGCACACCACCAATGCCAACACCACCGGATAGATGAACATTTTTACCAATCTGAGCACAGGAGCCAACGGTTGCCCAGGTATCGACCATAGTACCGCTATCTACATAGGCACCAATATTCACGTAGGAAGGCATGAGCACAACACCAGGAGCTAAAAAAGCACCCTTACGAGCGGTTGCTGGCGGAACCACACGAACGCCACTTTCGCGGAAATCAGTTGAATTCATATCGGCGAATTTGGACTGTACCTTGTCGTAGTAATTGTTAAAGCCACCCTTCATAACCTGGTTATCTTCAATGCGGAATGAGAGTAAAACCGCTTTTTTCAGCCACTCATTTACCTGCCAGCCGCCTGTTACAGGCTCGGCTACACGCGCCTTACCACTGTCGAGTAAATCGATGGCTTCGTATACGGCATCTTTTACCGTGACGTCTACGTTATGTGGTGTGATGTCAGCTCGTCGATCAAAAGCTTGCTCAATAATGGCCTGAATGTCGGACATTGATGTCTCCTAAGTTAATGTTATTCGAATAGTGATACGTTAAAAATGTGAGCGGCAGTCATAGCGAGTGCCCCAGCTCTTCATTGTTAGCGAGTAATTTTTTAAGCTACGGGTTTATTACAGGGTTGAATAAAACTCTCCAATCCTTATTGCAGCGTCACGGCACTCGTCCACTGGGGCTACTAATGCCATGCGAACATAGTTGGTTCCCGGGTTAAACCCATCTACAGTTCTTGACAGGTATTGCCCTGGTAACACGGTAATATTTTGCTGGGCGTAGAGCTGTTGAGCAAAATCGGTATCCGGTATAGGGGTTCTTGCCCAAAGATAAAACCCTGCATCAGGACGAAACAGGGGCATTTTACCAGAAAGTAGCTCAATAACGCTGTCAAATTTAAGCCGATATTGATTGCGATTTTCAATCACATGCTGTTCATCATTCCAGGCGCTGATACTGGCTGATTGCGTCATTGGTGGCATTGCACAGCCATGATAGGTGCGATACAGCAAAAACTGTTTGAGAATGCTGGCATCACCAGCCACAAATCCTGAACGCAAACCGGGCAGGTTTGAACGCTTGGACAGGCTATGGAAAACTACACAGCGCTGGTAGTCGTCTATTCCCATGGCATCAGCGGCAGCTAGCAGGCCGGGAGGCGCAATATTTTCATCGCCATAAATCTCTGAATAGCACTCATCACTGGCGATGATGAAATTATGCTGATGTGCCAGTTTGATAAGTTTCTGCAGGTATTCAACAGGCATCACAGCCCCGGTCGGATTCCCTGGGTTACAGATATAGATCAGCTGGCAATCCTGCCACTGCTGGACGCTAATGCTATCCAGGTCCGGTATAAAATTATTTTCTTCGACACAATTCATAAATACTGGTGTAGCGCCAGACAACAGTGCTGCGCCTTCATAGATCTGGTAGAACGGGTTTGGCATCATCACCAGAGCATTCGACTGTGAACGGTCAATTACGCACTGGGCGAATGCAAATAAAGCTTCACGTGTGCCGTTGACGGGAATGACCTGGCTAGCAAAATCGATCTCTCTAGTTAGCTGATAACGCCTGTTTAACCAGCCGGCTATGCTTTCACGTAGCGCATCACTACCTTTAGTGGATGGGTAACTGGATAACAGGTGGGTGTGTGTGATCAGCTGTTCTACCGCAATATGCGGTGCCGCATGTTTAGGTTCCCCTATAGAAAGGGCGATATGATCCAGATGTTCGGGAGGCGTAACCTGGCTCTTAAGTTGCGCGAGTTTCTCAAATGGATAGGGGTGTAGCTTTGATAAATCTGGGTTCATAGTCTGGGCATGATGTATTGAGGCGGGTATTATAGCGGTAAGCGCAGCATGATCACAGAGGGCATATGACAACATCAGAATCAGCTTCTAGCGGACACTTTTCCGGCATTGATCACCACAGTGTGATTATTTCCGATCTTGAGAAAAGCCGTCATTTTTATATCAATATTGTGGGTCTGGAAGAGGATACCTCACGCCCTGAAATGGTCTTTGAAGGGCTCTGGTTTAAGGTGGGGCAACAGGCGATACATTGTCTTAAGCTCAGTAATCCAGATCCGGTAGAAGATCGACCAGAACATGGTGGTCGAGATCGGCACGTGTGTTTGATTACAGATGATATGAATCCCCTTATCGAACGTCTGGAAAAATATTACGTTGATTACACGCATAGCAAATCGGGACGTAGAGCGATATTTTTCCGCGACCCGGATGGCAATGCGCTTGAAGTTCAGGAGCGCTGAGTATTCTCATCCACCTGTGTCCAGGAGCAATTGGATACCTGACAGTGAATCTGATTGTCTTTTATGACTTCTGAAAAGATAAAACGCCACCTGGATTGTATCGCTGAAGTAGATAGCGATGTGAAGGTCGCATTGGCTGAGATGGAGTATCCCGCTCCACGGGTGCGGGTTCAGGGACTGGAAACCTTGTTATCTATTATTATCGGGCAGCAGATTTCTACCCATGCAGCCAACGCCATTATGCAGCGGGTGCGCGACATACTGCCTGATATAAGCGCCGCCTGTTTACTTGAATTACCAGATACGGCATTGCGTGAGGCAGGACTTTCTGCACGCAAAGTGGAATATGCACAGGGGCTAGCCAGGGCTATAGTTGATGGAGATTTTAGACCTGAGGAGCTTTCTAAAATGGATGATGACAGGGTGCTAACGGCTATTTCCAGATTACGTGGCTTCGGTACGTGGAGCGCCCAGATCTACCTCATGTTTTCCCTGCAACGGGAGGATATCTTCCCTCAGGATGATCTTGCTTTACAGGTCGCCTTACAAAGGCTTAAAGGCTTAGAGCAGAGACCTACCCCTAAACAGGCCCTGCAATTAATCCAGCACTGGTCTCCCTGGCGTAGCGCAGGCAGTCTGTTTTTATGGCATTACTACCGTGGTGCGCCAACCTGAATCCCTTTAATCATTTATTGGCCTGATAGTTGCAAAGTCAGAATACATGAGTCTGACAACAGTAACTTTTACTAAAAAGAGTCAAAAAACCGATGAATGCAACGAATCAGGCGTCGTTGTAAATGAATAACTCTGTAAATTACGTCAAGAAGTTGACAATGGATAGACACCATGAATAACAATATTAATATGGTATTGAATCAGATGCGATCCATAGAGGCATTGGCAAGCAATAAACCAATGCAGGAAGTAAAGCCCAGCACCGATGGTTCAGGCAGTTTCGCTGACATGATGCAAAAAGCGATAGATCAGGTTAACGATGGACAGATGAAAGCTGCTGAATTGAGCCGGGCGCTGGAACGTGGCGATCCCAATGTGGATCTGGCAGAAGTGATGATTGCGATGCAAAAATCCAGTGTTTCGTTTCAGGCTTTGACCGAGGTTCGAAATAAGTTACTGACAGCTTATCAAGACGTTATGAATATGCCAGTGTAATGATAGGTGTAAAGAAAAATGGCTGAAGCAACTACAGACAACCAGATGCTGGCTCAATCAGGTACTGCCATGAGAGGGTCTGGTAATAACCCAATCGATACCTTCATGCAGTCGCATGCTGTACGTCATTTTGGGCGGCTGATTGGTTTAGCCATGGCTGTGGCGATTGGTACTGTTGTGGTGTTATGGTCGTTCGAGCCTAATTATGCGCCTTTGTATAGTAATGTATCAGGCCAGGATGCTTCAGAGATTGCCAATGTGCTTACTGCCAACCAGATCGAATACAAGATTGAAAATGGCGGCAGCATTATGGTGGCACAGAGTAAAGTCGCCGAAGCCCGCTTGAAACTGGCTGCTGTAGGCTTACCTCAGGGTACCACCAAAGGCCTGGAAATGTTGCAGGAAGACCAGGGGCTTGGTACCAGTCAGTTCATGGAATCTGCACGTTTCAACCATGCCCTAGAGACCGAGCTTGCACGCTCTATAGAAGCGATTCGCAGCGTAGAGCAGGCCAGAGTACACCTGGCATTACCCAAACAATCTATTTTTATTCGCAATCGTAGCAAACCCAGTGCCTCGGTTGTCACCAAGCTTTATTCAGGCCGTCGTCTGAATCAGGGGCAGGTGGATGCTATTGTGCACATGGTTGCTGCCAGTATTCCGATGATGGATACCGCTCAGGTTACCGTGGTTGATCAGTTTGGTCGTTTGCTCACGGCTGATGAAAACAGCGATATGGCGCAAACCAGCAAGCAGTTTGAATACACCCGCAAGCTGGAAGACAGCTATGCAGAGCGCATCATTCAATTGCTTCAACCCATTATTGGTGAAGGCAAGGTGAATGCTCAGGTATCAGCTACTCTTGATTTTTCGCAGATTGAATCAACGCGTGAAGCCTATGATCCTGAGCGTAGTGTGATTCGAAGCGAACAGGTTAATGAGCAGGAAATGCGCGACCAGAATGCCGCTCAGGGCATTCCTGGTGCGCTCAGTAATCAGCCACCAGGTGTGGGAACACTGGACCCGAATGCAACTCAGACTGCAGATGCCAGCAATCAGTTACCTGCTTCTCAGAATCGTAGTGCTACGCGAAATTTCGAGGTTGATCGTATGATCAGTCATACACGAAATCCCACGGGCAATATTCAACGCCTGTCGGTAGCGGTATTGATAGACTCGAAAACCACTGTGAAGGATGACGGAAACACTGAAAAAACCCCATATACTGATGAAGATATCGCCCGTTTTGAAAGCCTGGTCAAAGAAACCATAGGTTTTAGCCAAAACCGAGGTGATAGTGTTAGCGTCATTAACCAGCCTTTTGTGCCTAATGAGGTTAAACTGGAAGAAGTTCCCGCCTGGAAAAGCCTGCTTGATGAAAGCTGGATTGTCACGCTTGCTAAACAGATTTTGGGTGCTATAGGATTATTGATAGTATATCTGATATTTGGCAGGCCCTTTCTCAGGTCACTCAATCCGAACCGGGTCGAAGTCGATCATGCCGAAGGTGTTGATGGTGGTGAAGGTGGCGCTGCGGATGGAGCTGGTGGCAGAGCAGGGTATGCTGGCGGTCATAGCGGTGAATTAGCTGGCCCAAGCCCTCTGTCCGGCTCAGGAATGCAACTGGGTAATGAATCTGAGAATACCGCTGCGATGATACGTCACAGTGATGCGACACATGAACAAAAAGTGAGTATGGCTAAAACTCTGGTGATGGATGATCCTGCCAGGGTTGCTAATGTGGTAAACAACTGGGTACAAAGTGAACAATAGAGTATGCGATGAATACTGAAGTCACTATTCCAAAAATGTCAGGGCTGGATAAGGCTGCCTTGCTCCTGTTAACGCTTGGTGAAGATGTAGCAGCACAAATCCTGCAGCATATGAATCCCAAGCAGGTACAGGTTGTTGGTGCAGCTATGTCCAGTGTTTCCAATGTCACACGTCCCATGGTGGAGTATGTAATTGACGATTTCCTGCATGAGCTGGAAACGCAGACGGCACTCGGTATAGGTAATGACAGTTATATCAGAGGCATGCTGGAAAAGGCACTGGGTGATAAAGCGGGGAATGTGATAGATCGTATCCTGATGGGCAGTGGTAGTAATGGACTGGAAGCACTGAAATGGATGGATCCCAAATCGATCGCTGAAATTATCCGTCTCGAACATCCTCAAATCATCGCCATCGTACTGTCTTATCTTGAGCCGGATAGCGCAGCATCGGTATTGACCAATCTGCCAGAAAACACCCGTGCCGGTATCCTGATGCGTATTGCGACCCTGGATGGTGTGCAGCCTGCGGCGGTTAAGGAGCTGGATTCGATTATGGAAAAATATTTCACCGATAATGATAACGTTAAGTCATCGATGGTTGGTGGAGAAAAAACTGCGGCTGATATCCTGAACTTTATCGACTCATCTATTGAAGGCGTAATGATGGATCAGGTGCGTGTAGAAAATGAAGATCTGGCCACCCGCATACAGGATCTGATGTTTGTATTCGATAATCTGCGCGATGTGGATGATCGTGGTATTCAAACCTTGTTACGTGAGGTCTCTACCGACCTGTTGACTCTGGCATTGAAGGGTGTGGATGAGGAGTTCCAGCAGAAATTCCTCAAAAATATGTCCTCACGTGCGGCTGAGATGCTGGTTGAGGATATGGAAGCCAAAGGTCCTGTTAAGCTCAGTGAAGTTGAAGCGGCACAGAAAGAAATTCTTACTATTGCTCGCGGTCTGGAAGAGTCTGGAGAGCTGAATCTGGGTGGTGCCGGTGAAGAAATGGTTTAATCTTTATGCCGATCTGAATCCAGGCGATAGCAATGTCTAGCAGTAGCGGCAAATTTCGCCATTTTTCTGAAATGCCGGTTGAGAAATGGAATTTACCATCCGTTGACTCAAGCGCTACTCAGGTTTTTCATGATGAAAACAAACCCCGGCCAGATGATGAGTCTGATAAGCCTGATATCCCTACAGCAGAGGAAATAGAGCGCTGGCATCAACAGGCGCATGAAGAGGGTTATCAGGAAGGGCTAAAAAAAGCAAAGCAGGAGAATGATCAACTCAGACAACGTTTACTGAGCCTGATTAATTTTTTTGAAGCGCCCCTGCAATCATTGAATGAAGAGGTTGAGCAACAGCTTTCGCTTTTGGCTGTCACTCTGGCACAACAACTGGTAAGGCGAGAAATTAGGGCTGAGCCGGGTGAAATTATTGGCGTTATCCGAGAATCTATCCCGTTGCTACCAGCCAACTCGCGCAAGATAAAAATCTCTCTCCATCCGGAAGATGCAGCCCTGCTACGTAAAACCCTGCAGCTTGATGAGAATGAAGAAGAGCAAAGCTGGAAAATTATAGAAAATCGTATGATTACCCGTGGTGGCTGTGAAATTACAGCAGACAAATCGGTGATCAATGCCACGCTGGAGAATCGTCTGCAATCACTGGCCGCCTCTATACTGGGTGGCGAAAGAGAAGAGGATAAAGATGCAACAACATCCTCTGATTGACCGTGCTCGGACGAGCTGGATAAATGCACTTCAGCGTACAGCTGCCAACTGTGGCAGCGATTATGGCAAACCTCTCGTCGAAGGTGTACTCACTCGCATGGTGGGACTCACTCTGGAAGCTATGGGTTGTCAGGCTCCTATCGGTGCACGTTGCGATGTAGTAACTCCGACCGGACAGAGAGTAGAAACCGAGGTGGTTGGATTTTCAGGTGAAAAACTCTATTTAATGCCTACCAGCGATATTCGAGGTCTGGTGCCTAATTCGCGTGTGATTCCTACCAGTCATTCCTCAGCAGTTAATGTTGGTGTTGAATTACTAGGAAGAGTAATCGATGGTCGTGGGCGTCCTCTGGATTCAAAAGGCCCGTTAAAAACACGTCAGCACATGCCTTTAGAAGGTCGTGAAATCAATCCTTTAAGCCGTACTCCTATTCGTGAGTCTCTGGATGTAGGCGTTCGAGCAATCAATACCATGGCAGCAATTGGACGTGGGCAACGAATGGGGTTATTTGCTGGTAGTGGGGTTGGTAAATCCGTGTTGCTGGGGATGATGACAAAATACACCGAAGCAGACATTGTAGTCGTTGGCCTGATCGGGGAAAGGGGACGAGAGGTGCGTGAATTTGTGCAGGAAATTCTCGGTGAAGAAGGGCTTAAGAAGTCTGTAGTGGTAGCAGCACCTGCCGATTCATCACCCTTGATGCGTATCCATGGCGCGATGCAGGCAACCAGTATTGCCGAGTATTTTCGTGACCAGGGTAAGAATGTTCTGTTGCTGATGGACTCGCTTACCCGTTTTGCGCAGGCTCAACGGGAAATAAGCCTTGCAATTGGTGAGCCGCCCGCAACCAAAGGCTATCCACCCTCAGTGTTTGCGCGTTTACCACAATTGGTTGAACGTGCCGGAAATGGGGATTATCGAGGTGGGTCTATCACCGCATTCTATACCGTATTGGTAGAGGGTGATGACCAGAATGACCCTATCGCGGATGCTGCGAGAGCAATACTGGATGGTCATATCGTATTATCCCGTCAGCTTGCTGAGTCAGGGCAATATCCAGCGATAGATGTTGAAGCATCTATCAGTCGTCTGGCCCCGGTAATCATGGATAAGGATAAGCAACAGATGGTGCAATTTTTCAGGCGTAACTATAGCCTGTACCAACAGAACCGAGATTTGATTAATGTAGGGGCTTACCAGACAGGAAGTGATCCGGAAATCGATCAGGCGATAAAGATGCAACCTGAACTCATGCGTTTTCTGGCGCAGGATATGAGTCAGGCAGTTTCACTCGTTCAGAGCTATACTCAATTACAGCAGCTGGTTGAACGCTTTAACCAAGCGCAGCAGCAATCAACCAGTACCCATCAGGCCAGTCAGATGGCAGGTAATGCATAAGGTAGTTGAATGACGCGCACTAAAAAACTTGCTCCGGTAGTTGATCATGTTGATAAAAATGAACAAACGGCCTTGCAGTCGGTTGCCTTTAGTCAACAGCAACTGCAACAACAGATTAATCGTTTGAATCAACTTTTTGAATACCAGAAGGAATATGCCGAACGTCATAATCGGGGCGTAACAATCAGTTACACCTCTGTCCAGTTGCAGGAATTTAACCGTTTTTTACATCAACTGGATGAAACCATCAAACAACAACAACATGTTGTCGCTATGGCCGAACGAGAGGTCGAAATTAAGCGTCAGAAATGGAAGTTGACACATTCGCGTTCCAATGCGATCCATAAAATGGTGGATCGTTTACAGATGGATGAAGATAAGCAGGAACAAAGGAAGGAACAGCGTTTTATGGATGAAATATCGCTACGTAATGCGTTTAGAAACTCCTAGTCGCCAAAAGCCAAACCTATATAAGACAATCAACACCAGTTAAAAGACTCTTAGGATTCACTTTCGCAGTTGAATCCCTTTTTTTGTCTCAATTGCACAAAGTAGTCTGCGATATTGTTGAGTGCTGTCTGTTCGTAGTTTTTGAAAAAATAATCGGTTTGATAAAAGCGCCCATGTTTTAACAGAGATTTCTGAAAGGCGCATTGCTTTGGATAAAACTCTTCGTCAGGGATATGACTCATTTCCTCGCGCACCTCTCGACTATTCTGTATGAATTTATCCCAGGGCAGGCCGAAGCTGGATAAGTCTATATCTACCATATACCGTGTATCATGTTCCAGCATCTCTGATCCATTATGCAAGGTGGCGATAATATGCTGGTAAACCTGATGCCGTATTGCAGGCTGTAAAATGTCCTGACTCATACTCATGAATAGTTCAGCACTTAGTTCCTCGTTATCTCTGGCATTAATCTTGTAGATGACATCATGGAACCAGATCGCAAGCTCTACTGAATCGGCATTATGTAATTGATTTTTAATTTCATCGAACAGTGTCAGGCAATGTTCAATATGTTGCTGAGTATGGTAGACACGTTGCTCTTCGTTATAGGCATCAATCAATAGCTGATAGATTTGCGTGGCTTTGTTGCTCGCACCTTGAACAAGATTACGTGACCAAAGATCAGTAAACCTTTTTTGATTAGAGGTTCTCATTAAATCTCGTTGTTTCGTCAAAGCTAGTACTCACCTTTATATTGCGGGTTATTCATCCATAACAACCTGGGCATTATGTTAATACCAGTTAATGCTATGTAGTTGTCAGTTTTACTGACTACCAGTTTAACTTGTTGTTTTTAGCACAATTTTTGCTTATGTCCATATTATATGACATTCAGAATTGATTTTAGCTCAGGATCTCAAACTTTTCCCACTATCAGCTTGACTGGCACGCAATCTGCATATTCAGACATAGGCGGCTTATCAAACCGCATGAATATAGAACTCAAGGGTTTAAATGATGACAATTTCAAATACTTCTATGCAATCCGCATTGTTACTTAGCGATATGCCCGCAAATGCATCGCTGGGTAACCAGATGAATATTCAGGTTTCCACAGCTAATGGTGAGCAAATCAGTCTGTCTGAGAGTGAGTTTTTCAGTATGTTACGTCAGAATCAGATCCAGCTTGTTTCAGATGAAAATGGCCAGGTTATTGATAATAAAGAACTTATGGCTATGCTGGGAGGGGTTGATGGCGATATGGAAAGCCAGGCAGACGATATTTTACCTGCTGAGTGGATGCAGTTTTTAAAGTCACATTTTAGCGAGCAAACTGGCTTCAGCGATCAATCCGAAGATAGCACCCAGGTTAAATTACTGCTTAAGGATACAGATCAGGATGAAGAAGATGTTATTTCATTAATCAACAATATTAGCGAGGGGATAGCTGCCCCTGTTGTGATCACTACGAGTAACCAGAAAGGTGATAATTTGCCTTCTGGGCGGCAACCTTTAACCACCCAGGCGTCACAGGTTTCTGCTGTGACTACATTAGATGCTGACTCTGCAAGCGATAAGGGCCTGGAAGAAGCTGGTATCGATCCCAAATCGTTATTAAGCGCTGAAAATGCTAAAAATGAGGTACAAGCTAAAAATTCGGCTGATGTGGTTAACATCAGGCAGCAGGTGACTGCTACAGAAACAATGACGGTTAAAACTGTTGAGAATGCCGCTAATCCAACCCAGGCCAGTGTCACTACACAAATTTCTCAAACTCCGAACGCCACCGCACAGGTATTGCCACCTCATTTACAATCTATATCAGTTTCTGCTTCCGCAAATAATCAACAATGGGGTGATGCATTAGGTGAAAGGGTATCATTCCTGATCAATCAAAAACTGAACAGTGCAGAAATTCGTATTGACCCGCCTCATTTAGGTAAGCTGGATATCAAAATTCATCTTAACGACGATAGTGCTCAGGTTGTCATTCATACTCAGCATGCCCAAACTCGCGATCTGGTGGACAATTCCAGTTTGAGGTTGCGTGAAATTTTGCAGCAAGCCGGATACAGTAATGTGGATGTGAATGTTTCGCATCAAGATTCGTCGTCCAGGCAGAATGCTACGGGTGATAATCAGGGGGGAGGGAATAGTGAGCAATCGATTGCTCAGGATTCCCCTGATACCAGCATAGCGCCAATGCAACATGCAAGTATTGCGGTAGCGAATGGAAGAATAGATTATTTTGCTTAATTTCCTCAGGAGCAGACGGTAAGATGAAGGGCGTTTAATATCGAGGTTTAATACGGCATCTTTATCCGTTGTCGTATCGGCTATGTTCACTTTTCAGCGATTATTGTTGTGTCTTTTTGTCTATTCTTTATTGCTGCTTAGCGGTTGTTCATCATTGGGTGTGGAGCCCTGGCAGCGGGAAGTCTTATCACGACCCGAAATGCAGTTCGGTAATGATGATTTAATGCAGCAGTTCAGTAGTCACTTCTATTTCAGCAAAGAAGCTTCCAGCGGTGGTAGTGGTTTTGCCGGTGGTGGTTGTGGTTGTAACTGAGCTATGAAGGCTATCTCAAAACAACTTTCTCTGGCCTGTTGTAGCTTGTTGGGTGTTTGTAGTGCTTCATTAGCGCAAAGTAAACCCTGGCTGGTAGAGCTTGGAGCGATGAATTTTAATGAGCAGGATAGAAATACCGGTCTTGAATTTATCGCTAATGCAAAGCGAGAAACTGAAGAAGGTGGAAGTATAGCGCTAGGTGCCGAGGTCGATGTGATTACGGGGGCAACACCCAATGGTGCAACCCCTTCTAATGTTCCGCAAACCTTTACCATGTCTTCAGGAGTTGGTAGCTACACTGTAGGAGCGAATGAATTACCCGCTGATGATACGCATATGGATACCCGTTTGGATCTGCATGCAGAACGCAAAACTCCGTTATCGAGGGATTTGAATGCGACATACAATGCCTTGATTTCAATGGAGTTTGACTATCTCTCCTTCGCTGGAGGGGGGAGTCTGGCCTGGGATTTTAATAAAAAAAATACCACCCTGATCAGCGGGATAAATCTTGAATATAATCGTGTGCATCCTGTAGGTAGTATCCCGATTGCTATGGCCAGCATGCAACCAGCAGGACAGGACCAGGCGCGAGATGTGGCTGCAAAGTCCAAGTCGGGACAGGAATTGTCAATCGCTATCAACCAGATCATCGACAGAAATTCGCTAGCCCAGATACGCTTTACGAGCTCATATTTTAGAGGCTATTTGAATGATCCTTACAAGATACTCAGTGTGGTCGATGATCAGAACTTGGACACTCCAGGAAGAACGGTTGATTACGTGTTTGAAAACCGTCCAGATACACGCTCCATGAACAGTATTTACCTGGCTTATCGTAGGAATTTTGATAGCGGCATTCTGGATCTGGCGTATCGATTATATAGAGATAGCTGGGAAATACGTTCAAATACGGTTGATCTGGCATATCGTTTTAATCTGCAGGATCGATTTTTTGTACGCCCTTCAATTCGACTGTATCAGCAGGATCAGTCCGAGTTCTATCGGCATAGCCTTAAAAGTTCAGAGGCTTTACCCCAATATGCCAGTTCAGATATGCGACTGGCCGAATTTAATGCCACAACACTTGGCATTGAAATCGGCAAAACCTATCCTGACCAGGGTAAACAAAGTCTGGCGCTGGAATATTACACCCAGCAGGGTAATAGTCATCCAGCGGATGCCGTGGGTCTGCAACAATCACAGGACTTATATCCCAGCTTAAAAACTCTAATTATAAAATACAGCTATACCTATCAATGGTGATGGGGATAATCAACAGGAATAAATATTTGTGAGAAAAACTATGCTGCAAAGCCTGGCAGAAAAATAATAAGCAGCTTATTATCCTGCTGCTTAATCGAAATGCTGCTGAAGAATTTCAGTATCAACCCAGGCTCTGTTTTGTGGCAGGGGTTTTAACCAGCCTTTGCGCTTGAAATCTGCGGTCACCTTACTGGTGCTTTCGGTGGTGATACCTAGCATAGCCCCCATATCTTCACGCGAGGGTAGAAAAAAACTTTCATCGTTAGACTTTTCATCCAGCAGTAATAACAGACGAGCGACTCTTGTGGTTGCGTTACCCGTAGATAAACGAGTTATCCAGTTATTCGCACCGCTCAGAGCCTGTTGCCATCGCTGTAGTAGGGCGTTGTGTAAGCGTGGCGTATCACGACGTAATGACTCTATTACAGAGCGCGGAATACGACACACGCTGGCATGATCCATAGTCACCGCTTCGTGATCTGAGGGTAGGCCACTCAGGCTTTCCAGACCGGCAAGATCACCCTGGCTGAGTATGCGGACAATTCTTAGATTTCCATCCGGTAAGTGTTGCACCAGTTTTACAAGCCCCGAACGTATCGTGTAGACAAAGGAATTCTCTTCACCCTGTCGATAAATCTGGGTCCCTGGTGGATATTCAAAATCATCTATAGGGTGATGAATACGACCAAAATCATCCTGTTGCAAATCTGCAAATAAAACCAGATGCCTGATTGCACAATGTTTGCAACGCTCCGCACCACGCCATGCATTTTCTATATGCGTAATCTTCAATTTCTAAAATCCAGGAATAAAAAAAACACCTTATTTCAACCCTATTGAAAAATTTCAATGCCCTCTAAATGCGAGCTAACTAATATAGCTTCATCATTCACACAGGTGAACATATGAAAACTGAAAATCGATTGCAACACATGCCAATTTCATTTTTTGCAATGGTGATGGGCATGGCAGGCCTCAGTATAGGTTGGGAAAAGGCCAGTGAAATTTTTGAATTCAGCTCTGTTATTTATAACATTTTGTTGATGATTACGCTCACAATTTTTGTTGTGTTAAGCGTGATGTATATTTATAAGGCGGTTTTCTTTAATCAATCTCTGGTGAAGGAATGGTCCAATCCGATAAAAATAAACTTTATACCCACAATTTCTATAAGTCTTTTGCTGTTTGCAATTGCTTTTTTGAAAACGTCACATCAAGTCAGTTTATTGTTCTGGACTATTGGCTGTAGTCTGCATTTGATTATTACACTTCACGTGGTAAATAGCTGGCTACATCATGAGCACTATGAAGTACATCATATGAATCCAGCCTGGTTTATACCGGCCGTTGGAAATGTAGTTGTTCCATTAGCAGGTGTACCACTTGGCCACTCTGACATTTCCTGGTTTTTCTTCAGCATTGGATTATTTTTCTGGATTATTTTGCTGGTGATTGTTTTTAATCGGATCATATTTCACCAGCCATTGCCTCAAAAATTATTACCAACATTTTTTATATTGATTGCTCCGCCTGCAGTTGGGTTTCTTTCATATATAAAATTATCGGGCACTCTGGATACATTTGCATTGTTGTTATACAACTTTGCTTTATTTCTGACTCTGCTCTTATTTAGCCAGTTGCCACGATTTATCGGTCTGCCATTCTTTATGTCGTGGTGGGCATATTCATTCCCTTTAGCCGCAATAAGTATTGCTAGTATGGTGATGTCGCACATCACAGGACATTTATTTTATGGCTATCTGGGACTCAGTCTGCTGATAATCCTGTCAGTTCTGATTGCTGTGTTGTTAATCAAAACCGTAAAAGCTGCAAGGCTAGGCAATATTTGTAAGCAGGAAGATTAAAAAACTATCACCCGAGAGAAAAAATGAAACAGATGTTATTACAGGAAAAATTCCCAATCTTTAAGCTGGAATTTTATAAGTCTGAAACTGAATATAAAACAGCACAGGAAGTCATCAATTATTTTAAGCAATTGATTGATGATCATGATGTAACAAGATTTATTGCTGAATTTGATCATTACAGTCATACCAAAGGATTACAAAATGGCTATGTTGATGAGGAAATTATTGATGCCAGGAATATCGTTTTTTGCTTTGGAACGCAATTACCAGCTGCTGAAATGCTAGCGGTTAGGCCGCGCTCAATAGGAATAGCTGAAACTGTAAACAAACTGGTTATTACTTTTATGGAAGCACCAATGGCTTTGGCGAATGACACGATGGAGTTTTGGGTGAAAAGCCTGGTTAATCACAAACTTAAAAATTGATTATTTTTTAATATTTAAAGGTATCAAATAATGAAAATTGGTGTAACAAGTCAAAATTTCAAAACGATTACTGGTCACGCAGGTAAGACTAGAAGGTTCCTTGTTTTTTCGGAATCACTTCAGGGAGAGTGGTATGAAAGTCAGCGTATAGATTTACCGAAAGATCATTCTATGCATGAATTTAAGGGAGGGGCTCACCCCTTAGATGATCTTGATGTACTGATTACAGGTAGTTGTGGAGAGGGTTTTATTCGTAAGCTTAATTCTCGTGGTGTGAAAGTTATAGCGACCTCGGAAACTGATCCTTCTTATGCGGTTAATAGAATCATTGAGGGCCTTCCATTAGCTCAGGCGCAACCTCATGTTCATCTACCGTCTTAATATCTACACTTTCGATGCGGCACTTGGTCGCATTGAAAATTGAATCTAGATCAATCAATCTAAAAATAACCAGATAGCAAAATAGTTTGGCAAAGGGTGTAAAGATTTTTTTTAATATGGGAGTTTGTTGAAATGTTAGATCCAGCCATGATTGAACTGTCGAGATGGCAGTTTGCGGTTACCGCGTTATATCATTTTTTGTTTGTTCCATTGACCCTGGGAATGACCTGGATACTGGTCATTATGGAATCAGTTTATGTGATGACCGGAAAAGAAATATATCGAGATATGACCAGGTTCTGGGGTAAGTTATTTGGTATCAACTTCGCTCTCGGTGTCACTACCGGGCTGACCATGGAATTTCAGTTTGGAACGAACTGGTCCTATTACTCACACTATGTTGGTGATGTGTTTGGAGCGCCGCTGGCTATAGAGGGGTTAATGGCTTTTTTCCTTGAATCTACTTTTATCGGTATGTTCTTTCTGGGCTGGGAACGCTTATCTAAACGCCAGCACCTTCTGGTTACTTTTTTGACAGCTCTCGGTACCAACTTATCAGCGTTATGGATATTAGTGGCGAATGGCTGGATGCAAAATCCAGTAGGATCAGAGTTTAATTATCAAACTATGCGTATGGAAATGACCAGCTTTGCAGACGTACTCTTTAATCCGGTTGCCCAGGTAAAATTTATCCATACAGCCAGTGCTGGTTATGTTGCAGGTTCGATGTTTGTTTTAGGTATTTCTGCATACTACCTGTTAAAAGGACGTGATATCGAATTTGCCAAAAGGTCCTTTGCGATAGCCGCTGGCTTCGGACTTGCTTCGATCTGTTCGGTAATCGTGCTGGGTGATGAATCCGGCTATGAGCTTGGAGCAGTTCAGAAAGTGAAACTTGCAGCAATTGAGGCAGAGTGGGAGACACATCCAGCACCAACCGGTTTTACTCTGGTTGGGATTCCTGATCAGGAGACACAAACAACAGATTATGCCATTACTATACCCTGGGTAATGGGATTGATTGCAACACGTTCTACCGACACGCAAGTGACTGGTTTGAAAGAAATTATATTACAAAATGAACAACGTATTCGCAGAGGGATGATCGCTTATAGATATCTGGTGAAACTGCGTAATGGTGATGAGTCTGAACAGAATATTGCCGAGTTTGAGAAGTATAAAGCTGATATCGGCTATGGCTTACTGCTTAAGGCTTATACAGAAAATGTTGTTGATGCAACTGACAGTCAAATAAAGCAGGCAGCAATGGATACTATTCCAACAGTGGCCCCATTATTCTGGACTTTCCGTATTATGGTCGGCCTGGGATTTTTTATGTTAGCAGTTTTTGTGTTGGCTTTTTACTACAACGCCAAACGTATTATTGAGGAAAAGCGCTGGTTATTACGCATCGCTTTATACTCTATTCCTTTACCCTGGTTTGCGATAGAAACAGGCTGGTATGTTGCGGAAGCTGGACGACAGCCATGGGCGATCGGTGAGGTTTTACCAACCTTTCTTGCCACTTCAAGTTTAACAGCCTCTGAAGTTCTGATGAGTCTAATAGGTTTTATTGCATTCTATACTTTTCTACTGCTTATCGAGATGTGGCTTATGTTTCATTTTGCTCGAAAGGGGCCAAGCTCTTTGGGCACAGGTCGATATTATCTGGAGCGTTCAGCAGCTTTGGATACTGACAATAATGCGGTTCACGTATAAGGAGTAAATGTCATGATTTTTGATTATGAAATATTTAAAATGATCTGGTGGTTATTTGTCGGAGTACTGTTGATAGGCTTTGCAATTACCGATGGAATGGATATGGGTGTAGGCAATCTACTGCCTTTTGTAGGACGCACTGATGATGAGCGTCGAGTAATGATTAATACCGTAGGACCTCACTGGGATGGTAATCAGGTATGGTTGATCACAGCTGGTGGTGCAATTTTTGCGGCATGGCCTGCAGTGTATGCTGCTGCATTTTCCGGCTTTTACCTGGC
Source organism: Gammaproteobacteria bacterium (assembly GCA_050306135.1). Taxonomy (GTDB): domain Bacteria; phylum Pseudomonadota; class Gammaproteobacteria; genus JACNJF01. Next base: position 116,937 of record JBNLGQ010000044.1, read on the forward strand.
TATGCTGCTGGTACTGTTTGCATTGTTCTTCCGCCCGGTAGGTTTTGATTACCGTAGTAAGCTGGGAAATGAAAACTGGCGTAAGGCCTGGGACTGGGGGCTGTTTGCTGGTGGTGCCGTCCCTTCATTGGTGTTTGGTGTAGCATTCGGTAATTTACTGCTTGGGGTTCCTTTTCATCTAGATGAATTACTACGGGTATATTATACCGGTTCATTCTGGGCTTTATTGAATCCGTTTGCATTACTGACTGGTCTGGTTAGCTTTTCTATGCTGACTATGCATGGTGGTATGTGGATTCAATTACGTACCTCAGGTGAAATTTCAGAAAGAATCAAAACCTGGATTACTCTTGCAGGTATTGTGGCAATCGCTGCATTTGCTCTGGCGGGTGTATGGCTAGTGATAGGGATAGATGGATATAAGATCATTGCCCAACCCGCTCTGGATGCGCTACCTAATCCGCTGGCGAAAACTGTTGAGGTTGTACCGGGTGCCTGGCTAGACAATTATTCTCAATATCCGTGGACAATGGTTTTTCCAGTGCTAGGTTTTGTTGGCATGATTGGATCTATTCTGATGTCACGTGCTGATCGTCCCGGGCTTGGATTCTTCAGTAGCTCGCTGGGTATTACCGGAGTCATCATGACTGCAGGTGTCACCATGTTCCCTTTTGTCATGCCTTCCAGTACCAACCCTGATCACAGCTTCACCATCTGGGATGCCAGTTCCAGTCACCTCACTTTATCTGTGATGTTCTGGGCTACGGTTATTTTTCTACCCATCGTCTTGAGTTATACCGTGTGGAACTATTACAAGATGTGGGGACGTTTGTCAGTAGATGAAATGAAAGATCGTTTCTCTGCCTATTAGTTTAATCTGGAGAAGTGTATTGAGCTTTTCCCAATTTAAAGGAGATTTTTTATGTGGTACTTCACCTGGATACTTGGTGTGATGCTTGCTCTGTCCTTTGGAATCATCAATGTGATGTGGTATGAGTCCGAGAACTGTCTGGATAATGAGGATTCTGAATAAGACACTAAAGTAATAAAACTCGGGGTACTCTCCGAGTTTTATATAAAAGAAGGCTTTTTTTAATAATTAAGAAGCAAAATTATGACATAAGCGTAGGTTTGTTAACGTATATAAACAGGTTAAAACAGTTTTTGCTTATAAAATCTTCCGTCGTTCAGTTAAGGATATTGACGACACACATGGCACATGAGGTTTTAGCTGCTTTCTCTATCTTTACATCAGAGAGTCGCGTTGGCTTTAGAGTTATTTTTTTAACAATGCTAGAGGTCTTGTTATAAAAAATGATTCTTTGATGGTTTTTCCTGAATAGTTACAAAGTTAATACGTATAAAAACACCTTATCCCAATATTTTTTTTGGGATAACAGATAGGTGTTGGTTCTCCGGTAATTCTGACATAGGCAAGCAATGATAAACATTACTACTATATCCGGAAAAAAAGGAGATGTTCAGCCCGATGAATTACATGGGCATAACCTCGGTGAAAATAGGAATAAGTATGAAAAAAGTTATCAGGGAAACCTGTTATGTTCTTTTGGGCCTGCTGATCTATGGTCCAGCACAGGCTTCTATATCCACGCATAACACGGATCAGGAAAATACTCAGGTTTCAGAAAGCGTACCGACAAACCCGCAGCATGACTCGAATTCGACTGCTGATCACAGTAAGTTCAAACAACTGAAAGGCCCATTTACGAATGGCCCTGAAGTTACTAAGGCCTGCCTGGAGTGTCATACCGAAGCAGGTCATCAATTTATGAAGAATATTCACTGGAACTGGGAATATACTAATCCCAGAACGGGTCAGAAACTGGGCAAAAAAAATGTTATCAATAACTTTTGTACCAATGCTCGTGGCAATGAAGGTATGTGTGCCCAATGTCACGCCGGGTACGGATGGAAAGATGAAAGCTTCGACTTTAGCAAACAGGAAAATATTGATTGCGTGGCTTGTCATGATCAAACCGGTAGTTATTACAAAACACCCACAACGAAGGGTAATCAAGCCTGTTCCATCATGTTCGAAGGATTAGAGGAGATCAATTGGAGTAAGGTTGCGCAAAGTGTGGGTCTACCGAACAGAGAAAATTGTGGTAGTTGTCACTTTTATGGTGGTGGAGGTGATGGTGTTAAACATGGCGATCTAGACTCTTCACTGATTCACCCTGATAAGGCGCTGGATGTACATATGGATGAAAAGGGTTTGAATTTTGCCTGTACTCAATGCCACATCACTAAAAAGCATATCTGGGCGGGTAGTCGATATGATGTCATTGCTAAAGACACTGAAGGTACCGGTAAGCCCGGTGAGAGACGCGATGTAGCAAGCTGCGAATCCTGCCATAGCAATGAACCTCATAATACAAGTGAATTGACAGGCATTAAGCTGAATCATCATGCACAGAAAATAGCCTGCCAAACCTGCCACATCCCAACAATAGCTCGTGGTGGCGTAGCAACAAAAACTGACTGGGACTGGAGTACCGCAGGAAAATTAAAAGATGGTCTGGGTTATAGTGTTGAAGATTATACTCAGGGTAATGGTGAGCATCGACATACCTATAGGTCGATTAAAGGAGATTTCAAATATGGAGAAGATTATGTGCCAGAGTATTACTGGTTTAACGGAGCAATGACCTATACATTAGCCGACACTAAATTTGATCCAGGCACAGCGCCCATAGATATCAATAGTATAGGCGGTGCTGAAGGCGATAAAGACTCACGTATCTGGCCATTCAAGGTGATGAGAACTAACCAGCCCTACGATAAAGGTAATAACACCTTGGTGTATATGCATCTTTGGGGTAATGACGATACGTCATTCTGGGGTAATTTTGACTTCTCCAAAGCTATAGCTAAAGGCATGGAAAAAAATGGTCGGCCTTACAGTGGTGAATACGGTTTTATCAGGACGCAATCTTTCTGGCCTATTACGCATATGGTTGCACCTAAGGAAGATGCTGCTAGATGCGATAGCTGCCATGCTAAAGATAGTCGTTTAAGAAATATTAAAGGTGTTTATCTGCCAGCAAGAGATAGTAACTCAATACTGGATACTGTTGGAGTAATCGCCATATTGTTAAGCATTATCGCAATTATTGGACATGCTCTAACACGTAAACTAATTAAAAGGGGATAGAATAATGGCTAAGCGTAAAGTACTTATATTCACTCGCTTTGAGCGTTTCTGGCACTGGGCACAAATGTCATTGATTATGACTTTGCTATTTACCGGATTTGGTATTCATGGCTTCCATGATCTGATGAGTTTCCATGATGAAGTTAACTGGCATACCTATGGCGCTCTGGCATTACTGTTATTATGGGCCTTTGCAATATTCTGGCTATTTACCACAGGAGCCTGGCGACATTATTTACCCACCAAAGATGGGCTCTGGAGTGTTATCAGGTTTTATAGCTTTGGTGTTTTTAAAGGGGAGCATCACCCTTATCGAAAACTATATCTTCGCAAGCATAACCCGTTGCAGGCGCTGGCTTATCTATTCCTGAAAACCATGATTTTTCCAGCCATCTGGATATCAGGTATCGTCTATCTATTATATGGCTTCTGGGCACCCCTGGTTCCTGGTCTCCCATTATCAGTGGTTGCATTTATCCACACGGCTGCGGCTTTTGCTATAGTGCTTTTCGTCGTGATACATATTTATATGTTAACCTTAGGTCATTCTGTAAAAGAGCATATCATGCCCATGATTAGTGGTTTTGATGATGTCGATCTAAGCCCTGAAGAAGAGGCCTATTTGCGAAAAGACGAGCCCGGCCATATTCAATAATTTTTAGTTGTAGTTTATGAGTGAGCCTCAGCAATCTGCTGCTTTTTTAAAAGCACAAAAAAAACAACAAGGGGGCTTACTTCGATATGCTATTGCACTAGGCAGTCTGGGCGGTCTTCTCGTGATCGCTCAGGCCTGGTGTCTGGCATACGTCGTCAATGCGGTGGTATTCAGCCAGCGCACTGTGACCGATGTCCAATACTATCTGGCAGTTATTCTGCTTATTATTCTTTTCAGAGTTATAGTCAGTTACGCGACTGAGCGAGTGGCTTTCCTTGCAAGCGCTAGCATCAAACAGAATATCCGCGCAAGACTATTAAAAAAAATCCAGCAACTAGGCCCAGCCTATCTATCCGGTGAGCGTAGTGGAGAAATCAGTACTACCTTAACCGAAGGGGTAGAGGCACTGGAAAATTATTATGCGCGTTACCTGCCATCTATGTCACTGGCATTGTGGGTTCCTGTTTCAATTCTGGCCTTTGTTATTCCTGTAGACTGGAAGTCAGCACTTGTCATGCTATTAACAGCACCCTTGATCCCTTTTTTTATGATTTTGATTGGAAAGGGGGCTGAGAAGTTAAATCAACAGCAGTGGACACTATTGACCCGCCTTGGCGGGCACTTCCTGGATACGATTCAGGGTTTAACCACGCTGAAACTATTCAATGCCAGTAAACGCGAAGCCAGGGTGATTGAACGTATTAGTGAAGACTATCGTGAATCTACCATGAAGGTATTACGCGTGGCTTTTCTTTCATCTCTGGCGCTGGAGTTTTTTGCCACGGTATCTATAGCCATTGTTGCCGTGTTAATTGGCTTTAGGCTGTTATTTGCTGAAATGGACTTTCAGGCTGGATTTTTTATTTTGTTACTAGCACCAGAGTTTTATCTGCCATTACGCTCTTTAGGAACGCATTACCATGGCCGAATGGAGGCTATTGCCAGCAGTGAACGGATTATAGAGATTCTGCAAACTCCGGTAATTAGTTCAGAAAATAGAACTAAAACGCTAGCTGAACAGCCCATTAATATCTGTCTTAGACATGTTAGTTTTAATTATGAAACAAGACCTGCACTTAAAAACGTCAGTATAGAAATCGGCTCAGGTGAACATGTGGCGTTGGTGGGCCCATCAGGAAGTGGTAAAACTACTCTGGTTAATCTATTACTTGGATTCTTACAGGCAGAGCAGGGTGAGATTCTTATCAATGGGCACAATCTTGATCAGATTCAAATTGAAAACTGGAGACAGCATATAGCGTGGATACCACAGCGTCCACGTATGTTTTATGGCTCGGTTCTGGATAATATAACACTGGGGATGAAAGGTGTCGAAGCACAAGCCGTACTGGATGCTCTCGATGAATCCTTTTCCCGGGAGTTTGTAGAAAATCTTCCTGATGGATTAGATACGCTGATTGGCGATGGCGGGCAGGGGTTATCCGGGGGGCAGTTGCAACGGCTGGCATTGGCTAGAGCTTTTTTGCGTCAACCAGCATTATTGATACTTGATGAACCTACAGCACATCTGGATAAGGATAGTGAAACTATTATTCAACAGGCATTGCAGAGGTTTTCAAAAGGTCGCACAGTGCTTTCTATTGCTCATCGCTTGAGCACTATTCAGCAGGCTGATCGTATTTATGTACTGGATAGGGGGCAGATAGTTCAGCAGGGGACGCATACACAATTAAATTCACAGGCTGGTTTGTATCAGCAACTGGTAACAGCCTACGGTGTTGTGTGATGAGTAATCTGTGGCGTTTAGTACGATTATATAAACCCTATACGGCCTGGGTTTTGCTAGGTATTTTACTGTCCACTATTACATTGCTGGCTAATATATCATTGATGGCTGTTTCAGGCTGGTTTATAGCCTCTATGGCGATAGCTGGTGTGGCAGGTGTTTCTATGAATTATTATAGTCCTGCAGCAATCATTCGTGCTGCTGCTATTTTTCGGACTGTTGGGCGCTATGCTGAAAGACTGGTCACTCATGAGACAACTTTTCGTTTTTTATCTGGCCTGAGAGTCTGGTTTTATACTCGTTTTGAACCTCTGGTGCCGTCAGCGTTAGAGGATGTACGTAGTGGAGACCTGTTAAGTACGATCAGATCGGATATAGATACACTGAGCAATCTTTATATAAGGGTCATAGTCCCGGTATCGGTGGCTATCATTGGAGTACTGATCACCGGTTGGGTGATGAGTCGATATGACATGACACTGGGATTGCTATTGTCTGTACTGTTAATGATAGTGGGTTTGTTATTACCTTATATCATTGCAAAATTAGGTAAAAAACCAGGCCGGGCTATAGTCGAGAAATCCGCACTGCTAAATAGTCAGGTAGTGGATGCTGTTCAGGGTATGCCTGAACTAACCATGTATAGTGCGCTTGATCACAGCTATTTACAGGTAACTGAAAGCAGTCGCGACGTTATCGAAGCACAGAAAAAAATGGGTTATGTATCAGGACTGGCACAGGCTGGTTTACTACTGTTGATGAATCTTGCGCAATGGTTAGTGTTATTGCTGGCAATTCCATTAACACTTAAGGCTGAGATAGAAGCTGCCGAGCTTGCCATGCTGGTGTTATTTACACTTGCTGCTTTTGAGTCTGTCATGCCTTTACCAGAGGCCTTCCGCTTGTTGGGGGAGATACAAACTGCTGCCGGTCGCTTGTTTGCAGTGATTGACCGTGTTTCACCTGTGCAGGAACCCGCTACTGAAGCTACAGAGCCTGATCTCTTTGATATTCAGTTTCAGCATGTTTATTTCCGGTATCAGGAAAATACGGACCAGGTGTTATCGGATGTTAGTTTCAATTTGGAGTCTACCAAAAAGCTTGCCATTGTGGGTCCCACGGGATCAGGTAAGAGTAGTTTGATTCAACTTTTGTTGCGCTATCGTGAACCTCAGTCTGGTGATATTTATCTGGGCAGCAAACCATTATCAGACTACAGCAGTGAACAGTTACATGACTGGCTTGCTGTAGTACCTCAGCAGGTTCATCTATTTAATACAACCATACGCAATAACCTTTTGCTGGCAGCACCCAATGCCAGTGAAGATGATCTGAAACGGGTTTGCAGCCTTGCCCAGCTTGATGATTTCATTCAACAACAACCTGATGGGCTGGAAACCTGGGTAGGCGAAACAGGCATTAAGGTTTCCGGGGGGCAGGCAAGACGCATAGCGATTGCGCGTGCTCTGCTTAGAGATTTTAAATGCCTGATTCTTGATGAACCAGGCGAGGGGCTAGATAGTAAGACTGAGACAGCACTGATTCTTGCATTAATAAAGCAACTAAAAGACAAATCTTTGTTACTGATTACGCATACTCAGGTAGGACTTGACTTGATGGATGAGGTTATTGAATTTAAGATGGCTGGATAAGGAGTTATAACTATCCGGAGATAATTTCGAATAAATCCTTTAGCAATTGCGTCTTTATAAGACTATGCTGAGGCGTTAGAGGTTTAAGCGATGCACATTTTAAAAACACTTTCTCTATTAGGGTTATGTTGTTTATTTTTTCAGGTTTCTGCTGATGAGCAACACTCTGGAGCCTTTCTAGGTTCCAGAACTGCTGAGAAACCTGCCTGGTTTAAGGAAAGCTTTCTCGAGTTCGAAGAGGATGTGGCCGAGGCTGCAGAGCAGGGAAAACGTGTAATGCTCTATTTTCATCAGGATGGATGCCCTTATTGTGCACGCCTGGTAGAAGAAAACTTTACTGATGCCGAATTAAAGTCATATATCCAGCAGCATTTTGATGCTATCAGTCTGAATATGTGGGGTGATCGTGAAGTAGTCACGGTTGGTGGAAAACTTTTTACAGAAAAGACGCTCGCTTCTGCACTTAAGGTTCAATTTACTCCGACACTATTGTTTCTTAATGAACAGGGTAAGGTGATTCTGCGCTTAAATGGTTACCAGGCGCCTGCAAAACTCAGGAAGGCTCTCAACTATGTGGCGCAGAAACAGGAAAACCAGCAAGGTTTTACCCAGTACATGTTAAAAGGAACAGCTAATAGTGATCAGCAAATGGTTAAAGATGATTTCTTCATCGATGACACGGATTTACAGGCAGTTGTTAAGCGTTCTAATAAACCTCTTGCACTCTATTTTGAATCTGCTAGCTGTGAGGATTGTAAAACCCTACACGAAAAAGTGTTAATTGATGAGCCTACCAGAGCCCTGATTAAAGAAATGGACAATATATTGCTGGATGTGAATTCTCCAGCATTGATCACAACACCCAATGGTCAGAAAATATCTCATAGGGAATTTGCAGAAAAATTAAAAATTAACTATACCCCTTCGATTGTTTTACTAGATGATCAGGGTATTGAGGTACATCGAATGGAAGGTTTTTTTAAAACCTTTCATTTTCAATCATCCTTAGATTATGTTCTGGGTGGCGGTTACAAAAGTCAACCCAGTTTTCAGCGCTATATTTCTGAACGGGCAGAGAAAATTCGTGAGCTGGGGTATGATGTGGATATTTGGGGCTATAAATCCTTACACCCTGTCGGTATCGAAATTACAGAATGAGACACAGGTCTCATAAAGTCGGTAAACGGCTTCTATACTCAATATTACCTCCTGTTATTAATGTTTGTTTTAACCCCATTTTTATGGGGTTTTTTTTTGCTAATGTTTAGTTCTTATTTATATATCTGGTTTCTGCAAAAAGGGACTACACTCTACTAGTGCCTGTTAACACTAATTTTGATTGTCAATCAAAATTAGTGTTAACAGGCACTAGGGAACCTCTGATTAATTCTGTTTGATTTTAGACTGAGATATTAGCGACTGGCTTGCTCAGAGCTTATGCTTTAGTCGAAATGTTCCGATTTGTTTCGAAGTGAGCTGTAATAGCTACCCTACTGCTGCGACCTTCTGGACGAATCAGGGTATTTATAGTCAGTATCAAAAAATCATGAATTGATCAGAGGTTCCCTTATTAAATGAGGTCTAATTAAACCTGATGCAGAGTATGGTGATAGCTTGTTTTAGGTTAACTAGATGCAGTTTGGTTTTGTCCTATTGTTTAACAGAGCTACAATCAACTTGATATTTTCCATAACAATAAATATTTGGAAAGTCGTTATTAGGCATTTTGATACAAATGAGTAATATTACAGAACAGCCCCATTTATCTATGCTACAGATGACTGCTCAGGGCCTTGCTTTGGCTGAGCCAGTCCTGTCATCCATCAATCATATAGATATCAAACTCAAACTTTCTTCACATGGTATGATTGGGGTTGACTATATTCCAAAGTTATTTGATCAACTGGAACCTGAAGTCATTGCAATAAGTCAGCGCTTAGAGGGTACTATGCGCGGTCACGTACTGTTTATGCTGAATCATGATGCTGGCATGCAATTGATGAGAGGATTATTGAAAGAGAATGCACGATTGCGTGAACTTACTGAGATGGAGGAAGAAGCACTATTAGAGTTGGGTAATATCATCATCAATAGCTGCCTCAGCAGTTATCTGAGGCTTCATCAGGGCAAGCTGGTTAGCCAATTGCCCAAACTTGAGCGGGATCATTATGCGCAAATCATGAATGAATACCGACCTGAAATATTCGACGATGAGCTGTTCTATACCCAAATACAGATAAGTTTATCAGAGAGTGATTTTATGGCTTGCCTGTTATGGACGAACCATAGATAACATGGAAGCGTTATTAATATCCCGCATGTGTTTTTGCCATTGAAGCAGTAATATGACAAATAATATTAAGCCCACCGTTGTTGCACATCAATTTGATCTTAGTATCTACGATTCGATCAACTGCGGGTTTATGGTGCTCAATCATAAGCAGGAAATAATTGTCTGGAATAGTTGGTTAACTAACTTTAGTTTTCGTAGCAGAGAAGAAGTTTTTGGCAAAGTCCTGAATGACGTTTTTCCGTCCACTAATGATCGCTTGACTCAATCTATTGAAGATGCCTTAACCCATGGGCTGAGTTCCCTGATTTCAGCGCGCTTTCATCATCCGATTTTTCCTCTTTATAGTACTCGTCAAAATCGTGATCGAAATAATCGTATTCATCAGTCAATTACCATTAAGCCCTTAAACAGTCAGTATGGGGCATGCTGTCTGATTCAGATCAGAGATTTATCGCGTGGTAATATGTATGAGTTATCGTTAAAGCAGACGACGCTTGAGTTGGAAACCGTGGCTAGTCGAGCGCGTGAACAGGAATCTCAATTACAGACGATACTGAATAATACGCTGGATGCGATCATTATCCTGAATCGCCTGGGACGCATTAGCGGATTTTATAAATCGGCTCAAACCATGTTCGGTTATTCTGAGTTTGAGCTACTTGGCAAGCCTCTATCAGTATTATTTCCCTCTCCCTATAACCGCCGATTTAATGTGATCATGGGTAGTATTAACCCCGGTAAATCGCTGAATTTTCTGGAACAGGTTAAGTCACTCAAATCCAGTGGAGAGATTTTTCATTCAGAAGTCGCGGTAAATACTATTTTTGAAGATGAGGATATGCAGTTTATTGTCACCATCAAAGATATTACCGAGCGACAACTGGCTCAGGAAGCGCTATACCGTGAGAAAGAACAGGCACAGGTTACCTTAAGCAGTATCGCTGATGGCGTAATCACTACAGACATTATCGGGCAGATCAACTTTCTTAATCCAGCAGCCTTAAAACTCACTGGTTATAAATATGAGGAGTTGATTAGTCATCGTCTGGATAGAGTTATTACTATTCAGTCAGACCGCTCTCAACTACCGGTTTACGAGTGTATTAATAGTGGAATGCAGGTGGATTCGGTCTCGGGAGATATCCTCATTGCGCGCAATGGTGATCAGTTAGTCATCCATCAGGTGGCTACCCCCATTCATAATCAGGTGGGCGATATTATTGGCGCTGTTATGATCTTTCGTGATGTGAGTAAATCTCATCGTCTTGCCAGTCGGCTTTCCTGGCAGGCAAGTCATGATGAACTCACACAACTCATTAACCGTCGGGAGTTTGAACGTCATCTGGAAGCAACAATCAATTCATCCAGACAGGATGGTACAGAACACTGTATCTGCTTTATGGATCTGGATAAGTTCAAGGTAGTGAATGATACCTGCGGACATGTAGCCGGGGACGAACTATTGCGCCAGTTGTCAGACATTTTTAAATCCTGTATTCGAGATGATGACTTACTTGCTCGCCTGGGCGGCGATGAGTTTGCGGTAGTACTAAAAAAATGCAAAGTAGGCCCTGCAGTCAATATTGCTGAAGAAATTCGTACTGCAGTGGAAGATTTTCGTTTCGGCTGGGGTGGGCAATCATTTCAGGTGGGAGTCAGTATTGGACTGGTAACCATAGATAAAAATAGCCCGGATGCTGAGGAAGTCTTTAAAGAAGCCGATTCAGCCTGTTATGCAGCCAAGGAGGCAGGGCGTAATCGCGTGCATCTGTTTAGTCAGGACGATCAGGAGATATCACAAAGACGTGGTGAAGCTCAGTGGATGGTTAGAATCCAGAGCGCGCTTGAGCATGACCGCTTTGAACTGAATTATCAGCCTATCATTCCTTTGAACGATAAGGGCGAACATATCCACTACGAAATCCTGTTGCGGATGATAGGGGATAATGGTGAATTAATACCCCCAGGGGCCTTTATTCCTTCTGCTGAACGCTATCAATTAATGGCACGTATAGATCGCTGGGTTATCGAAAACCTGTTCAGCTGGATGGATAATTACTGGGATTACAATTCAAATGATATCTTCGCTATCAATCTTTCCGGGCAATCCTTAGCCGACGAGAATCTGTTATATCGAATCAGGAAGCTATTTAGTGAATATGCTGTGCCAGCTAACAGAATCTGTTTCGAAATCACTGAAACTTCTGCTATTAGTAATCTATCCAAGGCACAGATATTTATGGATGAACTGAAGCAGTTAGGCTGTTTATTCGCACTTGATGACTTTGGAAGTGGGTTGAGCTCTTTCGCCTACCTTAAATCACTTGATGTCGATTATCTAAAGATTGATGGTGCTTTTGTGAAAGATATGGCAGAGGATCCGATTGATAGAGCCATGGTTGAATCAATTCATAATATTGGTAGCGTTTTAAAGCTTAAAACGATCGCTGAATTTGTAGAAAATGGCGATATTCTTAATGCCTTGAAACAGGTGGGTGTGGATTTTGCGCAAGGTTATGGAGTTGCTCGCCCACGCCCTCTACCCAGAGGTGGAGAGCCGTTATTTACAGGTAACGATTAGGCTCTGGCCAGGGAGTGACCAGATGGCATATCTTCGCTGGTATTCCCTTTGCTTGAATAAGTTATCGAACTGCCAGCCGGTTCGTGACCCGATAAAAGTCGAATCGACTGACGCACTCTTTGCTGATTCTTTTTAACTAGTAAATCATTGATCAGTAAAGAATTTTGCAGGTTTTTTAATTGCTGTTTCAATTCGCTGTGAAGTTCACTCAGATGAGTTAGCTGACAATCATTGATACAGTTATCAAGGCCTTCAGCTGATGCTGTAAAACCAAATTCAGCAACAATGTCCTGCTGCTTAAGTTGTAAAAGCTCGATGCTTTTAACATCTAGTCCATTACCACTTAATAACTGCTCTAGTTTGTCCTTGTTGTTATGGGTAATAGCCTGTTTGATTTCTTCCAGATAAGACGTGAAATCTTTTACCTGTTCAAGCTGCTTTTGTAACAGGGGGAAAAGTAAATGGGCGCATTGGGTAGATTGATGCGGTTGCATAATTCAGGCTCAGGGTAGTAACTGTTCTATTTCAGAGAATTTTTTAGCAATCATTTCTGCATCAGGTTTATATTCACCGTTAGCGATTGCTGATTTAATAGACTCAATTCTATTACTGTCTACCTCAGGCAGGCTTTGCATCTGTTTTAAAATCTGGTCTGAGGACAGTTCGACAACAGCCGATGCCGATGCGCTGGCAGCACTCTTAGAATCACCCGCAGAGGGGCTTTTTGCTTTGTTTTCAAGCGGCTGGTTTGAAACCTTAAGGCGGTTATTGGTGTTAATTGCATCAGTCATTGGAATCTCCATTTATTTCTACCCACACGTTATATCGGCAAGGTTTCAATAAAGTTTAATGTTTTTTCAAGTTTTTATTCGGGCCTGTTAACAGGCCCCGGTCATGCTCATAGGCTTACTTTTACCTGACCATTCGCTGAAACAATACCTTGAATAATCTTGTTAGAGCCTGTGTTTCTTACTTTGATCAATTGGCCTTCACTTGCGGCGCTCAATGCCTCACCGCTTGATTTCACCTCTAATCCGTTAAAATTCAACACTATAGTCACTTTTTGACCCGATTTTATCAGTTTTTTAGGCGCCAGATTCGATGGGTTTAATACCCTGTTTGCGGACAGGTTGTTTTTTGTCTGCAGGTTTTTCAGGTCTTCTATTTGGCGAAAATATCCTCGATTCAGAGTGCTGATATTGGTTTTTTTAAACTTTACATCAGTTGCACTCAATGATTGCCCTCTAACTAGAGGAATTCGACTGACCAGTACATCATCATAAACATCAACCCTGACTGGGAGATGTATATTCCAACTGGCAGGCTGAGAGCAACTAATGTTCAGAGAAGTATTTCCGCTAATTTTATCCTGTCGGGTAAATTCGATCTGCAAATCGGATTCGCAAGGTTTTAGTTTCAACCTGGGGTCAAGGGTGGAAATTTTAACGTGGACAGGATAGGGTGTCTGGTAAGGGTAATTAGTAAGGAATGATTCGGCCTGCAACTGAATTGAGGTCAAACTTTGCCGCTCTGCCGCCGCAGTTTGCCATGTCAGGCTCAAAAAAAGCACTGAAACTAAAATCCCGATGAAGTTATTTCTTGTCATTCAACTATACTTGGTCTATCAGGTTGTTATGATTCGGTAATTCGCAATCTACAGTCAAAGCGTCAGAATTCTGACTACAATAAATGTGATTATCGTTAAATGCTGTGTTAAACATGCTTTAATTACCGGTATTTCTAAGATGTATTTAAATGAAGCAAATTTAATGCCGCTTCTATGAGAAAGAGAGTTTTAAAGTTTTAATGTTCAGAGTCGACAAAACAATTGGCATGTATAACGAAAAAGAGGTAATTAGATGTCCGGTGTAATGGCGAGTGTTGATCAGCGTACGCAGCTGGCGGGTCGAAATCGACTGGAATTACTGATGTTCCGTCTTCACGGACAGCAGTTATATGGCATTAACGTTTTTAAGGTTCGAGAGGTTCTGCAATGTCCCAAGTTATCGAACGTACCTCAGTCACATCATGTAATTCGTGGGATTTCAAACATACGTGGTCAAACCATCAGTATCATGGATTTAAGCCTTGCCATTGGAGGGCCTCCAATCAATGATATTGAAAATGCATTCGTCATCATCTCCGAATATAACCGTAGCGTGCAGGGGTTTCTGGTGCGCGAGGTGGATCGAATCATCAACCTGAACTGGAAAGATATGCTACCACCTCCTTCTGGAACAGCAGGAGACAGCTATTTGACTGCAGTTACCTATGTCAATGAAAAAATGGTTGAAATCATTGATGTTGAAAGGGTTTTGTCCGAAGTTATTGGGGCTAAAGAGCATGTTAGTGATGGGTTTCTGGATGGGTTTGATACCGGTGAGGAAATGGAGCGTGATTTGATATTGGTGTCTGATGATTCATTGGTCGCACGTAAACAGGTGTGTAAAACCGTTGAAAACGATATCAAAATGAAAACCATAACCACCAAGGATGGTAAGGAAGCTTTAGAATTACTTAAGTCCTGGGCTGAAAATGATGATCCTCAACTCAAACGCTTAGCGATGGTGATATCTGATATAGAAATGCCTGAAATGGATGGCTATACCTTTACCACCGAAGTACGTTCTGATCCGCGACTTAAGCATTTATATATTATTCTACACACTTCAATGAGTGGGGTATTCAATCAATCAATGGTTGATAGAGTCGGTGCGAATAAATTTATCGCAAAGTTTGAACCTGATCTACTGGCTGGAGCGGTAATTGAAGCATTGGATGTGATCAGATCAAATTAGAATTATGGCGGCAATGTCACTCCTTTCAACATTGCCGCTTTGCCGCAAGAAGCAATTTTTCCCCATAACTGATTTCCTTAAGTTATTGAAATAAAAGATAAATAATTCATTGGCAGCTTCCCTGCATATTCATCTGTAACTAAAACCGGGTGAATACCATGTCACTAATCGAAAGAGCTTTCTCCATCCACGATGACGCAATGATGATGCGTTCGCAGCGCTCCAGTATTCTGGCTGCGAATATCGCGAATGCGGATACACCCAACTATAAGGCTAGAGATCTGGATTTTCAGCAGATGATGCAGCAGTTAGACGGTCAAAGTAATGACATTAAACTAGAAACCACTAATGACCGACATATTTCCTTACAGTCATCTGATCAGCAGGCTTATATTAAATATCGTAATCCACTGAATCCATCACTGGATGGTAATACCGTTGATATGCATGCTGAACAGGCCCGATTTTCTGAGAATGCGGTGCAATATCAAACCAGCCTGACCATGCTTAATAGTAAGATCCGCGGTCTGCAACTGGCGATTAGAGGTCAATAATCATGGGATTATTAGCAAACTTTCAGATTTCCGGTAGTGCCATCAGCGCACAATCCATTCGTTTGAATACCACAGCCAGTAATATGGCCAACGCGGAAACTGTTGCGGGGTCGGCTGAAGAAGCTTATCGCGCCCGTGAAACTGTTTTTCAGAGCTATCTACAGGATAAATCTCGTCCTGGCGAAGCCGGTGTAAAAATGCAGGGTATCGTCGAAAGCAATGCACCTGTTAGAAGTAAATATGATCCAGCTAACCCATTGGCTAACGAAAAGGGTTATGTATTCACCAGTAACGTTGATACGGTCGAAGAGATGGTCAATATGCTATCCTCTTCAAGGTCATATCAAAATAACGTTGAAGTGTTGAATACTTCAAAGGAACTGATGATAAGAACCCTGTCATTGGGTAATTAACGAGGCCATAGATTATGTCAACTGTCGATTCCAAAAATGTCTATACCCAGCTGGGCATCAATAAACCAGAGACTACCGAAACCAAGTCGAATACCGATTTAGGACAAACCGAGTTTCTTGAGTTAATGACAGCCCAACTGCGCTTTCAGGATCCTTTGTCTCCTATGGAAAATGGCGACTTCCTGGCTCAAATGGCTCAATTCGGTACCGTCAGTGGCATCAATGACTTGAACTCTTCTTTCAATAGCATGAGTGCAGCCTTTCAGGGGAACCAGGCCTTACAGGCATCCACTATGGTTGGACGTAATGTACTGGTGCCTGGTGATAAGGTTCAGATTGCTGAAGAAGGTGATGTTCATGCAGCAGTTCAACTTGATCAACCTGCCAGCAAGGCGATTGTTTATGTCACTGATAGCCAGGGTCAGCTGGTACACCGTATTGATCTGGGGCAACAGCAGGCCGGTCTTCTGGAGTTTCGCTGGGATGGCTTAAATGCTGATGGTGATCGGCTCGATCCCGGTACCTATCAGCTCACTGCTGAATTAAGGCAGGGCGATCAAGTTTCAGCAGGTGAAGTGTTGACCACGGTCCAGGTCGAGAGTGTAACACTGGGGCAGGCTGGCTCAGATTTAACGTTAACTGTTTCTGGTCTAGGCGATATCAGTATGAGCCAGATCCGGAAAATTATGTAATTACTACGCAGGGGAATTGATATGTCATTTTCATCCAATACAGCATTGAGCGGTCTACAGGCTGCTTCTATCGATTTAAACGTAACCAGTAACAACATTGCCAATGTTGCAACCACCGGGTTTAAATTTTCTCGAACTGAGTTTGGTGATATCTATGCAATATCCCCATTTGGAAATTCACCTACCTCTGTAGGTAATGGTGTTCAAATCGATAATGTAAGCCAACAATTTACCCAGGGTAACTTTGAATTTACCGATTCCAGTTTAGATATGGCGATAAGTGGGCAAGGTTTTTTTGTGGTTAGTCAAAACGAAGCAGGAACCGATCGAGCTTATTCCAGAGCGGGTGAGTTCAGGGTTAACGCCGATGGTTTTATTGTCAATAATGATGGACGTTACCTTCAGGCATTTCCGGTAGATGCCGCGACTGGAAATGTTACATCAACCAGTTTGAATACCACTGCCTCATTGATTTTACCTCCATCAACCGGTGCACCGCAGGCGACTAATGAAGTCGAAATTGGTATGAATCTGGATGCGGGTGCTACCGGTCTGGATCCAACGCTGTTTAATCCTTCTGCAAGTAATACCTATACCAATTCAACCTCCAGTACGGTATTTGATTCTCTCGGCGAGTCACATGTGTTGAGCTATTATTTTGTTAAAGACAGTGCTGCCACTAATCAATGGCAAGCGTTTACCTATCTTGATGGAGCACCTACCGATGTGACTGGTGGTACACCCATTACTCACCCTGATCCATCTGCGATCGCTCCGGCAACAACTATTGCGCAAAATGCTGTTCAATTTAATTTTAATCCTGACGGTACATTGGCCTCAACAACACCTGCTACCATTACCAATACGGCTGTTGCACTTTCCAATGGTGCCAACCCACTTACTTTGACGCATGATTTTGCCAATAACTCAACAACACAGTACTCTGCCAATTTTTCAGTCAACACACTGAACCCTAATGGTTTCTCAACCGGAAGAATTTCTGGTCTGGATATTTCAGAAGAAGGCCTGGTCCGCGCAACCTATACCAATGGAATCTCTACTCCAATTGGTAAGATCGCACTGGCTGACTTTCCTAATAGCCAGGGGTTGGTAAATATCGGTGGCACCTCCTGGGATGAAACATCCAGTTCAGGTGCTGTTATTGCCGGTGAAGCAGGTACTGGACGATTTGGTCTTATTCAGTCAGGTGCTCTGGAGGCTTCTAATGTTGACCTGACGCAACAACTGGTCAACCTGATTACCGCACAGAGAAACTTTCAGGCTAATGCGCGCTCCATAGAGACGGCTAATACACTGACTCAAACCATTATCCAGATTCGATAATTATTGATTAAGACAGGGTAAGTACAATGGACCATTTTCTCTATCTCGCAATGAATGGCGCATCTAATGCGTTACATGCTCAGCAGACTAATGCCAATAATCTTGCCAATGTCAACACGGTAGGATTCAAGGCGGAGATGGATCATTTTCAATCTCAGCCAGTATATGGTCCTGGTTATGCCAGCCGCGCCTATGCCAGCGATGCAAGGTCAGGGGTGGATTTTAAACAGGGTTCAGTGATGACAACCGGGCGTGATCTGGATGTCATGATTAATAGTGAAGGTTTTTTTGCAGTGCAGGCAGAAGATGGTTCTACCGCATATTCACGTCGTGGTGATCTACACATTGACCCTTCTGGTTTATTGTTAAATGGTTCCAATCAAATCGTAATGGGTGAGGGAGGTCCGGTTACTTTGCCTGATTTTGAAACCCTGGAGATAGGGCGAGATGGCACTATTAGCATTCGCGCAGCAGGTCAGGCTGCCAATACTCTGGTGGCAGTTGATCGCCTGATGCTGGTGAATCCGCCCAAAGAGAACATCGAACGAGGTGAGGATGGCCTGTTCAGAACTAAGGATGGGGTGAATGCTGCGCCAGATGCCAGTGTTTCTCTCACCAGTGGTGCGCTGGAAGCGAGTAATGTCAATAGCGTAGATGCCATGATCAACATGATGGAGCAGGCGCGTTTTTACGAAACTCAGGTAAAGCTGATGAATGTTGCTAATGAAAATGATGCCTCCAGCGCTCGATTAATGAGACTATCGGGCTAAAAATTAATTAACAAAGGTTCAACTGATATCGAAAGGTCGGGATGCTGCATCGGGGCATCGATGGGATACGGGCGTACTCGTCACATGATGAATTTCATCCCGGCCTTTCGTTTTTATTAATTACATTTATCCTACATTGTGTATAGTGCGATCTTTAAGCGCTTAATATCGCTTTGATTAACTTTACCCTGATACCAGATAACAGGGTCACTATTTGAGTTGTAACTGTTTGTGTTTGATATAGATAATGACCGAGCCATTGCCCGTTGGCTAATCCTGTGTGCGGTCCTGATTTTCGCTATGGTAATTCTCGGCGGCGTAACGCGCCTGACCGGTTCTGGTTTGTCCATGGTCAACTGGCATCCCATCCATGGGGTTGTGCCGCCTCTCAATGAACAGGAATGGATAGAGGAATTCAGCAACTATCAACAGTCTCCAGAGTTCCAGAAAATCAATCACAGCATGACGCTGGATGGTTTTAAACAGATATTCTATTTCGAGTATTCTCACCGCATGCTAGGGCGCCTCATTGGCCTGGTATTTCTACTGCCATTTTTATACTTCTTTTTCAGAAAGCGGATTAAACATGGCCTTACACCAAAATTACTGGTCATGTTCATATTGGGTGGACTGCAGGGTTTATTGGGCTGGTATATGGTGAAAAGCGGTCTGGTGGATAACCCACATGTCAGTCAATATCGATTGACTGCACACCTGATTTCAGCGATTTTGATATATGGCTTTATCGTATGGACAGCATTGGGATTAATGAATACCAATCTCAGAGTACCACGTCAACACTCGTTGTATCCGGGGTTCCGCAAGGCAGTGCATTACCTGATGCTACTGCTGGTGACGACCATTATTTCAGGTGGTTTTGTCGCAGGCCTGAAGGCCGGTTTGATTTTCAATACCTTCCCCAAAATGGGAGGTTCATGGTTGCCTGATGGATTATTCGTGCTGAGTCCTGTGTACCTCAATTTTTTTGAGAACATGGTAACCGTACAGTTTGATCATCGTGTGTTAGCATTAACTACTGCAACGCTTTGTCTGATCTACTGGCTTAATTCGAAGCGATATCGATTTGACCCTGCTACCGCGACAAGTTTTAACTTGCTAGCTTTAATGGTTGTTATACAGGTTACACTCGGCATCAGTACTTTGCTATTGCATGTACCCGTATGGTTAGCGGCTAGCCATCAGGCGGGTGCTTTATTATTATTTACAGCCCTGTTAATCAATATGCATAAGCTAACCCGCTTATAATTCTCACTATGCAAACAATAAACTGGAATGATTTCGAAAAAGTTGAGCTGCGAGTCGGCACCATCATTGATGTGCAAGCCTTCCCTGAAGCCAGAAAGCCAGCCTATATAGTTCAGGTAGATTTTGGTGAAGAGATCGGCATTCGTAAATCAAGTGCTCAGATTACTGATATCTATAGCATGGACGAATTAGTGGGCAAGCAGGTGGTTGCTGTGGTTAATTTCCCGGCTAAACAAATCGGTCCGATAAAATCACAGTGTCTGGTTACCGGATTTTATCGTGAAGATGGCGCTGTAGTCCTCGCAGTGCCCGATCAGCCTGTTCACAACGGCGCAAAGCTGGGATAATCTTTGCGCTTACCATTAATCTAAATTTTAATGACAAAATATGAGTAATCCATTTCAGGAACAATTCCTTAAAGCTGGTCTGGTAACAGAAAAGCAGGTAAAGCAGGCTAATCAAAAGAAAAAGAATAAACAGCAGCCTCAGCGTAAGAAGAAAGCGCCACCCGTACTGGATGAAGCTACCATAAAGGCACGCCAGGCCGCAAAGGAAAAAGCCGAGCGCGATCGTGAATTGAATCGAAGGAAAATTGAACAGGAAAAGAAAAAGGCCATTTCAATTGAAATTGATCAACTGATTCGGACAAATGCCATTAAGCGCGATAAGGAATGTGAGTTGCCTTACAACTTCGAGCATCGTAACAAGGTCAACAAACTGTACATCAATGCTGAACTGAAACAGCGAATAGTTGATGGTCGTCTGGGTATTGCCCGCATAGAAGGGCGCTATGAACTGGTCCCACTGGACGTTGCGAAAAAAATTCAACAGCGCAATGAAAAGCGCGTTGTTATTCTACAGCCAGAAGAAAAAACCATTGATGAAAATGATCCCTATGCAGAATATCAGGTGCCCGATGACCTGATCTGGTAAGGCTACCGATTGTAGTAGTAAATAAGAGAAGGAACTGTCCAGTCGATGAGACTATCGTTAAAAATTGGTATCGCTGTATTAATTCTGCTTAGTATTGGTTTTGTTATTCCCGAACGTATCGTGATACCGGTTGAAGGTGCATCAGTGAAGGACTGGAACCCGGAAACTTTCTGGTATGAGCCGTGGGGTAGTTCAGGTGTTCATAAAGGTATCGATATTTTTGGAACACAAGGTACGCCCGTATTAAGCACAACAGATGGCATCGTATTGTTTAGCGGGCAACTGGACAAGGGAGGCAAGGTAGTGCTGGTGCTGGGACCTAAATGGCGACTGCATTACTATGCGCATCT
This sequence comes from Gammaproteobacteria bacterium, assembly GCA_050306135.1. Classification (GTDB taxonomy): domain Bacteria; phylum Pseudomonadota; class Gammaproteobacteria; genus JACNJF01. The sequence goes on from JBNLGQ010000044.1 coordinate 138,160, forward strand.
AGACTCTATCCAAAGCGCTATGTTCAGCCCGGTCAAATCGGGTGAATACATAGCGACTTTGGGTGATAGTGGGAATGCAAAAGGTAAACCACCGCATCTGCATTATTCAATAGTCCGAATGTTTCCAATACCCTGGGCTATAGATCAATCAACTCAAGGGTATAAAAAGGCAGTTTTCATCGATCCCGGGAAATACCTGACGGGAAACCTATGACTAGTCCTCACTAACCTTTATTCAGCTTTTCCGGGGTGTTCGCATTAGTGCTTATTTGATGGATTCCGGCTGCTTGCCCATTATGATCATCGCCAGCAAATCATCAGCGGTTACGTCATCAACTTTGACTGCACCTGAACCTACTAGCTTGCCATTTTTCATCACAGCGGCTCGGTCACACAGTTTCATGACGTCGTGGATATCATGATCGATCAGGAAAATACCCAGACCTTCTGCCTTTAATTGCTGGATTAGATCTGCAACCATTTGCGTTTCCTGAGGGCCCAGGGCAGCAGTTGGCTCATCCATAATCAAAATTTTTGCATTAAAATAAACGGCTCGTGCAATCGCTACAGATTGACGTTGACCACCGGATAGAGAAGATACCGGGGTGTAAAAATTATCGAAATTTGGATTTAAACGCCCCATGATTTTGCGCGTTTCAGCCTCCATCGCTGCATCATCAACCAGTCCCAATGGGGTGAGCAGTTCACGCCCCAGAAACAGATTGGCGGTGGCGTTCAGATTATCTGCCAGAGCCAGGGTTTGATAGATGGTTTCAATGTTGTAACTACGAGCATCGCGTGGATTATTAATGACAGCTTTTTTACCGTTGATAAAGATTTCTCCCCCGTTGCCTTGATAGGCTCCTGAAAGCATTTTTATCAGCGTTGATTTGCCTGCTCCATTGTGACCAAGCAGACCGACAACTTCGCCAGGGTAAAGATCAATAGTGACATGGTCTACTGCCTTGATGCCGCCAAAAGATAGCTGCATATCCCTCATTTCTACCAGAGGGGTGTTTTGAGTATTCTCCATCTATCTCTGCCCCGTTTTGCGTCGATAAACAATATCCAGATAGACTGCCACAATCAGTACCAGTCCGACGACTATGGATTGCAGAGGCGCATCCACGCCTACCATCGCCATGCCGGATTGTAAGGATTGCATGATTACCGCGCCAAGTATGGCGCCATAAATAGTACCAAAGCCACCAGATAGCGCAGTGCCACCAATAACCGCCGCAGCAATAACTCGTAATTCATCCAGTGTACCCAGATCATTGCCTACAGCGCCAAGACGGGCAGAAGCGATGACAGAGGCAATGGCCGTTAACCCACCCATCAGGGCAAACACTTTGACTGTCATCATCTGGGTGTTTATACCTGACAGTTGAGCAGCTTCTGGATTACCACCCATGGCATAAATATAGCGACCAAAACGGGTACGCTGAGAAACGATAGTCATTATGATGGCTATCCCCAACAGGATAAGTACGGGAATAGCGATACCGTGATAAAGCGTCAAACCCTCTGGCGGGATTTCTAGCCCCTCAGCTTGTGCTATACGTCTTACTGCACCGGCGGGGATAGGGTAGGAATTCATAATCCATACAAATCCCATAATCAATGTGATCGCAATACCGATCAGGATGCCTTCTGCCCACGCTGGTTTAAGATCGAAACCATGGTTGGCTTTCTGCCTACGACTTGCAAGCATAAAGAAGACGGCAATGATTGTTGCGGTTACACCCAACAACCAGCTCAAGGTGTCCCCTAGTGTGCCCTCTGCACCGCCACCGAGCAGTTTATAGGTAGCATCAAGCGGAGCCACTGTTTGCCCCTGCGTCACCCACCAGGCTGAGCCGCGAAATACCAGCAGTCCACCGAGTGTAACAATAAAGGCAGGAACGGTGAGATAACCAATAATCCAGCCCTGAAAAGCCCCAATCAACACGCCGCATACAACGCCGACTACTACGGTAATGAGCCAGATGGACCAATGATCAAAGCCCAGGTAGCTGGGTAAAATATGAAGCTGCAGCGTTCCCATCAGCATGCCCAGTAATCCGAGCAGAGATCCAACTGAAAGGTCAATGTGGCGAGTAACAATAACAAACACCATTCCTGTGGCCATGACGGCTACTGAAGCGGTTTGTACTGATAGATTGAAAAGATTACGCGGGGTCAGGAAGCGTCCATCAGTAAACTGGTTAAATACAATCCAAAGTATTACCAATGCACCTATCATACCCAATATGCGAGTATCGACACCTAATTTGGTGATGAAATTTTTAATGACGTTATTCAGAGCGCGACCTTTATATTATTTTGTTGAGTAACGACCTTCTGGAGCAACCTTATACGAAATCCAGAAGGTGTGTAAAGATTTTTTCAGCAATAAAACAAAGCCCCCTTACTGATTTAAGAGGGCTTTGGTAAACATCACTTACAAACAGCTACCTTAGCTGGATTAACGCCTGCGCAAAGGACTTTTTTGCTGATCCAGCCTGCATCCAGTACAGCGTTTAGATTACTGCGTGTAACAGGAACTGGTGCCAGGAATCGAGCTGTCATCTTGGTTCCTGATGGAGAAGTCCAGGACTGTGAGCCCTTGACCGATTTCATTGACCCGCCTTTGGCCATAGATACAGCTATTTCAGCGGCAGCTTTACCCAGTTCACGCGCATCTTTCCACACCGATACGGTTTGAGTGCCGAGTGCAACTCTATTCAGTGCAGCGTGATCTCCATCCTGACCAGATACCGGAATACCTTCCATACCCTGGGCAGTCAGTGCAGCGACTACACCACCAGCGGTCCCGTCATTGGATGCAACAACCGCATCAACCTTGTTATCGACAGCAGTCAGGATTTGTTCCATATTACGCTGTGCATTGGCAGGCACCCAGCCATCAGTATAGGCTTCACCGACAATCTTGATATCGCCTTTATCCAGCGCTTTCTGTAGCACTTCCTGCTGGCCACCACGTAGAAAATCAGCATTGGGATCCTGAGGTGAGCCCTTGATCATGACGTAATTGCCTTTGGGCTGGGCAGCAAGAACTGCGCGAGCCTGCATGCGTCCAACTTCAACATTATCGAAGGTCAGATAAAAAGTACGACTGTCTTCGATCAGTCGGTCATAAGCCACAACAGGAATGCCTTCATCGCTTGCCTGATCCACTGCTGGACGGATAGCCGAAGCATCCTGGGCCAGAATGATGAGTGCGGTTGCGCCACGAGCAATCAGACTTTCAACATCCGAAAGCTGTTTGGCAGAAGAACTTTGGGCGTCAGCAGAGATGTATTTCGCACCTGCGGCATCCAGAGCTGCTTTGATTGCTGCCTCGTCGGTTTTCCAGCGTTCTTCCTGGAAGTTAGACCAGCTGACACCAACAACAAGATCTGCAGCCGCGACAGATGTTGCCACTAACAGTCCTGCCATGAAAATAGTGATTAATTTAATAAATTTCATATGACCTCCATTACCCTCTTTTAGTAAAGTTTAAGACCTTTTAAGGTTTCAAAAAACAACGAATTTTTTGTGACTCAATTGTAAAATTCGAACTTAAAAAATCCACTGAAAAACAAAAAAAAACAATGCTAAATTAAAAAAAATAAGCTTAAATCGATTTTTGTCATTATATATTCATCTGGATTTGTCAATTCAGCCGTAGCTGAAAGCTAGCTTAACAATTCAGTGTAGAATAAGATATTTTATTCTTACACAAACCTGCAGTCTGCAGGAAGATTTTTTACTGATACATAAATTTCACCGGACTTATGGCTTCTCCTTCATTATTCAATTCTCTGTGTGCCTGGCTACTCATATGTTCTGTATCTGCCAGTGCATCTGACATTTCCTTTCAGCGTATCGATGCCGCTACGCTTAAGCATCAATACAGTGGTGGTTGGGAGCATTTTGTCGGGGGCGGCATCAGTAGCTTCGATTGTGATGGAGATAAGTATCCTGAGCTATACCTGGCTGGAGGCTCTGCGCCTGCAACACTGTTACGTAATCGCTCGGCATCGACCCACGGAAAGCTTCATTTTGAAGCTCAAACACCGCAGGAACTGGCTATCAAGCATGTAACTGGCTCTTATCCCCTGGATATTGATAGTGACGGTGTTCTTGATCTGGTCGTGCTCCGAGTTGGGGAAAATATATTATTACGGGGAGAGGGAGGATGTCGCTTCAGTGCTTTCCCTGCATCTACAGGTTTTCACAGTGCTGATCACTGGACCACTGCTTTTTCTGCAAGCTGGGAACAGGGCCAGAGACTGCCTACTTTAGCTTTTGGCAATTATGTTGACCGAGCGCGGCCGGATGGACCATTCCAGGCCTGCGATGATAATTACCTGTATCGTCCACAGCAGGATCACTATCAAGCTGCATTAAAGTTGACGCCAGGTTTTTGTGCTTTGTCGATGCTATTTTCGGACTGGGGGCGGCATGGCCGTATGGACCTGCGTATCAGCAATGACCGCCATTACTATGTGAGTGGTGGCTCGGAACAATTATGGGCGATGGAAGCAAACCCCAGACTTTATACTGCACAGGATGGCTGGATCGATTACTCGCTTTGGGGAATGGGCATTGCCAGTCGCGATCTGACCGGGGATGGTTATCCAGAGATATTTCTGACCTCAATGGGCGATCAAAAACTGCAAACGATCGATCGCTCTGCCAGTGGTCCCAGATATTTAAATGCTCGCTTTGATCGTGGAATAACCGCACACCGTCCGTACACCGGGGACGATGGAAGGCCGTCTACCGGTTGGCATGCTGAATTTGCAGATGTCAATAATGATGGTCGTGACGATATCTTCATCGCCAAGGGAAATGTCGAACAAATGCTATCCAGTGCGGTACTTGATCCGAACAATCTGTTGATCCAGAACAGTGATGGTAAGTTTGAAGAGCAGGCATTATCTGCTGGTGTCGCCAGTTTTGCCAAAAGTCGTGGTGCAACCCTGACCGATCTTAACCTCGATGGTTTACCCGACCTGGCAGTTTTAAACCGCAATGCGGTAGTAGAAATCTATCAAAATCGTACCCAGTCGGATGGACACTGGCTATTATTAGACTTAATCCAGCAGGGCGCTAATCCGAATGCCATTGGAGCCAGGGTCGAAGTGCGCGCGAATGACAATGTCTGGTATCGTGAAATCACCATTGGTGGTGGCCATGCCGGTGGTGCTAGCGGATATCAGCATTTTGGCCTGGGAAGCGCGGAGAGCGTGCGTCTCAGAGTTACCTGGCCAAACGCTGAGGTGAGTGACTGGATCAAGCTTGATAGCAACCAGCAAGTCAGCTTGACCAGGGGCCGTTCGGATTCATTAACCCCGCTTATTGAATAACCGGCAAGCCGCTGGGTACTGTTTGTGGTATACCGAGTCGTCCATTACGGCTGGATTGATCGGTTAATGCAGAGATAAAGCTGACCAGAGAATCCACTTCCTGGTCACTCAACTGCATAGGTTCAAGTTCATTCGCGCTGGCGATATCAGCCAGTTCCTTTTTGTCATCCATAATTTTCCAGTCGTTACTGCCGGGTAACTCGGGCAGGATGGGCAGCTCGCGCGAGTACTGGTATAAGGAAGTGACCGGGTCAAGGTGATGACGGATTACAGTCTTTAAGCTCGGATAAGCACCAGTATGACCATAAGGCGCGGTGAGTTCAGCATTGCGCAGGCTGGGGGTACGGAATTTGTATTTATCCTGAATATTGCCAGTGACCCGAAAGCGGCCTGTATCTCTCTGGTCGTCTTCGAAGCGTCCGGTTTTGCCTGGACCGAATTGCGGCATAGCAATCGCATGGAAAGCATGGTCGGTTTGCAGCACACCGCTATGGCAACGTGCACATTCAGCCTTGCCATAAAATAAACGCATTCCTTTAGTGGCGGCTGGATTCAGATTGCTTTGACCCCTTAAATACTTGTCGAACGGACTGTTATCCGCACGCCATTCGTAACTGATAAAGTCTGCGATTGCATTGGAGATATGATAAAAATTAATCGCACTGTCTTTACCATTAATCGAATCAAAAGCCTGTCGATATTCAGCGATGTTCTGGATACGCTTTGCAAGTAAATCCCAGGCACCCCCATTATGGGTGAGTAAGCCCATGCGCACCGCTTTGGAGACATCGCTTTCGCTATAGTGTCCCGCCATTTCATCTGCGGCCAGTACGGGAAACATGGCTTGCGCTGATAACAGGCTGGCAAAACCAGCCGTCATATCTGCGCCCAGAGGGGAACGTAATTGATTCGGTTTATCTGGATCTATTTCCAGTCGACCATCATGAAACATCGATTTAAACTGCTTTGCACCAAGGTTAAATAATGCTGGTGAATTACGTGCCACTCGCTGTTCTGGAAGATTGCTTTTATCAATGATTCGATGGCGACCGAGACCCTTTGCACCATCCCCCAGGCCGAGTGATAAACCATCCGAGGTGCCGAGTTCTGGATGGTGGCAGGTGGCGCAGGCAACGCTCTTATTGCCACTCAGCACTGGATCGTAAAACAGTAAGCGCCCCAGCCGCACGCTTTGCATATTGACTTCAGGAAAGTCAATATTGGGCGAGGGCAGTTCAATATCGGCATGTATATTTAAGCTACATGCCAGGCTAATAATTAAACTAACGTATCTGACATAGTCGTATGCTTTCATGCTTCGTTTTCCTCACGTTTCATATAACGATATTCCTTGGGTGTGGTTTGCAGATTACGGCGAAACACGGTGTACAGGTATTGGGTGGAATGAAAGCCACAGCTGGCTGCAACCTCAGGAATAGGGATGTTGGTCGTTTCCAGCAGGTTTTTGGCGCGATTGAATTTGGTCTGGTGCAACTCGGTATGCATGGAGTGCCCGTATTCTCCCAGGAAACGAGTTTCCAGATTGGAGCGCGAGATGCCAACATAATCAACAACCTGGGATACCTTAATCCCACGACATGCGTTATGACGAATGAAATGGGTGGCCTTGATGACATTCGGATCCTGCAGCGCCCGGAAATCGGATGACTGTCGCTCAATAACCCCCTTTGGTGGAATTAAGACAGGTTGCGTCGGTAACGGAGTTTTGCCTGACAGGATCGAATGCAGGTGTTTAGCCGCCTGGAAACCGATCTGCTGGCAACCCTGTGCGACCGAGCTCAATGAAATACGCGAAAGATACTGTGTAAGTTCTTCATCATCGATACCAATCAGACTGATCTGATCGGGAATCATAATATTACGGTGGCTGCATATTTGAAGGATATGTCGCGCTCTGGCATCGGTGACGGCTATGATGCCGGTGGGCTGGGGCAGGGATTGTAGCCACTCGCCCAGTTCACGCATGGAGGTTTGCCAGTTATCCGGACTGGTTAGGTGACCTCGGTAGACCGTATGTGAAAACTCATTATGTAGTGACATATCGATAAACGCCTGTTCACGTTCTTGCGCCCAGCGATACATCGGGCTTTCGGGTAAACCATAAAAGGCAAAACGCTGTAAACCTTTGTTAATTAAATGAACATAAGCGGCATTCACCAATGCTTTATTATCCGTTGCGTAATAGGGAACATCTGGATAGTGGTTCGGATTAGAGTATGAACTGCCTGTGCCAACGATAGGCATCTGGCAATCCCGTAAGGCTTCTACAACTTCTGGATTATCATAATCCGCGATAATGCCGTCGCCACTCAATTCGCAAATATTCTGTATGCGGCAGCGAAAGTCTTCCTCGACAAAAACATCCCAATCACAATGACTGGATTGAAAGTAATTACCGATACCTTCGATAATGCGCCGGTCATAAACCTTGCTGGCGTTGAATAGAAGGTTAATTTTGTATCGATCTGCGAACATTCTTTTGTTTGCTCTAATTGTTTCTTTAGGGTAACAGTATTAACAGACCGTAAGTTAACTGATGGCATGTAAAACATCAATTAAGGATGATGTTTAGCTCTGTTGTTAGCTCTGCTTGGGGGGGCTAAACGGATATTCCATGCCTAATTGGCTGAGCACTTTATCCATGGTTTGCATATTGCCCAGCGTGTGATTCCACGGCATGATCTCGTTTTCCAGTTTTCCTTCTCGAATGGATTGCATCGCAGCTTCCGCTTCGTATTCAAAACCTGTAGCGCGAAACGGCCGCTCAAAAGTTTCATAGTTGCCATTATCCAGTATCAGTGATGCGCCAGTAGATTCCCAGAAATTAGATGCAACGCGCACACGGCCCTTAGTGCCGTAAATGGTAAAATCGTTTTCGGTATTGACCTGGAAATTACAGGTATACATGCTGGTAACGCCACCGAAGTTGAGCAATGCACTGGTGAGTTCATCGACCCCGGTCTCTCCAATCCAGCCATTGGCAACGATGGAGTCCGGGTCACGTTGGGTGATGTACTGGCTCATGGCAACGTTATAAACCCCCATATCCAGCTGTACGCCTCCGCCTGATTCAATATTTAACAGACGGTCGCTGGCATCACGCGGAATCTGTACGCCAAAGGTTGAAGTCATTAACCGAACCTCACCGATACGACCCTGGTCGACCCATTGCTTTGCCTGTACCCAGGCAGGCAGGTAGCGAGTCCATAGTCCTTCCATCAGGAAAACCCTGTTTTCAGCCGCAAGTTTAAACAATGTCTCAGATTCACTGGCGCTGATCGTCAAAGGCTTTTCACATAAAACCGGTTTACCTGCCTGCAGGCACAGGAGGATGCTGTCGTAATGGTAGCGGTGTGGGTTGGCAATATAAACTGCATCGACTTTCGGGTCAGAAACAAGATCCTGATAACTGCTGTAAGTCTTTTCCACCGTGCCGATATCATCGACAAACTGCTGTGCTCGCTGGGCACTGGTGCTGGCGATCGCATACAGACAGGCATCGTCTATCACCTGTAAACCTCTGGCAAATTGGCGGGCTATGCGTCCCGGTGCGATGATTCCCCAGTTAAACATAATCGATCTCCCCTTGTTGACGATTCAAACCAGCCCGAATCGATAAATAATCTGTTGATGATAAAGTTCTCCCGCAACCAGGCGTGTGCTGGGAAAATGGTCGTGATTAGGCGAATCAGGCAGATACTGGGCCTCAATACAAAACCCTCCATGGGCCTGATAAGCACCTGCTGGGCCGTATGCCTGAGCCTCGGCCAGATAATTGCCTGTATAAAACTGAAGTGCAGGTTGCGTACTAAAAAGTGATACCTTGCGTGCCGAGGTCAGGTGAGAAACTGTGGCCAGGTGTTTCAGTTCATTGTCATTGTTATAGACATAAGTATGGTCAAAACCATTCTGACGGTAGAGTTCCGCTGGTGGGTTATCCAGTAATTGCTGGATATTAGTCGGGTAATGCAGATCCAGTGCAGACCCACTGATATTTTCTATTTTTCCAGTAGGAATCTGTTCATCATCAATCGTACACACATAAGTACTCGGTATATTGGCATAATGTTCATCTAAATCGGCGTGGATTAAACCAGACAAATTAAAATATGCATGATTAGTCAGATTGACTACTGTAGTTTCAGATGTGATCGCCCTGAAATCGATAATCAGGCGGTTGTCCTGCGTCAGTTGATAATCGATAGTCGTTTCTAGCTGCCCCGGATATCCCTGATCACCTGCAGGCGAAACCAGCCGAAACTGTACCTGACTGGTCTCAGGCGTAATCTGGTTCTGGCGAACCCAGAGGCGTTTATCGAAACCGTCTGCACCCCCATGCAGCTGATTGCTGCCCTCGTTGGCAAGCAGCGAGATAGCTTGACCATCCAGATTAAACGCTGCCCCTCCAATACGATTAGCATAACGACCAATAGTGGCGCCCAGGAACGCTTTCTGGGTCTGGTAATGTTTGACATCCTTACAATACAGCACAATATCTTCCAGCCGACCCTGCTGATCTGGTGCTCGAATCCGGTGTATTGATGCCCCCAGGTTAATCAGGTCAACTTCAATCCCTCTATTATTGCGTGATCGATTCGATAGCGTAATACATTCTACCTGCTGGTTATCAAATGTGGTCCCAAAAGGTTTTACACTAGCCTGAATTAATGATTGACGACTTATCTGCATAGGGAGGAGTCTGGTTAAATCTGATAAATGGTTTGACGAGTTTCACAATAACGCTGGTAAGCCTCCTGATATTGACCAGTATTGCGTGAATCAGGCTCACATTGCTGAGCAGGATTCAGCTTGACACCTGCGCGACAAATGTCATCTAGCGAGATGGCGTTACCTTCGCTATGACTGTGACACCATTGTGCCTGCAGGGCAGCACCCAGGGCGGCGGCTTCAGCTTCTACAGGCACCTCTACTGTAGCATTCATCATATCGGCAATAATCTGGCGCCAGGCAGGGCTTTTCGAACCGCCGCCAATCAGCTTAATACCCTTCGCCTGCAGGCCACTGTTTTCAAATAGCTCGAGACCATAGCGCAGTCCAAAGCTGACGCCTTCGACTGCTGCACGACACAGATTATCCGCAGTCAGGTTTTCGCTATTAATACCGAGCAGGCTGCCACGTGCTTCCGGCAGGTCTGGGGTTCGTTCGCCGTTTAAAAATGGTGTCATAGTTAATCCGCCTGCACCTATGGCGGTGTTTTCTAAAGCCTGGTTAAAACGTGTATGGTCAAACCCCAGCAGGTTCTGGAAACCAGAGGTAATATTGGTGACATTCATGGTGCAGACCAGTGGTAACCAGGCATTATTGCTGGAGCAGAATGCCGCAACAAGTTCCTGAGGATCGCTACTGGGATGCTGCATATAGGCATACAGGGTACCAGATGTGCCCAGGCTCATGGTTATCTGTCCGGGACTAACATTACCGGTGCCAATGGCACCCATCATATTATCGCCGCCGCCACTGGATACCAGGATCCCTGGCTTAAGCCCAAGAGCTTTGGCTGCTGTTTCGCTTAAGCGTCCAGCTTCCTGCTCGGCACTCAGTAGACGGGGCAGGGCGGATATTAGTAAATCGCTATCATCAATCTGTCGCAATACCGTTTCAGACCAGCTGCGTGTGCGGATATCAAAAAAACCGCTGCCGGATGCATCGCCATACTCGGCTGTTTTTTCCCCAGTCAGCCAGAAGTTCAGGTAATCATGCGGCAACAGGATGCTGCGAATGCGCGAAAAATTTTCCGCTTCCTGTTGTTTCATCCATAACAGTTTGGATGCCGTATAGCCGGTCAGGATGTTTAAGCCAATATGCTCAATAACTGCGGATTTTCCACCTAATGCATTCACCAGTTGCTCATTCTGCTGGTAAGTTGAGGTATCACACCAAAGCTTGGCCGGGCGGATTACAGAGTCGTTGTCATCCATTACCACCAGGCCATGTTGCTGGCCGGAAACCCCAAGTGCGACGATCGCATCTGCATCAACCCTGGGGTCTGCCAGCACCTGTGCAAAGGCATCCTTGATTGCAGCTATCCACCACTGGGGATGCTGCTCTCGAGTACCCTGGTCATCGCTGATTATCTCGTGTTCCGCATAGCCCTGAGACAGGACCTGATGGCTTTCCGCATCGTAGATGACGACTTTGCTGCCCTGAGTGCCACAGTCGATTCCCGCATACATCATGACGCTGACTCCTGTTGTTATCCCTTGAACGAGTCAATAGCCCGGTTGACCCGGTTTTCCAGCATTTCCTGACATCCGGATACCGGTTGAGGATCCAGATTCTGTGTTTCCACATAGTCGGCGAGGCTGGCCAGATCGTGTTGGTCGTTGAGGATTTCAGCCCCAATTCCCGCTTTCCATCCACTGTAACGATTATCAATAAAGTCCTGCAGATCGTTTTTCTGGTAAAGCTCGGCAGCGATCAGAAAAGCACGGGCAATCACATCCATACCGCCAACATGTCCGTGAAACAGATCCATCGGATCGATACTCTGGCGACGTAGTTTGGCATCGAAATTAAAGCCACCCGTTGCAAAACCACCTGCACGAATGATTTCATAACAGGCGACTACCAGTTCATCGACACTGTTCGGAAACTGGTCGGTATCCCAGCCGTTCTGGTAATCACCACGATTGGCATCGACACTGCCCAGAAAATCGAGCGAAGACGCAAGCGCAACTTCATGATGAAAACTATGTCCGGCGAGAGTGGCATGATTGACTTCAATATTAACCTTAAATTCTTTTTCCAGGCCATAGCGCTGTAAAAAGCCATAAACCGTTGCGGTGTCATAATCGTATTGGTGCTTGGTTGGTTCCTGAGGTTTGGGCTCGATGAGTAATGTGCCGTTAAAACCGATTTTGTGTTTGTAATCAACTATCATCGATAGAAAGCGTCCGAACTGGTCTGCTTCGCGTTTCAGGTCGGTGTTTAACAGGGTTTCGTAGCCTTCACGACCGCCCCATAACACATAATTCTGTCCGCCGAGCTTATGCGTGGCATCTATCGCATTCTTGATCTGTTGCGCCGCAAAACTGAACACCTCAGGGCTGGGGTTGGTCGACGCGCCTGCCGCATAACGCTTGTTACTAAACAGGTTCGCAGTACCCCATAATAGCTTGATGCCGGTCTGCTGCATCTTCTCACCAGCCAGGTCGGTCATCTCCTCAAGGTTAGTGCGCGACTCTGCAACGCTGGAGCCTTCCGGTGCGATATCACGATCGTGGAAGCAGAAGTACGGAGCTCCCAGTTTATTGATGAATTCAAAAGCCACATCCAGTTTCTGCCTGGCGGCAGACATGGGGTCCTGTGTCGAGTTGATCCAGGGACGTCCGAAGGTACCTTCACCAAACACATCCGAACCATTCCAGCAGAAATTATGCCAGTAGCAAACAGCAAAACGTAAATGCTCGGACAGAGGTTTCCCTAGAACCTCACGCTCTGCATCATACCAGCGAAAAGCCAGTGGATTTTCAGAGCTTGGGCCTTCGTAAGCAACGGGTTTATCTAGAGTGAAGAAATCAGTAGCCATAAGGGTCCTCATGTAATGTAAATTAGGTCAGCATAAAGTCTACGCTGAGAAATTTACAAATTCATCCTTAGCAACCTGCTTAATAAAATATTGTAAAGGGGATAGAAGAATTAATAATCGAAAAACCGGGCCATAGAAGTAAGGAGGCAGTTAATCAATTGATTATTGGTACAAAATGCCGAATCATCACTGATGAATGCTTTTATGTATTCATTGGCATCGAAGTGTGTGGTACAGAATTGAAGTTATATTTATCAGGCAACAGCTGTATTTTCTACAACCTTGCCACAGGTTTGTCGTATAACAAGTTTAGCAGGTAAGGCTATGTGTTTAGTCTCTAGTGCCTTATCCAGAATCAATTTCTTCAGCATATCAAATGAGTACTGAGCAATTTCCTTAATGGGTGCCTTAACAGTCGTTAGCGGAGGGGTAATTTGTGAAGCGACATCAATATCGTCAAATCCGAGTATGCTAATGTCTTCGGGAACTCCTACTCCCTCCTGTCTAAGCTTACGTATGGCTCCTAATGCCATCGAATCGTTAGCACATATTATCGCCGTTGGTGGCTGTTCTAAATTAAGGAAGTATGCAGCCCCTTCAATCCCGGCAGGGAAGGAATAACTTCCTCTGAAGAGGAGGCTTTCATCAAATTTCAGGCCATGCCTGCTCAAGCCATTTTGATACCCTGCGCAACGATTTTTATCTATATCAGAGTGATCAAGACCGGTCATAAAAGCGATGCGTCTGTGGCCTAGTTTATACAGGTGATCAAACGACTCCAGTACCGCGTTAAAATTATCAATGATGACGGAAGGTATGGTCTTATCAGATGAAGCATTATCCAGAGCAACAACAGGAACATGCTGTTTAATATTCTGAATAATGTTCTCTATCCTGGGAAAACTGCTCACAATGACTCCGTCTAGCTTGGCAACGGTTTTTTCCAGTATCTTGTCACTACTATTAGTGAAATAGGTAAGCAGGTATCCATGTTTTGAGGCTTCTTTTTCCAGCGCGTTAAAAATCAGAGAGTAGTAAGGGTTAGATAGCCCCTGCTCGATACCGCTATCGAGGAAATAACCGATTGAATGGATGGTTTTTTTGGTGGATTTTTTGTCGCTAACAAAGGTCCCTTTGGTTGGGATTCTATATAAAACCCTCTCAGCAACCAGGTTTTCTACAGCCTTGCGAACGGTCATATAAGAGAAGCCCAGTTCTTTTGCCAGAGTTCGTTCTCCAGGCAGTCTGTCAATAATATTCCCTTTCTTGATCTGGTCCTTGATGTACTTCTCAACCAAAATATATTTAGGTGTTGATATGTCCATAAAAAATCCAAATTGATATTAATAATCGATTTTTGCGAACCGAAAATTCGCTTGATTATTGAATATGTCGAGAAATTATATCCAAACAGGGCTTCCTGCTACATAGAATTAATTTTGCTGATTATACGGATTTATAATGTTTTGTTGCAGTTTAGAGGCCCGTATCACTATAAATAAGTCCAAATTTGTTTTTATTAAACCTTAATGAGTAGTTATTTTCGACTGGGTGCATAAGCAATACATGGTTGTACGCAATATATGGCATTTAAAAGGAGGTGGAGCAATTTTCTGGTGGTTGATGTGATCAGCTGGTCGGTTTTTTTAACATTCATCACCCAAAGGAAATTCAACACAATTGTAAAGATATTTGACATGCCGATCATTAAAGGCGTCGACAGATTTTACACTGGCCATGTTGTTACTACTGCAGTCTGAATGGAAACCTTTGAAGTTGCTGTGAATGATTAATTCGGCACGTAGTATGCTTTTTTAATTCAGGGAAGTATTGGAAACCAATCTGAATAAAGGGGGTTCGTTATGAAAACAATCGTACGTAAACTGCTATTTATCACCCTGTTCTACGGCCTGATTGCCGTGCCTGCCCAGGCGGTCCTGCTCACCACCAACTCGTTTACTCCACTGACCGGTACCACTGTCGCGGATGACCCTGATCTGGCCGGCACCATAATTGTCGATGACTTGCTAGATTTCTCGTTTTCCGCTTATGGCGGCACTGTTTTCGGCGCAGTTCAAACCCGTATTGTCGAGTCGGTCAATGGCTCGCTGGACTTTTACTGGCGTGTATTCAACGATGAGGATTCCTCGGGTGCTATCGGGGATTTCCGCATTGGAGACTTTTTGACCACGACCTATGATGCCGATTACCGCATCGATGGTCTAGGCGACGATGCGCCTGATTCCGCCTACCTGTTCGACAGCCCGTTCGATGGCTATGTCAATTTCATTTTTGATGAAGGACTGCAAGCCGGGGATTCGTCCAACTTCTTTTTCCTCGACACCGATGCCACAAGTTATGCCAAAACCGGCGTCTATGACCTGACCAACCTGGGGCAAACCGAGATCTCCGGGTCATATGCAATGTATGCTCCGTCCAGCAGGGTTCCTGAGCCCTCTATACTGGCACTGTTTGGTCTGGGATTGTTGCTATTGCCAGTATTGAAACGGAAAAGATAGTAGTTAAGTTGCAACAGCCAACAGAACCAGGTTTGATAATACGTTAACCACCCGGGTACCGAATATTGTGGTACCACGGGTTGGTTGTCTTTTTCATACCGCTCTGTCTCCAGGTTTATTACCCAAGCGCGATCATCTCTACTGGAGATAGGAATCCAGCCTCAACCGCTGCATAGGGATTGCCAGGACGTAGCTAGGTTGAAGCTTCCTTGCCCACTTTATCAACAGATTTGGCACTGCTTACAAGTTGTAAGGTAAGAAGTACAAAAGAGCGACATGCGCTCTTACAAAGCCCCAATCACATCGGGGAAACTCCTGTGCCGCTATCATTTGAGGCTTATAGGTACTAGTTTTCTGCTTTCGTATTCTCTACTTAAGGTTGACGACGAACTAATACTGTCGCTTTACCGTAAATCAGCTATAAATCCATTAGATGCATACGGGAATAGGTGGACTGCGTTAAAAAACCAATCCATGTGATTAATAAATAACGTTAGATTCAGTGATAGACCCCTATTATTCTATAGGCCGGAACCGTACGCTGTTCAGTATAATTCTCCAGATGCTCTTCCCTGTGCTAGTAATTGGCATGCCTGATCTGAGGTATCCTAACAGGGCGCGGTGAAATCAATGTTTAACCGGTATTTTAACTATGTATGTGAAAACTGATGTCCTCCTGATTGGTGCTGGAGCAATGAGCTCTACGCTTGCGTCTATGTTGAAGCAGCTTGATCCTTCCCTGTCTGTGATTATGGTTGAGCGCCTGGGCACCCCACTGCAGGAGAGTAGTTCGGGCTGGAATAATGCTGGAACCGGACATGCTGCTTACTGTGAATTGAACTATACCCCTCAACTGGAAGACGGCAGTATCGATATTCATAAGGCCTTCGGCATCAATGCCCGTTATGAAGTGAGCCTGCAATACTGGTCACATCTGGTCAAACTGGGTGCATTGCCATCGCCGGAAAATTTCATTAATCCTGTGCCTCATGTGAGTTTTGTCTGGGGCAAGGACAACGTAGAGTTCCTGCGCAAACGCCATCAGGAGCTGATTAAGCATCCCATGTTTGCTCCAATGGAGTTTAGCGAAGACCCAGAGGTTCTGCGCCAGTGGATGCCATTAATCATGAAGAAGCGAGATCCCAATCAAAAAGTCGCAGCAACCCGGGTAGCTCACGGTACCGATGTTAATTTCGCGGCGGTTAGTCGAGGAATGATTCGGCATCTGAACACGCAGGAAGGATTCGAATTGATGCTCAATACCACCGCCAAAGATCTCAGGCAGGAAAGCGATAAGAGCTGGACGGTGACCTTAAAGCACAAACCGAATTCGGAGATTAGTCATGTTAACGCCAAATTCCTGTTTATCGGGGCAGGGGGCGCGACGCTACCTCTGTTGCAAAAATCAGGAATTCCTGAAGCTAAAGGTTATGGCGGCTTCCCTGTTAGTGGTCAATGGCTGGTTTGTAAAAACCCCAGGATTGTTGAACAGCACATGGCCAAGGTCTATGGCAAGGCCTCGGTGGGATCGCCTCCTATGTCAGTGCCCCATTTAGATACCCGTTTGATCGATGGAGAAGAAGCCCTATTGTTCGGGCCTTTTGCCGGTTACACCACCAAGTTTCTGAAAAATGGCTCAGCCTGGGATCTTTTTAAGTCATTCAGGCTGGATAATCTGTGGCCAATGCTGAATGTTAGTGTAAGAAACTTTGATCTGATAATGTATTTGATCAAGGAAATTACCCAAACCCATGCCTCGCGTATGGATGCCCTGCGGGAGTATTATCCTGACGCCCATGACACCGATTGGGCATTTGCCACTGCAGGCCAAAGGGTACAGATCATTAAGAAATGCCCGGATAAAGGTGGGAAACTGGAGTTTGGTACAGAGGTTATTCACAGCTCAGATGGCACCTTAGCCGCATTGCTTGGCGCTTCTCCCGGTGCATCCATACTGGTGCCCATCATTCTTGAAATCATCGAAAAATGTTTTCCTGAACAACTGGCAACTGATGAATGGCAGGAAAAAATACGCAAGATGATTCCTTCCTACGGTATCTCGATTGTGTCGCATGAAGATCTTTTCCTATCTATTCGAGATGATACGGTGACCACATTAAAGCTCGATAGACTGGCTGATATGCCTGTTCTGCATTGCCATGAGGCTTATAAAGAGCATGAAGATTTTGGTATAAAAACGGCCTGAGTGGGTATAAACCAGCCGCATCTGCTCCTGTAAATCATTGACTACAGGTGTTTGATTTTGCAAGAAAAGCGAAAATTGTATTTTCGCTTTTCTCATTCTTAAGGCCTTACTTCCGTGGCAATTTTCAGGTCAGCTGGATTCGCTGCAATCTATCACAATAAGACGCTGCCCCGCATGCACCTGTGATCCTGACTGTTGGCAGATACTGTTTATAATGCCCGATTCAGTAGCGGTTACTTCCAGTTCCATCTTCATTGCTTCCAGCACCATGACAACATCTCCTGCTTTTACGCTTTGCCCTGGCTCTACTAATACCTGCCAGATATTTCCTGCGATATGACTTTCTACAGCAACCTCATTCTCAGCAAGTACTTCATCCAGTTCCTGTGCCTCGACCATTGTTTCAGCGGCAAAGTTTGCCTGTCCGCTCTCCACCCAACGCTGTCTTTCGGCTTCAAAAGCGATTTGCTGACGTGACTTGACCTGTTGAATCTCAGTCTGGTGTTCATCCAGCAGCTTTTGATACTCAGCGAGAGAAAACTCAGTTTCTTCAATACGAACCGGGTACTGACCACGCGGGTGTTGACGACGAATTTCTAGTAACTCTTCTGCGCTGACTTCATAGAAACAGATTTGATCAAAGAACCTCAGTAGCCAGGGTTTGCTAAACGCTTCAGTCTGACGATAGCGATTCCACATCTGCAGGGTGCGACCTATGAACTGATATCCACCCGGACCTTCCATGCCGTAAACACATAGGTAAGCACCACCTATACCGACTGCATTTTCAGGTGTCCAGGTACGCGCGGGATTATATTTTGTGGTGACCAGACGGTGGCGTGGATCGATGGGGGTTGCTACTGGTGCGCCCAGATAAACATCACCCAGTCCCATCACCAGATAGCGTGCATCGAATACAATCTTCTTAACGTCTTCTACCGAGTCCAGACCATTAATGCGACGAATAAACTCGATATTATCAGGACACCATGGTGCATCCTTACGGACTACTTCATCGTATTTTTTGATAGCCAGTCTGGTCGCATCATCATCCCAGGAAAGGGGCAGGTGAACTACGCGCGCTGGCACGGTTAGGGCGTCGATATTACCCAGTCCAGCTTCAGCGATTTCCAGCAGCGCCAGCAACTGGTCTAAAGGTAGTTTCAGATTGTCGTAGTGAACCTGCAGCGAACGAATACCCGGGGTCAGCTCCCTGATCCCGGAAACTTTCATTTCCTGCAGTTTAAGCATCAGTGCATGCACGCGAAAACGTAATCGAATATCCAGCAATTGCGGGCCATACTCTACCAGCAGAAAATCTTCGCCACTGGGGCGGTAAACCACCTTCTCGCCATGCACCGCAGCTTCCAGTTGTTTGATGACAGGCGAGCTTAGTTCAATCGATTTAAGCTTTGCTTCAAAAAACTCAGATTCAGAGAGACTGATGAGCTGCTGACGCTCAGCCTCTGCGGCTTCTACAATCGAAACCGGCTGGAAGTTGATTTTGTCTCCTGCCTTGAGTTGTCCAATCTTCCATAGATCTGCTTTGATAATGGTAGCAGGGCAGACAAAGCCACCCAGACTGGGGCCATCTGGCCCCAGGATTACAGGCATATCTCCGGTAAAATCGATAGTGCCAACCGCGTAAGCATTGTCGTGAATATTGGATGGGTGTAAACCGGCTTCACCGCCATCTTCTCTCGCCCATTCAGGTTTAGGACCAATCAGACGAACACCGGTGCGGCTAGAATTAAAGTGTACCTGCCACTCGGCTTTGAAAAAGGTGGCGATATCATGATCAGTAAAAAAATCTGGTGCACCGTGCGGGCCATAGATGACACGAATAGACCAGTTTTGAGAAAGCTCAGGACGTTGTTCGACCATGCTTCCAGGTTTTGCGCTGACTTCAAAAGAACTATCCAGATGTAAAACATCTCCCGGGCGTAAAGATCTTCCAGCATGACCGCCAAACTGCCCCAGTGTAAAGGTCGATCGGCTACCCAGATATTGTGGGCATTGAATACCTCCAGCTACGGCCAGATAACTTCTGGCACCTGCACCGCTAATATGGCCCAGCTTGAGCGTTTGCCCCGCTGTAACCGCGACGACTGTCCACATTGGCACGATTTCTCCATCCAGTGTTGCATTCAGTTCAGCGCCAGTAATCACAAACTGTGAAGCAATGTTGAACCTTAGCGTTGGCCCACTGATGATCATCTCCAATCCGGCTGCATCAGTTGGGTTATTCAGTAACTGATTGGCCAGACGAAAGCTGATGGAATCCATAGGCCCGGAAGGTGGAACGCCTATATCCCAGTAGCCTGCACGAGCGGGATAATCCTGGATGGTGGTCTGGGTACCGGCACTTAATACATCGAAGGTAGTCGGCTGATAAACAAAGTCATTCAAAGATCGGGTTAACACCTGACTTGTTTGCACAACTTCACTGGCTAACAGTTGCTGCAGATAGCTCAGGTTGTGTTCTATTCCATAGATAGTCGTTTCTGCTAATGCTGTGAGCAAACCTTCCAGTGCAGCTGTACGTGTGGGCGCATGAAAAATCACTTTCGCCAGCATAGGGTCGAAAAATGGTGAGACTTCAACCCCTGATTCTATCCAGTGTTCAACCCTTAAACCGTCATGCTGTGGCCATTCAACAGTGCTGAGTAATCCGGCACAGGGTTGAAAGCCTTTATTCGCATCTTCGGCGTAGACGCGTACCTGTATGGCATGTCCCTGAGGTGATAAAGTCTTTTCCAGTTCCGCCAGCGTTAACTCGCCAGCACCCTGTCTGACCATCCACTCAACCAGATCAACCCCAAAAATCTCTTCAGTCACCCCATGCTCAACCTGAAGCCGGGTGTTAACCTCCAGAAAATAAAACTGTTCATCATTCTGGTCGAGTACAAATTCGACGGTACCTGCATTGCGGTAATTGACCTGTTCGGCCAGTCTGATGGCTGTGCTATGTAGAGCTGATCGGGTTTCGTTGCTCAGATTAGGGGCCGGAGTCTCTTCAATCACTTTCTGGTTGCGGCGCTGCGCTGAGCAATCTCGTTCACCCAGAGCGACTACCTTGCCTTTGCCATCACCAAAAATCTGTACCTCTATATGGCGCGCATGCTGGATAAATTTTTCAATGAATATACCGCTGTTGCTGAAGTTGTTTTCACTCAGGCGTCGTACGGAATCATATGCATCTGTTAATTCAGCCGCTGTGTTACAGCGTTGCATACCGATGCCGCCGCCACCTGCAGTACTTTTCAGCATCACCGGGTAGCCAATGGTTTCTGACTCTGCCAGAGCCTGATCCAGTGTCTGCAGCAGGCCGGTACCGGGTAACAGTGGCACCTGACCCTGCTCGGCTATTTCCCGCGCCGAATGCTTCAAACCAAACTCTTTCATTTGTTGAGGAGTAGGGCCCAGAAAGATCAGACCTTCGGCTTCACAGCGTTCAACAAAATCAGGGTTTTCACTTAAAAATCCATAACCGGGATGAATCGCCTCTGCTCCAGACTGTTTAGCAATATTTAAAACCTTATCCTGATCCAGATAGGTTTGCGCAGCCGCACCTTCGCCCAGGGACCAGGCTTCGTCCGCCTGAATTACATGCAGGCTATCGGCATCGGCCTCGCTATAGATGGCAACACTGGTAATGCCCATGTTGCGCAGGGTACGGATGATGCGACAGGCAATTGCACCGCGATTAGAAATAAGAACCTTGGAAAACATCTGTTAATAACCTGAATTCCGGGCCGTCCCGGTTATTCTCAGGGCTTGTTTGGGGTCGTCCCCAGCCCATGCTTTACTGTGATACCTTAAATATTACGGTATTCAATCCCAGATCAGGACTTCTACTGGCGTTGGATTGTAGGCGTTACAGGGGTTATTCAGCTGAGGGCAGTTAGAGATCAGCACAATTACATCCATTGCTGCTTTAAACTCAACGTATTTACCAGCTGCGCTGATGCCATCCTCAAAGGTCAGTCCACCTTCAGCCGTGATCGGGACATTCATAAAGAAATTGATGTTGTGGGTAATATCGCGCTTGCTCATGCCAAACTGTTCATTTTCTGCAACCGCTAATAACCAGCTATCCCGACAGGCATGCATACATTTTTTTTCTAATGCATAGCGTACGGTATTGCTTTCGGTTGCACAGGCACCACCCAACGTGTCATGACGTCCGCAGGTGTCTGCAACAATCTCCAGCATCACATTACCCTCGTTGGATAACAGCTTGCTGCCAGCTGTAAGATAGACATTGCCCTGTTCGCGGATGGTATCGATTGCGCTATAGCGTTCTGCCGGATCAGCAGCATTATAAAACAGGGTGTCTGCAGCCTGGTTTCCTTCCAGATCGAGAATGCGTGCGGTTTGTCCGGCTTTGAGTACCTTCATGTAGTAATCACCCGCATCAACGATGTCGCGTAACACGGCATTTTCTGCCTGTAAATTGCTTTCCAGTATCATGATTATCTCCTTAGTGTCCGCAGTAGCTGGAAGCTGCCAGGTAGCGTTGATTGTTCTCAAACCCCCGTCCATTTTCTGCACAATGCGTTAAGCAGCTATCATCAGCAGTGACTGCATCAGATTTGAATAGCTTCATCTCTACGGGCTTGAAGGGGTATTCCGTAGCAGGGTTCATTGGGTGGGGGCAGGTCGTCAGTACTACCAGGGTTTCAATCTCAAATCTTAACTCAATTACATCACCCACCTTGCTGTGGTTCTCAGCAAACTTCATATTGCCTTCATCATCGGTATACACCTTACTGAACAGGTTTAGATTAGCCGCGAGGTCACGTTTTCCCAGACCGTATTTCGCTACTTCAACCAGCAGGCTGTCATAGCCATTCTGTAGCCAGCTATTGCGGTCTTTCTGATAATCACGTTGGCCCCATTTGGTGGCGACCTTGTGTTTGTTAGCAACGCCTGCGACGGTATCAATCCATTGAGTATCATCACGCACGATGGAACAAAAGATGCGCCCCATATCGGAATACAGGCAGTTATCCTTTGTTAACTTAAATGTATGCTGGCACTTTAATGTGTCAGGTGCGTTATATCGCTCAAGCAGATTGCTCGGGTTATAAAAAAGCAGGCTTACATTGGCACCGCCTTCCACATCGGTAAACTGCAGGGTATGACCTGCTGGTACGACCAGAGACCAGTGGCTGGCACCGGGTATTAAATCAGTAAAAATTGCTGTATCCATTGTTTTCTCCTCAGGCTGGTTGTTGTGCTGCCTGAATCTGTGCCAGTTGCTGCTGGCTGGGTTGTTCTTTATTAAGTGGAATGTCAAAGGTAACCTGAGCGCCATATCGCTCCGGGGCCTGACTGTCATGGCGTGTTTTATCAAACACCCAAAGTCGGCTGCCGAGTAAAAAGCCTTCACTCAGGTCATGGGTGATCATGAACACGGTTAGCTTTTGTTCCTGCCATAGCTGGTTGATTAACACATGCATGTCTTTACGAATACCGGGGTCGAGTGCACCAAAGGGCTCATCCAGTAGTAAGATGCGAGGCTTCTTAATCAACGCCTGAGCAATAGCCAGTCGTTGTTGCATACCGCCAGATAATTCACTCGGGTACTTTTTAGCAGAGGCTCCCAGACCTACCTGTTCCAGAATGTTCATGGCGTTGGTTCTGGCCTGTTTTCGCGCAGATCCGGTAAGACGACCTAGCATCGTACTGGATATGGATTGCTTACTGAATTCTTCACCTAGCATGACATTTTCCAGTGCGGTCATATGCGGAAATACGGAATACTTCTGGAACACTATGCCTCGTTCAATATTGGGTTCTGGGTCTAGCGGTTTTCCATCCAGTAGAATATCCCCTCGACTGGGCTGTTCAGTGCCCAGCATTAGATTCAAATAGGTGGTTTTACCACAGCCAGATGCACCAACTATGCTAACGAATTCACCCTCATAAACATCCAGGTTAATCCGCTCCAGTACAACGTTGTCACCATATTCTTTCAACAGATTTTTAATCTGAATAATGGGCTTGTCCTGTTTAGTCATTACTGTCTCCCTGAGTGCCGTGATACCAGGGGAATAACAGAATGGAGGTGCGCTTAAGTGACCAGTCCATAGCAAATGCCAGTGTTGTGATCCAGAATACATAGGGCAGTATTACATCCATCGCCAGATAGCGTCTGACCAGAAAGATGCGATAACCCAGACCATCTGTAGAGGCAATCGCTTCAGCAGCAATCAGGAATAACCAGGCACTGCCCAGGGTCAGGCGTACTGCTTCTATCAGGCGAGGCATAATCTGCGGTAGTACAACTCGCAGAATGATTTGCCAGCTATTGCCACCCAGGGTTTGCGCTTTAATCAATTGCTCCGCTGGCAGATCATCGGTACGTAATTGAATATCACGTATAATGATCGGGCCTATACCGATTAAGATAAGCACCACTTTTGATAGTTCACCAAGACCAAAGGTGATGAACAGAATGGGTAGTATTGCCATCGGAGGGATTAACGATATGGCAGTAACCAGCGGTGACAAGGGAGAGCGCAAGTAGGGCACCATCCCATTACCAACACCAATGATCAGACCGATCAGAGCACTCAGACCAACCCCCATCAGTAAGCGCTGCAAGCTGGACAGAGTGTCCTGCCACAGCAGGTATTCGCCGCTACGCTTGCTAGGCTCAAACCCCATACGCACAATTGCATCAGCAAAACTCTGAAATGATGGTAATAATTTATCGCTGGGGTTATCTGCCAACCTGGCATCGGATGCCACCAGATAAACCATCAATAGAATGATAAAAGGCAGCAGTCCCAGTGCCAGCCGGCCAAAACGGCCGGGCTGACGGTTGATTAGTCGAGTCATAGGTACTCCGTTTTAATCTCTGTGAAACAGTTGAATAGATGTTTGCAGATTAAAGGGAGCCCTGTGCTGCCATCTCCATATAGGCGGGATTAAAGCGTAGCTTGACGTTAGCTTTGTTACCGAAAATGCCTGCTGGGGTTTCGATACCAATAAAGCCTGCATCAGGAGCACCTTCACCTAACAAACCATGATCAAATGAGAATTCACTTACCTTTTGCATAGTCGCTTTCAGGTCTGAGCTTTTAGTGAAGGCTACAGCATCGGTTGGCTTGAAAAACATTTTGGTTGAAGCCAGTTGAGATTCAAAACCAGCTAAATCTGTGCCCGATGCTTCAGCCATAAAGGTTTTTGCTTTGGTTGCTGCGGCATTGTTAGCTGACATAGTTGCCATGATTTCATACCAGGCAGCAGTTAATGCTTTACCCAGTTTAGGGTTAGCAGCCAGGGTTTCAGTATTTACCACCAGTAGATCAATAATCTCGCCGGGGATCATAGAAGAGTCAAAGACTTCGCTGGTATTGGGTTGCGCTGTAATTTCGCTCAGCAGTGGATTCCAGGTGGTTACTGAAGTAACCGTGTCAGAACTGAATGCTGCGACCAGATCAGCATCAGAAGTATTGACTACTTTTACGTCTTTTTCAGACATGCCGACACTTTCCAGACCACGCGCAAGCAGGTAGTGAGATACGCTCAGTTCTACAAGGTTCACCTGTTGGCCTTTAATATCTTTCAGTGCTTTATCGCCTTTTAGAACAATACCATCGTTACCGTTAGAGAAGTCACCAACAATGAGTGCTGTTGAATCCACACCACTGGCTGCCGGGATAGTCAGTGCATCCATATTGGTCATAACACAGGCATCAAACTGGCCGGCTGTGTATTGATTAATGGATTCAACATAGTCATTAATCTGTACAACATCGATTTTAATACCATATTTGTCAGCCCACTTATTGACGATACCTGAAGCAGCCGCGTAATCCCACGGCATCCAGCCGACATAGATAGTCCATGCGAGTTTGAATTCAGGTTTGTCTGCGGCGTAGCTTGCAGGAGATGACAAAATCAGGAGGGCGAACATTGAAAAACTGAGAGTCAATGTACGTAACAGCGAACGGATAGGATTCTTCATAACATTACCTTTTATAGTTGACGAAAAAAAAGCACAAGAGACATTAACCATCCAGTGGTATCTGTTCTCCCGGGCTTTTGTCCCGCCGTGTGACCTCTCACGAGGTTGGCTGCTCTCGGACCAGACGCTACATAGTTGTAGCCGGAACCCTAGCTGCCTATTGGTTTTGTTTGGTTGGTGATAATTAAATCACCTGGTTATATCCTTGTGCGCTAAAACTTGATATTGCTTAAATATTGCATCTTATAAGCCAATACCGAAAAAACTATTAACAATTAATGAGTTAATAAAATTTAACTCGTATATTTAATTTCAAGGTGCACTCAAATCATGAATATATGCACCTTAATAATGCAAAACAACTTAACTAGAGTCGAGCATGACAGATGCTCCACGTTTATGCGTATACAAATTTAAGATTGTTCTAATAACAGCTTTTTGCATTTATAAATTCTCAGGATTTGGATTCAAGAAAGGCTCGCCAGCCTCCAAAATGCGTAATATCCTGTGCTCCATCGAGTCCGATAGATTCACATAAAAAGCTTTTAACCTGCTCGCCATTGCTCAAGGTTATGGTGCCAATCACCAGCGGTTTGGGGACGCCCTGAATGAAAGAACCAAACTGGCTTTCAGGTATAATCCATAATTCAACATCGATGCTGGAACCAGAGACATCCTGAATGAGTCCTGGCCTGAATGGTGGCCCGCCCGGCAGGCTATAGAGTTTGTAGTGGTCTGCCGTTTTATCAGCACGTAACAGCCTTGCACCGCGCTCGGTTAATTGCCAGTTAAGCGGCAGGCCTGACATATGTGCACCTACAGCCGCTAAAATCATTTCTCCGTCGTTTAAACTCGGTAACAGTTCTGTCTGTTCAGGTAGAGCCCAGTCTGTCGCCCCAACGGTTGCGTTGCTGCTGCGTTGTAGCTGTATAGCGATTGAAGCTATCTCCGCATCTTTGCCCGCTGTCGCCAGCAAGGTGACACTTCCGGGACGTCCATCTGATCTTTGATTGACGGGAACAGCAATGCCGCATAAATCGAGAAGATTGACGAAGTTGGTATAGGTGCCAAAGCGAGAGTTCGGTTCGATAGGGTCTGCTTGCAGGTCGCTAACTGAATAAAATGTAGGAATGCTTGGTACGCATAGCATATCCATACCCTGTAACAAAGGCGAAGCCTGAGCTTTAAGATCCTCTAGATGGTATAAGTCCCGAAACACATCGGCACTGGAAATATTTTCTGCCCTTTCAATCACCTTTAATGTGGTTGGGTGTATCGAATCTGGTCTGGAATTGAGTAAATCTTCAATCACCGTATAACGTTCAGCAACCCAGGCGCCCTGATACAGTAAATCGGCTATTTGATATAACAGGGTGAAATCTATTTCTATGATTTCAGCCCCTAATTGTGTCAACAGCTTTATCGAGTCATCGAAAGAAGCGGACTGGATAGCGTCATCAAAGAAACGTATGGATTGTTTTGATGGTATCCCTACCTTGAAGGTAGAAGGGGCCGGTTGTAATTTTTTAGCAGGGATGTGTTTTGAAAAAGCATCACTGCTGTCAAACTGACTGACAATCGAAAATACCTGATAAGCATCTTCTACATTCAGTGCAAATATCGAAACCGTGTCTAATGTTTTACAGGCGGGTACCACGCCCGAAAGCGAAAGGGCTCCTAACGTAGGCTTTAAACCAACAATGCTATTTAGAGCCGCAGGAACACGACCGGAACCT
The DNA here is from genome assembly GCA_050306135.1 of Gammaproteobacteria bacterium. Lineage (GTDB taxonomy): Bacteria > Pseudomonadota > Gammaproteobacteria > JACNJF01. The sequence continues at coordinate 165,529 of JBNLGQ010000044.1, forward strand.
GCCGTATCAGTGCCCAATGAAAAACACACCAGTCCATGCGCTACCGCCGTAGCCGATCCTGAACTTGAACCGCCGGGTACTATCTCAGGATCTATCGCATTTTTAGGAGCGGGGTAGGGTGTTCTTACACCAACCAGTCCGGTAGCAAACTGATCCAGATTGGTCTTGCCAATTAATATTGCGCCTGCATTTTTCAGTTGAGTAACCACAAAGGCATCCTGCTCGGGACGATAGGCGTAATCTGGGCAGGCTGCTGTCGTATCTATACCTTCAGCATCGATATTATCCTTGATGACAAAGGGAATACCCCATAGTGGTTTTTCTGACAGGTTAAATTCACCCAGTGATTCGATCTGTTGCGCAAGCTCTGAATCGGTCAACTGATAGATAAAGATGCCCGGGTCATTCACTCCTGCAATTCGGCGTAGAGATTCCTCAACGACCTGTTGCACTGTGGTTCCACTTGCATAGGATTCATGCAGGCTGGGTAGATCAAAGGGCAAGTTCTGTAGCATGTTTTTTATAGATAGAGTCCGTAATAGTGCAATCATTAAATCATTTGTGACTGTTGCAAAATACTGTTAAATTCTCAGCATACTGATGCAAAAAATGCAGCACTGTGGAGTGTATCCTTGAGAAACCTGCAATCCTTACGATTTGTTGATGCGGTCGCCCGCGCCGGATCTATCCGCAAAGCAGCCGATACTCTGTCGATAACCTCTTCGGCATTGAATCGTAGAATTCTGGCTATTGAAGAAGATCTGGGCGCGGATATATTCGAGCGTCTGCCGAGTGGGGTTCGGTTATCAGCAGCGGGTGAGATCTATATTCATCATATTCGACTGCAGTTATCGGATATTGAGCGCGTCAAAAGTCAGATCGCTGATTTGTCCGGTATCCGGCGGGGACATGTGTCGGTAGCCTGTAGTCAGGCGCTATTAACCTCTTTTCTTCCTCAACAGACAGCTGCCTATCGGCTTAAACATCCTAATGTGACCTTTAGTATTAATTTACGTGATCGTGCAGCAGCGGAGCAATCACTGATTGATATGAGTGCAGATCTGGCACTGGTTTTTGAACCCGTGAAGATGAGCGATTTTCAGGTTTTATTACGTGCCAGACAACCGATCCATGTGATCATGAAATCCACTCATCCACTGGCATTGAAACAAGACATACAGCTATCAGATTGCCTGCAATATCCTGTCGCTCTGCCAAATATGTCTTATGGTGTACGTCATCTACTGGATATGGCGTTAAGCCGAACCCAGAGGTCGTTTGATATTGCGATTGAATCGGATAGTTTTGAGTATCTGCGCCATCATGTATTGAATGAGGATTTAATCTCTTTTCAGATTCCCGTGGGATTGCCGATTGAGTCTGCGACACTTGGTCTGGTAACGCGTGAGATCAATGAACGTGATGTGCCTGCGGGTGTGCTGTATCTGGGCCAGTTGCGCGGTAGAACGCTACCAGTAGCGGCCGCTCAGTTTGCTAATCAGTTAATTGTAGAGATGGAATCTCGTTTTGTGTGTAATGAATAAAATGTTTCTGTGTAGTACCGCAGCCTAAATCAAACTACTTAATTAAAGCCTGTCTGACACTATGCATAATCGTGATCGGTTTTTTAAACACAACCGGTTGGTTTTGGCAGGCCACCGTACTTGGTGATGGGTTTCATTGGACCAGTCATCCATAACTTGAATACATCTTTTTTATCTTCTCCAATGTATTTTGCAAAGGTTCTTATCGGAGGGACGACCGCATTCTCTTCATAGTATTCACGGGCTTTTAAAATCTGTGCCCATTTGGTTTCATCCAGTTCAACATTATCAATTTCAGCCATGGCCTGACCAATTTCAGGTGTCCAGGAGTCCATTGCCAGTAGATAACCATCTGCGTCTCTTTCTGGGATTATCATGATTTTCTCCTCGAGAAATATTTAACATTTATATATGGGCAGATGGGCAAATAACAATATAAGTGGCTGCCTATGCAAATGTTCAAATTTCAGATTGAATTAAGTTTCATTGTGTATACTCGCTGAAAATTTAAGCTATCAATCAACCTGAGTATATTTATGAAATTAAAATCTTTACTTGTTTCGACCTCGTTAGGATTAATTGTCTTATCCTTTTCCGGTATTTCACATGCAGAAGGGGTTTTCGGTGGACTGTTTGGCGGGGAAAGGTCACCAGGCGTTGCTCCTGTTGAAAATCAGACCTATATAGATGAATGCGGCGGATGTCATTTTCCCTATCAACCTGGCTTACTTCCTGCGCGATCATGGGAAAAGTTAATGTCCAGCCTCGATGATCATTTTGGAGAAAATGCGGAATTAGATGCTGAAACCCTAAAAGAGCTTACACAATATGCCGTGGCTAATGCAGCTGATCACTCAAGATTTAAAAGATCGGTCAAAATTATGCGTTCATTAAGAGATAGTGATACTCCCTTACGCATCACCAAAACACGATATATCATTAATAAACATGATGAGTTATCAGCACGTGACATTACGGCTAACCCAAAGGTTAAATCATTAAGTAACTGCCAGGCCTGTCATGCCAGACCTGAAACAGGTTCATTCAGTGAGGATGATGTACGAATTCCCAGATCCTAGAATAGAGATAGAAAAATCACAGAGCAACACAGCTTATTGATAGGCAAATAAAGTTGACTACGTCAGTTTTTTATAGAATTGAAAATAACATAAAGTAACTATATGAACTTAAATTTTCAACAGACTATGTAATCAGAATTGTTCTGATAATTTTGAGCAGATTATAATGCCTGTTCAAATATTTCTAATGAAGGAGAATCACCTATGAATACATATATAAAAGTCGGTTTATTTGCTATTGGGCTCTCGCTGAGTCTGCCTGGAATGGCGGCCAAGGATCCGAATAAGTCTGCTATCAAGGCAAGGCAAGGCGAGATGCAGCTACGTGCCTACAATGCGGGTCCATTGTTTGCAATGGCGAAAGGCAAAATGGAATATGATGCTGCTAAGGCCAGTATGCTGGCAGATAATCTGGTTAAGTTACTGGATATTGATATCGGTAGTTCATGGGTTAAAGGCACTGATAATAAAAATTATCCTGACGATACCACTACATTGCCAAAACTCTGGACCACCTATCCTGAAGTTGGTAAGTACGGTAAAAAGTATGCAAAGGCGGTTCGTGAGCTGGCTGCTGTAGCCGGTATGGGCAAAGATCAGTTAAAGAGCAAAATTGGCGCATTGGGCAAATCCTGTAAGGGATGTCATGATGAGTATCGTGAGAAAAAATAATTCACTAAATCTGAATCTGTGACACAACTTAAGTTACAAAAAATCTGGGACCCAGTGACCCGCCTGTGGCACTGGCTTCTGGCACTGCTTGTTATTTTCAACTGGCTGTTCGGGGAATTTATGTCCTTCGATACAGTTGTGTGGCATTTTTATCTGGGCTACGCGGTGCTGGGTTTACTGGCTTTTCGTATCCTCTGGGGGCTTGTCGGTCCTCATCCAGTGCGCTGGAAATCCCTGTTTCCTGGCCCCAGAGAGATCGTGAAGTATCTAGCAAAATTTTCACATCGAGAACCCAGTGGTACTCCGGGACACAATCCAGTTGGTTCACTATCCGTACTGGCCTTGATAGTTGTCTTGCTAGGGCAGGGAGTCACTGGTCTGTTCATAGAGTCAGATGACTTTTTCGAATCCGGACCTTTGGTAGCTTATGTCAGTGAAGAGGTTGTAAGCGGTATGACCTGGTTACATCATCAATTTGCTGAAGTGCTGTTGGTGCTGGTGGTATTGCATCTGGCTGCCATTGTTTTTTATCGAATCTGGAAGCGCGAGAATCTGGTTAAACCAATGATCAGCGGCTGGAAATGGGTACGCGTTGAAAGCTCTGAGTCACCAGAAAATAAAACTGACGCTGATTTGAAATAGTTTGTTTTAATAAATAGAAACATTTCACCACAGAGAACACTGAGAGCACAGAGAGAAACAGTTGGCTAAGTTATTACTTTTTTTCCCGAATCCTTAGGTTCATTTCGATCCATTACTGTTCAAAAGAGGTACTCTCAACTTATCGCTTAATTGAACAACTTAATTCGATACTTGAAACACCTCCTGAAATATTTATATCACAGGTTAAGTCTAAATACCGTTTGATAGAAAAACATGGAGATTGTATTTCATCTGACAGCAGGCAATTTTTGATGCAATGCTCTCTGACGTTGAAAAAGCTGCCGTTTAATTTTGCAGAGCAAAAGGCAAATACGAACAATGAGCAGTTATTACTGACTGGACTTATATGTGTACCTGAACCCCACGACTTATCGAAAAATAAATTTCAGTTACGCTCTTTGCCAGTTATTTTAAATCCATAACCTTGCAAATTTGAACTGTCAGTGCAAGAATGCAAGGATGATTAAACGTGAAATCTTTGATACTGTTCTCCGCCGTCTAACTCAGTTTGATAGTGTGGCTCTAGTCGGCCCCCGGCAGGTAGGCAAGACTACCCTGGCTCGTGAGGTCGCGGCTGAGGTTGGGACAAAAGCGAGATACCTCGATTTAGAAAGCCCATCAGACCGTCAATTGCTTGATGATCCAGATGCTTATTTTTCGTCATACCTGGAACACCTGATCATTCTGGATGAAGTGCAGCGCATACCAGAAATATTTCAGGTGCTGCGTGGACAAATTGATCAAAGACGGCGAATGAAAGGAAACGCAGGGAAGTTTCTTATTCTTGGTTCGGCTTCTATGGATTTACTACGACAATCATCAGAAAGCCTGGCTGGTCGTATTAGTTATGTAGAAATGACGCCGCTGACCTTTCGCGAAATCACCAGAGACAATTCGAATAATGACACTAATAATCAAAATCTGATTGATGATCTTTGGCTGAAAGGTGGGTTTCCCGAGAGCTACATGCGTGAGGATAAGGAAGCTTCGTTTCAGTGGAGGCTGGATTTCATTCAGACTTATTTAGAACGCGATATTCCTCAGTTTGGTTTGCAGGTAGCGACAGAGCAACTTGCACGCTTCTGGCGAATGCTGGCCAATGACCAGGGTGAACTGTTTAACGCCCAACGATTTGCACGTTCTCTGGGCGTGAGTGGTCATACTATAGCGCGCTATCTGGATATTCTTGAAAAGCTCCTGTTGGTTCGAACGCTACAGCCCTGGTCAGTGAATACTGGTAAGCGTCTTGTAAAATCTCCACGACCTTTCGTACGTGATAGCGGAATACTGCATGCGTTGCTTAATTTGCAAACAATGGATGCGCTACGAAGCCATGCCGTTTCAGGTAAAAGCTGGGAAGGCTTTGTAATCGAAAATCTA
>JBNLGQ010000045.1:0-11965 GCA_050306135.1 Gammaproteobacteria bacterium
TTCTCTGGTTCTTCTTGGGTCTTCCTGCCGACTACTTTAGTATTCGCAAATCCCTTTTTTTTGGGAATCTTAGGTATGTTATTTGGGCCAGTTGTAGTGATTGATACAAATCCTCCGGCTGCAAGATTGTTGACTTGTCTACAAAGCTGAGTACCGATCTGCCCGTTTGTGATTCCATTTGGATAGGCTTAGGCCTGTAAACTGATCAACACGTTCGGAGATTTAAAATATGAAGAGTAAGTTGGAATATATCTGGCTCGATGGCTATAAGCCAACCCAGAGCCTGCGCAGTAAAACTATGGTCCGTAAAGACTTCAGCGGTAAGCTTGAAGATTGCCCAATGTGGGTTTTCGATGGTAGCTCAACTGAGCAGGCCGAAGGTAATGCATCTGATTGTCTGTTGAAGCCAGTTATGGTTATTCCTGATCCAGGCCGTAAAAACTCTTACCTTGTTATGACCGAAGTGCTGAATGCCGATGGTACTCCTCATGTATCTAATGGTCGTGCAACTATCGAAGATGACGATGATGATTTCTGGTTTGGTTTTGAGCAGGAATACTTCCTGTGGGATCCTACCACTAATCTGCCTCCTGGTTTCCCTGCCGGTGGTTACCCTCCTCCACAGGGGCCTTACTACTGCTCAGTTGGCGCGCGTAACGCTTATTGCCGTGACCTGATCGAAGAGCATCTGGATATGTGTCTGGAAGCTGGACTGAATGTAGAAGGTATCAATGCTGAAGTAGCTGCAGGTCAATGGGAATTCCAGATCTTTGCCAAGAGCGCGAAGCGTGCTGGTGATGAAATCTGGCTGGCGCGTTACCTGCTGGAGCGTACTGCTGAAAATTATGACCTGGCTGTTGACTGGCATCCTAAGCCTCTGGGCGATACTGACTGGAATGGTTCTGGTATGCATGCAAACTTCTCTAACGGTCCTATGCGTGAATCAGGTGATGAAGCCGTATTCACCAAGATCTGTGATGAGTTTGGAAAGAATGTTGGCGCCTGTATCGGTGTTTACGGTGCACATAATGAGCAACGTCTGACTGGTAAGCATGAAACTCAGTCTATTGATCAGTTCAGCTATGGTGTATCTGACCGCGGTGCATCTATCCGTATTCCGGTTAGCACTGTAGAAGATGGCTGGAAAGGACGTCTGGAAGATCGCCGTCCAGCATCTAACGCTGATCCTTACAAGGTGGCCTCTATCATTGTAAAGGTTACTAAGGAAGCTCTGGCTTAATTAGTCAGGAAGTATCAAAAAAACCGGAGTAATGCTTTACTCCGGTTTTTTTATGCCCGCAGAAAGTTGAAAGCTGCTTTATCTGCGTCCAGGTATTAAATCGCTGGCCCAGTCTTCCTGCAGGATGCGGATAATATGATCCATGTTTTCAGGTCGTGCTGCGGGATCTTTTTCCAGGCACTGCAAACAAAGCGTTTCCAGCAGTTTGGGTACCGGGTATTTACTCACAGTAGAAAGTTTCGCTGGCTTCTGGTTCTCTACCGCATCGAGGAGTTCGTAAGTCTTGTCGCTATCAAACGGTGTTTGTCCGGTGAGTAATTCATATAACACTGAGCCCAGGCTGTAGATGTCGGTGCTAAAGCTGATATCAGGATCGCGCCGAATCTGCTCTGGTGACATATAACTGATGGTTCCCTGTAATTGACCATGACCGGTCATGGATTTATCCGAGTTGCTGATCTCTACACTGGTTTTCTGATCCTGCAAATCGACGCTGCTTCCATCCTTATTCCATACCTTGGCCAGCCCCCAATCCAACAGTAAAACCTCTCCATAAGGACCAACCAGAATGTTTTCGGGTTTGATGTCGCGGTGTGCAACCCCGTGGGCATGAGCATATCCCAGAGCCTGCGCAATCTGCTCGATAACCTCAACCAGTTGTGTCAGATCATAGCGCTCACGAAAATCCATAATCTCGCGTAATGTATAACCATGAATCAGCTTCATGGTGAAGTAATAATTACCCTGGCGGTCTCTGCCAATCTCATAGGTTGGTACGGTATTGGGGTGTTGCAACATGGCAGAGACCCGCGCCTCACGTAACAGTCGACGTTGTTCGACAGGATCGTTGACGAATTCTGATCGTAACGTTTTATAAGCTACGACGCGTGAAAGGTGCATATCTTTACAGGATTTGATCAGCGATTTTCCACCTTTTGCGATATCACTGAGGAACATGTAGCGAGTATTAGGGTTGAGGACTTCGGGTAACGGCTTATCCGTGTCTTCAAGAAAAACATCACTGTATTCTTTTGGAGGCTGCTGAAACTGGAGCATGGGCTAAGTTTTTGGTTTGTCGCTCGAGACCTGAGTTTAGCATTCCTCGATATGCAGCACTCCCGATTTTTGATTTAAGAATACTAAAACGATCAGGCAGGGCAGTGAATCGAGAGCTATTAACACAAAAAAGCTACCAAAAAAATCAATTCGGTAGCAATATATTCGTCCTGTGGAGTCTCCTGACGCCTTCTCATTTAAAGCGCATCGACTGCCAGCGGTGCAGCTGTATTTCTTGATGTACGGAGCAGATACATTGATTGAAGCACAATCGCTGGCGGGGCTTGGCGCGGACCATACCGTTGATGAAACACTTTTTAATCGCATTGCAAAAGATCTGGAAAACCAGGGGTACAGTATTTGCCCGTTGGCTTTACCCGAGGATCTGGCGAATGCTTTGTATTGTCACCAGCAGGTTATGGATGAGGAAAAATACATCAGCGCGGGTATTGGGCGTGGAGACGCCTATCTGAGAAATGAATTTGTCAGAACCGATGAAATCTGCTGGATTACTGGCGCATCGGCGGCGGGAAGGCTGTGGCTGGGCTGGACCGGTAAGTTACAGAGTTTCCTCAATAGACGCCTGTTTCTCGGCCTGTTTTCCTTCGAAAGCCATTTTGCCCATTATGCCCCCGGAGATTTTTATAAAAAGCATTATGACGCTTTTCGGGGTGAGGCGAATCGTGTGCTGACCATTGTGGTGTATCTTAACCCCGGCTGGTTAAACAGCGACGGCGGTGAGCTGGTCATCTACCGTGATGACGAGGACCGGGAAGGGATACGGGTTTTGCCGCTGATGGGTACTGTTGTGGTTTTCCTGAGTGAAGAATTTCCGCATGAGGTTACTGCCTGCGACACGAGACCGTTACTCTATCGCCGGATGGTTCTGGGTGAATACCTCAATGTCGGAGCGGGTAGATCCACCGCTCTAGAACACAGCTTAAATCCTGGAATCTTACGCTGGGATCGATGTTGGTATCACGACAGCTGTATGTAGTTGACGCGTAGCCATAAAAACAGCGCTTACAGTTTTCAGAGTCTGGCTTTGCCTGTCGAGTTAAGCCTTATCGGCAGAGAGCTGGATCAGGGTGCCCGGCCTGGCGGAAACCTTTGGCGCGCAGCAGGCAGGAGTCACAGTGACCACAGGGGTAGCCATTGTCATCAGGGTCATAGCAGCTTAACGTCAATCCATAATCAACCCCAAGTTGCATACCGCGTTGAATAATCTGCGCTTTGCTCAGTTCGATCAGTGGGGTGTGAATGTTGATTTTGGTGCTACCTTCAACGCCGGCCCGGGTGGCCAGATTGGCCATGTTTTGATAAGCCTTGATGTATTCAGGACGGCAGTCGGGATAGCCGCTGTAATCCAGCGCGTTAACCCCGATAAAGATATCCGCTGCCTGCAGCACTTCAGCCCAGGCTAGTGCAAATGACAGGAAGATGGTGTTACGCGCTGGAACGTAGGTGATCGGAATTTCTGTATCCATCTGCGATTCGTCACGGTCGCGTGGTACGTCGATATTTGCGGTAAGTGCTGATCCGCCGAACACGCGCAGGTCGATATCAGCCACGATGTGCTCGGCGACTCCTTGCTGTTCCGCCACCCGTTTGGCTGCATCCAGCTCAACGCTGTGACGTTGACCATAGCGAAAAGATAATGCGTAAGGGGTAAATCCCTGGTCGCGGGCGATCGCCAGTACCGTGCTGGAATCCAGCCCACCACTTAACAGAACAACAGCTTTTGATTCGGACATCAGCTTATACCGCAGTACTTGAAAACAGGCTGCGCATTGTGTCATCGCGTTATCGCTTAGGCAATAGCATTGGGCTGGTCGAACTGTTTCTCATAAAAGGCGATAAGGGAACCTCTGATTAATTTAGAGCTTCCTTAGTATGTTCAAGCAAAGGTGCTTTATCATTCTGGACATCCAGAAAAAGGAAGTTTCATCAGGTAGAGGTCGTAAACGAGAGTGGTAATTTTTCAAATACGGTTTTGACAACTGGCTTGCTATACAAATAGCCTTGCGACATCTGGCAACCGCTAGCCTGCAAAAACACAGCCTGCTCCAATGTCTCGACTCCTTCCGCTACCACTTGCTGATCCAGGCAATGGGCTATACTGATGATTGCCTTCACCAGTTCGGCATGGTAATTGTCGGTGGTGATGTTGTGAATGAAAGAACGGTCTATCTTCAGCGTGTTTATGGGGAAGCGCGTGAGGTAGCTGAGGGAGGAATAGCCCGTACCGAAATCGTCAATCGCGATGGAGATGCCTATGGCGCGAAACGCATTGAGAATTTCCAGTACATCTCCATACTCGTCCAGTAGTAGGCTTTCGGTAATTTCCAGCTCTATCCATTCGGCATCGCAGGCAGTTTCATCCAGCACATTGCGCACTGTCTTCACCAGGTCGCCGGTCTGGAACTGGCGCGCCGATAAATTGATCGCAACCTTGTGTAACGGTTTATCTGGTCCGTTCCAGGCACTAGCTGTACTGCAGGCATTGAACAACACCCATTCTCCAATTTCCACAATCAGCCCGCTGTCTTCGGCAATGCCGATGAACTGGTCGGGCAGTACCAGGCCACGTTGTGGGTTATTCCAGCGCAGCAAAGCTTCCGAACCGGCCATACTGCCATCTTGCAAAAATATTTTTGGCTGGTAATACAGCTCCAGCTCATTGCGCTCGATCGCACGACGTAATTCCGATTCTAGCGTCAATTTTTCTTCCGCGCTGATAGTCAGGTCTTTAGAATAGAAACGGAAATTATTACGTCCCAATCGCTTGGCAAAATACATTGCCGAATCTGCCTGACGGATCAGGTCGTTTGGATCCTCACTATCGTTAGGATATACCGCGATGCCGAGGCTGGTGGATACGAATACTTCTTTACTCTCAAGCATGAACGGCTCATTGACGGCTCGCAGAATTTTGCTGGCAATCCTGGCCATATCGTCACCGGAGCGAATCTCTGGTAACAACACTGCAAATTCATCTCCGCCCAGGCGCGCTACGGTATCATAACCGCGTACACATCTGTTTAAGCGTTCCGCCGTTTCGCGTAGCAACTCATCCCCTGCTGGGTGTCCCAGGGTGTCGTTGACTACCTTGAAACGATCAAGGTCCAGCATCATCACTGCCGCTCGATGACCGTGCCATCGGGCGTCTATCAGCATTTGGCGCAATCGATCATTGAATAGTGCGCGGTTGGGCAAGGAAGTCAATGTGTCGTAGAACGCCATCTGGTGTATCTTCTGGCGAAAGGCATACAACTCGGTGATGTCGCGTGCGACCTCCAGCACAGTGATGATTTCACCGGTCATATTGCTCTCCGGCGTTAGGCGGATATGCATGCGGTGCTGTTGGTCGGTTGCGACAGCGAGACTTAATTCCATATCAGCCGGCTGCCCTGTTGCGAACACCTCTTTGATCTTTGCTTCTAACTGCTCCATGTCCGCACCGCCCGGCGATTCGGTCGGCAACTTGCCGATTAGCTCATCCTGTGCAACCTGAGCGATCTTGCTGAATGCAGGATTAGCCAGGATGCGGCGACAGTTTTGATCGTAGCGCGCAATCAGGTCCGGTGAATTTTCAATCAGCGTGCGTGATTCCTGTTCGCGCGCGGCCAGCGTCTGCTGCATGCGTTCCCGCTCACTGACATCGCGTATCGCCGCACAGATTTTACCCTCGCCGCCATCAATATCGGGTAAGCGTGAGAGTGTGATGTCAACGGCGAATTCGGAACCATCCTTGCGGTAGCCCCGCAGCTTACGTCCCAGGCTCGCCATTCTGGAATCATCAGGATTGTTGATCATAACGTTGCGCTTGCTTTGATGCTCACTGCGTGTGTAAGGTGGTACCAGTACTTCGATCGGTTGCCCGATCAATTCGTCGTCCTTATAACCGAATATTCGTCCGATCTGTGCATTGACCAGAGTAATGATGCCTCGACCATCCACCACCAGCATGCCATCCGGTGCAGATTGCAGGATACTGCGATACCAGGCTTCAGTGTGCTGGAGTTGCTCTTTGGAATCCTCTAGTTCCAGCGTCTGCTTTTCCAGATTTTGTGTGCTTTCCTTCAGATGCTGATTGAGTGCACTGATCTCATCGAAACTTTCCTGTAAAGCACGCTCGGCCCGCTTTAGTTCGGAGATATCCATGGCCGCGCCAATCAAACCACGAATCTCACCATGGCTGTCAGTGAACAACGCCTTGCTGAATATGGCATCGCGCAATTCACCAGCCGCATTCTGTATCTTAAATTCGTACTTCTGCACCCCTCCTTGTGTGTACAATTCATTGTCCTTAGCCTGATGGATCTTCGCTATCTCACTCGGGATGAAATCGAAGATAGACTTGCCAATGACTTTTTCCTGCGGGGCTCCTGTGAAGATCTCGAAAGATTTATTGTAACCCAGATAGCGGCCTTCCTGATCCTTGTAGAAAACCGGGATAGGTATAGCGTCCAGTAAGGAGCGTAGGAATGCCTCGCTTTCACGTAACGCTTCTTCGCTCCTTTTGTGTTCTGTGATATCGAGTATCCCTCCGATCAAACCTTTCACACGTCCTTGCGCATCATAGTAAGGAGCCTTGTTGAATCTTACTTCGCGCAGATTTCCCTTACTGTCGCTGATCTGAGCTTCATATTGCTGTATCTGTTCGAGCTCAAAAACCTCAAGATCCTTGGCGTGGTAGATTTCAGCAAGCTCTCTAGGGTGAATATCGAATACACTCTTACCGACGAGTTGTTCACTGGTAATGCAGAACATTGCCTCGAACGCCGGGTTAATGCCCTGGTATCTCCCCTCATTGTCCTTATAGAAAACAGGAATTGGAATCGTGTTGAATAAAGAATTGAGAAACTCTTCCCGCTCATGCAAAGCATCCTCTGCCTGCTTGCGTTCAGTGATGTCGCGGCCGATACCCAATACACCGATGACTTTGCCCGCTCCGTCAAGCAAAGGCACCTTGCGCGTTTCTAGCAAGGCCCGACGATTATTATAGGCAAAGGTAACCCATTCTTCGTTGATGCAGACGCGCCCGGAATTGATCGCCTCCCTGTCTTTCGTTTGGAAAAAATCTGCCAGCTCAGCATCAACAAAATCATAGTCCGTCCTGCCGATGATGTCTGCCTCAGCCGCACCATACAAGCGCTCGAAGTTGGGATTGCATGCTAGAAAAATACCCTCGCTATCCTTTAGCCAAACCAGATCAGGAATTGTTTTAAGGACAGCCTGCAAATGGTTGTGCGTTTTTTCCATAGCCATCTCTGCCTGCTTACGCTCAGTAATATCGCGTCCTATACACAGCACACCCTGCACGGAACCCTGCGCATCGAACTCTGGCACTATCATATTGTGGATACAGACTTCACGACCATCAGTGGCTTTGAACTGTAGTTCCAGCTCACGCGGAGTGCCGCTATCTAGCACCGCTTTAATAACACCTTGTATATTGCAGCCATTCACTGATGAATTGGGAACGAACTCTAGAGGAGATTTGCCCAGTAATTCGGTAACGGGTATTCCGGTTAGGCGTTCAACTGCAGTATTGGCGTAAATACAGCGGCCATTGAGGTCATAACGATATATCGGATCCAGTGCATTCTCGGCCAAAGTGCGAAACTCATGTTCACGTGCAAGCAGGGCTTGCTCCATCTGTTTACGCTCGGTCACATCCATCATGACGCCATGCCACAGGATCATGTTGCCCATATGGGCTTGAGGTTTTGCATTGGCCTCAATCCAACGTTCTCCCTGCGCCCGCGTGTTTGCACGAAAAATGGTGTGTAAGGGGGCCATCTCGATCGCCGAAGTGTGGATGGCTGCACACACCGTAGCCTGATCTTCCGCATGGATCATCGCCGATAGCGGCGCCATATCGTCCGCTACTTCCTTCGATTCCAGCCCAAAAAGTTCGCTCAATCCGCTGCTGGTGTAGGGAAAGCTAAAATGCCCCTGATGCGAGCGGCAAAGGGTGAAAATAAAGCCGGGCAAATTTTCAGCCATGTTCGACAGACGCTGATCGACAATTTGGACCTCGCTAAGCAAGTTAATATTGCTCTTCTCCGTTTCCAGTTTTGCACCTGCGATTTTTCGCAACTGTTGCGAGTTGGCTACCATTAAACCTAGATAACTTATGGCAATCATTCCCATAAATAAATGAATGCGCTCACCAAACGAAAATAACCATAATGCAAACGGGAGAACCGAACACAAAAGAAAGGTCAGTGCGGCGACAGGAATATGAGACATAGAGGTGCTGGCAAATGCACTGACGCCGGCGATAAGAAAAATTACGATGACGGCGGCTTCGTCATGCGGAGTTGAGAGAAAACAAATTGATGTGAGGCTCCAGCACAGCCCCGCCGCTGCAGCTCCGAGCACAAGTCGCATGCGCCACTGAGCCAGGTGTTCATCTGTCCACTTAACGGCATGCATATAGCTGCGCGCATCCGCATAGCGCAAACCCATCACCAGGATAATGCTCCCTAACCAGACCATAAGTGTCTGATGTGCAACGTCCTTCCATAGTGCCAGCACCACAAGTGCTGCAATGACTGTAGAATAAATGCAGGAATAACCGAGTTGGGAATAAACGTCATCAAGCTGCTTGAGAGCAACCGTCTGATTACTCCACACTATATCTTTTTTAACCATCGGAATTCTATGCACTGTTGCTATTTCCGCTGCGAGTACAGCCCAGAACCTATAATGCTTAAGAATCGCAAAACACATGAGGTTTAACCATCAGAAAAACCTGCATTTATTGTAAGGAAAATGGTCGTTGGGTAGGAATAACCCTACTCAGGGAAGAGAATCTGAAGATTACTGTTATTGCTGGATTTAAGGGGGCGACTCTAACCCCTTTATATTCAAAATCTATAGCTTGTAGCCATCGATTTTAGCGGCACATATCCCTGTGCCGCAGAAACCTCTCAATTAATCTGAGGATCCTTAAACCTTAAACCTTGAACTGCTGGACTAAATCCTTAAGTTGATCACTTAAATTCGATAACTCTAAACTGGCACTTGATGTTTGTTTAGCTCCTGTTGCTGTTTGTTCTGATACCGATTCGATACTCACTACATTTCTGTTGATTTCTTCAGCCACCACAGCCTGCTCTTCAGCTGCGGCAGCAATCTGAGTATTCATTTGCATGATTGTTGATACTGCACTGGTGATTGAACGAAGTGACTCTCCTGCGCTGGCTGCCTGCTCAACGGTTGAAACGGCAAGATCTCGATTTTGGGTGATCCTGCTAACAGCCTCTTTTGAACCATCCTGTAATACAGTGATAAGACTTTCAATTTCTGCAGTAGAGGTCTGGGTTTTCTGTGCAAGGGTCCGAACTTCATCAGCAACAACAGCAAAACCGCGCCCCATTTCTCCTGCACGAGCTGCTTCAATCGCAGCATTCAACGCCAATAAATTAGTCTGATCAGCAATATTTTTGATTACATCCAGAATGGAGCCGATATCGACGCTGTTGCTATGGAGCTTTTCAATTGTCGATGCGGATGCTTCCACTTCCCTTGCCAGATTATCGATAGTTTCTATAGTACTGGATACGACCTGATTTCCATTATTCGCCTCTTTATTTGCTGCACCAGCAGCATCAGAAGCAGCTAAAGCATTTTGAGAGACAGATTGAACAGTTGCTGTCATCTCGTTCATAGCGGTCGCTACCTGTGAGGTTTCCATCTTTTGTCGATTGATGTTAGAGCTGGTTTGCTCGGTAATACTCGCCACCTCTTCTGCAGCTGTTGCTAGCTGTCCGGTTGCGTTCATAATCTGAGTGATAATGCTCTGAAGTTTTTCGATAAAACTATTGAAATTATTACCCAGCATCCCGATTTCGTCATTACTTTCAACCCGAATGCGCTTGGTAAGGTCACCGTCACCCTGAGCAATGTCCTCAAGCATTGAGTTAGTTTCTTTTATCGGTTTCACAATACCGTGCATGACCAGGTAGGCAATCAGTAGACCGGAAATCATGGCAATAAGTGTAACGAGAGCGATGGTTGTTATAGTTTGTTTAACTTCGTTTTCCACCACGACCGACAGTTCTTGCAATAAATCGAAAACACTATTGCGCAGGTCTTGTGATTTACTTGCCATGATGGGACCATTGGCATTGAGAACATCCCTGATACCATTGTTTCGCGCTCTGATCGCAGTGACGACTGTATCGAAGATCTTACGATATTCATTGAAAGATTGCTGCGCATCAATAGCTGCTTGTCGACGTAGCGGGTGTCCTAATTTACTCAATAATTTTTTAAAAAGCTTGCTTGTCTCAGCAAACTCGACCTGGACACGTTTTTCAGATTCCTCATCATTATCAACGAGAAAGTGGAATACGTACAAACGGGCCAACATCAAATGTTTTATGGTTTCACCGCCAATGTAGGCTGCCTCATTATCTTTAGCGCGATATGCAGACTGCATTACATGTGAAAGGCTTTCTTCAATCAATGTACCCTTTACATCCAGTTCCTCTTTTACAATCTTGTTGCTTTTCTCCATATTAGCCACAACCACATCAAAGAACTCTTTGGTATATTGATTATTCAGGGCATCGATTTCATCGAGCAAATTCAAATTATCGGGATTGTGGATACTGTTCCGAGCTGTCTGCATGATTTCCTGAAACGTATTTTCTGCAGTTTTGAATTTTTCCACCGATTGGCTACTACTGGTTTTGATGTAGTCTTTTACATGTAAACGCTTAAGATACAGTTGCTGCATGAGATCAGCTGCGGTACCCGCATCTGGAGCCAGGTCATGAGTAATCATCTCAACCTCTAATTCCATCTTGCTCAGGTTTGTATAAGCTATACCGCCAATCAAGACCAACAATACAATTATCAATACAGGAGCAATCATCGTTTTAACACTAATGCTCAAGTTGTTAAATATACGAAAAACTGATTTCATTTTATTACCTTTTTACATTTTGATTAGTCATGTGCAAACCACAGAAGTTGTGTGTATATCATTTGAGACTAGATAGAGAAGATATCACCGGGTAACACTTTCAAACTGTTCTTATCTCGAACCTGTCATTGCCAGATAGAATAAATACTATCGGTCATATCTGGTCTTAGTAGCCAGGATTGTCTTGCTGATATTGATCGGAGGCCAACTAAATGAACTCACTCCCAACATTAAGTCTATATGATGTTCACCTTTTCTATCTGCTCTGTGTAAGCATGGGTATTTATCTGATTTAAGACAGACTCGTTACAGACGCTCTTACATGTGAATACCTACAAACAATCACCACGAATTTATTCTATCGGCTTGAGTATAGTTTCCTTTATTTTTTTTTCTGAGGAACTTTAAAGTAGTACAGGATTGAGTAAGTGGTGAGATGAAATGTTTCAAAAGAGGGCGAAGAGCGCGCGTAACAGAGCCAGCTGTTGTTCAGATTTTCAATGTAGAGGAAACCTTTCTGCTACTATTAACCCGGCACCAATATAGGTATTGTTCAGAGTCTCAAGAAAGCTTCAGATCAAGGCACAGCTCGCAGGTAATGGTTATTCCCTTGGCAAGAGCTGTAACGCGGAGCTGGAGTTTTCTTGAGACTCCTAACTTACTGGAAATATAAAAGATAGGCCGCAGCACACTGGCCCACGGACTACGTTAACAGCAGTTGCTGG
>JBNLGQ010000046.1:0-29612 GCA_050306135.1 Gammaproteobacteria bacterium
CGCGAGGTACAGTGGTAATACGGGGTGGATTCGATAGCGATTTGAGTTTTCCGTGCTTGGGGCATACCTCACTCCTTTGAGATTGACGAATGCATTGAAAATAGAAAAGAAGGGCTGTATTGTCAACTTTTATTTATGGGTGTCTAAGAGTTTTTTGTCTAAGAGTTTTTTCTTGGGCTTTACAAGCGCATTTATTTCATTAGGACTTAGGTGCCTGAAACCTGAAACCTGAAACCTGAAACCAAGAGGACAAGAAAATAGAAGACCTCCCGCGAGTCTTTCTCTCCTATTCTCGCTCCGATGGAGCTTTGATGAATGAGATAGCGAATTCTCTTCGTCTGCGCGGTTATGACCCTGATTTCGATCGGTCCACCCATGACAACCACAATGTGGATAGTGGAATTTCTGCCGAAGATGAATGGTGGATTCGACTCCAAGAAATGATCGCGGCCTGTGACATCATGATATTTCTTGTATCACCAGCATCTGTCAAAAGTGATGTATGTGACGAAGAGATCGCCTATGCCAGAGGAATAGGAAAACGTATCATCGCAGTGAAGGCATCTGATATTGACTTTCGCAAAGCTCCTCCACGCCTCGCGGCCATGAATGTTAAGATAGATTTCTCAAAGGGTGCAGATCACTTCGAAGAAGCAATCTGTGAACTTTCTGCAGCACTATCCGTAAATTTACCATGGTTACGTGAAGGTAGACGTCTTGCAATAAAATTAAACGAATGGACTCGGAATAACTGCCCCGATGAATTACTCCTTAGGGGCATAGAAATCCATTCTGCTGAAAAGTGGATCTCCAATCGTCCCGTGAATGAAGAAGATCTTGGGGAGCAGTTTCACGAATTTTTGAATGCCAGCCAGGAACTCGAGGAGAGGATAAGGAAGGAAAGTCAGAATCAGATAGCTGAAAAAGAAAAACAGCTTAAGCGGATATCTAGGCAGCAGTTGGTAGGCGCAATTGGGCTCCTCATTTTTCTGATTTCCGTTATCGTCGCTGCATACCTAACTATCATATCTTCCAGAAATGTTGGCCTATCAGAATCGTCCATGCTCGCTACTGCTGCGCAAACTTCGCTTGATGAGGGCAATACACAACAAGGGCTTAGGCTTGCCGCACTTGCAACTAGAGAAACCTTCCTTAACCCATCAAATCAATTTGCACAAAAAACACTTGTTAACGCTGCACAAAAAACGTCTGTCGAGTACCAATACAAATCATCACTTAGTATTGCACAGGTAGAGTATAACCCGGAAACTAACGACTTAATCATCCAGGAATTGCAGAACGAAACAAGTGACTCAAAGCTTTACTCGTCATCAAGACTAAACCTTAATGATTTTTCCCTAAGCCAAGGGAGCAAAAAAATAGAAATCACCAAGCCAAGTGAATCTGATCGTATGGTTAATTTACTTGCTGAACTTTCTGGTGATAGAAACATCGTTTCAAACGATGACCTCTTCACCTTGACCATAAAAAAATCCCGCTTAAGTAAGCGTAAAGAACTCAAAGTTATTCAGAAAAAAACTGGTATTAGTGCTATTTTCCCTAACCTAAAAATTCCCATATGCGAATGGGAAGACGCCATTTTCTCTCCAGATAATAAGCAACTTCTCGTCTGGGCGCACGATGGGTCGTTGGCCAAAAGCTCTAGGTGTTTCGCCTTAAGCGAAGTAACTTCATATCTAGTCGATCTATCGGAGTTGGAAAAAAAAGACATCGACCCATTGCCACTATCAGGAATACATGTGATTGGCGGAAGTTTTTCTCATGATGGCCATTCACTTCTAATATGGGATGCCGAGCAGCGAGTTCATTTATGGAATATAGGAAAAGCAGCCTCTGTCTCCATCGATAGATTTCCCGAGCGCGTAGAGGGGGCGAATTTTTCAAGTGATGGTCACCTTTTCACAGTTTGGGGCAATTCTGTGGTGCACGTTTATGAAACAGATCGAGCATCTCGTCCCATTAATGCCCAGGTGTTGAATTTTTCACCTGAACAGGTGCTGCTAGTCGACCAGGGGAAATATCTGGTGATCTGGGGCGAGACTTCGATAACTGTCCAAAAAACGAGCCGAATAAACTCTCCATTTTCAGAAGTATTCACTTTTCGGCACCCGGGTAATATCACAGATATTTTGGTTAACAGGGACAACAGTCGTGCGATTTCTGTGATTAGAGATAATCAGATCTCTTTATGGGATTTGACCCAAGGAAGTGAAATACCTATCAAGAATATCGCTGAGACCACGAAGCAAACTCACTTCTCAGGTGACGGGAAGTTCTTCTTCGCAATCACCAATTCTGATGCGGACACTCTATACATGCGTCACAATATTTGTCGTTGGAATACCAAAACAGGTGAACAGATTAAATGTATTCAAGTTCAATCTTCAATTATTTACATAGAATCAGTATCTGATGATGGTAGTGCAGTGATCTATTCACAATACGTGGGGGGAGATAACCTCCAAGAACGTTTTCAAATATCCTTTGAAGGAGATGAAACGCCGGTATTACTTCCTCCAAGAAACCTTGAAGGCACTATTTTCACTTTGGATCACTCAAGACAGCTCATAGTTAAAACGCTTGAAGAAAACTACGAAATCTATCTTCTATCAAACCATAGCGATAAACCTGAACTCATCGCGGTTGATAAAAGAGATGGAACAGGAGGGTCGGAAGACATTGTTTTGTCTAAAACCGGCAGGTACCTTGCGTTTGCTGGACAGGAAGGCGTCGACCTCTTTGACGTTGATAAACGTACATTTATTCTACGAAACCCAAATGTTCGACATTCGGGAAATCCGTTTATTGATGAAGATAACGGCATTCTTTGGTTCATCAGCAGTGGCGGTATTTATCGCATTGATTTTCTTAATTCTTCATCCACCGAAAAATCTCATTCCGTTATGGCGGGCAACTACTTTCAGCTGGTAAATATGAATACCCGGCTGTTCAGTTTTAACCATAACGCCTTTAAAACGTTTGATACCATTTTGTCAAAAGACATAACTCCGTGGCAGCCGTTACACGACGAAGCTATCGTCGGGTATTTATATCTGGAGCAGACCGATTACCACCTAACCTGGACTGAAAGTGGTGAGATCAAGATCTGGAAAGTAGATTGGCTTGAGGAGTATGGCGACGCTAATCGCTTTCTGGATACGGTATGTGAGAAGTTATTCATAGGAAATACGATAATGGCACCTATCGTCCAAGCTACTAATGAAAATGACATCGATACATCGTTAAATCGTGACCCGATGATCTCTCCACGGCATGGGGCAAAATACATTATGGAAAGTGACGTTAAAGAAGCTCCCATTCTCAATGGGCGAATTGGTGAAGATGTATGTGCACGACCGCGGGGACTTAGCTATTGGATTTCAAGATAGTTAAAGTTAGATTAAAAAATTAGAGGATCTTTGTAATATACGAACTATTAATGTTTGGTCACGACAAAGACATCCCGATCCCTAGACCCTATCATGAATGACCGCAACGGGTCGATAGTGATTATTCACCACGATCTAATTTTCTGTTTTTGAATGACTGGTTTTTTGACAACCCCGACAATTGTGCTTCACAAGTAATGGCTGCAATGTGTGGAAATGCCTGGTTTCTTCGAGTCTGATTGCTATATAAGATCAAGTATGAGCTTGTACATAAACAATATTCTCCTCCGTGTTCTCTGTGCCCTCGATAACTGCTCCTGCGTTATCCTACTTACGGGCGTCCTGCCCTAATCTGTGGTTAATAATTTTTTATCCAGATTTACCTGAAGTCACTTAATGGAGCATGATATTAATACTTGTCACTGCAAATGTTAGTGATTAGAATCAGCACAGCTGTAAACGATGGCGTCGTTTACAAACAGCTAAATCGATAACTGCTCAGGCAGACTTTTGATCCTGTACGCCCGGATAAACCACCGGGTAAATCTCAAATAGTTACCCGGATAAAATTTCGGAGTGACTATGTCTCAAACTCAAACTGTTCGACCAGAATTTTTCGAATTACAAAACGGTGATAAGGCCAAACTTCCTTTTTCAGATCAGGAGTATGAAGCCCGCCTGGCCAAATTACGTGATTTAATGGAAGCATCCGGTGTTGAAGCTATGCTGTTGACTTCAATGCACAATATCGCCTACTACTCTGGGTTTTTGTATTGTTCTTTCGGTAGACCCTATGCCTGTGTTGTCACTGCTAAGCGTTGTGTCACTGTATCGGCGAATATCGATGGCGGCCAGCCCTGGCGTCGCTGCTATGGAGAAAACCTGATTTACACTGACTGGCAGCGCAATAATTACTGGCGTGCGGTGAAGTCTATTCTGGGTAATATGCGTCATATTGGAATCGAAGCGGATCACATGACGCTGGTTGCTCGCGATACCATGTTGAGCCTGCTAGGTGAGGTTAAAGTCACTGATCTGAATGCCGAAATCATGAAACTTCGTATGGTGAAATCGAGTGAAGAGATTGCACTGATCAAGGGTGGAGCGCGTACTGCTGATATTGGCGGTGAAGCCATCCATGCTGCTATTGGCGAAGGGGGTCGTGAAATTGATATTGCCATGGCTGGGCGAAATGCAATGGAACTGGAAATATCCGCATCTTATCCCGATAGCGAATTGCGCGATAACTGGGTTTGGTTCCAGGCTGGACTGAATACGGATGGGGCGCATAATCCGGTCACCACTGCCAGACTGAAGATGGGCGATATCCTGAGTCTGAATACCTTTCCAATGATTTCCGGTTACTACACGGCTCTGGAACGTACGCTGTTTCTTGGTGAACCGGATGCTGAATCACTCAGAATCTGGCAAGCCAATATCGGTGCTCATGAACTGGGCTTGTCATTAATTAAACCGGGTGCCACCTGTTCAGGTATTTGTGCCGAAATCAATCGTTACTTCGAAGAATTGAATTTGTTGCAATATCGCTCATTTGGTTATGGCCACTCATTTGGCGTATTGTCACATTACTATGGTCGTGAAGCCGGGCTGGAGTTACGTGAGGATATAGATACAGAGCTGACCCCGGGTATGGTGGTTTCGATGGAACCCATGCTGACACTCCCTCTGGGTCTACCAGGTGCAGGTGGATACCGTGAGCACGATATTCTGGTTATTGGTGAAGATAGTAGTGAAAACATCACCGGTTTTCCCTATGGGCCAGAACACAATATTATTGCCGCTTGAATGATTTTATAGCTTGAAAAGGTGGGCCCGAATAGTTTCTTTCGGGCAAAAAAAACCCGGTGACGATAATTCGTGGTGATAAACCCCTTGAGGATGTATCACCACGAACTCCGGACCGGGTTAAGGGAGGAATTCTTATGCTGCGATGTGGTTATACCACTTCAGATCCATTTGTATGGAAGCTGAACTTGAGTCTCAGGAATATAATCAACTAAAAACTCAAACCAGAAAGCTCGCAGACCGTTTTGCTTTCCAGTGGTTGTACTATAGTAAATATGCTGCAGTGCAACAAATGATTTATATTTATGCCAATGATGAAAAAAATTCATCTATTTAAAATTTAAGGTTCCTATGGCCTGTAACAGGCCCGAGTAGAATAGTTCATATGCTGCGATGCATAATTGATTTATTTTTGAGGTGGGGCTGAAATAAAATCAACCCGATCAATCGATAGCAAGTATTTTAGAAATTTTCACGTTTTACCCAGCTACCATTTTGCTTACTGGACTCAAGTGCCATCTGCACAAACTGAACCCCTTGCGCACCTTCCAGTACACTCGGGAACCATAACGCCAGTGGATTTAGTGCTGTATCGGTGGTCTGGGCAGCAATTGTTTCAGCCAGGTCGCTATACAGATTAGCAAAAGCTTCCTGATATCCTTCCGGGTGCCCAATAGCAATACGGCTCACACGATTAGCAGCCTCGTGTAGACCGGGGCCTCCTTTTTCGAGTGTAGAGGGGGGAGTATCCAGTTTTCTGACTAATAGCTGATTAGGATGTTCCTGATGCCATTCGAGTCCACCCTTGCTACCGAAAATACGCAGATGCAAACCATGTACTCCTCCTGCAGCCGCCTGAGTCACCCAGAATACGCCGCGCGCATTGTTTTCATAGCGTGTGAGAATTGCTGAGTAATCGTGCGATTTTCGATCAGGAACAACGCAGGTTACCTCTGCGCTTAGTTCAGTTGGTAGCATTCGAGTGACATACGCTGCCAGATGATAGCTATGAGTTGCTATATCACCGAGAATAAGTGATGGCCCGGAGATATCTGGGTCCATATGCCAGTTTTCACCTTTTTGCTCTGATTCGGTTAACTCGGCTAAATGCCCCTGCACATAATCACATTGAACCATACGGATGTCGCCAATTTCACCAGCTTCTACCATCGCTCGTGCCTGACGAATCATTGGATATCCGCTATAGGCATAGGCAACACAGAACTGGCGTCTGGTTTTAGTTACTCGCTCCACCAGATCCAGCGCTTCGGGCAGGGTGTTGGTCAGGGGCTTTTCACAGAAAACATGAAAGCCATGATCAAGCGCAGAACAGGCCAGGGCGTAGTGACTGCTGTTAGGAGTCATGATAGCCAGCACGTCTATACCATCGGGTCTTGTGGCTTCAGTTGTTATCATCTCCTCTGCGTCGGCATAGCCGCGCGCAATACCCAGATTCCAGGCTGCCTCAAGTGAACGCTGAGGGTCGGAGGAGAATACACCGGCAATGACTTCATACTGTCCTTCCAGCAAAGCAGCAGCACGATGAACATGACCGATAAAGGAACCGGGACCGCCACCTATAACACCCAGGCGTAAACGTCGACCCAGAGTTTGTATTACAGAGTTAGTATTCATATGATTTTTCTCATCTCAACACTACGCAGAAATTGTACTGAGGCTGATGGTATCCTCAAGTTATTCCAACTTAACAAATGATGACTAAATAATATGGCGATAATAGGTCAATTAATCTTAGGAATCTCTGAGAATTCATGGATGAATTATTCAGAGCTTCCCTTATAGCTCTATTTTGCGACGGCTGCTTCAAAAAAGGTAGATGAGTGGTTAATATAAATAAGTCACAATGTAACTGTCATATGTAACATTTATTCATCTGAATTGATCAGAGGAGCCTTAAATTAATCCACGAATATCTGCTTCAGTTATTGAACCTTTTGCGCCAACTACCTTTTTGCGCAATACACCATTTTTGTCAATCAGGAATTTCATAGGAGTACCCTTGATAAAGTAAAAGGAATCATCGGCTACCTTGACAGCGCCTCTATCATTAATCAGATTTTTGAAAAGAGGGACGGTGTAGCCCTGTTGATCAGCCCATTGCTGGCTTACCTGAGGGTCCTCAACAACCGATATTGGAATGAACTGAACGTCTTTTTCATCTTTAACCGTATCATAAAGGGCCTGGTATTCAGGCCATTTCGCACGACAAACGCCGCACCAGGTAGCCCATAGTTTAACTACTACCACTTTGCCCCTGTAATCTGACAGTTTAGATTCCTCGCCCTTTGGGTTAACAAATGTGACATCCGGGAAGGCTTCATTCATTCGGTCGAAGCTTTCAGGAGGCGGTGCAGCAATTGCAGCGTTGAATGACAAAGCCAGCAATATCAAAAATAAAGGTCGCATTTTGAATTCCTAATCGATTGATGTTAAAGCAGTATGACCACTTACTACGACCAGGAGTTCCTGTCGGACTATTTATTGATCAAGTCTTTAAGCTCACGAATTTCATGGCGTAAGGATCGCAACTCCTGATGCAGGTCAGCCTCAATTTTTTCTTCTGATTGATGAACTGCATCTATAGTTTCTTTGTGTTCAGCTTCACTATAGCTCTGCATGGCACTCACGATAATTGCAATAAATAAGTTCAACATGGTGAAGGTTGCAATCAGGATAAAGGGGATAAAAAATGCCCAGGCGTAGGGAAAGGTTTCCATCAATGGGCGCACTATACCCATGGACCAGCTTTCCAGAGTCATGATCTGGAACAGGGTATAAAAAGAGTGACCGATAGTACCGAACCATTCAGGAAAAGCCTCACCAAACAGGTTGGTGGCGATAACGGCAAAGACATAATAAAACACCAGTAACATCACTCCTATTGACCCTAGCCCGGGAATTGCTGCCAGTAATGCGCCAACTACCCGTCTCATAGAGGGCACCATAGTGAGCAAGCGCAATACCCTCAGTACTCTCAGGGCTCGCAAAACAGCAAAGGGGCCAGATGCAGGTATCAGGGCGATTGCAACTACAGAGAAATCAAACAGGCTCCAGGGGTCGCGCCAGAAATCCAGTCGAAATACATAGATACGTAGCAGGATTTCAATCACGAATACGGCCAGAATAAGGTGATCTATGAACAATAATATTGAACCCGCTGTGTGCATCACAGTTGAGGAGGTTTCCAGACCCAATATCACTGCATTGATCAGAATCAGAGTGATAATGGCTTTCTGAACCAAAGAGTGTTCAATGATATGCTGTAATTGAGTGCGCAAGTCTTTAGACATGGCGATATGCATTACTATGACCTATCTTCAGATTGAGCGATCAGAATCTGCTGAAGAGACAAGCCTGTCATACGTTCAATGCTGCGCCATAAATAATACAGAATCCCCATCATCATCAACATGGAGGGTATCGCAATCATGGGATAGCTGAGCAGTGTCAGGCGACCCAGTTCTTCGTTAAATGCGGCACTACCCGAGGGGCTGATAACTATCCATTTTGCTAATACATAGTTCATCACAGCAGAAAAGAAAAATGTACCACTTAAGAAATACGTTGATATCAGCAGACGAGAATCAAACTCGGAGCGGGTGCCTCGTTCATCCAGAGTTTTGTTGATTCGGTCGACCTGCATGATTTTCTCACTAAACAGCAGGGTTCTAATTAATGGATAGGGGGTATAGGTGGAAATTAAAACGGCTAAACCAATGATGGCTGGAATTGCAGCCTCTTTTACAGCAAGCCATTCCACGTCAAGTTGTAATAAACCTATACCGCCGGTCAGTAATACACTAATTAGACCGAGTAATGCAATGAAATTGAATTTTCGATATCGAATCAATTCGATCAGACCCCAGCCCAGTGGGAGAGATAATGCGATAAGTAGCGCGGCTTCCGGCCCCAGGCTTTCCTGATCGCTGAATTTCATCAGTATCAATGAAGGGATCAATACGCTAATCAGGACATCTATCAAAGGATGAGGTTTGTATGGGGCCGTTTGTTTTGAAGGCTTTTCTGATGTTTTCATATTGTCATTTAATATTAATTCTCGGACTTTTAATAAAATTCTAGTCAAAGCATTAAAATCAATATCTTAATCTGTTAGGAATAGAGTGAAAAACTGAATTAAGTTACTCAATGTATCGGTTTTTTCGAATAATTACTAAGGCAACGAAAGAATGTTTTTAAAACAAGTCCAACGGTGATCAATTGTCACAACAAATAAAATTATTCTTTAGAGTCAATTGCTTACAGATTATATGGTCATTTGGATTGCTATCAGAAAGGTCATCCCTGAATGGCACTTACTTAAGGCTAACACGACGTCATTGCGAGGAGCTTGCGACGTGGCAATCTCTTCGTCAATGGGGCTATGACAAGGTTTGAGATCGCTGCGCTGACGCTCGCGATGACATTTTTCCCTTAAGTAAGAGCCAATCAGGTCATCCCTCAGTTTTTTAGATCTTTTTTATCCTTTTACGGAGGATAACATCTATCAGTTAAGGAAATAATTGGGAATATCTCCCAAATATACCGTTGTTTCTCTCTGCGAGATAACAACTAAATCCTCATATACATAACTAAAAGTAGAGTGAAGTTCGTTTATCGGGAAAATGTTTATAAGCATAGACAGATTAGTTAAGTTGTACTAAACAATACCAATGGACTTACTTATCATAAGGTATTTATGAGCTATAAAAATAATCTATTTAAACCACTGGTTTTTCCAGGGACTGGTCACAAAGCTAATTCACCAGATTTAACACCCATGAAAATTGAGCCTGCATTTCGCATTCCTGGATATCGGGGTCTATGGCAGGATACCGGTAACTGGAGCATGGATGCTGCTAATTTTTATACCAGCCGTTCAGCTCGTACTCCCGAAAATCTTCTAAATCATGTGCAGCGAATCATTCATCATATTCGACGTAAGAATACCGAGGATACCTATGGAGCAATACTGGATCTGTTTATCGTACTGAAAAACCATGGACGACCACTTAGGGAGCGCATGTTGAATTACGCGCGCCCTCTACTGCAGGGGGAACGATATGACCGACTGCAGCAATTGCTGGAAAAGAATTTTATAAAACAGGATGAAATTCCAGAGAGTCCTCGTTCAGTACTCTCTCGGGGATTTGTCAGCCCCTTTCGCCTGGTGGAGAAAATTAATACTAGCGAGGGGCTAGACAACGATCCTCTATCAGAATCACGCAGCTTTATGGAATATGGTCAGTTAGATGCTGCCAGATCGGTGTTGGAAACGGAGGTGCTTAATGGTTCTGATAATCCGGAAATTCATTCTGATCTAATTGAAATCTACCGTCGTAGTAATGACCAGATAAATTTTCAAAAGATATATCCGCTTCTTCAAATCAATCAAGAATCATTATCGCTTCTTTGGCAAGAGCTGGATAATTTTTTTGCTTCAATCGATACATAACATATGCCTGTTGATCAGAAACATCCACTGCGCGTCTCAGTACAAGGAGTAACAGAGAAAATGAGGAATACATTACAGTATTATTTTCATGGCCCTTGTAATGATGGTTATGAGCTGGTGGATGAAGCGTCATCTGAATTGAGTATTATCGACCTGGATGGGCTGAATGGTCAGCAAAACCTGGATAATCATCGAAATAATAATCCAGACAAACCCCTTATTCTGCTAACAGTAAATGGTGAAGAAATTGACGGTGCAATTCTTGTTCACAAGCCACTTAAAACTGAAAACCTGGCTGCGGCACTGGAAACTGTCCGGCAGAAAATACGCAGTAATATCAACTTGCCAGATGGTCCCATCGAAAAAATTCCAGTGGACTGTGCACCGACAGAAAAGGGTATTAGAAAATTAGTGGAAAAGGTGCCGATATCAGACAACAAGCCAGTTGATAAAACCGAGGAGCAAAATAATTCACAGTTAAAAAAAATATTAAAACAAAATGTATCGACGGAGGTAAAAATAGAAAAGCTGCTTGTTACACAAACATCGTCGCGATCAGAGACGAATCAAGCAGCAAAATTTCTCGATGTGCGCGATGATCATAGTTACATAGGTTCAGCTCCAGATATTGCTTTCAATGACAGTAAGCAACTGGAAAAAGCTCAATACAACCCTGAGATTTATTTCCAGGGTTATATTGCTCAGGCAGTGAGCAAGGCTGGAACTACAGGTCAGGCGGTATTACTAACAATACCCGATGGCTGGATTGTGATACGACCCGATACCCAGGCCGTGTTTATCAATATCCAGGAATCCAAACTACGAGCTTTTAGTGCGTTACCCATTACCGACGAGACCATAACTAAATCACTCCTGGAAAAAAGTAATCTATCCGATTATAGCCAACGGGCAACATCCACCAGCCTGGAGCAGTTATTATGGAAATCGGCCATCTGGTCATCCCGAGGCAGGGTTCCTATAGGAACCAACCTGACCTTGCCCGTATCATTAAAGCACTGGCCGAATTTATCTCGATTATTGCTGTCCCCCCATGCTTTACGAATAGCGGCACTCTGGTCTGAATATCCCTGTTCGTTATTAGATACAGCAAAGACGCTTCAAATTCCTCAACGTTATGTATTTGCATTTTACAGTGCATGCCATGCCATTGGTGTAGCTTCTGTTCAACAAGGTTCATCAGAAGTTATCACTAAAGCCATGCCAGAAAAAAAGAACAATAAACGAGCTTTTCTTGGGCGCCTTCTAGAACGCCTGAAATCTTATACTCGATAAAACCAAGAGCTTAAACCATGAATAATTATAAAATCATTTTTACCGGGCCAGTCGGTGCAGGCAAATCAACCGCAATTGCATCCATCAGTGATACCCCTCCGGTCACTACTGAAGAATTCGCTACAGATATTACAAAAGAAAATAAGACAACGACAACGGTTGCGATGGACTATGGCGTGATGAATCTGGAAGGTGGAGACCGTTTGCATCTTTATGGAACACCAGGCCAACAGCGTTTTGACTTTATGTGGGACATACTCACCGAGGGAAGTGTCGGGCTGGTATTACTTATCAACAATGAAGTAGAAAATCCAATGCAGGATTTACGTTTCTTTCTTGATGCGTTTTCAGAGTTTATCGATCGAACCAGGCTAGTGGTAGGAGTTACCTCTATGGACAGGAGAGCAAAACCAGAGATTAGTGATTATTGTGAAGCATTAAAGCAGACTAAACATAAAGTACCGGTATTAGAGATCGATGCCAGGGAGCGTAGGGATGTGGCTCTGCTACTCGAAGCGCTGCTATTCACACTTGATCCCAGCCTTCTAGTGGCCTGATTATGAACCGTTATCAAATGAATCAGGGCCTTTATATCACACCGACTCCTGCTGGTGCGTACTACAGCGTATCCGATAATGAGCCCACTCCATCTCGTCGTTTTCTGCATAAATTATTGAGTCAAAAATCGAGTCCTATGTTAACCATTGAAAAACTCAAACAATGGCAGGAAGTGGATGATGAAGATGAAGTACTAGATCTACTTTATCATGCTCAGAGTCTGGGTTGGGTGGGCGGCCTGGACGAGCCTGTCGATGCACCCGAAGGTGTACTGGAAGAAGTTTTACCAGATCTATTATCAAACCTTACCGATACCAATAAAGCATTGCTGGCTGACTCTCAGGGGTTTTATATCTGCTCAAAAGGGTTTCCTCATGAAACAGCTGAAGAGTTATCTGCATTAAGCGCGGATATCGCCTCTATGCACGATAGACACAGACATTTAATTCAAAATAATCTGGGATTGAGCACTAGTGCCTGGTCTCTGGTAGATGCCGCAGGCTGTAGTCAGGTGGGGTTTTGGCCAATGTATGTTGGCGACCAACGTTTTGTGCTGGTTATCAGCGGCCTTCCGTACCTGAATCAAAATAGCTTGACCAGTTTGATTTGGGCTTTGTGTAAACGCTATGGCAGTTGAGACATAGCACCAGACTAAATTGCCTGGTTTTAAAATGATGTAAAAAAATAACTTAAATAACATGGAAAAATTGGAGAGAAAAAATGCGTTCAGATATGCTCAATTCGATACTAAATGAACTAAATGGAACCTCGGCAGATATTGAAGCTACAGCTGTCATTTCAACCGATGGATTAATGATGGCTTCACTGCTGCCTGCGAATCTCGATGAAGACCGGGTTGGTGCGATGAGTGCAGCAATGTTATCACTAGGTGATCGTACAGCTAGTGAGTTAGCGCGCGGTGGTTTAGAGCAGGTACTGATAAAAGGTGCCACAGGATATGTCGTCATGACATCTGCAGGAAAAGATGCCGTGTTGACAGTTTTGGCGAAACCTAATGCCAAACTAGGGCTGATATTTCTTGATGTAAAACGTGCAGCAGAAAATATTACTCAGTTGGTTTAAACGGTATCTGCAAAACTTATTTATTTACCAGAGAGGAATCAGGTAATGCACGATATGAATCCGCAAGATATTATCGGTGATTATAAAGAGTACCAGATAAAGTATTCTGATGGCAGTAATCGAAAAGTTCTGGTTACTGAGGAAGAAACACCATTTCCCAAAGGCTGTCTTATTGTGTCAAGGACCGATACAAAAGGCGTCATTACCCATGCGAACGAGTCTTTTGTTTTAATGTCGGGTTACGACAAGTCTGAATTGATAGGTGAGCCGCACCATATATTGAGACATCCAGATATGCCTCCCGCAGCATTTAAGGATTTATGGGATACATTACAGCGTGGAGATAAATGGCAGGGATATGTAAAAAATTTAAGAAAAGATGGTGGTTTTTACTGGGTATTTGCCACAGCAATTCCAAATATTCGAAATGGCCAGGTACAGGGTTACACCTCGGTTCGACGTGAGCCTTCACGTAAAAAAATAGAAGAGTGTATGGCACTTTATCCAACGCTTTTTTAGGTCCAGTTAAAAGGACCTAATAGAAACAACCCAATTCGAATCAACAATGGAGTAAATGATGTCATACAATCTTGCCATTAGCCCCGACTTCAAACCAGAATTAATTTCTGGCTGGTTTTTCTTTAATACCTGGTTACAAAAACAACTAGGAGAAGGCATACACCTGGAAATCCATCAGGATTTCAAAGAACAGCATGATGCCATAGATCAGGGCAAGGTAGACCTTATCTATGCTAATCCCTATGATGTGTCTAAACTGGTTAGAGACAGAGGGTTTTTACCATTAGTAAAACCTGTGTCAAAACCGGATGAGGCAATCATTGCCTGCAAAGCAGATTCTTTTAAAGATGTTCAAGATTTACCTCGTAATATCAAAGTAGCTCAAACTGATTCGCCGGACGTTAATACCATTGGCATGATTATGCTGGAACCGGCAGATATCGATAAAACCACCGTCGAATTCATTCATTGTGATAATTTTGTCGTGGTTGCCCGACAAATTTTAAAGGGCAATGCAGAGGTAGGCTTTTTCCTCGCGGAATCTTTCAATGAACTGTCAGCACTGGTAAAGAATGAATTGTTTCCATTGGTGAGTAGTCAGATTCATATGATCCATCATGCAATGCTGGTATCACCAAATCTGGCATCACAAAGAGATAAAATTTCTGACCTGTTAATGTCGATGTCATCGGATGCCGGCGGTAGTCAGATTCTAGGTGATATTGGTGTCAATGGTTTTGAGATTATGTCTGTCGAAGACGCAGAATTTATGATTGATCTGATGGATACGCTGACAACCTGAGATTCACATGGGCACTGTAATCCCAAAATCAAAGAGCTGATTATCATTAAATAACAATCGAATGGGGATGATCCAGATAGCAGGGAAGCTAGCTGATAACTTCTATTCAGAGCAAGCAAAGTACTCAAGCAAATCAATTCACGACAAAAGTGCAATATTTACAGATAACTATTTCGGCGGCTCTTTATTCTTTAGACTCAATTACTTGCACTTTATAAGGGTTTTGTCCTCCTGATGCATTGTAATCATTCCTGCTTTATAAACTTGTTTTGTGACTTTCTTGGGCTTGACATCTATTCAGTTGAAGCGGATTATTGGGAATATGTTCCCAAAAATAAATAACAGTTTTACTTTAGGGGGGTAACAACTAAAACCGGAGCAAAACGATGTATACATATATAAAAAAGCAGTATGCAGTTCTTTTATCTGTGATCTGTATTGGAGCATTTCCAGCATTCTCATTTGGTCAGGGGCTGCCAGATTTACCTAAACCAATTGAACTTGAAGGTAGAGTTCAGAATGTTAAAGCTTTTGAATGTAACCGTCAGCATAGATACTGGTGTGGACGGATTACTGGAATAGTATGGATCAATGCTGACAACGGCGAAGTAGTGGCTAGGTATCTGAAAAGAGATACCTCTATGTTTTTAAATGGAAACGCAACCTTCTTTGAAGGGATTAAGCGTGGAGATAAGGCCAGGATGATGTATTTTAAGGATGAGGTCTGGGCTTCTTCACTAGAGCTAGAGCGCACAGGTTCCTGATTGATGTGTATGACGGGAGCTGGTTAGTACTATAAAAATTGCCATTGCATAGAATTTTAAAAAGCCATCTCATTAAGATGGCTTTTTATTTAGAGTCTTAACCAGACACTGGTATCATGAAAAGCCGCACCGCCTGCGGGAAAACCTGCTTCAGAAGAAGTAAGGACATTAATTCCCTTACCTTCAATAAAAGCACTATCCGGCCACAGGCCCTCTACAACAATAGTGTCAGAGTGCTGGCCAGTCACCGCCTCAGCAATAATCAAAATAGAGCCATTGTCGTTACCAATACGAACCATTTCCCCATTCTTTACTCCTATCTGTTTCAATGCGTCAACATGAATCATGGCTTTGGGTTGTAATTCTTTTTTGCAGGAAGAAGCTGTTTCATTAAAACTGCTGTTGAGGAAATTTTGCGCAGGGGCAGTGACTAATCGATAGGGTTTGAGATCAGTAGTTTCATCCGTAATTGCCCAATGATCTGGAAATGATGGCATGCCAGGTCCCAATCGGCCCAGAGCAGCCCAGTCAGCTCTAAAGTGAAATTTACCATCCGCATGCATGAAGCCATTGATAAAATGTGATTCCTCAAATGATGTACTGACATCCAGCCCTCGTTGCTGATGAATTTGTTCAGCAGATGGATAGCCGGAAAGACGGAGAGATTGATCTATAATTTCCCAGCCTGACATTTCAAATGCAGGATGATCAAGCCCTAATCGTTTTGCCAATGCACAAATCAGCTCATGGTTATTGCGACATTCACCTGGTGCAGATACCACTGTTTTCGCAACCTGGAGTACAGCATGACCACTAGCGGCATAGATATCGTCATGCTCCAGAAACATGGTTGCCGGTAATACGATATCAGCCATTTGCGCCGTCTCAGTCATGAATTGCTCATGAACACAGACAAATAAATCCTCGCGCATAAAACCCGCTTTGACTTTTGCCGATTCAGGAGCAACCACTACAGGATTAGTATTTTGAATTAACATGGCTTTTACTGGTACGCCGCCGCACAGAGCATCACTTTCCCCAGTCAAAATATCACCAATACGAGACATATCCAGAGTACGGATGTCTGTTTGTTGCAGCTCAGGTGCTTCGATCAATTTCATATCCACCTTAGCCAGAGGGCTTAGAGAATACAAAGCACCACCACCTTCAACAGACCAGGCCCCAGTCACCGCTGGCAAACACGACACCGCATGCATATTAACAGCGCCGTTTCGTGAGCGGGAAAAGCCATAACCCATACGGATATATGATTTTCTGGTACTGCCATACAGTTTTGCGAACTGTTCAATCTGCTCTATAGATAGTCCTGTTATTTCGGCTGCCCATTCAGGTGTTTTAGATTTCAGGTGTTGTTCGAGCTCTTCAGGAGCATCGGTATAACGAGCCAGGTATTCACGATCAGCGTGGCCATCACGAAACAGAACATGCATCAGCGCACAGGCAAGGGCACCATCGGTACCAGGGCGAAGGGCCAGATGCATATCAGCACGCTGAGCAGTTTTGGTCCGGTAAGGATCAATAACCACCAGTTTGGCACCATTACGTACGCCTTTCAGAGCATGGGTCATTACATGCACCTGAGTCGAAACGGGATTAGTGCCCCAGATGACAATGACATCAGATCTGGCCATTTCGCTGGCATGCACACCATTAAAACCACCCGCACCCGCCAGCCATCCAGCATTGGATAAAGCCACACAGATGGTACCTGCCATATTGGAATAACCTTTGCTATAGCGAAGCCGATTAATACCTTTACGCATCAACAGACCCATAGTGCCCGCGTAAAAATAAGGCCATACAGATTCTACACCATGCTGTTGTTCAGCGTTTAAAAACGCATTGGCAACTGTATCAAGCGCCTCATCCCAGCTAATACGCTCAAACTGACCGGAGCCTTTCGGCCCGACACGTTTCAGGGGGTATAACAATCTATCTGGATGGTGGATACGCTCGCTATAGCGAGCTACCTTGCCGCAAACAATACCATCGGTATAAGGCAGCTCTTTTGAGCCATTGACTTTACCAATGCGATGATTTTCAAGTACTTCGACTTCCAGTGCACATACGCTGGGGCAATCATGAGGGCATACGGAATAAACAGTATTTTTAGGCATGTGAATGATTGTTTTTTTAGAGATGGTATTTTACACGACAAGTGATGGCTACCAAGGGGTTATAAAAAGATTGAAACAAAAAACTTCATCTCATTCCCGATAGAGGCTTATAGGAGGGCATAAGAAATGCTTATATTGGCTGCTGCAATGAAAGAATCAACAATGGATAAGTATCAAAAATTATCCTGTTAAGTTCATGGTTTTTTTTATCTGTCTCTATAGCATTTAGACTATATAGTGGATTAGACTCTTGTTTAACTGAGATCCGATTATTTCAGAATTTCCTAAACTATTACAGATTGGAGGGAACCTATGAAACCTGCGATTTTTACCTGCTTAATCTTTATCTTACTTAATAGTCTGGCATTTGATAGCCAGGCCCTGGATATTGATGAAGCTTATCGATTAATTCCACATCAACAGACAACCTTCGAATCCGGCAGCTCTAACATTCCAAAAAGTGAAATAAAAAGTGTTAATCGGCTGTTATCATTGGCTGAACTGGCGATGGTAGAAAGAGTTAATGCTTTAAAAAACGGCGCAAATAAAAGCCATTACTTCGATAGAATAGATAAAATTTTACATGATATTGAGAACCTGGAAGTCGAGCAAAACCTGCAGGAAGTTCATCAGCTGATTCAAACTTCAATACAACAGCATCGTGCCTATTTTGAGATATATAAACAAACCAGCAAGCAATCTAAAACAAAAAAGAAGCAGTTGATTCAAGGCTCTCATCGTAATCTGATTAAAGCTTACAATTTGTTAATGAAGGCTTATCCACAGGAAACGAAACACAACAAACAGGCCTTTTTTGATTATTTATGCGCTTTAGATTTTATCTGAAAATATTTATATGAAACTTTTATTTCATATAAATAAGTGGCTTATACATTTATGCATATTGTTTCTGATAAGCCCTTTAACTATTGCAAGTGATAGTAAGCAACTCATAGTTGGATATGATTTTGATGATGAGTTATTTGATGTAGGCCCGGATACTTATCAAATCTTCAAACATACTCATGGCATAGTTGGTTTAAGTTCTACCTATAAATTCAGTGGTAAACGCTCACTTAAAATTCAGGATGTTGCTCAGGATGGAGGGTTTCCAGAGTTGCAAGGTTACTTTGAAACCATTACCGAAGGTAAGCTGTATTTTCATTTTGCTTTTATGGTCGTCGATATTAATCAGAATTTTAATATCGCGTTAGCTGGAAAAAGTCATTTTACTGAAGTCAAAGACGGTATTGGTTTTTGGTTAGATAATGATGAAGGTTATTTAAGACACTATATTGATCATGAACCAGTAAGCCTCTTTCCATTACAACCATTCGTCTGGTATCAGCTGGATCTTAATTATGATATTACGCAGGGACGATATTCATTAAACATACAAAATGAATATGGAGAAGTAATGGTTGATTTATCTGATCAGATGAATGCGGTTAATGAACCTGGGTCGACTGTGAATATGTTTTCATTTATTGGTGATCTGGAAGATCAACAAAACGCTGCATATTATGTTGATGATGTCATGGTCTACACCCAACAAACATTAAATCAAACTGACTTCGTGGCACCAGGAAGGAGGAAGCTATTTATAGATATATGGGATGAATACCACAAAAAACTATATGGAAAAATTCAGTGTCTGCCAGGTGTTCAATCGATGGACTTTGGCATCGATACCGATGTTTTTACCACGCTGCTCCAAAATGGATACTCAGAAATATTGTATAAACTCCTGGAGACTTCATCAGTTGAGCCAGGTAGTTGGCAAAGCAACCCTTATCTTTCTGCTCTGTATTCCTACCAAAAGGGCTGCTTAAACATGACCAGGGAAAATTGGCAGCAGGCTATTAAGGACTTTAGCAACGCAAAAGAACTTGTTAGTAATGCCAGAATTTATTCTTTATCTTTAGCGCTCGCTTATGCAGGCGCAAATGATTATAGGCAATCTGATGCAATATTATCCTCAATTCAGTCTGACTGGATTAATGAGCAGCGCTTCTTTGTAGCATACGCAATGATTGGAATTCATCGGGAAGACCTTTACAGAGCCAGATACTGGCTAAGTGATTCAGCAATTTCTGCTTCTCGGCATAATGCCCTGGAAATATTAAGAGGCTTGCAGGGTGGTATTCTCGACGACAACATGATAACTAAACTAAAGAGTTATGATCCTGAAAACTGGCCACAGTATTTGGAACAGGCCGTTATCACTGAGCAATATTACTTTTCATTATTGTGGGATAAAAATTATAGTCAGGCTTTATTTTTCACAAAGAACATATTACAAAAATTAGAAGAACTGGACATTAAGTCGAGTAAGTGGCTGGAACGGGCCGGTGACGCCGCCTTTTATAGTAAAGATTATAATGCTGCAGTTACTTATTATAAATCCGCATTAGAAGATTCAAATGCCTGTTATTGCAATTATCTCAAGTTGGCTGATGCGTATTATGTGTTGGGAGATGCTCCAAAAGAACGGGAGTATCGAGAGAAAATATATGGTCGATTCGAAGAAACTAATTAGGTAGGTGATACCAGATATTAGAGCTTTAAAGCTGGAAAAATTCTATCGCTATTACAGGCTATAAATATTTCATTTAAGGGGTCTTACCAGAATGGCACTTACTTAAGCTGAAAACTGTCTTCGCGAGTACCCAAAGGGCATAAACTACGCGCTGCGATCTCTAAACAGTGCTGAGACCATCTGCCAAAAGGGATTGCCACGTCGCAAGCTCCTCGCAATGACGTCGTGTTAGCCTTAAGTAAGTGCCAATAGGGTCTTACCACAAAAAAGATAAAGTCCAGGCCATTGCTCAGGATTATTCACAGGTTTATGATGTACTATTCAATCGACCTTTCAAATCATTTGCAAAACCGGTACCTGCTTCGGCATAAATATTAAATGAACAGTCGACACCTATTTCACTGAGTTGTTTTGCTTCGTCATCGTATTTAGAGGTTGCCGCTATTTTTCCTTTAAAGCCCATATCCTGAAGTAACAATGCTGCTGCCATATTCGCATTATGGGTAGGCAAGGTGAGCAATACCCATTGCAAACCATCAAGTAGATTA
Source organism: Gammaproteobacteria bacterium (assembly GCA_050306135.1). Lineage (GTDB taxonomy): Bacteria > Pseudomonadota > Gammaproteobacteria > JACNJF01. Next base: position 20,934 of record JBNLGQ010000046.1, read on the forward strand.
GGTGTTCTGGACCAGAAGTCAAGATTGGTTGCATCTCCTGTTACAACGTAACGGTTCAACTCATGATGCTTTACAGTTTTGTCTACATCTATTTCAACACCCAGCAGACGATTATGAAAATCAGGTTCGATGGCTTGGTAGGCTGAACTTCCCATACGGCCCATACCAAAAATAGCAACTTCAATATGTGCTAAATCCAGATCTTCTTCACCGGTTATTCTTCTTTTGCGTTCAAACCTCTTTAAGGTATATCGCCAATTTTTATAAAGATGATCTCGGATAGTAACCAGTGGTGCAGACAGGATGAAGGATAAGGATAAAACGATAGCAAAAACGGCTAACCATTCTTTGGGTAACCAGCCGGATAAGGTGGCCAGAGAACCGACGATAAGTCCGAATTCACTATAGTTTGCCAGATTCAAAGAAGAGCGCCACGAGGTACTGGCTCTAAGATTAAAAACATTGAATAGAACGAAGTAGAGCGCTGTTTTTACGGGTAGAAATGCAATAAACACCAGAGCAACCCAGAACTCCTGCCATCCAGGCAAAGCGGTCATGCCGACACTTAGAAAAAAACCAACCAGAAATAAATCCTTGAAACTCATCAATGCTTTGGATAACTCACTGGCTTTTGAATGATTTGCCAGTAGCATGCCTAATATAAGTGCACCGACATCTCCTTTCATTCCAACCAGCTCAAAGATGTCCGCACCGCCCAGGGCGAGCACAATACCAAATAGGACTAACAATTCTCCATGACCTGAATAGTCCAGAGCTTTTCTTAACAGATGTCGGCCAGGTATAAGCAGCAATAAACCGACAGCCCAGATGGAAGGGATTTTACCGATAGACGCGGCAAGAAATATTACCGCGACTATATCCTGCACGACCAGAACGCCAATCGAAATTCTGCCATGAGACGAAGAAGTTGCACCCAGTTCATCGAGTATTTTTATCGCAAATACGGTACTGGAAAACGATAATACAAAACCAATCAGTAATGCATTTTGAAAACCTAAACCCTGAAATAAAGAAAGTTTGAAGCTGGCGAACAGGAAAACTATTGCTGACAGCAGTAATGTCACTACCGCCATATGAATGGAAGCCACACCCCACACTTCAGGTCTGGCCAGCGATTTAAGCTGTAGTTTAAGTCCGATAGTGAAAAGCAGCAGGGTGATGCCGAGGTCCGCAATTGAACTTAAAAATTCTCCCCCTTCAGCGCCCAGTACATTCAGAAAAAAGCCGGCAAACAGGAAGCCGACCAGAGGTGGCAACCCTATAAGCTTAACCAGAAAACCAAAAATAAAAGCGATCGCCAGCCAGATAGGATCGCTGGGAGGGATAGATGATAATAGTGTTTCCATCCCATTGATTCTGGACTTTATTTAAAGACCGGTCAATTGAGACTGTGCAGTAATACAACCGGTTTCACCTTTAGTCTTTGCAATAGATAGGTAGCGCTTGAGCCAGGAGCTATACTGCTTACGCGGATGATAACTATAACGCCTGACCATACCTGATCAATAGGTGGTGGTTTAAGCCTCAGCTGTAATGCTAACGTTATCGCGAAGTTCAGGGATAGCTATGAAGTGAGCAGGGAAATGCCCCGACGGTGGAGGTTGCCAGTGGCAGCTTTAATACCAGTTTACGCCTCAACAAGGAATGACTTTCCAGCGACCTGATCCAACGGCGAATACCAGATACGATAAAATCAACAATGAATAATTACGCTGCTATGACGAACACGAAACCGGGTCCAAACAGCAGATCCGGCAGTACCCCGTAGCAATTGAGCAACAATAATAGCGGCAGGAGAATGTAGTCAGCCAACAATGTTAAGGTATTTGCTGTCGGTGCTTTATCATCATCAAAATGTATCAATAGAAGCTCTTAAATAATTATAGGTTTATGTCAGCGATTCCTGCTTTATGGATATTTTTAACAAAAAGATATGAAATAAATGTGTAATTATAAAAAATGTGCTTTAATCCCGCCCCCCACGTCAATGTGGATATTTATGATGAGTGGCAGGTCGATCAGTCTGAATTTCAATCTTCAGGTTTTTGATACCCAGGCCAGAGTATTCATCATGTTTTCAAATATTTAAGCTCACTGTTTACACAAAATGATTCATCTTGGATTACTCGGTTTTGAAGCCGCACCAGCTAAATCCCTATCGATTGCTTTAAAAAGTCGGGCAGCAGACGTCTGTCAACACGTTGAGCCTGAGGTCGCATCGGTGGTACTGGTGGATATTGATACACTTCATGATCCATCTGTGTGGAGAAAACTAACTCAGTCATCCTCTATGATATTGGTTGCGGCTTCACAAAATCCTGAATTGCCGGAGGAGTATAAGCAGGATTTCACTGCTGTTATTGCTAAACCTTTGCGCTTCACTGCGATGCTTACGGCTATTAGTGCTGCTTTGGACAGAGGACAGGCGCAGGCTCAACGCTTAACCAGCACATCGGAGGCCAGCGAAAAAATCGACAAGGTGCAAAAAGTTCGTAAAACTGATGTATTGCGCAGTCAGCCAGTTATTGACCCAAATAAATTTCTGCTGGGACTCGTGCTGCATGCAGTAGAACACGATTCACCTAATCAGTGTCGCTATATCCATCTTGCTAAAGGTTTCTGGCTGGTGATCAATAAAAAGCTGGACCGAGTGTATCTGAGCATGAGTGCCAAGTTACTCAGTCATGCAGCCATTATGGATTTTTCCGGAGAAAATATAGTTAATAAGTGGGTTAGCGCCAACCAGCTAGCCGAAGTTAAAGCAAATGCGGTTAGGGATATTCCGATTGAAGAGTTTGTCTGGGAGTTGACGCGAGATACGGTACGTAATGCCCATTTGAGCACCTTTGACCCTGATAAGCGTTACCGACTAAAACAATGGCCAGACCTGACGCGTTACAGGGCCGGTAGCCGTGATATTGCCATGGCAAGTTTCTGGATAGAAAGCAATGCCAGTGCGAGAGAGTTATCCACCGCTCTGGGTATGTCGATCAATGATGTGTTGCCATTTGCTACTTGTTGTTATACCTGCGGCTTGCTGCAACCAGCTGATACTCAAATAGCGATAACCAGTCGCAAACCAGAACAAGGCATTAAGAAATTATTGTCAATGATATTAAAAAAGCTGGACCGTTAATTTATGCGTGCTAGTAACCTGAAAATTGTATTTGCCGGTTCTGTCGGGGCTGGAAAAACCACAGCCATTCAGACGGTTAGTGATATAGAAGTCGTGCAGACCGAAGAAGTGGCAACCGATTACGTTAGCCAGATGAAACAAAAAACCACGGTTGCTATGGATTATGGCCAGATGATTCTGGAAGACAATACCTTGCTTCATCTTTATGGTGCCCCAGGGCAGAAGCGATTCGATTTTATGTGGGAAATACTCTCGCTTGGGGCGTTGGGTGTAATTATTCTGATCGATGCAGCAAGTTCTACCCCCTTCGACCAGATTGATGAGTATATGGAGGGGTTCAAGCAACAGATGCTTGACCGCAGTATGGTTATTGGAATATCCCGTACTGACCTTAATGATCAATTTAAACTGGATGAATACCGTAGCTATATCAATCGTTACCATCCGGGTATTCCGCTGTTCACTTTAGACGCACGCGAAGGACAACATGTTCGGGTGTTGGTAAAAACCCTGCTGTATCGCATTGACCCTTGGGTAGTATAGGTTATGAATTCTTCTGATATTAATCTGTTGTCATTACGTGAATTTGGAGTAGATTTTGGTAAGCGAAAAATTCTTACCGGAATTAATCTTGATATTAGCGAAAAGGGCGTCACTCAGTTGCTAGGACCCTGTGGAGCAGGTAAGTCTACCTTGTTTCGATCTCTTGCTGGTTTAAACGATTTGTCATCGTCCTACCTTCAATATGGTGAAGTATTTTATAAAGGCGAAGTGTTGGGCGTACTTGATAGACCCCAGATGCTAGAGCAAAAACCCTCTGGGTTATTGAGTAATATATTCAACAGCATTGTCTCCCAGTTGCCAGAACGTGCTTCGTTAAAAAGCCATCAGCAAATTGATCTGGTACTGCGTTTACTTGAACAATATGGTTTATCTCATTTGTGTAAAAGCCTGAATATTCCGTTAACCCAGTTGTCTTTGGCAGAACGCCGTATGATACTTATTATTGGAATGCTTGTTACCGCACCAGAAATGATTTTGCTGGATGAACCGACAGCAGATCTTTCAGAGGATGAATCTAAAGCGGTGCTGGATCTAATTCATCAAGAGGCCGAACAACGTGCAGTGATTATAATCCAGCATAATCAGAAGAATGTGAAATACCTGGGCGGCAACGCAATTTTGCTTGCTGGTGGCACTATACAGGAAGAAGCCTCTGCACAGGTTTTATTAACCAGTCCAGTTTCAGCAGCGGGTCAGGAGTTTGCTAAAAGTGGAACCTGTGCGGCACCCAGTCCAGATACCGATCCAGCAATGCTGGATGAAGCATTTGTAGAAAAATATAAACCAGTAGTGCGCAAGCCAGATAAAAAACCACAGATCATTCCATTCGGGCCACAGGGCTTTCGCTGGATTGAGCGTGATAAACTGGCAGCAACACCCAGACCAGGTATCGGTGGTGACCTTGATTTTGATTTAAAGGCACTTGCAAAAGTAAAAATCGACTATCTGGTTTCATTGGAAGAAAAGCTGCCTATGCATTCAGCTGAGGCGGCTGAGCAGAGTATTATTTTGTACCACCTGCCTATTGTCGATATGAAAACACCAGAGCTGGACCAGGCATGGAGCTTAAACCAGTCGATGCATCAGTGGCTGGAGCAGGGCAAACGGGTTGCCATTCATTGCAAGGCAGGATTGGGTCGAACCGGGACACTTTTGGCTGCCTACTACATTTCGCAGGGAATGGTTGCGGTTGATGCGATACAGAAAATTCGTCTAGTTAGTCCACGCATGATCCAGTCGCGTGAACAGGAGCAGTTTCTTTTTAGTTATGCCGACTATGTTGCTCCAATGTTGGGCGAACCGAATTGTTCTATATAAAATGAAGTCGAAGTCGCTCTGTACGTATCGCGCGCATAGAGATACTTAGAAACTAAAACTTAGAGCGAACCACTCCGATCAAACTTCGCTTCGTCATTCCTGGTAGCATTATTTCTACATTTTTCAGGTTTTTATCCCGCCTACTGATTTAATTGTCGGGATAATAATAACACTAACTTTGTGGTTTTCCTGAAGGAAAAGTTGAAGCAAGCATGTTTAAGCAGTCCGACGTAAGGGGCTTTGACCCTATTTAATATTGATAATTTGGTTTTTCTTTGTTTCGGATACTCTAAACTGTGATGGGGTACTAAAATATATTTAAAGGGTCTATAGACAAAAAAGAATTGATTCCTATAATTTCCGTCCCGATTTGGGCGCAGCTCTTTTTTATTTAAAATATAACTGTGCTCGAATAAATTTTTTAAATCTTATCATAATTAATAGTTATGAGGAGTTCTATTATGTCTTTAGATAGTCAAGTACAGGCAGCAATCGCCAATATTCCAGAATGTATCGCAGCCGGTTATGTAGATGTTGGCACCGGTATGCTGTTAAGTGTTAAAACAGTTGATTCTCACCCAGGAGAGGTAATGGATCTGCTAGCAGCGGCAACAGGAGATCTTTTTCAGGGACCAAATGTGGTAGCTATTGAGGAAATCTTTAAAAATGCACGAGGTTCTAACAGTCCTGATCACTACTTTCAGGAAATGGTTGTCCTCAGTGAAAATCTTGTTCACGTGTTTTTACGTGGTAAGACTTATACGGATCACGTGATGACTTTTGTCTGCCGTAAATCGGTTAATCTGGGCATGGCACTTACCAAAGCCAGAATAGAAGCACCAAAGCTGGAAGCTGCACTGTAGTTGTAAATAGCCGTAAAACTTAAGTAGATTAAGAAAACGTAGCTATGTCATTAAAAAGCCAGCTGTATAAGTCGATTAGAGGCATGCCGGACTGTATTGCAGGTGGCTATATCGATCTTGAGAATAAGGAACTGCTTGATATGTTGAGCAGAGGCCCGGAATCCAAAGAGATGCTGCCACGGCTGGTGGGTATTACTGAGGATCTGTTTCAGGGACCGAATGTAGTAATGATTGAGAATGTTTTTAAAAAATCTAGAGGCATAACGGATAGTGGTCGCCATTTCTTCCAGGAAATGGTGGTCATGAATGATGACCTCATCCACGTTTTTATTCGAGGGAAAAAGTATAACAACGATATTATCACTTTCATCTTCGAAGGCACGGTTAACACCGGAATGCTACTGTCGAAATCACGAAAAGAAATCCCTTTTCTAGAAGCCGAAGTATCGGCACTTCGTGAGCAGGGTTGAGATATTTTAATATCTTCAGAGAAATAAAAATGTCAAACAACCAACCGATAATCAATAAAATTTTAAAAGACTTTGTCAAAAATACGTCCAGTATCCAGGCATCTGCTGTGATGACGCGTGATGGTTTGTTGATTGCTTCAAACCTGCATGACAGTGTAGATGGTAATCGTTTAAGCGCGATTTCTGCATCACTATTATCGCTTGCTGATCGCGCGACCAGGGATTTACATCAGGGCGAGATGAATCAGATTCTAATCGATAATAGCGATGGCTTTATCCTGATGCTCAAAGTCGGTGAAAACGCGGTACTTTCAGTACTTTCCACACGCAACGCAAAATTGGGCAGGCTGTTGCACGATGCGAAGAAATCTGCATTGATGCTGGCCAATCTGATTTAATGCAGAGTGTCCGGCTCGGATGAAAAAAAAGATTTATTTTGAAAATGCGGCTCTTGAATGTCGTGAAGGCGAATCTGTTCTGGATGCACTGCTCAGACAGGGTAAAGAGGTACCGTTTTCATGCCGCAATGGTGTTTGCCATGCCTGCCTGATGCATGCAGTCGAAGGTGAACCGGGAGCACAGGCTCAGTCCGGGCTACCTGATCATTTATTACAAAAAAATTATTTCCTGCCCTGTCGTTGTCACCCACAAAACGATTTGACCATTGCGCTACCGCGAGCTGCTGATCTGAGCTGTATAGCAATAGTACAAACAAAACAACAACTCAATGAACGGGTATGGCGTTTTGAAATCGAGCCATCGGTAGAGTTGTCATATCATGCAGGTCAATTCATCAATATCCGGAATACACAAGGTGTCGTACGCAGTTATTCGATTGCCAGCGTGCCGCATCAGGATTACTACCTTGAGTTGCATATAAATCGCCACGATCAGGGACTGATGAGTCGCTGGTTAATCGATCAGGTTGAAGTCGGTGATGAGATTGAATTGACCCGACCTGATGGACATAATTTTTATCAAACCAGGCAGCACACACCTCTGCTGCTCGCTGGTTCCGGTACCGGAGTGGCACCTTTGATTGGTATCGCGAGGGATGCTCTGTTTTCCGGGCATCAGGCTGAGGTACATCTTTATCATGGCGCGGCTGATGAGCAGGGGATTTATTTGCAGCAAACACTGCGCAGTCTGGAACAGCAGTTTGAGCATTTTCATTTTCATGCCTGTGTGATGAATGAACAGAGTATTGAACAGTCGATTGCCAGCAGACACGAGACTTTGTCTGACTGGAATATTCATATCGCCGGTAATCCACAGATGGTCGATTCAGTGGCGGAACTGGTTAGACAGCTGGGTGGGGATGAGTCAACCATTTTTACAGATCCCTTCACCCTGCGCGAAGTCGCCAGCTCTGATCTTTCATCAGATGCCACTGAACAGAATAACAGTCAGGAACAGGAGACAGATTATCCTCCGCCAGATCCTGAGTTATGGCTTGATCTCGGAGAAGGAGAAATACTGAAAAAGATTGTAGATGATTTTTATGATGCGGTATTTGAGGACCCCATAATGTCGCCATACTTTCATAACTCGACTAAAACCCGTGCCAGAGAAAAGGTTTACTCATTTTATCGACGTCTGTTTTCCGGGGATCGAGTTTACTTCGGGGACCGTCCCCGCAATGCACATCACTGGATGGTGATTAGCGATGATGTGTTCAACTACCGAGAAGCACTGCTAAAAAGCTTCATGCAAAAACATGGCTTGAGCAATGCAATGATTCAACGTTGGCAGGCCCTTGAAGAACTGTACCGTTCAGATATTGTGAAGAGCAAGCCTAGAGGTCGCAGAATTGGTGATATCGAAACCCCTGCAGAGGGCTATGGCAAGATAACCTTGAGCGTTGCTGGAATGTGCGATACCTGCTACGAAGAAATCGAAAATGGCACTGAAGTTATTTATCACCTGCGTACCGGTAATGTGTTCTGTGCGCGATGCTCAACTGCTCAGCAAGATTGATTAGAAACCCAGACCCTCCAAGTCGCAAAAGAAGTTAACGACCACCGGCTAGCAGCCGGTCCTTCAGGTTAAAGCCTTGCTCATGTGCTTATTATCAATACCCGAATCTTCCTCTGTTCGTATCATCACGAGCGACAGCGCGGTGATTTATAAACCTTACTAAACCCAACTACCAAAAAGATTAGATCCAAATGGCACTTACTTAAGGCTAACACGACGTCATTGCGAGGAGCTTGCGACGTGGCAATCCCTTTCGGCAGATGGTCTCAGCACTGTTTAGAGATCGCCGCGCGTAGTTTATGCCCTTTGGGTACTCGCGAAGACAGTTTTC
>JBNLGQ010000047.1:0-59036 GCA_050306135.1 Gammaproteobacteria bacterium
GTCAGAGCGTTTCGAAGCCTGGTTAGCCAAATAAGGTAATATCGACACGGTTTTGAGCCGGAACTCGTTTCCGGCTCAATTCTCAATGACCTGTTAATTGGGTCATTGAGAATTGAGCACACAACCAAACATGTAGAATTAAATTATGTCTCAAGCAACTACCGAACAAGCATCTCTGACTACTGCGGATGGCGTCCCGCTGAAGGTCAGCCTGCAACGTACCTTACGTAAACGCAAGCGTAATGCTCTGCTGCTGGTCGCACCTTTATTCGTCTTCATCCTGATGACCTTCCTGTTACCTATCTTCGATATGCTCATGCGTAGTGTCGATAACGAGGTGACGGTCGAAGTATTACCAACCGCTGCCCCACTACTACAAAAATGGGATGATTCCAGTGGTGAACTTCCCAATGAAGCATTTTTTAAGGCCTTTGTTGAAGACGCCAAGGTGGCAGTCGAGGCAAAAAACTTCAATCGCCTCGGTAAACGATTAAATTATGAACGTTCAGGCATATCCAGTCTATTCCGAAAAACCGCACGCAAGCTGAAACGCTTTGACGCCAGCAAACTGGAAACGACCTATAAAGAACATGTGCTCGATATCGATAAGAAATGGGAAGACATCACGGTCTGGCAATTACTCAAACGCGAAAGTGGCAAATATACCTCTTCGTACTATCTGTCTGCTGTGGATGCCAAGAAAAATGCTGATGGTGAAATAGAGTTTAAGAAGGAAGAACAACAGATTTACCTCAACCTGTTTATACGCACTCTGTTTCTGAGCACCTTGATTACCTTATTAACAGTCATCATGGGCTACCCTATCGCCTACTTGCTGGCGACGGTTAAAACCAGAACCAGCAACCTGCTGATGATCATGGTACTACTACCGTTCTGGACATCTTTACTGGTCAGAACCAGTGCCTGGATTGCCCTGCTTCAACGTGAAGGGGTAATCAATGATTTTCTGGTAGCAATAGGATTAGTAGGCGAAGATGGTCGACTGGCCATGATCCATAACCAGACAGGAACCATCATTGCGATGACACATATCCTGCTCCCCTTTATGATACTGCCTCTGTTCAGCGTAATGAAAACCATTTCACCCAGTTATGTGCGTGCTGCGCGCTCGATGGGTGCTACACCATTTACCGCATTCGTTCGTGTTTATTTTCCAAACACAGTACCCGGTATTGGCGCCGGAGCCATTCTGGTATTTATTCTCGCTATCGGTTACTACATCACCCCGGCTCTGGTGGGTGGTACCGATGGAACCTTGATCAGTAACTTTGTTGCCTACCACATTTCCAAATCTCTCAACTGGGGACTGGCGGCAGCACTCGGTGCTATCCTTCTGTCTATTGTATTGGTTCTGTATATCCTCTACGACAAGATAGTAGGCATTGATAACATGAAACTTGGGTAGGTAAAGATATGGCACTTCCTATACATGCAACAACTGGTGAACGTATCTGGCATTACACATTTCTCAGTATTTGTGGGTTTGTGTTTTTCTTTCTGATCTTCCCGATTATCGTGATGATCCCATTATCGTTTAACGCAGAACCCTATTTTACTTTTACCAAGGAAATGCTGGCGCTTGACCCTGCTGGCTATTCATTCAAATGGTACGAAGATTTCTTTACCAATGAAAACTGGCAACAGGCGGTACGTAACTCGATTTTTATCGCGATATTTTCCACCCTGATATCGACATTTCTCGGTACCCTGGCAGCACTGGGTCTAAGCCGAAGTGATTTTCCATTTAAAACCACCATCATGGGCATACTGATTTCTCCTATGGTTGTGCCATTGATTATTTCAGCCGCAGGTATGTTTTTCTTCTACTCAAGAATCGGCCTGCAGGGTACTCATGTAGGGGTAATCCTTGCGCATGCCGCACTGGCTACACCGTTCGTGGTCATCACGGTAACCGCAACCCTGACCGGTTTTGATCACAGCCTGACCAGAGCTGCTGCTAACCTGGGCGCATCTCCAACACGCACCTTTTTCCAGGTGACTGTTCCCTTAATTATTCCTGGCGTAATTTCAGGCGGGCTATTTGCTTTTATTACATCATTTGATGAAGTCGTCGTCGTATTATTTGTGGGTAGTGTAGATCAACGCACCATTCCCTGGGCCATGTTCTCCGGTATTCGCGAACAGATTAGTCCTACAATTCTGGCGGTTGCATCACTGCTGGTACTCATCTCAGTAATCCTGCTGTTTACTCTTGAGTTGCTTCGTCGCCGCAATGAACGTCTGCGCGGTATGTCTCCGGGCTAATCGCACTATCTAAACGCCTACCGCGCCATGAGATACCTGGTAAATCACTGGCGCGGGGTACTCCCATTATCGATCGCTCTCTGGGTTAATTTATTTGCCCTGCTGATAGTTCTGGCGCTGATTGAATCAGCTATCCTGCTGCACTTTAGTCATGATACCGAACTCATGGCTAAAGCAACCTTTATCTCTCTACTGGTCACCCGGCTGATTATTTTTCCCTGGCAACTGATAGGCCTGATCCGCTGCAGTGACCGACATTTCCTCCAGAATCGTAACAGTTATGTTACCCGAATGGTGTATGTGGCAATCATGCTTTCGGTGCTGTATACCCTGCTCTATATCATAGGTACATTACAGACCGTATTCATCTTTAAGAAGGATATGGATAATTATGCGAAACTGGTTAATCAACATGGTTTCCAGATTAGTCTGCAACACAATGGGCGACAACTTAAAATTGATGGCGCACTGGATATCGGCCTTACCCTCAAAGTAACTGAAATGCTTGAGCAAAATCCTGACATTGAAAGCGTATTGCTTGAAAGCCCTGGAGGACAGATATATCAGGGTAGAGGCTTAGCGGTGCTGATTACTCAATATAAGCTTGATACCCATGTTGATACTGAATGCAGCTCTTCCTGTGTCACCGCTTTTATTGCCGGTCAACAGCGCTCTCTTAGCGACAAAGCAAAACTGGGGTTTCATCAATATCGATTTGACACTACCCAGACCAAACAGATTATCCCGCTATACGAAAGCCTGCTGACAGAACAGCAACGCGATATGGATTTATTCAAACGACAGGGCGTTAGTGAGGAATTTCTGAAAATCATGTTTCAGAAACAGGCGGATAGCATATGGTATCCGCCCCATCAGCAATTGCTAGAGGCCGGAGTCATCCATCAGATGACGGCTAATTAATGGCTCTGCCAACTGCTTATTTCATAAAAAGCTGAACAAATACCTTAAATATCTCTGCGTCAAAATTTAACAGCATTTCATTTTTCATTAAGCGAAGGGCATCAAAAGGACTAATGGCCTTTTTGTAAACACGGTTGGTAGTCAAGGCATCAAATACATCAGCAATAGCACAGATACGTGCATACTCATGGATGTCTCGTGCTTTTAGTCCATTAGGGTAACCGGTGCCATCGTAATTTTCATGATGCTGTAATACGATGATTTTGGATTCCTGTTTTAAGGCATTCGCGTCCTTGAGTATCTTATACCCCATATAAGGATGGGTTTTTATATGCTGCCATTCGATGTCCTGTAGTTTTTCGGCTTTATAAAGCACCTCAGGCTCAATCGCTGTTTTGCCGATATCATGTAGAAAAAAGCCAGCCGCAAGCTCCTGAAGATTATGCGCATCGGATTTACTGTATAACTTTTTAGCAAGAAGCATGGCATAAAACCCAACATTGACCGAATGCGAATAGGTTTGATAGTCATGCGCGGTTAATTTAAGCATATGATTGGCAGTATCTGACTCATTCATCACCATGTCTGCAATCTTATAAATAGCTTTTCTGGTACTCCTGATATTGGATTCATTAGGGAACACCAGCAGCTGCTCCATCATATCAACGGAAGCCTTGTAGGTCTGTATTGCCTTGTTCTCTGGCTTCAGCTTCCCATCATCCAGAAATGTCCTCAGATCATCGGTTTTTATATATTCTGAATCCCATACTTTCTTTGCTGGAGGTACAACAGGCTGGGGAATATCTCGAATGATTTGAGCCTTAGATGGTTTAATCTCGAGGGAAGGCTTTACCTTACTCTTCTCCAGATGTACGAAAACCTCCTTAAAGTTCTGTTTACGCAGCTCTTCTAATATGGCCTCCGAAGTGATCATAAATTCATTCTTCAGGAAATCATGCGATAACCAGTTTCGAGGTAATTCAACATACATACCAGGAGACAGCTTATTTATGGATACCTTCTTTTTCGTCATGTTTTTAGATTCTAACTTCATGTTGGAGTGGGCCAATCCATCTTACTCATTACAATATCTGGGTAGTGAATACAAATACGGGTATTTAGCCTATGCATCGGCCATAATCAGTAATTATATAGCCCGGCTTAAATTTATAGCTTAAAAAAAGATTTTATAAAGTGAAGGGCGTTAGATTATTGCTTTAAATACCCCTAAGACTTATTTTGGGGTATTCAGAAATCAGAACAGATAACAAACCTATAGTAAGCTAATCTTTCACCTCAGCGTTAGTAGCTCTCTCACGAGTTAAAAAAGCACGCGATAAGGCATGATAGATGGGCTAATGATAGATCTTACGGCTGCATCACCGGTTCCGGAAGCACTGTAAGCTAAAACATAAGCCCGCACTGCAACCACCAGACCACAGACCACAGACCAGAGCTACATGATAGCGTCTTGCTTTAATAACAGAGTCCGGCTAATGGATACAAGATAATGAGCACAAAATCCTTATTCAAGCCCTGAAAGAAACTGGTGGCGTTCAGGCCCAGGCAGCAAAACTACTAGGCCTAGCGCAACCTAGCCTGTGACATCGAATAAAAAAACGCGCCATCCGAGTTGATCGAACCGTGCGCGAATAGAGCTGGTTATTTACGGCTGCAGTTTAATATTAAACACTTCGCTTATTTCGCCTAGCATAATCGGTTCGTCCCACTCTCTGGCACCACGAATTTTTTTCAATACCTTTCCCTGATCGTCAACCAGTACTGTTAGTGGAATCGTGTTTGCTCCTAGCATTTTTTCCAGCTCTAACTTGTGATCAATAAAGTTATCAAAGCTGATTCTTGATTGTTTGATGGCACTAACAGCATCATCACGATAGTCATCTGTAGAGATTCCGATAATATTAAAGGCTTTACCATTATATTTATTGGAAAGTCTTTCCAGTGAACCCATCTCTGCTCGACAGGGGCCGCACCAGCTAGCCCATACATTAATAATAAGTGGCTTGCCCTGAAAGTCTGATAGATTTTTCTGTTTGCCCTGTAAACCATCCATGACTGCTTCGCGCAAATTTTCTCCAAGCTTTACTTCTCTGGTACTTGACAGTAATTTCGATACCGCAGGAGCAATAGATTGCTTTTTATTGATTTGTTCGATGAGTGTGTCGTTAATCTGTGCGGCTTCATCAGTATTAAACTGTTTTATGAAATAGATTAAGGCAAAATCTCGATTCAGGTTTTTACTGTGATAATTTTCCATTGCCATATTGGCTTCGAAAGACACTGTGTCACCTTTATTTATTGCAATGGAACCTATAGCTGCTGCCCATACCTTTCCCTGAGTGGTCGCTACCTCGGCATAAGTAAAACCAGGGGTAGCAATCACATCAGTTACCTTGCCGGAAAGATTTGGGTGGTTCTGAGCATAAACAGAATTTACACTCCCTGAACTGAATAGAACCAATAAAAACCAGGCCTTTAGCGGAAGTGAAATAATTGATCTATAGTTCATTGCATAGTTACTCATAGTTTTAATCATTATCTGGACAAATGGTTTGATAAATGGATGAATAATCCATCAATGCAAAACCATCTTTGACTGTATCGCGCGTTATACGTTCAATCCCTTCCAGCGCGGCAGTATTTAATCCTGTTGACCTGGCATCATCGATAAACAGGCAGATATCTTTCAACAAATGTTGTGTTGAGAAATTAGCGCTACCAAAGTCACGGCTTAGATACTTTTCCAGCTTTTTATCGAAGGTTTTTGCATACAAAGCACTCTCTCGAACAACATCCATAAACAGATCAGTATCAACACCATGCTTCATCGCATAACCCAAACTTAATGAAAACCCCGCCGTTAATGAAGCGATCAACTGGTTCATAGACAGCTTTAACGCCGCAGCAGATCCAATCTCACCAATATACCTGGGGCTTTTACCTAACACCTGCAAAACAGGCCGGGATTTTTCAAAAACCTCACTCAAGCCTGCGACCATTATGATCAGAGTGCCTGTTTTTGCCTCAGGAATACTTCCAAGAACAGGCGCTTCTATATATTGACCACCATTTGATATGACTGCCTCAGCAATTTGAATGGATTGACTCGGTGAAATTGTAGCCATCTGTATGATGGTCTTAGCCTTCAGATCTGTTAGCTTATCGAAAGACAAAAGTGTCTGAATAGCCTCTGCATTGCTCAGCATAAGAATTACCGTATCAGAGGAACTGATCAGTTCACCCACGGTATCACACACAATTACACCAGTGTTCTGCAGATCTTCAATATGCTGTGGGCTTCGATTAAAAACCCTGACGGTATAGCCCTGTGACAGAAAGCGCTCTACAAAAGCATGCCCCATCAAACCTATACCCAGTATGCCTATTTCCATTTTTCGCCTAATGCAGAGAAAACAGGCTTGATTCTAATGGATTTTCTGTGCAGCGCAGAGTGAATTAATGCATTTTGAACAATTTCACGACCGAGGACACAGAGCTTACTGAGAAAACCAATTGGCCAGGCAATTCGATTTTCAGGTTTATGCAGCTATTTCAAATTGAAAAAATTTTTGATCGGAATCATTAGAATTCTCCCCCCCTGTTCTAGACAACTGTTCAGCTCTAGCTTCCTTAGTTGCCCTGATCTGTGGTGGTTCTTTAGTACGGGATATTACCTGAGCTTATAGAACAAATTATTGATAGGCGGCACGCCCCCCTTACAGAGTGATAACTACATTACCCACCTTGTGACCAGTATCAACATAACGATGCGCGTCTACTGCCTGCTCAAAGGAATAACGTTGACTGATAACAGACCTTAATTTTCCTGACTCGGTTAAATTTGCAAGCCAAACCAGATCTCTGGATTTCTCCTCGTATGAACGTAAACCTGTGAAAGAAATGCGGGCTTTTTTACCCTGAGATTTTGCTGTTGCTAAGGCATGGAAAAAAATACGCCAACTAGCTACCGTGGTCATATAAACCCCTGTTTTCTTCAAGCATGCTTTACTCTTTCTGTACGAGCTTTTACCCACCGTATCAAAAATTACATCATAGGCCTGTTGTTCAGTGGTGAAATCATTCCTGGTGTAATCAATGATTTCATCCGCACCCAGAGATTTGACCAGCTCCATATTCGCAGTACTGCAAACACCGGTCACATGCGCACCAAAGTATTTCGCCAGTTGAACCGCAGCAACACCTACCGACCCTGATGCGCCATTTATCAAAACCTTTTGTCCCGCTTTAATCCTTCCAGTATCTCTCAGGAAAGGTAAGGCAGTTAATCCGCCTTCACAAATCGCTGCTGCCTGCTCGAAATCAACATTACCCGGTTTGATAGCCAGCGCACCGTCCTCAGGCAGGCAGATATATTCAGCATGGGCACCAAGATCAACGCCGCTTGCAGCATACACCTGATCGCCTTTTTTAAAGCGAGTAACCTTTGTACCGACCTGTTCGATAACACCGGAGAACTCGGTTCCCAGTATGGTTTTCTTAGGCCTGGTTAAACCAAAGGCTAAGCGAACCAAGCACTGGTCCCCCTTACGCAAAGTGCTATCGGTGGATGAAACAGCCGCCGCTTCTATTTTTATCAACACCTCGTTTTCCTCAGGTTCAGGCCTGGCAACTTCCTGCATATCAAGAACATCGGGTGAGCCGTATTGCGTATAAACAAGTGCTTTCATAGTCTTCTTCCTGTGTGGTTTAGATTCGATATCGCTATCTTATGTTATACAATGTAGAATAGGTATTCGTTAAATTTGCAAATGAGGCATGCATTTTTGTATGGATTGGCGATCAGTAAACTTTGACTGGAACCGCGCACGAGCTTTTCTCGTCACCGCCGAAGAAGGCTCATTATCAGCTGCTGCTCGAGCGTTGGGTATGACACAGCCAACCCTGGGGCGACAGGTTACAGCGCTGGAAAAAGAACTCGGCGTGGTATTGTTTGAGCGTGTGGGTCAGGGTCTGACACTCACAGCCAGCGGACTGGAACTGCTTGAACATGTTCGCGCCATGGGGGATGCCGCCAATCACCTTTCCTTAACGGCCTCAGGCCAGTCACAACAAATCGAAGGCTCCATCTGCATCAGTGCCAGTGAGGTTCACGCGACATTTCTATTACCACCCATAATCGCAAAACTACGTAATGAATACCCTGCCATTGAGATTGAACTTATCGCCTCCAATGCTGCCAGCGATTTAACACGCCGGGAAGCTGATATAGCTATCCGTAGCTTCCGTCCGACACAGGGAGAATTAATTGCGAAAAAACTCATGGATGCCCCTGCCCGACTGTATGCGGCATCCAGTTATCTGCAACGCATTGGAAAACCCGAATCAGTAGCTGAGCTCAGTCAGGCTGACTTTATAGGCTTTGATAAAACCGATCGATTATTGAATACTCTCAATGCATTTGGGTTAGAACTGACACAAAAGAACTTCCCCATCATAACGACAAATCAGATTGTGCAATGGGAGCTGGTTAAACTGGGTTTAGGTATAGGCATCATGCCAGCCGATATAGGAGAGAAAGAACCACTGGTAGAACTCGCATACCCCAAACTCGACCCCATTATTTTTCCTGTCTGGCTTACAACTCATCGAGAATTGAATACGAGTAGACGGGTTAGAATGGTGTTTGATCTTCTCGCTACTGAAATCTCCGCAACCAGAGCCTAGCAATATTTAAGGCTCCTCTGACCAATTATGCCTTACCCAGGATACTGGCTGTAAAATCAAATTCGGCTTAAACTGTTCATCTTTACACTCCATGGCTTTCAAGGAATAGAACAAAGGTAGGGATAAACATGAACAATATTAGAGATAATTTCGAGAATTACTTTACCCGGCTAGGGCTTTTTGTTTATAAGTTTCGATACCTTTCATTCGCTTTTGTACTGCTACTGACTGCGCTCTCATTACTTCAACTTTCAAGGCTGTCAGTTGATACCTCAAATGATGCTTTCTATCATAAAGATGATCCTATCCGAATTGAATACAATGAATTCCGTCAACAGTTTGGTAAAGATGACCATATTATCATTGGCCTCAAACCAGCAATAATCTTTACTTCTTCGTTTTTACAGACTCTGCAACAGATACAATCTGAAATAGAAGACAAGGTTCCACATATAAAAAAGGTAACCAGCTTATTGAATGTGCGTCATACCTATGGTCTGGACGATGAACTCATCGTAGAAGATTTCATCGAATCTATCCCCAAATCCTCTGACCAACTTTTGGCATTACGACAAAAAGCCATGAGTAATCCGTTTTATCAGAATTATTTATTATCGAAAGATGCCAGTTTTACTTTCATCGATATCGAGCCTGTGGCTTTTAGGATTATTAAAAGCAAAGACCCTAATCAGGAAGCAGTAACTAAATACGTCAGCACCCCAGAATACGCAGAAATGGTAGATGCACTGCGACCGATTCTGGAAAAGTATAAAACCTCAGATTTAAACATCTATGTCGCAGGATTCCCTGTCATAACCGACAGGTTAACACGGGCAATTGAGAAGACTATGGCTGATTTAATGCCTATATCCATGCTGGTAAACCTGATATTTCTAATCCTCTTATTCCGTCGTATCAGCGGTGTAATTTACCCAACTGTTATCGTGTTTCTATCTATTTCCTCGACTGTGGGCGCAATGGCCTGGCTATCCATTCCTATTGATGTGATTACATCCATTTTACCCACCTTGTTAGTAGTAGTGAGCATCGCAGACTCGGTACATTTGTTATCCGGATTCTATCAGGAGTACGATAAAAATGGTGGTGATAAAAAACTGGCCATAGCTCACTCCATGGGCCGAAATGGCCTCGCCATTCTGATGACCAGCCTCACCACCAGTGTTGGCTTTGCCTCTTTTTTACTCGCAGATATGGCACCTGTCGCCCACCTGGGCATAGTCGCTCCGATTGGCATAGTGCTGGCATTTGTGTATACCATTTTATTATTGCCAGCATTAATCGCCATATTCCCATTGCGTAAGCCAAAGAAACCCCCTGTTTTCACTGGCTACGCGGATAAAATTTTAGACTGGATTGCCCATATAAGCTGTACACGATACAAAACTATTCTATTTGCCAGTTGCGTATTACTGCTTATCGGGATCTCTGGCGCTGCACAACTCAGGCTCTCGCATAATGCTTTAAACTGGTTTCCAGCGGATAGTCAGGTACGCGTCGACACCACCATGATCAATTCTGCATTAGGTGCTTCCATACCCTTTGAAATCACTATTGATACGGGTAAAAAACAGGGGCTTTATAATCCAGACCTGGTGCATCGTTTAGAAGTTTCTGCCACTGTAGTGAAAGGTCTGGGCTCCGACAACGTTGGTATTGGTAACATCATTAGCCTGCACACCATACTGAAAGAAGTAAATAAGGCATTACATGCAAACAACGATGCGAAATATATCGTTCCTGATAGCCGTGAATTGATAGCACAGGAATTATTGCTATTTGAAATTGGTGCTGCTGATGACCTCTACAGGCTGGTCGACGATAATTATTCAAAAGTCCGTTTTACGATTCTGGTTCCTTTTACCGATGCGATACAGATCAGGCCTGTTCTCAATAAAATAAAGACGCATTTTGTATCAACCTACCCCGATGCAACCATTTCTATTACTGGGATCGCCCCGATGCTGGTAGAAACCATGTATGACATATTAACCAGCATGCTAAAAAGCTATGGAGTTGCTTTAATTGCCATCACCTTTTTAATGATCGCTCTGATAGGTAAAATAAAGATAGGCATAATCAGCATGGCCCCCAATTTAATCCCAATCATATTAATCATGGGATTAATGGGCTGGATGGCCCTGCCTTTCGATTTCTCAAATATGCTGGTAGGCAGTATCGCCATTGGTCTGGTGGTAGACGACACCATACATTTTTTACATAACTTGAGACGACAGTTTGACCGAACAGGGAATATTTCTATAGCCATCAGAGAGACCTTACACTCCACAGGGCGAGCAATTTTTATCACCAGTATGGTTTTAGCCTCAGGGATGGCGGTTGCCATGACGGCTGAATTAAGCTCTACAGCAAACTTCGGATTGATAACCTCGACTGTAATCTTGCTGGCCCTGCTAGCAGATTTTTTTATGGTACCAGCCCTGATGTTTGCCCTGTATAAAAAAACAGCAGATTCTCTGGTCACCGCTGATGCAACTGCTACTGAAGAATAATTCGATATGGGAGAAACGCGATAATCACATTTTCGCCTTTCTCACCTTTCTCGCTCTGAGCATTTATGGATGAATTATTCAAGGTTTCCACAGGTCCTGTTAACAGGACCTAAGTATTACTATCCCACATCACATTACATTCAGCTTTTTCAGCAGCCTTTAACAGCTCTATCAGAGGTAAGGCCCTGTGCGAAAGCGTTATCAGCGGTTCATCATCCGTATCACCTGAAGGCTGCAGGGGGGGATTGAACTGAGTATTTGCTTCAACCGCCGCCTGCAAATTTTCTAGCGCCTGCGGTACATCTTCAGCCATTATTGCACTCGGCACCTGACCACTATGGCCCATAAATTTAATTAATTGAACAGCCACATCGCCAAACATCGTGATATCAGCATAAGCTGAACATGTGAAGGTTATTAACATGTTATTTTCTCCAGTTGGATAGGATATCAGGGCTTGTTAATGGTCAGGGTGATACTCAATAGGG
This sequence comes from Gammaproteobacteria bacterium, assembly GCA_050306135.1. Taxonomy (GTDB): domain Bacteria; phylum Pseudomonadota; class Gammaproteobacteria; genus JACNJF01. Next base: position 11,933 of record JBNLGQ010000047.1, read on the forward strand.
CCAGCTCCAGTTATCCGCTTCAGGAAGATCGGTTCCGTTTTCATAGGCATAGTTGCGACACTCGATCTGCATGTTCAGCATCTTCTCTTTTACATGCGCACCTGCTACATGCAATGAAGGAATGCGGTCGATCACGTCAATGACCAGACTGAATCGATCGATCTGATTCTGTATTGCGAGTTCTAACGGCGTATTGATACTGCCTTTTTCCTTGTAGCCGCGCACATGAAAATTTCTGTGGTTATTGCGGCGGTAGGCGAGGCGATGTATCAGCCAAGGGTAGCCATGGAAATTGAACATCACCGGTTTGTCCAGCGTGAACAGACTGTCAAAATCTCGGTCACTCAGGCCGTGCGGATGTTCGCTGTCGGGAACAAGTTTGTATAAATCGACCACATTAATAAAGCGAACCTTGAGATCAGGGAAATTCTCACGTAGTAGCACCACTGCGGCCAGTGCCTCCTTGGTGGGGATATCGCCCGCACTCGCCATCACCACATCCGGCTCCACACCCTGGTCGTTACTGGCCCAGTCCCAGATGCCTATGCCTTTGGTGCAGTGCTTGGTGGCGGCTTCCATGTCCAGGTATTGCAGATGTTTCTGTTTGTCACAGACAATGACGTTGACGTAGTTGGTACTCTTCAGGCAATGCTCGGCAACTGACAGCAGACAGTTCACATCTGGCGGCATATATATACGAGTGACGTTCGGGCTTTTATTAACTACCAGATCGAGAAAACCGGGATCCTGATGGGTAAACCCATTGTGATCCTGACGCCATACAGTGGAGGTGATAAGCAGGTTGAGCGATGAAACAGCTGCTCGCCAGGGCACAGCCTTGGACATATCCAGCCACTTGGCGTGCTGGTTAAACATGGAGTCAATGACATGTACAAAGGCTTCGTAGGTGGAGAAAAAGCCATGCCGACCAGTCAGCAGATAGCCTTCCAGCCAACCTTCCAGTGTGTGTTCAGAAAGCATTTCCATCACGCGGCCATCCGCAGATAGCTCGCCGCCGTTCGCGTCTTCTGGCAGGTATTCTGCAAGCCAGGTCTTCTTGCTCACTTCGTAAATATCATCCAGTTTGTTCGAGCTATTCTCATCCGGACCGAACACCCTGAAGTTGCTCATGTTCTCGGACATGATGTCACGCAGAAATTTACCCAGCGGACGTGTGTTTTCGGCAACGGTTGTACCCGGTTTTGTGACCTCGACCGCGTAGTCCTCACAGTCCGGCATATTCAAAGCTCTGCGTAGCAGACCGCCATTAGCATGGTGATTGGCACTCATGCGGCGATTGCCTTTGGGGGCCAGCGCTTTGAGCTCTGGAAGCAGCGCGCCGCTCTCATCGAACAACTCGGATATCCTGTAACTCTGCAGCCATTCTTCCAGCCCGGCGAAATGTTCCGGCGTTTTCATATCTTTGATGGGTACCTGATGCGCACGCCAGAAACCTTCCACCTTATTGCCATCTACTTCTTCTGGCCCGGTCCACCCCTTGGGTGAACGCAGTACGATCATAGGCCAGCGCGGGCGAATCGGTTTGCCACTGCTGCGTGCTTCCTCCTGCAGGCGACGGATTTCCAGCACGCATTGTTCCATTGTAGCTGCCATAGTCTGATGCATGGTTTCTGGATCGCTGCCTTCTACAAAGTAAGGTGTCCAGCCATAGCCCTTAAACAGGTCCTCCAGCTCTTCATGCGAGATACGCGCAAGGATAGTCGGATTGTTTATCTTGTAGCCGTTAAGGTGCAGGATAGGCAACACTGCACCATCACGGATCGGATTGAGAAATTTATTGGAATGCCAGGAGGTCGCCAGCGGTGCAGTTTCGGATTCACCGTCACCTACCACCACCGTCACAATCAGCTCAGGATTATCGAAGGCTGCACCAAAGGCATGCGAAATGCTGTAACCAAGTTCACCACCTTCATGAATAGATCCGGGAGTCTCTGGTGTGCAATGGCTGCCGATACCGCCGGGAAAGGAGAATTCCTTGAAAAACTCACGCATACCCTCCTCGTTCTCGGACTTGTTCGGGTATACCTCGCTATAACGTCCCTCCAGATACACCGGTGCCAGTACGCCAGGAGCGCCATGCCCCGGCCCCGCCATAAAGATCGCATCCAGATCGTACTTGTTGATCAGCCGGTTCATGTGGATGTATGTGAACGCCAGCCCCGGACTAGATCCCCAGTGACCTAACAGGCGGTTCTTGATGTGTTCGAGCTTAAGAGGTTCTTTGAGCAGCGGGTTGTCGCGTAGATAAATCATTCCAGCTGCGAGATAATTGCAGGCACGCCAGAAGGCATCAATATTTTTAACTTCTTCGGGAGATAGTGGTGCAGATGAAGTGTTCATAATGTTCTACCTTTTCTCGATGTTGTAAAAGAGGCGCAGTTGAATCAAAGGCTCCAGCATCACTCCAGTATCTAGCAAAAGCTGTCTCACAATGATTAATTCATACACCTGTTCGTCTGCTGTAGCCAGTACGGGAAGATATAAAGTGTTAGCATCACTTTACTCCAAATCTCAACAAACGGTTGTAAAAGTATAAAAAAATCGAGACTAACCGTTTAACTCTGTAGCGTTATTTCATACATATGATTCATGCAGAATATTAACCTCAGAATGCCTTGCCAAATTTTTTCTTATGGCCATATTAGCTTCTTTTAGTATATCTGTTCGCCTATGAGTATCAAGCCAGTATCCCCAAACAACCAACAGCCACTGAAGTTGCCCCACCCACGCTCTAGCCTCCGGGCCAGGAGACAGTTCACTAAAAGATAGCAGGCATATATAGCTAGCAAAAAGGCCCGCAGCAGGATGAGCCCCCAACGTCCTTTGGCATCTACAGCTTCTGTTGTTCGATGATACAGCCAGACACCGCATATAAATAATGCGCTTTCAATTACAGGCTCATAATTAACGACGAGCAGACATTCAGCCCCAGCATGAGCATAGTAGATAAGAAACTGTGCCGCCTGAAATCAGGTTCCCAATGACTGCTTTGGACTGATGGCTTTATCCCAAAATCAACAGCGAAATGACCTATAAACATGACATAACACTTTCGGAAAATCAGCATACCCGAGTGATTTCTTAATTTATCTTACCAGGGTGAGATACTTATCTCTCTATGCCCTTTTACAAATAAACACATGCTGTAAACTGAATTTATTGCAACAGTATTCTAAACCCAATCAATATCAGCACCACCCCTCCCAGCAGTTCGGCTTTACTCTCCAGCCAGGTACCCGTCTTATTTCCCACCAACACACCTATCCAGCTAAAACAAAAAGTGGTCACACCAATAATTAGGCAGGCAACAAAGGGGTTAACAGCAAGCAGGGTTAAGGAAAAACCAGCTGCCATCGCATCTATACTGGTTGCTATGGCAAGCATCAGCATCACCCGGTGAGTGATGGCAGAGATATCCTCTTCAATACCCTCAGAGTATGCTTCATAAATCATTTTTCCACCAATCAATAGTAGTAATAGAAAGGCAATCCACGGCGCATAAGACTCAACCCAGCCCAGAATACCCTTCCCGCCAAGATAACCAATCAATGGCATTAACGCCTGAAACACTCCGAAATAAACTCCGCACATTAATGCTAGCGTAATTGTTTTATGCCGGTGCTTAGAACCCAGGCCGATAGAAACGGCAAAAGCATCCATACTCAATGCTATCGCAAGAATGATGACTTCGATCATTTTATTAAACTCTGTGTTAAATAATAAGAACTTGAACTCTAGATCTGATAATCCAGAACAATAATATTATCAAGCAAAGGATCAAGCTTGGCTTTAAGCAGTTCATGCTCAGGGTGTGGCAGATAATTATTTCGACCTTGCTCATCAGCAAAGGTCATGAAAACACAATGAGTAAATCCTCGATTTATATTTTCCGGGCTATTATTCAGCCCCCATTCAACAGACAACACACCGTCAACTTTTGAGGGCATAGACTCAAATTCTTTAAATACAGACAGCATATCTGACTCTGTTACACCTAATTTAAACTCGAGTAACAGGACATGGCGGATCATAGTTTTTCTCCTGAGAGATCGTTGCAAGCTTTATTCATTACCTTCAATAGAATCCACCGAGTAGCCTTTTTGTGTAGTAAACCAGTAGTTGATTAAACGCCAGGCTATGGATATCTTGAATGGCATTTTAAACAACTGTTTCTTGATACCAGTCTCTATTTCTTCTGCAGTAAACCAGCTTGCTTTCTCAAGCTCCTGATCAATCAGAGTAATTTTATTATCTTTTGTCTGGGCACAAAATCCCAGCATTAAAGAGTCTGGAAAAGGCCAGGGTTGCGACCCGATGTATTCAACATTTTCAACCTTAACCCCCGTTTCTTCATAGGCTTCACGTCTGACAGCATCCTCCAGAGTTTCACCCGGCTCGACAAACCCGGCTATCACCGAATAGCGATTCTCATCCCAGATTGATTTTCGACCCAGTAAGATTTTTGACTCTGGCCCGGTATTATTCACTATCGAAAAAATCACCGCAGGATCTATCTTCGGGTAGGATACTTTAGCGCACTGAGTATTATTACAACGTCGGCCATGGCCTGCTTCTATGACAGTAGTATCACTGCCGCAACGCGAGCAAAAGGCATGGTTACGCAACCAGTTCAGAATCCCCTGCGCGTAAACCATCATTTCTGCGTCTGGTCCCGAAAACAATGCAGTAGCTCGTCGTAATGACATCATTTCAGATTCTGCAAAATCTATTCCGGCCTGTTTTATCTGTGCGGCAAAATATTCATGCCCCTGATACTGACCCAGATATACCGGCTCATCCAGACCCGATTTAAATCGCTGTAACTGCTGAAATGAAAAATACCGTGGCTGGCCATCCTGCATTAAAAAATGGCCATCCTGCCACAACAGCGTTCGGCTCTGTTCGCTCTGCAGAAAACCTGTGATTGTCGAAGCGTCAGCGCGTAGCTGGCTCTGGCGGTCTATTTCTGAAGCTGAAACCATTTACTGCTCCTAAAGGAAGTATTATATAAACCTTTCGTTTTGCTATTGTTTCAAAAAGCCTCTGCCCTGCAAAAACGTCAACATATGCTCGCGTTTTTTTACCATCAGCGATTGTGCCGTTTGCTGTGACCAGTTGGAGTTTTTCATGTTAGCACTGCGTGCTGTATAATAGTGTTCCATTTTTTCATCAAAGGCATCGACCTGTTGAGGTATCGCTTCTGCATGGTAATGGTCCTGATGTAACACAGTGGATAATGGCATGCGTTGTTTGACCGCCATTTTCTGAGCAGGCCAGCCCAGACACATACCAAACACCGGATACACCAGCTCCGGTAGCTCAAGACAATCGCACACTATCTGTGGGTTATTGCGTATCCCGCCAATAAATACCCCACCCAACCCAGCTGACTCTGCAGCCAGCAATACATTCTGTGCCATCAAAGCCGTATCGACAGTAGCAACCATAAAATGCTCCGTCAGCCCTGGCAAATCGCCCATTTCCTGTTTATCACAGGCATATTGAATACGTTTCATATCCGCACAGAACACCAGAAATTCAGGCGCATCTATCACCCATTGCTGACCACCGGCTGCTTCAGCAATTTTTTTCCGGTTCTCGCTATCCTGTACCCGGATAACAGAGTAAGCCTGAATAAAGGCTGAAGTTGAAGCAGCCTGACCACACTGAAGAATCTGTTCCAGCAAAGGGGTATCCATCGCCTTATTCTCAAAACTTCGCACCGAAGAGTGCTCTAGCATGGTTTGCATAACTGAATTCATTTTGACTCCTTACTGTCTGGGGTTTGTTGCTGAATAGATTGTTTCATCGCTTGATATAAGGCTACATTGCGTTGTTTAAATTGCTCTCTCACATTTTTTTGATCATCTAATATCCGGTTTTGACTGATTTTATATTTACACTGGATATCTGTAATTTCCAGGCGTAAGCCAACTATCGCTTTTAGCATACTGGATGCATAGCTCGATTGCCAGGGTTGCTCAAAGCTGGACTCATATAGCTGAGTCAGTTCATCTACAATTTCTGACAGATCGGCCTCATCGGTAATCAATTGACAGTTAGCGTAGATATGTACGGCCTGATAATTCCAGGTTGGTACCCCGGCTGATTTATACCAGGATGGCGATACATACTCATGTCCACCCTGAAAGGTGATTAACACTTCCTGTCCTTCTAGCTCACGCCACTGATCGTTGGCTTTAGCCAGATGTGCTAACAGATACTTCCGATCTCTGGAAATCAAAAAAGGGATATGCGAACAGAACAGACGACCATTAACTTTTGATATCAATTGACCAAAAGCATTGGCCTGTAAAAAATTGAAGATTTCTTCCTCATCTTCAACCTTAAATTGATCAGGTATATACATTGATTTCTCGTCATTATCATCGAGCGCTGATCATCGCATATCGTCAATAAAAAAAAAGCCCTGAATCAGTTCAGGGCTTTTTTATTAACAGCTCATTCTAATTAAAGAACGGGGCCAGCCTGTACCAGTTTGGCACCTGCAGGCGTATCGGTGAAGCGGTTAAAGTTTTTGACGAATAACTCGGCCAGCTCTCTGGCTTTCGCATCCCATTCAGCTTCATCCGCATAGGTTTTACGTGGATCCAGTATGCTGCTATCCACCCCGGGTAATTCAGCAGGCACATCCAGATTAAATACTGGAATATTGATCCCTGGTGCATCATCTATACTGCCATCCAGAATCGAGTCGATAATGGCACGAGTATCCTTTAACGAAATACGTTTGCCAGTGCCATTCCAGCCAGTATTGACCAGATAGGCTTTAGCGCCCGATGCCTGCATACGTTTCGCCAGAACTTCAGCATATTGAGTGGGATGTAGCATCAGAAAGGCTGCGCCGAAACAGGATGAAAAGGTTGGTGTTGGTTCAGTAATGCCGCGCTCGGTACCCGCCAGCTTAGCGGTAAAGCCCGACAGAAAATGGTATTCAGCCTGTTCGCTGGTTAAACGAGACACTGGAGGAAACACCCCGAAAGCATCTGCAGTGAGGAAAATAACTTTTTGCGCATGCCCACCTTTTGATACAGGCTTAACGATATTTTCAATATGCTCAATCGGGTAAGATACGCGGGTATTCTCGGTACAGGAACGATCTGAGAAATCAACCACGTTATCAGCATCTATAGTGACATTTTCCAGCAGGGCATCGCGTCGTATGGCATTAAAGATATCGGGCTCCTGCTGAGGATCGAGATCTATAACCTTGGCGTAACAGCCGCCTTCAAAATTGAATACACCATCATCATCCCAGCCATGCTCATCATCACCAATCAGGCGACGCTTGGGGTCGGCAGAAAGCGTGGTTTTACCTGTGCCAGACAAACCAAAGAATATGGCCACATCATCCTTTTCGCCCATATTAGCGGAACAGTGCATAGAGGCGATACCGCGTAACGGCAGCAGGTAATTCATGACCGAGAACAGACCTTTCTTCATTTCGCCGCCGTACCAGGTGCCACCGATCAACTGCATATTTTCGGTCAGATTGAAAGCTACGAAGGTTTCGGAATTTTTGCCATGACGTTCCCAGTCAGGGTTTGAGGTTTTAGAGCCATTGATAACGACAAAGTCAGGCTCAAAGTCCTGCAATTCTTCATCAGTTGGACGTATGAACATATTCTTAACGAAATGTGCCTGCCAGGCTACTTCCATCACAAAACGAACTCGCAGACAGCTATCCTTATTCGCACCACAGAACCCATCCACCACGAAAAGCTTTTGCTCAGAAAGATGATCAGTCACGACCTCTTTAAGATCATTCCATACATCCTGAGAAATAGGTTTGTTATCGTTAACATGCCCATTACCGGTCCACCACAAGGTATCGCGCGTGGTATCGTCCATCACTATGTATTTATCTTTTGGTGAGCGTCCGGTATAGATACCGGTATAGACATTAACTGCCCCCAGATTAGTGACATGGCCCTGCTCATATCCGGCCAGTTCGTCGCTGCACTCCTCTGCAAACAACTGATCATAAGAGGGATTATAAATAACGTCCTTGGGGTTTTTAATTCCGATCCCTTCAAGGTAGGCAATGATTTTTAGATCTGTCATGAGACGGGCTCTCAGGTTCTTGTAATAGTCCTGTTACAATATCCGTTATAAATAATATTGATAATATTTATTCTCAATATGGATACAATTTATCAGAATATTCGATTGTTCCACATCAGCGAAGACGTTAAAAGAATTCAAAAATAGGCTCTGGCGCAGCTATCCCAAACCCCTGTGCATAGTTAACACCTACTGCTTTGAGTTTGTCCAGAACTTGCTCATTTTCAACAAACTCAGCAATCGTCTGCACACCCATCATCTTACCGATCTTATGGATTGAACTGACCATCGCATGATCAATGCTATCCGTAACAATATCCCTGACGAACACGCCATCGATTTTGAGATAATCTATCGGCAGGTTTTTCAAGTAACCAAAAGAAGATAAACCATTGCCAAAATCATCCAGCGCAAACCGGCAACCGATACTCTTCAGCCGCGAGACAAAGGATTTCGTCAGCGCAAAGTTACTGATAGCAACAGTTTCAGTCACCTCGAAACATATCTTGCCAGGCGCTATACCTGTACGCCTGAATTCGGAAATAATAAACTCCAGTAGATGCCCATTGCTCACTGCCTGACCACCGAGATTGATTGAGATAAAGTCAATACTGTCCACAAAATCAGGATACTCAGCCAGCAGAGAAAAGATTTTGGCTATCACCCAGTAATCCAGCTTACCCATTAGATTATAGCTTTCTGCTGCCGGGAAAAACTGCGCCGGCATAATGATGCTACCATCTTCCTCATGCATTCTTAACAGCACCTCGTAGTGCTTATCATGTTCATTATCCAGAGAGAGAATGGGTTGTGCATACAGTGAAAAACGATCCTCATCCAGCGCCATATTAATGCGCGTAGTCCATTTCATATTGCCCTGTCGCTCAGCCATCTCGATATCATCAGGGTAATACACATGCACCCGATTACGTCCCAGCTCCTTTGCCATATAACAGGCGGAATCAGCCTGTATCAACAGATCGTTAAGGTTATCGACTTTATCAGTGATGGCGACCAGACCGATACTGATGCCGATACGAAAGGTTTGCCCCTCCCATTGAAACTGATATTCCTGGATATTTTTTAATACCACATTGACCACGCGTTGCGCCTGCTCCAGTGAGCAATGCCGCATAAGAAGACCAAACTCATCCCCACCCAGACGCGCCAGGGTATCCTGATGCCGGACCGAATTTTGCAGCAATCGACCGACCTGACGCAGTAATTCATCACCGGCGATATGACCAGAGGTATCATTCACGATCTTGAACTGATCGATATCCATGTAGCACATGGCATGCTCTGTGCCCCGTCTATCCATATGCGATAGTAAGCCATTCGCGCGTTGTTCAAATTCACGCCGATTGATTAAACCGGTTAATTCATCGTGTGAAGATTGATAACTCAGCTCTTCCGATAGTTCATGCTCACGCGTGACATCATCCTGGATTGCAATGTAACTGATGATCTCGCCCTGTTGGTTCTTAATCCCGGATATCGAGTTGCGTGCCCAATAATAGCGGCCATCCTTCCTTTTGTTATAGATATCACTTTTCCATTCACCACCAGTGCTAATGGTATTCCACATTTGCCTGTAATATTCGTTATCTGTTTCTCCAGAATGGAGGATAGAGGGGGTCTTACCCAGCACTTCTTCTTTACTATAACCTGTAATATCGGTGAATTTGGGGTTTACATATTCAATCCTGGCATCCATATCGGTAATAATGACCGCACAGGAACTATGCTCAACCCCTCGGGATATCTTGTTTATATCGTCCTGTAGCTGTTTACTCGATGTGATATTTTTCAGAAAGGAACAGATGCCATAAGCTACGCCTTTATGATCGTATAACAGGGAAAGGTTTATCTTAAAATCTCGTACCGGCGATGACTCGAAACGCAGTTCTTTTTCTACTGCATTACCAGTACTTTTAACTTCTTCATCAAGTTTATGAATCTGATCAGCCAGCTCTGGTGGATATAAATCACTATCACTCAGGCCGATAATATCCTGACAGCTCTTTCCAAATATCGCAGCGAATTGCCCGTTAACAAAGCGGTACTTTCCATCCAACGTCTTAATACTGACCGGCAAGGGCGTCAGGGCTGCAAAAGCATGCATCTCCTGATTTGAAAAACATAGCTGTTGATGTCTGCATTCACTGCAGTATTCCTTTGTGAAATATGTTGGCATATAGCTCCTTTCCTAAATTTGTTTCTCTAGAAAGAATATATCGAGCTATGCATCCGCCATTTCGCAGCAGCCTGCAGAATTAGTCCAACGGATATATAAGTACTACGACAATCATTCTTCTTATCAAACCTCGGGGGAAAGGAGGCATTCCTATAGCCACGATCATGGGCAGGGATCGTGAGGCAGGATGTAAAACCACAGCCCGCATGTTAGATTAGACAAGTTTTCAGCTTTGTTCCAGCTGTAAGGCAAAAGGCTCATCATCTGGATTGAGATAACAGATTTACATTTTCCCAGGCAATCAGTAATTCTTCAGCAACCGCTTTTACCTTGCGCTGCTCTGAACGGGCTTTGCCCCTGAGTAATTCATAGGCATCTACCCTGCTAACTCGGTTACGCTCCATCAGCAAACCTATCGCAACATTCACTATATTTCCGGTTTCGAGTGCACTATTTAGACGATGTTCAACCAGTTCACATTCCATTAATTCCCTGGCTTGATACAAAGCCGTTTCTATGGCGGGTATAGCATTTGCCACATCCATAGGTTTAATCAGGTAACCCAGAGCTCCACCCTCCACCGCCTGTTTCACATACTCATCATCGTTATAAGCTGACAGAAACAACCAGGGGATCTTGAGCGCTTTCAATTCCTTTGCCATCTGTAGACCAGTCATGTCGGGCATACATATATCCAGTATCGCTATCTGTGGAGGATCCTCTGGATCGATGATTTGCAACCCTTCCTGCGCGCTATCAGCCATTTGCACCTGATAGCCCAGCTTCTTTAAGCCTTTTCCAAATGTAGCCATTACCAGTCTATCGTCATCGACCAGTAATAACTTCTTTTCACTACTCCGATTCATCAATCTTCATCCTGCTAATTCAAATCCACTCAGCAAGGGAGGGCAAATTCCAAGTCGGGCCCTGACTCCATTGCTCTGACTGCTTATTTCAAGTGTAGCACCGTTACCCGGCAACATGGCTGATACCAGCTCCAGCCCCGTACCCAAGCCGTTTCCTGAAGCAAAATCAAACTCTTGAGGCAGATTTCCGGGGCTGGTGATTGATAAGTGAACACATGCCTGCTGCAGTTTTCCACTGATAGTAATAACATCGTGATTCGTTTGCATAGAGCTATGTTTGATCGCATTCATAATCAATTCATTAATCACCATTGCCAGCGCAACAACCTTGTTATTATCAAGATCTATATGCGCGGGAATACTCTCTTCACAGAGCGTTATCGGGATTTTCGACAACCCTTCCACACTCTTTACGATTGCCCGTAGCATCTGTAGTAATTGAATATTGCCGTCAGGATGACTGGTTTGAATACCATATACGGCGGCAATCGAAGCGATCTTGGAAACTGCAAAATCGACAAAGCCATCATCCCTGTTATCATCATGATGCAATCTGAGCAAACTGATAAGTCCCTGCAAATGATTTTTGATCCTATGATGGATCTCGCGGACAATAACCTCCTGCTGCCGCTGGACTCTATCCAGTTCTTGTTTACCAGCCTCCAGTTCCTCACTCAGTCTTTTACTATCCGTTATATCCAGAATATAGCCATTGTAATGCGTCACTTCATTTTGGGGATTTCTAACGATCCTGCTATTCTCCTGTACCCATCTGAACGAACCATCTTTATGCTTTATTCGATAGGGTTGAAAATCAACACTAAGTGCGCCAGAATCGGAAGCAGCAAATACCGTACGACTAACTCTGTCGAGATCTTCACTCGCTATCACATCAGAAAATAGCAGCTTACCCGAACAGAAATCCTCGGCTGAATAACCAAAGATCTTTTCGACGTTAGCAGATACATGGGATAGCGGCCAACCGTCAGCATTCTCCCTGGTAAAGGCCACAATCGGCCCATCGATATAAATCTCCATCATGCTGGCAAGCCGCAAATTCTCGGCTTTTAACTGCTGCAACTCTTCTGAAGTTTGCAGAATCTTATCTTTCTGTGGACTTGTCATATTCCTTTTCTATTATTCTATTCCAGAGGGCTAGAACCCAAACAGTAATCAACCTATAGGTTATAAATCATTAAGCATTAAACAAAAGAGTCCAGTGAATAGCTCATGATCCAGATCAACGACTCATGGAAAAGTTACGGGGCACTACTAATGCCAGATCACAACTTTGACGAAAGGCGGGGGGGAAGGCCAAAATCAACTACTAAATAACATTCCATTTTCAAAGAGAGACCGCGGGGATTAGGCGGTAAAACACTCCCTAAGAGGGAAAATCAAACAGTTCAGCAAAGTTTTATAGCACAGATAAAATAGTAATTTTATAAAACTTTAATCAGTCTCGGTTAAACCAGAGATGCGGCCTGCACATCAGCATGGTAGGAAGAACGAACCAGTGGTCCACTAGCGACATGCTTAAAACCAATCTGCTCGCCATATAAGCTCAGCTCATCAAACTCTTCGGGAGTGTAATAACGCTCAATCGGAAGGTGTGAATCAGACGGTGCCAGATACTGACCTATCGTCAACATCGTAGCGCCATGATCTCTCAGATCTCGCATCACAGCCTTGATCTCATCCACTTCTTCACCCAGCCCCACCATCAGGCCTGACTTGGTTGGCACATCAGGATGACGCTCACCGAACTTTTTGATCAAATCCAGAGACCACTGGTAGTCGGCACCGGGGCGTGCTTTTTTGTACAGGCGCGGAACCGTTTCCATATTGTGATTGAATACATCCGGTGGTGATACGGACAGGGCATCCAGAGCGCTCTCCATACGTCCGCGAAAATCAGGTGTTAGAATCTCTACCTTGATGCCTGGTTTAGCGTCACGCACGGCTTTTACGCAATCTGAAAAATGCTTAGCACCACCATCGCGTAAATCGTCGCGGTCTACCGAAGTGATTACGACATATTTGAGAGACATGGTGGATACCGCATCTGCCAGCAGTTCCGGCTCTTTGGCATCTACCGGTAGCGGTACGCCATGCCCGACTTCGCAGAATGGACAACGTCTGGTGCAGACCTGCCCCAGAATCATGAAGGTAGCAGTGCCATGACCGAAGCATTCGGGCAGGTTTGGGCAGGCAGCCTCTTCACATACGGTGTGGAGTTTATTGCTGCGTAATAACTCACGAACCCTGGCGGCCTGCTCGCCGGAGGGGAGCTTTACCTTTAGCCATTTAGGCTTTGGTAACGGATTATCTTTGGGGATAACCTTGATTGGAATACGCGATAGCTTGTCGGCACCACGTTGGGGCACACCGGCTTCTGGTTTGGTTCTTGATGATTGAGTCATACTTTTTATTTCCATCAAATTGTTTTTAACTGCTTGTTTTCATCCCCCATTCAAGCCCGCGGCTAAAGTGCAGTCAAATCGGGGGAAAACCGCATGGATGCGGTTTTAGGTGCAGTTGCGGTGGGACCCGCATCTGCACCGACCTCGATTTGGCTGTGCTTTAGACGAAACAAGGGCTTGTCAGGGGGCGGCTCTTTTGCCTACTTTTCTAGCTGTTGAGAAAAGTAGGTCGTGCGCGTACTCGTAATTAACTACGAAGTAATAACCCAACTAGCGTACGAAAGCCTGCACCAAGTCTAATTCGGAGTAACACTTTCACGAGCGTGTGAAACCATAATCCGGTACGTTGCAATTACCGAAAGATTGCTTCACTGCGTTCGCAATGACACCATTTACCCAAAGAGTAAAAAAACCTCACCGCTTCTTAGGCATATACAAATCAGTAATAGTCCCTTCAAAAGCCTCAGCCGCCATCGCCACAGTCTCCGATAACGTCGGATGCGGATGCACCGTCAATCCAATATCAGCCGCATTCGACCCCATCTCAATCGCATGCGCCATTTCAGCAATCAACTCACCCGCATTAGCACCCACAATACCCGCTCCAATCAGACGATCATTACTCTCATCAAAGAGTAACTTGGTCATACCCTCGTCACGTGCAATAGATAAGGCTCGACCACTGGCCGCCCAGGGAAAAACACCCTTACCGTATTTAATACCCTTTTCTTTCGCTTCAATCTCGGTGACACCAACCCAGGCAACTTCAGGATCGGTATAGGCAACTGATGGAATCACCCGTGCATCAAAATGACTGGGTAATCCGGCAGCAGCTTCGGCAGCAGTCTTGCCTTCGTGTACGGCTTTATGCGCCAGCATTGGTTGACCGATGATATCGCCGATAGCATAGATATGAGGCTGAGTGGTATGCATCTGTGTATCCACTACCTGTACAAAACCACGCTCGTCTACTGCAACACCGGCTTTTTCTGCTGCAATTTTTTTGCCGTTTGGCGTGCGCCCCACAGCAACCAGAACACGATCATAGGTTTGCGGCTTATCCGGTGCATTCTTGCCATCAAAAGTTACCGTTAAACCTTTCTTGCTAGCTTCAACAGCGGTTACTCTTGTTTCCAGATAGATGTTGTCATAACGTTTTTTGATGCGATTAAAAAGTGGCTTAACCACATCCTTATCAGCACCGGCTACGATATTATCCAGCATCTCAACCACGGTAATCTTTGTTCCTAGCGCAGAATAAACAGTCGCCATTTCCAGGCCGATGATACCACCCCCAATAACCAGCATGGTCTTAGGAACATCTTCTAACGCCAGTGCACCTGTTGAATCTATCACACGAGGATCATCCGGAATAAAAGGCAGGTTAACCGCTTCAGACCCGGCTGCTATCACGGCATGGTCAAACTTTACTACGGTCTTTTTACCATCATCGCCAGTTACCACTACATGATGCGGATCGAGAAACTCACCAACACCTTTAACTACTTCAACCTTACGCTGTTTGGCTAGCCCCATCAGACCACCAGTCAAACGCTTTACTACGCTTTCTTTCCAGCTGCGTAGCTTATCGATGTCGACCTTGGGCTTTCCGAAAGTGATGCCGTGTTCAGCCATATCCTCAGCTTCATCCAGCACCCTGGCTGCATGTAATAAAGCTTTGGATGGGATACATCCAATGTTCAGACAAACCCCACCCAGCGTATCCCAGCGTTCGATCAATACGGTTTTCATACCCAGATCTGCTGAGCGGAATGCTGCGGTATAACCGCCCGGACCCGCACCCAGCACCAGCATCTGACACACCACATCGGCACTACCTGAATGACTGGCAGCATCTGGAGTTGCTACTGCTGAAGCTGCAGCTGACTCAGCGACTGCAGCCGGAGCAGCTTCAGCAGAAGATGCTTCAAGCTGCATAGTACAGACGACACTACCTTCCGATACTTTATCGCCGACATTGATCTTCATCTCTACAATGGTTCCAGAGTGAGACGATGGGATATCCATCGAAGCCTTATCTGATTCCAGAGTGATTAATGCATCTTCTTCGGCAACCGTATCGCCAGCTGCAACCAGCACTTCAATGACATCTACTGTGTCGAAGTCCCCTATATCAGGGACCTTGATTTCTATAATATTACTCATTCTTACTCTCCAGAACCGGTTAAAGAATTAAGTTGCGAACATCCGACAGGATGAAAGCAATATAACTAACAAAACGTGCCGCATAGGCGCCATCGATCACCCGATGATCATATGACACAGCCAGTGGCTGGATCAGCCTGTCTACAATCTCGCCATTGATACGCATTAATCGGGGTTGTGAACGTGTCAGACCCAGAATACCGACCTCGGGTGCATTCACGATAGGGGTAAAATTAGTACCTCCGATACCGCCCAGACTGGAGATTGAGAAACACCCACCCTGCATATCAGCTGCTTTTAACTGTCCTTCTCTGGCTCGTTTTGAAACCTCGCCCAGCTCACGTGCCAGATCGAAAACACCTTTCTTATCGACATCACGAATAACAGGAACCACCAGACCATCAGGAGTATCTACTGCGATACCTATATTGAAGTATTTACGCATGATAAGATTTTCCTGTGCATCATCCATTGCTGCATTGAATTTGGGATATTCCTTAAGTGCAGCAACCACTGCCTTCATCATAAATACCAGCGGCGTTAATCCAAAGCCCATGGCTTTAGCTCTGTCCTTGATAGATTGACGATAGGCTTCCAGATCGGTGATATCCGATTCGTCAAAATGTGTTACCTGCGGTACGTTCAGCCAGGACTTATGTAAATGCGCCGCCGAAAGCTTGTTGATTCTACTCATAGCCACAGTTTCTACTTCACCAAACTTGGACCAGTCGGGTTGTTTGATAACCGGGATCCCCATACCTGACTCTGTCGCAGGTTTCGCAGCAGCTGCTGCCGGGGCTACGGTGGGCTGTCCGTCAGTCCTGGCAAAATTCTTAACATCTTCTTCTGTGATTCGCCCATTACGTCCTGAACCATTGACTCTGCTTAGATCCACACCCCGTTCACGAGCAATACGACGTACTGAAGGACTGGCATGTGCACGTCTAAATGCAGCAGCATCTTCTACCGAGCTTGCAGCAGGTACACGTTGTGGTGAATGCATCGGTTTCTCTGCTGAAGAACTGTTATCTACAGCCAGCGGTTTGACAGTACCGGCATCGCCTTCCAGTATTAAAATCATACTGCCTTCAGAAACCTGATCACCGACCTTTACTTTAACTTCTTTAACAACACCACTTTTTGGTGAAGGTATATCCATAGAGGCCTTATCTGATTCCAGCGTAATCAACGCGTCATCAACCTTAATCCTGTCACCTGCATGTACCAGCACCTCGATAACATCGACATTACTAAAATCACCGATATCGGGTACCACAACATCTTCCAGCACGGTACCACTGGGTGAAGGTGAATCAGTTGCAAATTTGCTTATTCTGATGTGTGCATCATCGGTAGCAACGTTGACACTGGGCTCATCAACAGCTCCCAGCAACAAAATCAAACTGCCTTCAGAGACTGAATCACCAACCTTAACTTTGATTTCTTTTACCACACCACCTTCAGGTGCAGGGATATCCATAGAAGCCTTGTCTGATTCCAGCGTGATCAATGCATCATCGATGTTGATGGTATCGCCTTCTTTAACCAGTACCTCTATTACATCGACATCGGAAAAATCACCGATATCGGGAACAAGAATTTCTTTATTCATTTTTGACTCCTACTCGGTGTACTAAGCGTGTAAAGGATTAATTTTTTCAGCATCTATTCCATACTTCTGCATCGCATCCAGTACGGTTTGATAACTGATTTTATATTTCGCTTTACTGTTTTTCTGCTCATCAGCCAATGCTTTGAGTGCAGTAATCGCAACGTAGTAGCGATCAACTTCAAAATGGTGGCGCAGTGCTGGCCTACTATCGGAGCGGCCAAAGCCATCAGTACCTAACACAAAGTAATCACCTGGAACAAATGCTCGAATCTGCTCAGCGAAGTTTTTCATGTAGTCTGTCGCAGCAATGACAGGACCTTCACTGTTTTGTAAACATTGCTCAACCCAGGACTGTCTGGGCCGCTGATCCGGGTGTAACAGATTCCAGCGCTCACATTCCTGACCGTCACGCGCCAGCTCATTAAAGCTAGGTGCCGACCAGATATCCGCATCAACATTCCAGTCTTCTTTTAACAAATCGGCAGCTGCAATAACTTCGCGTAAAATGGAGCCACAGCCCATCAATTGTACTCGATGCTTCAAATTAGCGGATGCACTTTTAAACTTATACAGCCCTTTGATAATGCCATCCTGAGAACCTTCAGGCATCGCTGGCTGGCTGTAATTTTCATTCAGGGTAGTGATATAGTAAAAAACATTCTCACCCTTTTCATACATACGCTTGAGGCCATCATGAAAAATAACTGCCAGCTCATAGGCAAAGGTGGGGTCGTAGGAGATACAGCTCGGTATAAAACCGGCAAACAGCTGGCTATGTCCATCCTGATGCTGTAGCCCTTCACCATTCAATGTGGTACGCCCTGAAGTACCGCCCACGAGGAAACCACGGGCCAGCATATCGCCAGCCGCCCAGGCCAGATCACCTACGCGCTGGAATCCAAACATGGAGTAGAAGATGTACACCGGAATCGTCATAACACCGTTATTGGCATAGGAAGTTGCCGCAGCAATCCATGAAGACATTGCACCATCTTCGTTAATACCTTCCTGTAAAAGCTGTCCACTGGTTGACTCCTTGTAGGGCATGATATCTTCTGAATCCATCGGCTTGTACTTCTGCCCTTCGTGTGCGTAGATACCTACCTGACGGAACATACCTTCCATACCGAAAGTACGCGCTTCATCAGGAACAATGGGTACCAGACGCGGGCCAATTTCCTTGTTACGCGCTACGGCAACCATTAAACGTACCATAGCCATGGTGGTGGACATGGTTCGATTGCCCGAATCCTTCAATAGGGTTTCGAACAGAGATAGATCGGGGATATTCAGAGTTTCAAATTTAGTTGCACGGCTGGGCAGATAGCCACCCAAGGCCTGACGACGTTCATGCAGATATTTCATTTCCACTGAATCAGCAGGTGGCCGATAATACCCAGCCGCTTCAACCGTAGCATCATCTACCGGAATCTGAAATCGATCGCGGATTTTCTTCAATTGATCGGCGCTGAGTTTCTTCTGTGAATGGCTGATGTTCTGACCTTCACCCGCTTCACCCATGCCATAGCCCTTAACCGTATGAGCCAGAATAACCGTGGGTCGATCCTCAGTTTGCGAGGCTTTAGTATAGGCGGCGAACAGTTTCTCCTGATCATGACCTCCACGAATCAAATCATAATAGATTTCATCGTCGGTCATATCCGCAACCATTTCTCTTAGCTCCGGATATTTGCCAAAGAAGTTTTCGCGTACATAGGCTCCACCCTTATTCTTGAAGTTCTGATACTCACCATCCACACACTCCATCATGCGTTGATGCAGTAGACAGTTGGTATCACGCGCCAGTAAACGATCCCAGCCTGAACCCCACAACACCTTGATGACCTGCCAGCCGGCACCTTTAAAGTTGCCTTCCAGTTCCTGTACAATTTTACCGTTGCCACGTACCGGACCATCCAGACGTTGCAGGTTACAGTTAACCACAAAGATCAGATTATCAAGTTTTTCGCGAGATGCCAGCGAGATCGCTCCCTGCGATTGTGGCTCATCCATTTCACCGTCACCCAGAAATGCCCACACCTTACGACCCTCGGCATGCTTATCGGCTTTCTTCGTAAGACCTCGGTTTTCCAGATATTTCAAAAAGCGCGCCTGATAGATCGCCATGATGGGACCAAGCCCCATGGATACAGTAGAAAACTGCCAGAAGTCAGGCATTAAATAAGGATGAGGATAAGACGACAGCCCCTTACCGCCGGCTTCCACACGAAAGTTCTCCAGCTGTTCTTCATGAATTCGACCTTCCAGAAAGGCTCTTGCATAGGTGCCCGGTGCAGTATGCCCCTGCACAAAGATCATATCTGCGCCATTCGGGTGGTTGGGGCCTTTCCAGAAATGGTTGTAACCGACTTCATACATGATTGCAGAAGATTGAAAGCTGGCAATATGGCCACCCGGTTCAGCAGGCTTACGGTTGGCATTTACCACCATTGCCGTTGCATTCCAGCGCAATGCGCGCAGAATTTTACGCTCAGTTTCTAGATCACCGGGATAAGGCGGCTGCTTTTCAACTGGGATGGTATTTACGTAAGGAGTATGTACGGTATCAGGGGGTTCGACACCAGCCTCAAAGGCTTTATAGATGGCTTTTGACAACAGGTATTGCGCGCGTTCACTGCCATCACGTTCAACAACAACATCAATAGCCTCTTCCCACTCAAACGTCTCCTGGGGATCGAGGTCCTGGATTATCTTGCTCATGTCTTCTCCAACTTGGTTTAGCCTGGAGATGGACAAACTTTATACCTGCTTACGATTGTGTATCCGCTTGCTGACATGTGAGATCAGTTTATGCACCTCCGTGAGATGGGATCACCATTTCCGGCCGGTTAATAGTGGACTTTTATAAGCCCTTATATTCCTCTGACGTATTCTTAATTTTTTACTGCCGAGTTTATTATTCGCGCATACTATCAATAAATTAACATACATCTATTAATTATATTTATTAAGCTTATTTACTCTGGGTTTAATATGCTTATTGGTTTTATCCAATAGTTGCTATTTGAAATTTAACGCAGTGCTAATTATCCAGCACTGTACATCAGGTTTAATCGCGATAAAAGCGAAGTTTCGACATCTGGCCAATACCAGGGTTGAATGAATTACCTGGATCAATTTTGCGGTAAAAATCTGCCAGATCCGGTTTTGCTTTATAAAGATGCCCCACGTTATGCTCCGCCGGATACTCAGCGCCCCGACGATCAAGCTGTTCCAGCATGGCTTTTTTGAGGGTTTTAACATCCACACCCTTCTTGACAATATAATCCTGATGCAGCACATGACACAGAAAATGTCCGTAATACAAGCGATGCAGAATCTTATCGTTTATCTCAGGAGGTAGCTTTTCTAACCAGTCCTGTTCATTACGCCTGAGTGCTATATCCAGCGCCAGTATTTCTTCAACCTTATCATGATGAACCGCCTGATAGCGAATGGCGGCCCCGGCAGCAGCGAAGCGGTGTAACCCCGCAATACGTGCTTCTCGATCATCACATTCAAAGTAAGCGCCATCAGATGACGAGAAAAACAGCTTCAGATATTCTTTTGCTTCATCAATCCCCTCATCATGTACCTTCAGAATAAGATGGTGTTCGAAACGCTTGTGCCACTCCTGCATTCGTTCTGGTAATAGATTAGGCCATAGTCGACTTAACAGCTGTAATAATCGATCAAGCAGATTTTTAGGCAGCCATGAAAGCTTGTTTAAACGTGCATCTATGGCACCTTTAATCGCAAACATAGCGGGCAATTTATCAGTACCCAGTTTGTCGATCATCAATACGGTATCCTTACCATACACCTCGGCAATATCGTAAATCTCTCGATGTAGATATTCTGCACTAACTGGCAGCGTATTGAACTGGCTGAGTATATGACGACGGATCTGAGTCAAATCTGCGCTATCGTTGGTCCCTATATAGAAAACCTTTTCACGCTTGTTCATAGGATAGGTATCCAGACGTACTGCAAACACCGCGAGCTTGCCTGCACAGCCAGCAGATTCATAAAGACGTGATTTATCTGCATTGAAGCGTGCAGGCGTATCAGCCTGTATATCTCTCACCCTTTTTTCA
Source organism: Gammaproteobacteria bacterium (assembly GCA_050306135.1). Taxonomy (GTDB): domain Bacteria; phylum Pseudomonadota; class Gammaproteobacteria; genus JACNJF01. The sequence goes on from JBNLGQ010000047.1 coordinate 33,400, forward strand.
TACTCTGTATCTGATGCTTTCCCCGGATTTTCAATCACATCTTCAAGCGAATATTGACACGCTTGCAGTCGCGTTAGTATCTCCTCGGCACTATCACCCAGTTCAATACCTAGATGGTTCACCAGCTCCAGTTCACCTTCAGCAGTAATCTGTGCATATAGAGACAACTCAGTATAGGAGGGACCGCGCTCAACCAGTGAACCACCTGAGTTATTGCAAACCCCGCCCACGATAGAAGCACCAATACAGGATGAACCTATCACCGAGTGAGGCTGTCGCTTTAAGGGTTTCAGCAGTTTCTCCAGCGCAAACAATGTAGACCCCGGAAAACTGATCACCTGCCGCCCTTCATCCAGCGTCTGGATAGCGTTCATGCGCCGTGTATTGATCAATACTACTTCACGGTCATAGGCCCCATTGGGTGTAGAGCCTTCGGTCAGACCGGTATTCGCCGCCTGCATAATCACTATCTTATCTGCAGCAACGCAGGCTTTTAAAACCTGCCATTGTTGCAGCAGGGTTAATGGCTGAACCACCGCCAGCACCTCGCCCTCTCCAGAACGAAAACCTTTGCGAAAACGCTCGGTTTTTTGGACAGCCGTTAAAACATAGCGCCTGCCCACTATCTGAATCAACTCATCAATGAGTGGGTGCTGGCTCATGGCTAATTTCCATAAGCCACCGAAGGTAGCCAGGTGACCAACTGCGGGAATGCAAACACCAGTCCCAAACCAATCAGCTGCAATACGATAAAAGGCACGACCCCACGATAGATATCGGTCAATTTAACATCAGGTGGACAAACCCCTTTCAGATAGAAAAGCGCAAAACCGACGGGAGGCGTTAAAAAAGAGGTTTGTAATGTCACTGCGACCAGCAGCGCAAACCACACCAGATTCGGATTATCAACGACGCCATAACCGTCTACCTGTAAATCCAGTCCGCCAATGACAGGCCTGAGTAAAGGCAACATAATTAAGCTGATTTCAATCCAGTCCAGGAAAAACCCCAGTACAAACACCATCAACAAAACCACGCCAATTAATACGTACGGGCCCAGACCTAGTCCATGTAGCGCAGATTCAATCAACTCATCACCGCCACACTCACGTAGCACCAGTGCAAACACGGTAGCACCCACAAAAATCGCAAAGATATAGGCTGAGGTATTCATCGTATTTAATACAACCTCTTTCAGCACTGTCCAGCTAAAGCGCTTATATGCAGCTGCAAGCAGGGTCGCACCTAATGCACCAATACCTGAAGCTTCTGTGACCGTAGCTATACCCATAAAAATCGACCCTAATACTGCAAGAATCAATATCGCGGGAGGAAGAATATCCAGCATTACCTGCATAACATCCTGCAAACGAATTTCTTTATAGTCCTGAGCCAGGGGGGCATTTTCAGGCTTCAACCAGCCATAGATCAAGATATACACAATATATAAAACACCAAGAATGATGCCGGGGAATACAGCACCCATGAATAAATCACCAACAGATACGCCCAATTGATCACCCATAATAACCAGCATAATTGATGGGGGAATCAGAATACCCAGACATCCCGATGCAGCTACAGTGCCTAAAGCCAGTGGCTTATGATAATTCTGATTCAGCATCACAGGTATCGACATCACACCTAACAATACCACTGAGGCCCCTATAATGCCTGTCGAAGCTGCTAGAATAATACCAATCAATGTCACAGTGATAGCGAGTCCGCCCTTGACTCTGCCAAACAGCTTTTGCATGGAAAACATCATGCGCTCGGCAACACCGGATTTGTCCAGCATCAGTCCCATAAAAATGAACATAGGCAATGCCACCAGCACCCAGTTATCCATAATGCCGAAGATACGACCGGTGAGTAATCCCAAGGTATTGTAGTCGAGACCAGTAACCGTCCAGTCCATGCTGTCTGTCCAGTAGGCAACTCCAGCAAAGCCTATACCTACACCTGCCAGTACCCAGGCTACGGGAAAGCCGGTAAATAACAGCGCGATGAAGGTTACAAACATCGCGATAACTAAATAATTTTCAGGTTCAAGATGCATTAGAGTCTCCCCCATCGCTTGAATTCTGATCCTGGTCTGCAGGTTTCAGATGAAAGAAACTTCGCATCGCCGAGACTCTGCCCGGATAGAGCTCTTCCGGTTCTTTACCCATATGCATCAACAACAACACTTCCTGAATTAATCGTGCCAAAGCAGCAATAAACATTAATACCATCGTCATTGGCACTACCGATTTAATCACCCATCGATAAGGTAAACCGGTGGGATTGGCTGAGGATTCATTCACTCTAAAGGCTTCAATAGCCCAGCTCAGGCTATGATCAAATAGCACCCACAGGAAAGGCATCAATAAAAACAGAATCCCCAGTATTTCCAGAATATGTTGTGTCTTACGCGGTAGATTCATATGCACAATATCTACCCGAATATGAGAATCGTTGGTGATGGAATAGGCCATGCCAAACATGAAAGCAATGGAATAAAGATGCCAGATTAATTCTTCTAACGGCACCAGACCGTGTTTAAAACCGTATCGCAACACGACCTGAACCAGTATCACGCCTACCAGTAATACATTAAACCAGGCAGTAGTTTCTGCCACTCGCTTCACAATGGAATTTAAAAACATTACTACTGGTATTTGATATTGCTGCTGTTGCTGACTTGACGCACTCATACCAACCCCCTATATAATTTTTACTGAAAAAATGTGACGGTAATCAATCATTACCGTCACACAATCTCGAGCACTTATTTTGCAATACGCTTTGTACCAGGACGTGGTAAAAAGGCCCATTCGTTCCAGATTTTATAATCTGCACGAAAAGCCTGAAGGTTGTCATAAATACGTTTGAACTCAGGATCTTTAGCGCCTTCTTCGGCAACTACTTCATCCCATTTGGATTTGAATTCACCCAGCATTTCATCTGACCAGTAACGATTCTCTACACCATTTTCCAGATTCTTTTTCATCACCGGAAACTGGATCGCTTCGCCTAATGCCAGACCATCAAGCATCGCTGCCTTACAACCCATTTCCACTACCGCCTGCTGCTGCTTATCCATACCATTCCAGGTATCTTTATTGATAATCAGGTCAAACATAGTGGCTGGCTGGTGCCATCCGGGGAAGTAGTTGTATTTCAGGATCTTGGAAAAACCAAGCAGCTTATCGATTGCTGGCATAGAAAATTCAGTAGCATCAATTGCCCCTTTTTCCAGTGCGGGGAAGATTTCCTTGGAGGGCAGTAGTGAAGTGGAAACACCCAGCTTCTCCATTACCAGTGCACCCAGACCAAAGAAACGCATACGCAGGCCTTTCAGATCTTCCGGCTTGTCTATGGGCTTGGAGAACCAGCCTGAGGTTTCAGGCGCTATAATTGAACAGGGAATCGAATGTACGTTGTATCCGGCATTATCATAAACTTCCTGCCATAACTGACGGCCATCACCGTAATACACCCATGCCAGAAATTCTGGTGCATCAGGACCAAAGGGAACCGCAGAAAAGATAGCGCCTTTCTGACCCAGTAAACCGGTGTTGTAGCCCGGTGTTGTCCAGCCCGCGTTTACCTGCCCCTTGGATACCGACTCCAGCATCTCCTTGGGTGGCACCAGCTTGCCAGGCTCGTAAATCTTGATCTTAACCGAACCACCAGATAACTCATTAACGTGTTCCGCCAGCCATTTTGGTGTAGATCCTAAACCGGTTAAATGAGTACCAAACCAGACCGGCACCTTAAGTAATACCTTCTTCGCTGCATAAACAGGGCTCGCTGACAGCATCACTGTCAACGCAGCAACGCTGCTCAATGTTATTAAGGACTTCTTCATTCTTTTCTTCCTCTCAAGTTGTTTAATTTTTTGAATTAAATGCCAACACTAACCATTTGGTAAATTGGTAAGTCCAATTTATTCTGTTGCTAAGTTTTCAGGAAGTCAAGAGCTAATAGAAACCCAAAAGTCTTTTAATCCTTTTACAGATGAATTTCAGTAACAGTTATTTCCTTGTTGTCACATATAACTTATTGTTTAATAATAATGTTTTATAATTTATTAATAATTTATTAAACGATTTAATTGCCCGGAACGGGCTAAAGAATTAAAAATTATATGCCTGATGCTTGAAACAAAGGATTAAACAGATACAATTCAGTAAATTGGTCTTACCAATACTGGAAATAAATAGGAAAATAAATGAAGAAAACCACTCTGTCTGATCAGATCACTACTCAGTTAGAGCAGATGATTGCGGATGGCTCGTTAAAACCCGGAGAGCGCCTGCCTGCCGAGCGAAAACTCTCGGAGCGGCTGGGTGTATCTCGCCCATCTCTACGCGAAGCGATTAAAAATCTCGCCAGTAAAGGCCTGGTGACCTCGCGTCACGGAGGCGGCACCTATATCAGCGAAACACTGGAAGACGGCATCGTCGACCCCTTACTTGAAATATTGCAAAACCATCCTGAATCTCGCTATGACGTACTTGAGGTACGCCATGCGCTGGATGGTCAGGCAGCCTATTTTGCGGCATTACGAGCGACTGATGTAGATCGCTACAATATCGAGAAAGCCTTCGAACGCATGGTTAGCCTGCATCACAATAGCAAGAACCCTATGGATGAAGCAATGGCTGATGCTGCCTTTCATCTATCTATCACTGAAGCTTCGCATAATATTGTGTTATTACACACTATGCGCAACCTGTTCACGGTACTTCAGCGCACCATCAAACACAATCTGGATAAGCTATATTCGATACCCCGAGTATTCGAACCTCTATCCGATCAACATGAAAAACTAATGCAGGCGGTAATCCAGGGAGACCCGGATGCAGCACGCCATGCTGCGCAAACCCATCTGGCATTTGTTGAAGAATCTTTACAAAGCATTGACCAGGAACAGGCACGCCATGAGCGCTTCCTGCGTCAGGCATCCATCCTTAACCCTGCGGAGTCTAAATAATGTCCCAACCACAGGAAATCTATTTTTTTGGCACCTGCCTGATCGACCTGCTCTACCCCAAAGCGGGATTAGCAGGCATGCAACTGATCCGTAAGGCCGGTGTCCGTGTCATCTACCCAGATAACCAAACCTGCTGTGGTCAACCAGCCTTTAATTCAGGCTACCGTGACGAAGCACTCGAAGTAGCACGCCAACTATTAAGCTGTTTTCCCAGAGATATCCCCGTTGTGGTTCCTTCCGGTTCCTGCGCAGGAATGATCAAACACCATTGGCCAGAACTATTTGCAGAACAAGCTGATGAAGCTCAGGCAAAAGAGGTTGCCTCACGTACTTATGAACTCACTGAGTTTCTGGTCAATACACTGCAACTAAAACTCAGGGATCTTGGTGAACCTACCAAAGTTGCCATTCACACCTCCTGCTCAGCACGTCGCGAAATGGGTGTGGCACAACATATCGAAACGCTGGTTGGCCAGTTAGATCAGGTTGAAGTACTAACCCAGGAACGCAAACCCGAATGCTGTGGATTCGGTGGCACATTCGCGGTGAAACAGGGTGATATCTCAGGAGCAATGGTTAAGGATAAAACCGACAGCCTGCGCGCAACAGGAGCCGAGCGTGTGATTTCACAGGACTGCGGCTGCCTGATGAATATCGGTGGCGCTTTTGAAAAACAGGGCAATGGCCCGGATACCCAGCATATTGCTGAATTCTTACTGGAGCGTTGTTATGAATCAAACTGAAGCCTTTAGCAGCCGCATAGACGACGCCCTGCACAACGATCAGGCGCGACGAAACTTCCGTACGGCAATGACCGGTCTGATGGAAAAGCGTGCCGAGTCATTAAGCGACGACATCGAACTTCAGGCTTTACGTGATCAGGCCGCCGCGATACGCGCCTATTCATTAAAGAACCTGCCCGAGCTACTGGAACAACTGGAAGCCAAAATGACCGAGAATGGCATACAGGTTCATTGGGCTTCTAATGGTGCCGAAGCCAATGAAATCATCTACCAGATTCTCAAAAAAGCAGATGCCAAATCTCTGGTGAAAGGTAAATCGATGGTTTCTGAAGAAGCGGAGATGAATGAATACCTGATAAAACGCGATATAGAAGTCATCGAATCAGACCTGGGAGAATTTATCATCCAGCTAGCGCATGAGCCACCTTCACATATCATTGCACCCGCTATCCATAAAAATCGTACAGAGATTGCCGAACTGTTTCATAAACACTATCCAGAGCTGGGTTATTCGGAAGACATCGAAGAAATGACCGCCATGGCGCGTAAGATACTGCGTGACAAATTCGCCAATGCCGATGCAGGTATCTCCGGCGTTAATTTTGCCGTAGCTGAAACCGGCACCATCTGCCTGGTCGAGAACGAAGGTAATGGTCGACTCACCACTACGGCCCCTAATATACATATTGCCATTACCGGCATCGAAAAGGTCATCGCGAAATTATCAGATATTCCACCCTTACTGAATATCCTGACCCGAACCGCTACCGGGCAACCCATATCCACCTATTTCAATATGATCAGCCGCCCGCGACAGCAGGGTGAAAAAGATGGTCCACAGCAGGTACATCTGGTACTGCTGGATAACCGCCGATCTGAAATCCGTATGAATGATGAATTACTCGATACCCTGCGCTGTATACGCTGTGGCACCTGCATCAATCATTGCCCGGTATATGTACAGCTCGGTGGCCATGCCTACGGCACTACCTACCCCGGCCCTATTGGTACCGTACTCGAACCACAACGCATGGGCATAGATAAAATCGGTACCCTCACCTCAGCCTGTACACTGTGTGGCGCCTGCGGCGAAGTCTGTCCGGTACGTATTCCACTCCCAAAACTGATCAATCGCCTGCGTGCAGAATCAGTCAATGCACAAAGATCGGATGCCAAAGTCGAAGGCAAAGGCAGTCTGCGTAAAAACAGGGAATTAATGAGTTGGACTATCTGGAAAACCCTGTATGCCCATCCAGCTATGTATCGAATATTCCGCTGGTTTGCCACACGACTACGCTTTCTAACACCATCCAGTGTAGGAGTATGGACGCACTACCGAAGCGCACCAAAACCAGCCGCTAACAGCCTGCAGGAACTGGCACGCAAAGAGGGCTTTGAAAATGAGTAATGCACGCGAATCCATCCTGGCCCGTTTACGCGAAAGCCGTCAGCCAGAAAGCACAACCCCTGAACGCTATCTACCCTCTTACGGCTGGAGTCAGGAAGAAAAAGAACAGCGTTTTACAAAATGCATGAGCGAAGTGCATACCGAAGTCATCAATCTGAAAGGGACAAGCTGGGTCGACTGGATCAACCAGCAACTACCCGAGCGTGGATTACATAACATCTTGATCGGTGATACTGAGGAAGCTCGATTACTAAAAGACAATGCTAATAAATCATTACAGTTTAGAGAATACGATCAATCCATCGAAAGCTGGAAACCGGAGTTATTTCAAAGAGTAGATGTAGGCCTTACAGGAACATTAGGCGCTATCGCAGAAACCGGCAGCCTGGTTGTATGGCCAACCCCAGCCGAACCACGCCTGATGTCACTGGTACCACCCGTACATATTGCACTGGTCAAAGCGGATAGCATTTATGAAACTTTCGCTCAGATTGTCGTACAACAGAACTGGGCACAACAGATGCCAAGCAATGCCTTATTGATTTCCGGGCCGTCAAAAACTGCTGATATAGAACAGACCCTGGCGTATGGAATACATGGGCCGCAGCAATTGATTGTGTTGATTATTGATTAAGTACACATTTAAAAGCATAGCAGCGCTAAGTGAAAAGCCCAGAGTGATTGGATAAATGCGCACATGATCTGGATGTATTTATTGATTACGGCGATGCCGTTTCCAATTTCACATACCACAGAGATTCCTCTCCGCAAGCGCAGCGCTGTCGCGCAGGAAACATGAGGCCGTGCTTTATAGACAGGTGCGCAGGCGAAGACAAGGTTCGTTCTCTTTCCTGATTTTCGTGGTTAATTTTATGACGCAAAAGAATGAACCACGAATTAGGCACGACTCCAGGTAAGGAGGAGGTAGGGCGAAGCAGGATGCCGGAGCCGAGCAATTTTCTGTGTAAAATAGTTCGATTTTCGGGAGCCGTATACCACTCGAATCGGGATGTCGTTATTCCGGGCACCCTGCCCTCCACCCTTCGGGCCAGTAGAGCAGTTCAAAATTGATCCTGTCAATTTTGTTTTAGCTCCTCTTTTTTGGTCAAGTACGACCGCCAGGGATGGTTGAAGTGCTGGGAATGCAGGAGCAATTCCCAGTGAAAGGAACTCGCACACCTGTTAGAAAGACACTATGGAGCAAGGAAAGCTAAGGCCTGTGAAACAAGTATCCTAGAAGTTGCTTTCTTAAAATATGATAAAGAGCCAGACCTCTGATTTTGAATCGATGTTTTTAAGTGTTGTTAATCTCAGGGGCTTACACAAATGGCAGAAGTGGATCGAATTGAGCCAATTCATTCATCATCTGTAATGACCATTAATTTATTCATTCACGACACATGATTGATAAACCGAGCTGAATGATCAACCCGCCAGGTTTCCTCGCAACAAATCTCTACGGGATAGTTTTTTCTCAACCTTAACCTGAACTTCCGCCTGCTCATGAGTCATTGCCGATTCATCCTGTACAGGGTCATATTCATCAAACTGGCTAAGATCGATATCTGAGGTATCTTCACCTCGCATCACTCGACCCAGTAATTCTTCATCCACCATATCCTCTTCAGTTGGCTTTTTTTCGATCATCAGGTCATCGAGAAAATCCTGCGCTACCTGTACCGCCTGCTCGTGGCTGATAAAATCGCGCATAGGTGAACACAGTGAGTAAGTCTGGCAGGGTCCAACACCCTCAATATCATTGATCATGAATTTATAGCTTCGCGAAGGAAATTCCTGCGGCTGCTTATGCCCCAGCTCCATCTGACTCCAGTCTTCGCCCTCTGCAGGTAGCAATACCAGATTCATCAACCATGGTGTTATGATCACGCCCAGCACTCGGCCCTGCCACTGTTGAAAACCCAGTGCCTGTACCTCAATCGCAGGATTGAGAATCGGTATACCCTGCATATTCTCTATATGAATACGCTTAAAGGTTTGCTCCATCGTATCGCTGATTTGCTGCAAGTCGCTCATTACTGCCCTCCCAGTCCGGGAAAATACTGGTCAATATCCACATCTTTTGCTCCAGACATGATTTCAGTTAATCCATCCAGTGCCTTATTGATATTGATTGCATCTTCCTCAGAGATTACTTCACGCGCAGAACCCAGAAAATTGAGCACCCAGCTACCTTCAGGTTGAGAACCTATCAACATCATATTGACATGTTCTTCACCATTGCGACCCCGACATAAAGCCATTAGATCACCGGCTTCAATCACCTGCATCGGTACGCCTATGCACATGCCGCTTCCCGCTCAGCTTCACGGCGCCAGTGACCAATAATCCTCTCATCCCTGAGTTTCAGCTCAACGCCCATATCTGCCAGTTCGGAAACCAGCATGGCTATCATTGCATCAAGACCTGCTTCGGCTTCTTCAGTCAGGCCCAGCTTATTTTCCAGAGAATGTGGCACCATACCAATAATGGCCACGTGCTCAGGCACCTCACCTTTTAGCGTCAACAAGGCTAACAGGTCAGAAAGACCCAGCTGATGATTGGATATCTTGGTTTGAAAGAATGCGGGAATCTCTTCATTGGCGATACGCACCAGTGTGCCATAGGCATCACCGGTATTGATCGCATCTGCAACCAGTAGCTGGTCGCAATTACGAATAGGCTCAAAGAGCTCCATGCCGGTAGTCCCACCATCCACTACGTTGACATTAGGTGGAATAATATAACGATTTTCCAGCTCTTCTACAGCTCGAACTCCGACACCTTCATCCTGCATCAGTACATTACCCATACCGATAACGAGTATATTTTTTTCACTCTGCCCCATATTGATAGACCTCGTAATTACAGTGCTTTAACCTTAACGATTTCTTTCTGCTCGGTATCAACCATGTGAATGGCACAGGCAATACAGGGATCGAATGAATGTACAGTACGCAATACTTCCAGCGGCTTTTCAGGGTCAGCAACAGGGTTATCCATCAATGATGATTCGTAAGGTCCAATCTGCCCATCCGCATCGCGTGGGCCTGCATTCCAGGTACTGGGTACCACGGCCTGATAATTCTTGATCTTGCCATTCTCAATCACTACCCAGTGCGACAGCGTGCCACGTGGGGCCTGATGGAAACCGACCCCCTTGATCTCTTCTTTAGGAAAAACCGGCGCGTTGAAAGTATCCAGATCACCGGTACCAATATTGTCTACCAGTCGCTGCCAGAGATCATGCAGTGTATCGATCATCACCCCGCAACGGATCGAACGCGCTGCGTGACGTCCAATGGTAGAGTGTACGGCCGTCAAGGGGATATCTGGATTTTTGGAAACACCCTTAAGGATATCCATACACTGGTTCAGATATTTGGTATAACCATCATGACCACTGGCCACACCAACCAGTACATCTGCTAATGGCCCAACTTCTGCTCGCTTGCCATAAAATGTTGGCGCCTTAACCCATGAATACTGACCGTCATCCTGAAAGTCTGTGTAGTCAGGTTCAGTTTCGCCATCCCATGGATGCAGGGCTGCGTCCCCTTTATACCAGGCATGTTTTGAGCTCTCAGCCACACCATCACGGAAGTAGGCATCGCCAAAGGTTGTGATTGGCTTCATGGTAGCCAGATCGGCATTATCGATATAACCACCCGGCAGCAGGAATTCAGTTCCGGCTGTATCCACCGGACAATCTGGAACGGTCAGGTAGTTATTCACCCCACCGCCGATACCAGCCCAGTCGAGATAGAAAGCGCCAATCGCAGGAACATCAGTCATATAGGTTGATTTAATAAAGTGATCCAGCTTATCGATAAAGCCTTTAATCAGCATCAGACGTTCAATATTCAACACCGAGGGTGCGTCATGACCGATAGAGTTACTCACGCCGCCTACGGCAACATTTTGAATATGCGGACTTTTACCGCCAAGAATTGCAACAATCTTATTTGCATGATTCTGGATATCCAGCGCCTGTAAATAATGAGCCACAGCCAATAGATTTACTTCTGGTGGCAGCTTCATAGCAGGATGCCCCCAGTAACCACTGGCAAATGGACCCAGCTGTCCACTACCGACAAAGGTTTTCAGGCGTTCCTGTACCGCTTTCATTTCATGCGGGCCATTCAGAGACCAGTCGGATAGAGACTCGGCAAGTTTGGAAGTTGCTACCGGATCTGCATCCAGAGCAGACACCACATCCACCCAATCTACTGCGGATAGATGATAGAAATGCACGATATGATCCTGAATCGCATGTGCGGTCTGGATGATATTGCGAATTAGCTGTGCATTCAGCGGTACTTCCAGATTCAGTGCATTCTCTACTGCACGAACTGAAGTAATCGCATGCACCGTGGTGCAAACTCCGCAAAAACGCTGAGTATAGGACCAGGCTTCACGAGGATCTCGCCCAATCAGAATTTGTTCAATACCGCGCCACATCTGGCCGGATGACCAGGCTTTACTCACCTTGCCATCATCCACTTCAACATCAATTCGAAGATGCCCTTCGATACGAGTAATTGGGTCAACTGTAATACGTGTAGTCACTTAATAAATCTCCTATGTTTATGCATGCTCTTCGCGATGCATGACGGGCAAAATCTTAACCAGTACCATGTAAACCATGATTTCGAAGGCAATAATGCCCAGCGTAATTACGATCTCTGGTACCGATGGAAAATAATTGAAACCCGGGCCCGGGTTAAAGGTGAGTAGAAAAGCATCGAATCGATACAGGCTTCCAGCCATCAACAGACTGACTGCAGCAATCAATAACTGGCTACCGCGCTCTCGTCTAGCTGGTGATAACAGAATGATCAAAGGCACGATGAAGAGCACTGTCTCGATAACAAACATCAGTGATGCAAAGTCAGCGCTGAAGATAAGTCCCAGCTTGCCCTGCATCAACAACACCACAAAACGCACTAACAGGAACACCAGCAGCAGACCAATAATAACCTTGCTCAGTTTTGACAGTAACGATGCTTCAGAGGGACGTCTGAATCCAATGGCGGAAAAAGAAGCCTCGAAAATAACAATAGAAAAACCCATTAACAATGCAGTTAATAGAGCCAGCAGTGGTTGCATATGCTGCACCTGCCACAGAGGATGAACCTTATGGCCCATTGCAATCAGCAGTGAACCAAGTGAAGACTGGTGCATAGTTGGCAGTAGGACACCCAGCGCAATAAACAGGAACAAAACCTTATTCAGCGCTTTCAACAATCCTTTCATCCCCAGCCGTTCTAACAGGGCTGGAGTAAATTCCAGGGCAAGGATAATGATATAGATTGCTACACAAAGCCCCACTTCCAGCATCACCGAATTGAAGTTCCAGTTGCTCGGCATAAAGATTTCATAGAACTGCCAGAAGCGTCCCATATCAAAAAAGGCGCCAAAGCCACCCAGCGCATAACCGAGCAGACTGGCAAGTATTGCCGGGCGTACTAATGGGTGATACTGGCCCTTGTTAAACACATACACCATAAAAGCCAATGCATATCCACCACAGGCAAATGCCGTACCTATGACCACATCATAGACCACCCATATACCCCAGGCGAAACCACCATTCAGATTACTCACCGAAGCAAGACCGGAACTAAACCGCTCCACCATAAATACACATGCAAACGCGAAAATAGCCAGCAGTATGAGAAAAGGCAATGTGAATATGCGTCCACCTAACGCCTGATGATTACTCATTGCTCACCTCCTTCTTCGTCATCTTTGGTATTGCGTCTCACCGTATAGGTCAGGCCTGCAAGTGCCAGTGCGGGTAATGCCATAAAGCCATAAACGGAATGTTGCACCGTTTCAGCGACTGATGCTGCCGAGCGTTCGCCCAACGGCGGCATACCCAGCTTATCGAAAGGTATCGCCGATATATGCATCACATTAGTACCGCCGGCCTCCTTCTCACCCCAGACATGTTGCTGGTAAGTTGGCACTTCTTTTTCGTGATAGCTATTCGGATTGCGTACATCACCACGCGGATAGTTATAGGTTTCACCGGGTTTCAACTGCATACGACGCTTTGCTTCCTGTAGCAGAGCCTCACGCGAGCCAAACAATGTAGCACCCGTTGGACAGACTTCAGCACAGCCGGTCATCTGACCATTGTTGATACGCTCAACACCTGCCTGGTTACACATCTGACATTTCTGAATCTGACCGAATAATTCGTTGTACTGGAACTGTGGCACGTTATAAGGACACCCCATCATACAGTTACGACAACCTATACACACATCAGGATGATGGGTAACAATACCGGTCACCTTGTCATGGCGCATGGCAGTACAGGGGCAGACCGATACACAGCCCGGATCAACACAATGCATACAGCTGCGTTTTTCGAAACAGAAACCGTTGATTTCAGAATCCTTCAGTTTGGCATTACCGTCCTTGTACACCTTGATCACATTCAGTGTTTCGCCAGACAGATCTCGTGCTGAATCCCAGGTTGTGTTATCGCGATCGATGACCGCTGGCATATCATTCACTTCCTTACACTTGCTGACGCATGCCTTGCAGCCTACGCATAATGTAGAATCAAATAACATACCGACTGCCTGTGGGGCCGGCTCCAGATTTGGGCGTGCCTCGGCAGTACTGCACAGTGTTGCTGCGGTACCGCCCAGGGTTGCCTTGAGAAAATCTCTACGTTTCATAACGCCCCCTAAGCCTGGTCTTTTTCTTTCTGATCCAGCTTTTTCGCACCTATTGCCGTGGCCCCGACTACTGCACCGACGGCCGCGCCAACCAGGGCTACACCGCCCGTTGACATTCCACCACTGGATTCACGCGTTTCAATGGCCGGGAACATATTGGGTGGAGTATGGTTAATCACATCAGCTAGACTAAACATCGGCTTATTAAACCCCACCCCATCTTCAGAGCAACCAAAGCAAGGATGACCTACACCGATAGGCCAAACACCACCACCAATATTGTTGTATTCAAGAGAGGGACAGTTGTTGTAGGTCTCTGGCCCCTTACAACCCAACTTGTACAGACAGTAACCCTTGCGATGGCCTTCATCACCAAACTCGGTAGCGAAACGACCCGCATCAAAATGCGGACGGCGGTAGCAATTTTCATGGATCAGACGACCATAGGCCCACTTGGGACGCCCCTTATCATCGATAGGTGGCAATTTTCCATAGGTTACGAAGTACAGCACGGTACCTATAAAGTTAGCCGGATTAGGCGGGCAACCGGGAATAGTCACCACCGTTTTATCTTTTAGCACCTGAGGTGCACCAGTAGCACCTGTGGGATTGGGTGATGCCGATTGCACACCACCCCAACTGGCGCAGGATCCATAAGCGACTATCGCTGCAGCATGTTCAGCGGCTTCAACTGTCAGATCCAGCATCGTCTCACCAGCTATCTTGCAATAGATGCCACCATCCTTAACCGGGATAGCTCCTTCGACAACCAGCAGATACTTACCTTTATTGTCTATCATCGACTGCTTTTTAATCGCTTCGACATTGTGACCAGCGCCGGTATCCAGTGTCTGATGGTAATCCAGCGAAATCAAATCCAGTATCAGGTGTTCCAGGCTCGGTTGTTCGGAGCGTAATAAAGCTTCGGTAGGTCCGGTACATTCCTGGCCATGCAGCCAGATGACCGGTGGGCGACGCTTGGGGTCAGCCACAGCATTCGCCATTGCAACTGCAGCATTGGTCGACAGACCCAATGATGCCGCCACGCCAGTACAAAATTTAAGAAAGGTTCTACGGGTTACACCCAGACGTTTTTCTACTTCTGAAAAGTCAATTTCTTTTTCCACTACTAGTCTTCCTCCGGTGAGTAGATGCAGTACGCAACTACTGTCATTTACAGGCCAATTCAGAACATAATTGCAATAACCATGCGGAAAGTAGTTTTATTACGAGCAATCAAATAGTTAGTGAAAAAAGTCGCAATTATTTTAATTTAAAAATGGTTATTAAGTTTCCAGATAACATATCAAGTGGAAACTTTTTAATTGACAGGATAAGTAGAAATTCATAGGTGATTGAAAATTAACTACTTTATTCATACTTGACCTATTTCAATTAAATAACCATATTTTTATAAGGCTTATATATCAACAATCCTCTTTAACCCATCGGAATCAAGGCTACATAAACCCATCCGGTTGTTTTTTAGCTACTTCGAAGCAGAGTTTTTCATGCTAAGATCGCGCTTTTTCAAACTGGCTCCTGAAGCGATAACCTCTCAATGAACATCGAAAACAAACCACCTGTTCGCATGACCGAATACAGCCACGGCTCAGGCTGTGGCTGCAAGATTGCTCCCAATCTGCTGGAACAAATCCTTAATAGCGGTTTTAGCATTTCTCCTAACCCAAAGCTGCTGGTCGGCAACGACTCCAGCGATGATGCCGCTGCATTTAATCTGGATGACGGCCGCTCCGTGATCAGTACCACCGATTTCTTTATGCCGATTGTCGACGATCCTTTTGAATTTGGTCGCATTGCTGCCACCAATGCCATCAGCGATGTTTATGCCATGGGTGGCAGTCCTATGATGGCAATCGCTATCTTTGGCTGGCCTATCGACAAGCTGGGGCCTGAGGTTGCCAGTCTGGTAGTCGATGGAGGCCGATCCGCCTGTGAAGACGCGGGAATCCCATTAGCAGGTGGGCATTCTATCGACTCACCTGAGCCAATATTTGGACTCGCCGTTACTGGTATAGTGGAAAACAAACACCTCAAGAAGAACAACACAGCTGAAGCAGGATGCAATCTATACCTCACCAAACCCATCGGCATAGGTATTCTCACCACCGCACAGAAACAGAAGAAGCTAAAACCCGAGCATGAGCGCATAGCCCCGGAAACCATGTGTCAGCTTAATAAGGTAGGCGCCGCATTGGGAAAACTGGACGGCGTAAAAGCCATGACTGATGTTACCGGTTTCGGCCTGCTCGGGCACCTGCGTGAAATGTGTGATGGCAGCGGTGTTCGTGCCGAGATTAATTATGATGCCGTACCTAAACTACCGCATGTAGAAGAGTATCTGGAAATGGGTTGCTCACCCGGCGGCGCTCAACGAAACTTCGACAGTTATGGTCACAAGATTGGTCCCGTTGAAGACAGTAAGCGTAAACTCCTTTGCGACCCTCAGACCTCAGGTGGATTACTGGTAGCTGTTGAAGCAGGTGCCGACAAAGAGTTCCTTGCTACGGTAAATGCAGCTGGGCTATCTCTACAGCCAATAGGTAGACTTCTTCCGCCTGGTGATGGACCACTAATCAACATTCTTTAGAGCCTAGGGCCTGTTAACAGTAATTTGATTGTCACTGTTATGACTAAAATACCGCCAATCTAGGCGCGAGGAGAGAAGTTTGGTTACTCCAAATAAACGACGAGCAACAACGAGTGGCGGTACTTTAGCCACAACCCGAAGGGCTGGGACCATTTTTCCTCCAGCGGCGTTATCACTCGCTTATGTAGAACGACTACACAGCGCTCCTTCTGCCTTGCTGGAAGAAAAAATGGTCTCCAGCAGTGTCAATCAAATTACTGTTAACAGGCCCTAATGTACCCATTCATAAGATTCATCAATTCATCGATTAAAGGGGTACTCTCAAAGCCTGTCACTGTCGACAGCATCTGTGAAACCAGTTTTTACTGTATGCCCTGGGATCTGGATATGTTTATGGAAATGAACAATGGCAGGATAATAACGCTATACGATCTTGGGCGTTTTAATCTGGCCATTCGAACAGGGCTAGGCAAGATACTAAGGCAGAAAAAATGGGGACTGGTGGTTGCGGGTAACTCTATTCGGTATCGTCGACGCATACGGGCTTTCGAAAAGGTCACCATGCGCACTCAGGTTGCCTACTATGATGAACGCTGGGTATACCTGATTCAATCCATGTGGGTCAAAGGCCAGCCGGCATCCTCTGCGCTAATCCGTAAGGGTATTACCGAAAAAGGTAAAACCATTTCCACCAGGAGAATCTTCGAAGCGCTGCAAGTCCGTGACTGGAAACCACAGCCTGACGCCTGGACTCAATCCTGGATAGACAGCGAGCTTGAGAGGCCCTGGCCCCCCAGCAATTAAGACTTATTGAGTATTTATCGGCTGTGTACCGTGCTGCTGCTGATAATGCTGTTGATACCAGCCCGGCATGGTTAAATCAGTATCGTAAATAAATTCAGCAACAGCCCGCAGCTGATCCTCTGCATAAGGAAAGGTCGGCATTACCCCGAAACGTTTGACCGCCCCGG
This sequence comes from Gammaproteobacteria bacterium, assembly GCA_050306135.1. Classification (GTDB taxonomy): domain Bacteria; phylum Pseudomonadota; class Gammaproteobacteria; genus JACNJF01. Next base: position 50,806 of record JBNLGQ010000047.1, read on the forward strand.
GCATCAGTGAACGCGAAGCATCCGGTTTTTTCACCCAGTTAACCACATAGTTAACAAAATCTTCGCGCGCGGGATAGCTGCCCATAATATGATTTTTCACGCCAAATAAAGGCGGTGCCAGAGTGGGCTGCCCTTCAGGTACATGACAGCTGGCACATAATGATTGATACAAAGCTTTACCATCTGCAGATGCGAAGGCAGATGATATAAAGGCCATGGATAAGAAAGCAGTAATTATAATTTTTTTCATCATACCTTAGATAGTAGCCTCAGCTGTCCTACAGTAAACCCGATATTTTACATGGATAAGGATATCAATAATCCTGAGCCGCGCCATCACATGAGCTGTCGCTGAGCTTAATTCTTCACAGCTCAATGTATCGCCGCCGTTTTCAAACCTTATCAGATTTCAGAATTGACAGGGACTTTTCGAAAGCAGCCTTCAGTCCTTCTGCAATCGAGGCAGCAAGCGGTGAAGCCTTCATCACCTGTAAGCCTGCAGCAGTGGTCCCAGCGTAATCGATCATGGCTTTAACCTGCTCTCCAGGCGAAGCCGCTGACTCTGCCAGCACAACCCCACTGGCGTGAAAAAGCTGCCGTATCGCACGATCTGCAATCGCTGGCTGGATACCATTAGCCACTGCGTAATTCACCATACAGTCAGCATAATAGGCTACGAACCCCGGCACAGGGCCTACAAGGGCGGTGAAGTGATCGATCTGTTGTTCGTCAAACACTTCATCTGTCTGGCCAAATGCCTCAAATACACTGCGAGTGTTTTGCCGGTCTTCAGCGGTCACATCGGGGCTGGCAAACCATGGGGAGTAGGCAAGACCTTTTTCTGCGGCAGGACTGGACATCGCTCGAATAACGCGACTGCAACCCGACAGCTGTTGAAGCTGCTCTAATGTTACGCCTGCCATCACCGAAATAATTAAACAACTCCGACTATCAGAGCCATCGGCCTGGATACTAAGAGATGATGACAGATGTGGTGGTACAGCAAGTATCACAATATCGCAGTTATCGATAAGATCCTGATTGGTGGTTGTAAACTGTATGCCGTGACTGGCTTCAGATTCAAAGCCGTTTTGTGAAGGCCCCGAACGACTGGAAATCCAAAGCTGCTCAGGGGAAACAAACCCATTACTGAGCAAACCATGTGCAATAGCGCCACCTAGTTGCCCCGTGCCGCCGATAATACCAATGCAAAGTTTAGAACTCATAGTGAAAGACTCCCCTTAAGATACTCTTTGAAACAAGCAATATACACATACGTTGGAAATCTTTTTGGGAAATATTTTTGGAACCCATTTTATGTTTTGTGTTCTTGTCCATCGCCCTGTGATTTTGTTTTGAACCTGACCACCATGTATGGTGGAAATGCAGGTTTTGCAGGAGCAAAAACCTCTCCTTCAGCCCAATCTCATGGTGACGTCCTTGCCCTTCGACTAATCTTCGAGCCTTCAAATATCTGGCAAGAGGACTTACACCTCTCTAGTTAAGTGCCATGCCCGGCACACACGTAGAGCTAACCGGCGCTGCGCGGCTTTATCGCGCAGCGTCTAGAGAGCGAAGCGAACGGGGTTGAGCGCCGGGTTAGGTTTCTGGGGGGAATTATGGTTTTACTTGCCGCCACGAACTAGACGTGCAGCCATTGCAAACCCCTTGGTATGAGCATCGGCCTCGCCACTAATAAAATCGATGTAGTAGATGAGTGAAGGTATTTCCTTGATTTTCGTAGTGCTCCAGTAAGGCGCAGAACCTTCCCCCAAATCTTTGATGCTTGGAAAAACTTCCGAGTTTATGGCTGGGCTGCTGCATTTTTGTTCGACGATGCTGAACAACTCTTCAATGGTCGGAACGCGCCAGCCACCACCAAGTTTTTTGGCATATTCTTTGGCCTCACCCAGACTCATAAGCTTTGCCGCACCAGAGCACTTGCCGTTTTTCCATACGGTGCCGACACTACAGCGACTCCAGGTAAGTTTTGTTTTTTGATCGAATGCCATGGTTTCATTGAGCGTAAAGCGCGCAGAAGGAGTGCTTGTAGTTTTGCTTCTATCACAAGCGGCAAAAGAAATGCCAGAACTAAAACATACAGCGATGGCAAAACAAGTGACGAATACTTTCATGAGTGAAGAAACCTAACGCCCGCAGCTCGGACGACTTGTAGCGCGGAAAGGTCCATGTGATTTGCTTTGTTATGAGTTGCTATGGCCAATTTATCCAAACCACATTTGTGATAGGTGGATTTCTATCTTTTACATCCTGTATTGATTTTGCAAATCCCCAATTCACTCCATTTTGCATCTCAATCTCCTCTTTGGTCAAAGGAAAGTCAAACATATAATATATGCGTCCTTTACCCAATGAATTATCATGGTGATTATCTACGAGCACAAGATCATTTCCCCGCACAGAAAATGCTTTGCTTATTTCATCTCCTACTTTGATGCCGTATTCATCTAGAATTCCATTTCCAAGATATATTTTGTGTATTGGAAATTTCTCTCGTTGAACTGATTCGTCCACATCTCTGTATGAAATTATTGAAAACACAAATGTCCCATTACTATCAACCACCGTCAACAAGTCGAAACCTGGCCCTTCCCAGTATCCATCACTTAATAACACCGAAAACTCGGGAAATGAATCTGATACTTCCTTGACGGATACAAGGCCATCGTCGCCTATATTTAGCCCGCTAATTCCATCCTCTGTTAAAACTATCTCAACCGCCTGAGTCCAAGTAGTTACCATAGATATCAACAGTAGTGCAAAAATATTTTTCAGTACCAATATTTGTTTACTCATCACCACGGTGTAGAAAAATTAAAACATAAAAAAATAACATTGTTCATGACGCGCTTCTAGCATTGTACTTTTAGAGCATAGCCAGAAAAATATTCATGTAGGATCGCATTTGTTCAGAAGTATTAATCATTTATTTCCCTTCAAAATATCACTTTAATTTTTCTACCGCCTGAACGCCATGCTCTGGTGGAATTTGAGAGCGACAGCAAACAAATTTTCCATAGGAGCACCTTGATAGAATGATGCGCTCATTACTCTTGAGTCACCACCAAACAAAAACCATTCCCAAATGGGTCTGCGCAATAAGCAATACTGCCCCAGTCACCTGATTCGCCACCCTCATGTGAACCGCCATTCTTTAGGACAAAAGCCAAGACCTCATCGATATTATCCACGACAAAATCAAGATGTATGGGCGTCCAGTGTCTTGTAGTTTCGAGTTATTGCACCAGATAGTAATGGGTTAGTGCCTGATTCTTTTTTTAATAAATAGATAGTGGCATTTTCTGCAGCTAACACAGTGATATCATCACCAGTACGGACCTTCTTACAACCTAATGCCTCTGAATAAAATAATGTAGCTTTTTCCATGTCAGATACATCAATACTTATTGATATTTTAGGTTCCATTTTTTCTCCTAACATTCTGGGTAAGGCGCACGCACTTTTTCACTTCGTTCTTGACCCGCTTGATAGCTTTGATTGAAATAAATAGCATCATTCCCAATTAGGTGTGTATAGATTTTCAATTTTTACTGTACTGAAATAACATTAATCTTTCTTTCACTTTATTAAACCCTATGTGGCAACCTAACTAATGTTTCGTATATTGCAAAAACCGTATTTTTCCAGTCGGTTACGTAACGAATATTTAATAGCATCCGTTGGCGCTTTTTGTATCGCTTGTTCAGCACTTGTTTGAGCTAAAGCGGTTTCGCCACAGCGGTATTGCAAATCTGCTAGAACTGCACTCCAATGATAAGATTGATTGAGCCACTTCGGAATATCCATTGATTCTAATAGAGCCAGTCCAGCCTTAGGACCTTTCCACTCAGCTATAGCAATAGCCCGGTTTAATTGGTGCAGCATTGATGGTGCTACGCGTTCCAATAATTTGTATGATGCGACAATTTTATCCCATCGCGTTTGCTTGAATGATGGCGCCAGACAATGTTCTGCAGCGATACTTGCTTCTATATGGTATTTGGATAAATTCTGACCCTGAGCTGATCGCTCCAAATAACCCAGTCCAATTGCCATATATCGTTTATTCCACTGACTGCGATCTTGTTCTTCAAGTAACAATAACGCTCCAGCATCGTCCTGCCTGGCGCTCATTCTGGAAAGGTGCAAATACATCAATGCTAATAGTGCATATGTTTCAGGTGCATCACCTGCTGTGCTTTCTGAAATCAATAACACTAACCGAATAGCTTCCTCACATAAGTCTTTACGGATGCCATTGTCAGTATGTGAGGATAAATGTCCCTCGGTAAATACCAAATACAAAACACGGTGTACCATTGGCAATCGAGTTACCATATCAGTATTAGTTAATTTATCTAATTCAACAGGCTGGCTTTTTAGGTATCGCCTTGCGCGACTAAAACGCTTGTAAACATTTGCCTCGGTAATAAACAACCTTAATGCGATCTCTCTAACACTAAACCCACATAAGCTTTTTAATGTGAATACTAATTGCGACTCAACTGGAATAGCGTTATTGCAGGCAACAAATAGCATGCGTAACAATGAATCGCCCATCTCGCCTGGAAGTGGTATCTCAGATTGTTCGGCATATACATTGTTTGCAAAAACCACCTGCTCGGCTAATAGTTCTTTTCTCCGTTGTGAATTCCGAAACTCTGACATCAGCTGACGATAGGCTACTTGATACAACCACGCTGAAGGTGTATCTGGAATATCGTCTCGACACCAGCAATCTAATGCCTGCATCAACGCATACTGCACAGCATCTTCAACAGCATCAATATGGTGTACACCAACACGACGTAATAAAGACGCCACGAGAAAACCATACTCGTGGCGAAAAAAGTGCTCTACTAGAGCGTATTGCTTCAAGGTGTAAAAATTTCCCTGATTTCAATACTCACGCCTGCGTCAGCGATCATCGGACTTTCTTTTATCACGGCTACCGCTTCATCCAATGAAGTAGCCTGTAGCATCATATAACCACCAATGATCTCTTTTAATTCAATAAATGGACCATCCGTTACACCATCCTGACTAACAACACTACCACTATCATTGAGCTTACCCCCCATATCGACAATATTGTCAGTGAATTTGTTTTGCCATTCCTGATATTTCGCATACATTTGCTCCATTTCAGATGGTGAAGGCTTCTCACAACTGCCAGACTTACTGCGTAGTATGCACATATATGTTTTGTTACTCATAGCGACTCCATAGATTAATAAGGTTGTGTCAGAGAAAACAAGCGTCTCTGACATATTAATGACGCATAAGCATTGGTATATTGGACACTTAAGCAAAAAAAGATCTTACATAAAACATCCAGATGCTCGTTGAAGCAGATAATCTTTGTACTAACCCACTGATAGTAATAGTAAATTTTGCTTGAAAAGCTAACGCAATCACCGGAAAACCGGGAGTTCAACGACTGGTTTTTAATCACAGTCTCTTGTTAATTTTATACAAGGTTCCGATTAAACGCCGACCTCAGCAAACCAACACCCGCTAACGCAAAAACTCCGGATACCAGGCGATCAACCCAATGACTCATTTTCTTATAACCATTCATCACCCCATTAATCGAAAATAGTATTGAATACATTACGTTAACTAAAAAACCAACAAACATACAGATTGCTACTGCGGCAACCAACGACAAGGCGTCGTTATTAGACCCCATGCCCACGGACAAGGCCGCCATCCAGGCCATTACTGTTTTAGGGTTGGATGAATTAAGAATAAACCCCCTCCAAAACCACTTCCAGTATGTTGATTCTTGAGGCTGCTCTTTTGATAATTCAGACTGCCTCTTTAATGAAGACTTAAACGAAAGATAAGCCAACCATAAAAGATAAAATCCGCCTAACAGTTTCAGGAGCATCAGTAAGTATATTGAGCCCTGTAAAATAACCCCCACTCCACTTGCGGCAACTATGCCCCATATTAAGAGCCCAAATGAAAGACCAGCACCATATACAAGGCTTATATTTCTGCCCTTGCTCATGGCAACTGTCGCATTGGATATATTTGCTGGACCAGGTGATACAGCCACAACAAAAAAGGCAAGCCCGATTGTGATTAGCGAAATAAAATCAATCATTTGAATCTCTCCTGCTATGGATTTATTATTAAAACTAACGCCACGCTCTGCGGGAATTTGCGAGCGCTAGCGGAAAGGCGTTCCGTCTGCCTGCGCTTGTTAAGCGTGACGATATTCAATACTTGCTCCTAACTTTGATGCTAGAAATGTGAGAATTTTTTGGCATGCTTCGAATATCTACCCAGTATTCTTCTCGTACATCATCATCTATTTCTGCGGTGGTGTTATAGAGTGCATCACGGCCATCTTTTCGACACCCCGAAACCCAATAGTGATCACCGGTTTCGACATCGAAATAATTTGACTTAAATCCCGTACCGTTCAGAGTTTCAAAAGTCTTTCCATTATAGTGAATGGACTTTCCAGATTTGGAAAACTTAACTCGGCCTATTCTAGCTGAGCCAATCAGTCCGTCATCCCCTTTGTACTCGATGTACATTATTCTAGTTGATGGTCTCATTGGTATTTACGCTTAACGCCCCGACTCACCGGGATTTTGCGGCGCCCGGAACAAAATTTCCGCGTGAAGATGATTGTTAGGCTTTTTTAACTGTAACACTGCCTGAACCTTTTATAACTGGGAGTGGAGCTTGTACGTTTCCACTCATATAAACAATTCTCCTGAATTCTCCTTTCGATTCTGCATTCTCTATTACTGTTTTAATTATTCTTATTTTTGATTCGTCAAATTTATAAAAATCTAATTTCTTACGCAGACTTCCCTTACTAATACTGAGAACATAATTTTTACTTGTTGTTTTCCATTGTTCGATATCACTGGAAAAAAAACAATAAAGATTAATATCTTCTACTACCCCTGTATCTACAAATAAAAACACTACAAAAGATGGTGACACATATGATTTTGGTATTTTTATATTTGTTGTATCCGAGTTGATAAGTGTACGCCCTTTACACTGAATACGACAAAACTTTACACCGTCTGCCAACTCAGCAAATACCAATAAATCTGCGCCTTCACGATCGAATTTTGGTTTAGCAACCAAGAGAGCATGCCTTTGAAGAACGTGAGCAATAAGATCTTCTGCCGTGTATTCAACTTTTGTTGTATCCATTTATTTAAGCCATAAATTTATTTAGCCTAACGCTGCGGTTTGGGGCTGACATGGAGCGCTAGCGGAATGGCAGTCCCAGCCGAAGGCGACAACACCGCCTTGTTAGGGCCAATGTTAAGGTTAGTAACTAAGTTGACCACCGCCTTCGTACCTTCCTTTACAGAACTCTTTATATGAATAACCATTCTCTGCCAGATGTAACTCACAACCTTTGACACAAGAACCGTATTCAATATGCTCCTCAAAAACAAAATTACCGTATTTTTGTCCGATATAAGTTAATGTGCCAGCACAATTCAGCTCTCTAAATTCCACCTGGCCACAAGACCTGCCTTTATGGAGGCAGTCGATTTTCATTTTTACCCGCCAAGCATCTGCCTGATACATATCTTCACTTAGCCAAGAGGGGCTATTATTTACGGGTGATGGGTGAGTCAACTTTTTCTCGGGCAACAGCTTAACCTCTTTTACTTGCGCGACCTGCGTTGGCTCAATATTTTCAACGCCGTGCGAACCTATTTCATCAAGTTTTTCTATTACGGGGGCTGACTTAGCTTCTTGGGCATCAACTTCCGAAATAGCAGTCCCTTTATCAATAAGAAGATCCCCCCCCTTGTAAACAGCTATTACGGCTAAAATAAATCCACCAATTTTAATTATCGAGGAAATGATTCCTAAGAACTTGTGCCAGAAATCAAGCTTATCTTTATTTACTTTCTTGTACATTTATATCTCATGAATTTGGTGCCCTAATGACCAGCCTCAAAGGCGAGCGCCACAGCTCTCACCAAAGCGGCACGAACAGTAGTTATTAACGGAAAGTTATTAACAGTTATTAACGGACAGTTATTAACGGACACCCATAAAAGTTATTAACGGATACCCATAAATAAAAGTTGACAATACAGCCCTTCTTTTCTATTTTCAATGCATTCGTCAATCTCAAAGGAGTGAGGTATGCCCCAAGCACGGAAAACTCAAATCGCTATCGAATCCACCCCGTATTACCACTGTACCTCGCG
>JBNLGQ010000048.1:0-45091 GCA_050306135.1 Gammaproteobacteria bacterium
GTTAACCGTTGAGTTACGAATAAAGGTCAGGCCAACATGGCTTTTCTTTACGTCAAGGGTTTTAGAAACCACGAACTGTGCGTATAACCAGGCTGCTTTACGGCGATCAACTGGTGTGGACTTGAACAGTGTCCAGGATCCAGCATCCTGATAACCCAGTTTCTGGCCGTTTTCCCAGTAAGGACCGTGTGGAGAAGGTGCCATACGCCACAGTGGTTTACCCGCATCATCAACGGTATTGTTACCTTCAGATTTGGGGGCAACCATAGATGCGGTAAACGCGGTATACCAGAAGATTTGCTGTGCAACATTACCCTGAGACAATGCAGGCAGAGACTGGTAGAAGTCATAGCTGGCAGCGCCTGGAGGTGCGTATTTACGTAACCATTGATCCCATTTATCGATCGCATAAACCGCTGCAGGGCCGTTTGCTGCACCACCGCGGGATACAGATGCACCTACCGGATTACAGCTGCCTGCTTCCATACGAATACCCCATTCATCAACTGGGATACCGTTAGGTAGACCTTTGGAGCCTGCACCAGCCATAGATAACCAGGCATCTGTCATACGCCAGCCCAGGTCAGGAGCGCGCTTTCCATAGTCCATATGACCATACACGCGTGTGCCGTCGATATTTTTCACATCGTTAGTAAAGAAATCGGCGATGTCTTCATAAGCAGACCAGTTAACGGGAACGCCTAGCTCGTAACCGTATTTGGCCTTGAACTTTTTCTTCAGGTCAGGACGGTCGAACCAGTCCTTACGGAACCAGTACAGGTTAGCGAATTGCTGGTCAGGAAGCTGGTAAAGCTTGCCATCAGGACCAGTAGTGAAAGATTTACCGATGAAGTCATCAATATCCAGATTTGGATTGGTGACATCCTTACCTTCGCCAGCCATCCAGTCGCTCAGGTTGACCGCCAGTTGCAGACGTGAATGAGTACCGATCAGATCGGAGTCATTGATATAGGCATCGTACAGATTACGTTTTGTTTGCATTTGGGTTTGTACGGCCTGTACCACTTCACCTTCACCGAGTAACTGGTGGTTGACCTTGATACCGGTAATCTCTTCGAAAGCCTTGGTGAGTGTTTTAGATTCGTACTCATGGGTTGGTATGGTTTCGGATAGGACATTAATCTCCATGCCCTTGTATGGTTTAGCGGCGTTGATAAACCATTCCATTTCTTTTATTTGCTCTGCTTTGGATAGAGCTGAGGGTTGAAATTCAGAATCAATCCACTTTTTGGCGTTTGCCATGTCAGCAGAGACTGCGGATTGAAAAGCCAGTATTGCGACGCCCACAGCAATGGGTAATCGTTTTATATTCACGTAAATCCTCCTATGTATCTATTTATGTTGTATGTGGTGGGTTAGGGATATTACTCAATAAATTTTCACATGCAAGAAAAAAATTATTCGAATGAAAATAAAAATTTAAAAAAAACAACAAAAATGGAAAATTACGACATCAATTACTATAAATGATGTAGTATTTGTAGCTAGAAATTCATTTCCTCACTGTTTTGAGGGTTGAAATGTTCGTTTTTTCTCTGAAAACGAACAACAAATAGAAAAACCTTATGCGAGAGGCGCCAATGCTGATTGATTTTATGAGTAAGGCCAGGGAATTATTACCGAAAGGAGCTAACTACGATGCCTGTCTGGCCTGTGGATTATGTTCATCCGGTTGCCCTGCATCTGGTTTTGATGGAATGGATCCGCGTCGTTTTATACGCATGGCAATGCTGGGCATGAATGAAGAGCTGGCGACGACGCCCTGGGTGTGGACCTGTACCCAGTGCCAGCGTTGTGCTCATGTCTGTCCGATGAATATCGATGTCTCAGTACTAGTTGGTCTGGCACGTTCAGCCTGGCCAGACGATAAAAAACCCAAAGGCATTATGCGTTCCTGCGAGGCGCAGATGCGCTTTGAAGGCACCAGTGCGATGGGGCTGCAAACCGAAGATTTCATTGAGATTGTTGAAGAAACGGTGGAAGAGATACAAGAGCAATCCCCGCGCTTTAAAGAACTTAAGGCACCGATGGATAAAAAAGGGGCCTACTTCTTCGTCAATCAAAACTCACGCGAACCCGCTGCAGAGCCCGAAGAGCTGGGGCCACTTTGGAAAATATTTGACTATGTTGGAGCTGACTGGACCTATGCATCAAAGGGCTGGGCAGCTGAAAACTTCTGTATGTTTACTGGTGATGATGACAAATGGAAATCAATGGTCAAACAACGGGTGGATGCGGTAAATGAGCTGGGTTGTAAGGTATGGGTGAATACCGAATGCGGACATTCCTTTTACACCCTGTGGAAAGGTGTAGAGCGATTTAATTTACAGGCAGATTTTGAACCGGAAAGCCTGGTAACGTTTTATGCTCAATGGATACGCGAAGGCAAACTTCCGGTTAATTCGGACTGGAATAGCAAAGGTATCAAGTTCACCCTGCAGGACCCCTGTCAGTTGATCCGCAAATCAATAGGCGATCCTGCTGCGGATGATCTACGCTATGTCGCTAAAAAACTGGTGGGTGAAGAGAACTTCATCGATATGCAGCCCTGTCGAAGTGCTAATTACTGTTGTGGTGGCGGTGGTGGATTCCTGCAGGCCGGTATGAATGAACAACGTAGAGCCTACGGCAAAAGAAAATTCGATCAGATCAAATCCACCGCAGCGACTTATGTATTAACACCCTGCCATAACTGTCATTCGCAGATAGAAGATCTTGGCCATCACTACGGCGGGGATTATCACGTGATTCATCTATGGACATTAATCTGTCTATCGCTGGGTATTCTGGGTGAAAACGAACGTAAATACCTGGGGCCTGATTTAATAGACGTAGCGTTAATGGAGAATCATCCAGATGAATAAAATTGATCGCGAACTGGAAACCGAGGTACTGATTATCGGTGGTGGCGTGAGTGGTGCGGGGGTGATGCGCGACCTGGCTTTACGCGGTATCAACTGCCTGTTGATAGATAAGAAGGATTTAAATGCTGGGGCTTCTGGTGGCAATCATGGGTTGCTGCACAGCGGAGGGCGCTATGCCTCAAGTGATACAGAAACCGCAGCTGAATGTCGTCAGGAAGGTGAGATTTTAAAAAATATTGCAGCTGGTCTGATTGACCCCTGTGGCGGCATGTTTGTCGCAGTTGAAGGCGACGACCCAGAGTTTGCAGCAGCGTTTCCCCGGCATTGTGCCAAAGCTGGTATTGCCTGTGATAAGCTCAGTGCGCAGCAGGCATTAGAGCTTGAGCCAACCTTAAGCGGTAAAATAATAGCCGCCTATAAAGTACCGGATGCCAGCATTGACCCCTTTAGAATTACACTGGCCAATGTGCAGCATGCAAAGCAATTGACCGAGAGTGATTTCCTGCCACATATGCAGTTGATCAGTTTTGAGAAATCGGACAATTTGATTACGGCTGCAATCTGCCTGAATCACAAAACAGGAGAACGTCTGAGGATTCGTGCCAGTCAGTTCGTCAATGCCAGTGGAGCCTGGTCTAAGATGGTTGCAGAGCTTGCGGGGTGTCACGATGTTCAGTTGTTATATTCAAAAGGCACCTTGATTATCAGTAACGCTCGTGTCAGCAATGGTGTGGTCAATCGACTTCGGCCTGCTGCAGATGGTGATATTCTGGTACCAGGAGGAACGGTTTCCTTACTCGGCACCACTTCGGATAACCTGGATAGTCTGGAAAATATCAGACCGACAGTTGCGGAAGTTGATCGAATATTAAAACAGGGAGCGGCGATGATACCCGGGCTTGAGCACACTCGCTTTATTCGGGCTTTTTCAGGGGTGAGACCCTTAATGATGTCATCTGAAGCAGAGACTAATGGGCGCAAGGCTAGCCGGGGCTTTACGCTGTTTGACCATAACACCCAGGGTGTTTCCAACCTGGCAACTATTGCGGGTGGAAAGCTCACCACATTTCGATTGATGGCTGAGAAAACAGCTGACCTCGTTGCGCAAAGGCTGGGCAATACCCGTGTTTGTAAAACCGCCAGCGAAGCATTACCCGAAGATGAAAGAGTGCGCTGGACCGAGCCGGGATATGCTGCGCGACACTGGTATCAACAACACGACAATAGCGATTTAATACTGTGTGAATGCGAAATGGTTCCTAAGTCGGTGGTGGATGATGTGATCGCTCAGTCACCGGGCAGGGAATCAGAGATGACCGTCAAAGCCATTGGCCTGCGTAGTCGCATAGGAAAGGGTAGCTGTCAGGGTGCGTTTTGCGGTATGCGGGTAACTTCCTATCTGTACGATAAAAACTTTTATAACAATAAAGAAGGTTTAAGGCATATGCGAGATTTTGTTAAGGAGCGCTTTAAGGGGATTAAACCTGTTTTGTGGGGAGAGCAAATGGCACAGGTAGAACTGGCTGAAACCATGCATTGTGGACTGATGGGGCTGGATCTGCTGAATAATAAGCAAACTAGTAAAGAAGATGTAACGGCGAAAGACAAATGATTAAAAAAACACGTCATTATCAGTCAGAACTTGCCGTGGTTGGTGCGGGTATAGCAGGCTGTGCAGCAACAATTTTTGCGCTCAATCGAGGCATTAAAACCATACAGATCGGAAATACTGGAGCGCTTGCTTATACCTCAGGTTATCTGGATTTATTGGGAATTGATCACACTGATGTCATCGATGATCCCTGGAAGGGACTGGATCACCTGCGTAAACAGGAACCGGATCACCCCTATAGTAAACTCAGTAATGAGGAAATTCGAACAGCATTTACTGAGTTTGTCAGTGCATTAAATGATATGGAACTCAACTACACCGCGCCTTCAAACAAAAACCTGCAAGCGTTGTCTCCTGCCGGTACCTTTAAGCCAACCTTCTGTATCCCTGTTAGCATGAACCAGTCTATCCAGGCCAGGATATCCGCTGCCCGTGTTTTATTTATTGATTTTATCGGTTTAGAAGGTTTTAGTGCGCAGGAAATCATCGCGAACCTGAGTTCTCAATGGCCGGGCTTAAGAGCACAGAAAATTGCTTTCCCGGATATGGAAAGTGGTGCTCAGGTGTATCCTGAAGTGATGGCCAGGTCACTGGAAGTATCTGAAACAAGAGAAAGACTGGCGAATCAAATAAAAGACATTGCGGGAGAAGCCGAATATATAGCCTTACCAGCCATCCTGGGAATACATAGTCCTGATCATGTCCACCGGGAAATGGAAAGGCTGATCGGTTTACCGATTTTTGAGATACCAACCATACCGCCAGCTGTACCAGGCATAAGACTTCGTGAATTGCTGGAGCAACAGCTTGCAGCAAAAGGGGCAACGATTATCACTCAGCAAAAAGTAGCAGCAGTTACTTTTAGTGAAGAACATATTCAGCTTAGCCATGAGGATCACTATGGCCCTGTTAATATACAGGCAGAGAATATTCTGCTTGCCAGTGGACGTTTTTTATCTGGGGGATTAACAGCTGACCAGAATCAGCTGCGTGAAACGTTAATCGGTTTGCCAATTCAACAGCCCGATAATCGAAGTCAATGGTTTAATGTTGAATATTTCGACCCAGAGGGGCATGCAGTCAATCGCTCGGGAGTTATGGTGAATGAAAAATTTCAGGTAATTAATCATCAGAATGAAGTGATCGATCAGCGACTGTATGCAGCAGGTATTGTATTAGCCAATCAGGACTGGATACGCCAACGTTGTGGAGCGGGGGTGGCAATAGCGACTGCTTTTAAGGCAATTCAGTCTTTATAGGCTGATATAGTAGAATATTTCTAATGGCAGCAAGCCATAAGAGGCATATAATTCAACGCTTATAGTGTCTGGAGTTATGGCACTAAAATTTATAAGGAAGAAAATAACTCAATAGTGGTTAAGTAGAGTGATTGTCTTTCATTCAAAAAATACAGGGATAAACCGATGAGCTACCAAATTCGACTATTCTATGCACTCGCCACAGTTTTTATACTGGCTGCCTGCGCGGGTAAAACCATTGAGCTTGAACCGTCTGCTGTTTTTGAACAATATCCAGCCATTAAAGAATTAAAGCAGATGATAGCTGACGCTGAAAAAGCAGACTTGCCGAATCTCGCTCCAAAGGGCTACCAGCAGGCTGTAGAGGATTATAACACCGCCTATGAGGATGCAGCCAAACAGAAGAAAGGGGCGAATGAAATCGCTGAAAATGGTTTGATAAACCTGCGCCTGGCTATCAGCAATGCGGAATCCAGCAAGGTGGTTTTACGTGAGGTGCTGGATGCCAGGCAAAAGACGGTGGAGGCCAATGCGCCAACCATTTTCCCGGAAAAATTTAACAGGCTCGAATCTGAGTTAAAGTCTGCTACCCAGGCTATTGAAGGGAAAAATATTGAAGAAGCTAAACAACTTAGGGCTGAGTTGATTAAGGCCTATTCTGATCTGGAGCTATCAGCTTTAAAAACCAGTACGACACGGCAGGCCAGGGCCAGGATCGCAGAAGCGAAAAAGAGTCGAGCCGATGACTATGCACCAAAAACGTTTAAGCTGGCAGAGGAGGAACTTGCGCTTGCGCTCGACATATTGACAGCTGGTCGCACCCAGACAAAAAAAGCACAAGAGCATGCTGCACTATCGGCTTATTACGCAGAAAGAAGCAAACAGATCACCGAGTTGATTATCAGTTTTGATCAGCGTGATTTTTCCGCCGAAGACACATTGCTGTGGTACCAGAGTCAACTTGAGCTTATTAATAAACCTTTCGGCCAGGTTCTGGGATTTGATAAACCTAACTTTAATGTCGTCAAAGAATTGCAGGGTCGGATTAATTCACTGATAGCGGAACTGGACCAGAAACAGAATGCGCTGGTTTCTGCTAATGAGAATATTGTCATGCTGGAAGGTCAGGTTGAGTCTATTGATGCTCAGTTCAAACAGGACAAGGATGCAAATTTTAAAGCTCAGGAGCGATATAAAAAAATACGCAATATGTTTAGCGAGCAGGAAGCCTATGTGTTTCGCCAGGGTAATAATGTATTGCTGGAAACCCATGCCTTTAATTTCAAGATTGGTAATAGTGAAATAGATTCGAAAAACTATGGTCTACTGAAAAAAATCATGGATGCGATCAACGTCTTTGATAATCCAGATATTGTAATCATGGGGCATACCGATTCTACTGGTGGAGATGCAATTAATATGCAACTGTCACTAAAGCGTGCTCAGACCGTCACCGATTTTCTAAAAAAGATTGGCAAACTAGCCTCAAATAAAGTTAGTACCAAAGGCTTTGGAGAAAGCCGACCTGTCGCCAATAATAACAGCAAGGAAGGCCGTGAGAGGAATCGTCGAATAGAGGTGCTAATCGTTAATAAATAAGTCCTGGAAAGCTGATTATTCAGCAGTGAGCTGACTATGCAATAACTGCCTGTAAGTTCTATCGGTTTACGTTATGTGCGGACTCATATTTTATCGGAGTAGTGTGTATCAAGGCTTGATTTTATCCTGCAAGTTTTACATATAGCGGACATTTATTATTCTAGCTGGTTTGGCGGGTGTCGACCCAATCCTGCCGTTCCTGATAGATTGTAGGCAACGGCAGGTCTCAAAAATTTCTGATATTTACACGAATGAGATGCATGAAGGTGTAAATAATACGAGGGGTTACCCAGTATCCTGGCGGATATCAAAGTAAATGAGGGATTACTAGATGGAATTTCTCAGCTGATAATATGAAAATATGGCCTTTATACTTCTTATGCTTTAATCATCGTCATCCCCATAACCTTCAGGTAATTGATGGGCTATCCCTTTATGACAATCGATACAGGTTTCCCCGGTTTGTTGTTCAAAGACTTCCTGCATTTTTTCGGCTGATCTTCGACGTTGTTCGTGAAAGTTCATTGATTCAAAAGAGTGGCAGTTACGGCATTCGCGAGAATCGGTCTGTTCCATGCCTGCCCAGACATGTTCGGCCAGTTCCAGCCGCTTGGCTTCGAATTTCTCCGGCGTATCTATGGTGCCTATGACCTTGTGATACAGTTCATTACTCGCCTGTATCTTGCGAATCATTTTAGGTAGCCATGCTTTCGGCACATGGCAGTCTGAGCAGGTTGCTCTGACACCTGAGGCATTGGAATAGTGAATGCTTTTTTTATACTCCTGATAGACCGTCTGTTCCATTTCGTGACAGGAAATACAAAACTCGAGGGTGTTGGTCTGTTCGATTACCGTGTGATAGCCCCCCCAGAAAAGAATGCCGAACAGTGTTCCTGCTATAAAGGTATAAATGACTCGTTTTTTATTTTTTGAAAACATCTTTATTACTATCCAGAAACTCGCCCCTGTATGAACAGGGGCGGTCAGTATTGAATTAATGGAGATTGATGTGGTTAATAATCAAACTCTTATGTGGCTTACTTTTTAGGTAGTGTTTGCAGGTAGGTAAGTATGTCCACAGATACCTGTAAATCAAATGCTCTCATTGCGGGCATTTTTTCGTCAGGTTGTCCATTTTGAATTTTTTGGATGATTTCCCAGGGATTATCATTGGATAATTTGCCAAGCGGTTTCATCTCTTTAGGCTTCAGGCCCGACTCACCATGGCAGTTGGCGCATACCGTATTAAAATACTTCTCGCCCTGAGCTTTATCGCCGCGAGCCATTTTAGTTTTTCGGTCAATAACCGCGTCTATATCGATTTGTCCCTTGGTAACAAAATTAGCCAGGTCGGTGAAATCCTGTGCTTGCATTTTACCGGCAAAGCCATGCGTAGCATCTTTCATGGCCGTGATGATCCTGGAGTTAGCTGCACCTTTCATATTGGTCAAGCCCTTAATGCCTGTTTTATAGGAGCCTGATGCATAGGCACCATCTTTACCCATGAGATCCCAACCATGGCAGGCTTTACAGCGGTGTGTGGCATTGCCTTTCTTTTTAGTGTTGGATGCAGGCCATGCAGGGTGAGTTTCTTTGGGCTTTTGTGCGCCGATTACCTTAAACCAGTTATCGTATAGTCTGCCTCCCCTGGCAATGGATGAAACTTCTTCAGCAAAAGATATGCTGCTGGACAGGGTGATAATTAGGCTGATTAGTATGGAAATAATTGTTTTCATTGATTCTTACCCCTTAATAGGTTAATAAATTTATAATTATTGTTTTAAGTTATTGATTTATATGTATTTTTAAAAAAATTAATAATTCATCATTTAATAGCAATATTGTTGATATAGTGAAAGATAAATGATGTTAATTAATGATATTGATAAATATAAATAAAATCACAATTATTTTCTTAAATTTATTGATCTGGGTCATGATTAAGGGAAAGGAGGGAGAGTTCCACGGGATGCGGCATATAAATTATTGGGGAATGCCTCGATTCCTTGTGAATTTTTTGGCGACTTTAAGTATGGTGTTATTGACAGGCTGGTCTTTGGGCGTGGTGTGGGGGGGCATACAATGGCCGCAACTTAGTGATCAATGCCCGCAACTTAGTGATGGCAACGTTGTTGGTGCCACTGGTAGTGGCTGGTATAGTCAGTTAACTTGGCCCCACCTCCTCCCTCTCTGGAGTCGTGCTTTCGCCTTACTACCTAAGTCCCTTTAGGCTTTCTGCCTAGCTGGAAGAAAAATGCTCTCCAGCAGCAATGATAATCAACTGGTGTTAACAGTCCCTGGTTAGTATTAATGAACTAGCCACTAATAGAATATTGTATATAGCATTGCTGTATTTAAGTTAGCGCCCCCATTTGTCCTGTATTCTTACCTGATTTTCAAACTAATCTTATGATGTTTTAACTTCTTTAGTAGGTGCCATTTTGTGATGAGGGTCAGACATTAAGAGCTTTATTTGTTTAGTTTATGTGCTATAAATCACTTTCAGGAATGCGGCGGGTCAAATTATTTAGTTCTGCTGATTCAAATCAATTTATTTTGGGATAAGTTTTGTTAAGCGTATGTATCGATATTTAAAAAAGGCGCTGGCCGCGTTATTTCTGGCTATTTTGATCGTTCCCCCCAGTTTTGCACGCGAAATATCCGTTGCAACACTCGAATGGCCTCCTAATATCAGCTCGACACTGCCTGGGTATGGGTTAAATAGTGCCCTGGTTAAAGCTGCATTCGAAGCCGCTGGACATACAGTAAATATTCAATTTATGCCCTGGACACGAGCATTGAAGGATGGACTCGATGGTAGGTCTGACGTTGTTATGGGGGCGTATTACAACAAAGATCGGGCTAATAAATATATCTATAGCGATTTGATTTACCATGTAGATGTAGGGCTGATCGCTCGTCCTGGGCTGGCAAAAAAGAGCTATGAATCATTACAGGAAATGGTGCCATACAAAATCGGAATCACTAGAAGTTATACTAATAGCGAGGAGTTCGATGCGGCCAGGTACCTTCGGAAATACATTGCAGCCACACCGGTGCTGAATGTCCGTAAGCTGTATCGTAAACGTATTGATATGGCTGTTATGAGTTTTGACACTTTTCGTTATGAAGCAGAAAAAGAAGGTTTTTGTCCCGATAGAGTCACTTTTGTGCAACCCCCTTTAGAACGACATGGCTTATATATCATGGGGTCGAAAAATATTCAGGATGGTCAGGAGATTATTAATGATTTTAATAAGGGGTTGAAGACCATTCGGGCTAATGGAACTTTCGACAAAATCTTGAAGACATACCGTAACTAACCCTTATCAACACTATTTTAGCAGTTTAATTCGCTGGAGAATTTAATGAGCAACAAAGCAATTCATTGGTATAGCACCATACGTATGAAGATGATTTTATTAGTAGTTATTTCCTGTGTCGTGGTGTTGGGGGGACTCAATACTTACAGGACTATAGTTGAACAGAACAGGCTTTCCGGTGATTTGTCCGTATTGGCCAAGATCACTGCGCAACGTCTTTCCAAACACCTGATCGGTCCTGTGTGGGATCTGGATAAGACTTTGGTTGAAGAGATTCTTTCAACGGAAATGCTTGAAACAAATATCGCCGCAATTACAGTCTGGGATGTAGAGACCGATAGTCTGTTCGCAGCCCTTAATCGCGGCGCCAATGGCGAGCCTGAGCTTTCTAATGGAGCAATCAATGGAGATTATATTGAAGCAAAAAGTGTTGTTAATAATGGCAATAAGGATATCGGCAAACTAACCGTTTATGTTTCCAAAAAGGATCTTAATCAAAAGCTGAAGCAATCCACGATTAACTCGATCATTACTTTGGTTGTACTTATCCTGGTGATGGTTGGTATTATAACTCTGGTGATGAACCAACTGATTATCACGCCGATCAAGCGTCTGGCAGATCACGCCGATGATATTAGTCATGGCAACCTGGATCGCGACATCGAGTCTGGTTCGAACGATGAGATTGGCCAACTTGCTGAGGCTTTTCAGCGTATGCAAGTTAGTTTACGTGCAGCATTTAAGCATCTACAGGGATAAGGTAATCCTCTTGATAGGTTTTTATTTAACCGGTTGTAAATAATGAGTACCCAATATGAGTAAGGCGGATGGAAATTTATTGTATGCAGAACTTGTAGAATTACTTCGCCTTCACCTTCGTGATGGAAAATCGGGCCTGATTACTGGCATTACTGAAAAACAACACTCCTTTCAGATCGGTTTTGAAAAAGGGGAGATCGTTTTTCTGAGTTACCGTGTCTTAAAATCGTTAGCAGCACTGGAGAGATTACTCCTGGTTGATTCGGCTAAAATTGTCGAACATTTAGGAACCTCTCCTCCCGCGCAGCAGTTTGATCTGCCTGATAGTAGTACTATTATGTCGCGTCTAGCGATGGGTAAGTTTGGTGTTGCCAGTGGAGAAACCACTGCAGCAGCAGATGCCGGTGTTTCACCGGCGTCTCAGCCTGGCAGTGCCCCTTCGCAGCCGTCACAGGATACAAATCAGGTTTTGATGTCATCAGGCGTCTATGCAAAAATAGATGTATCGCAGATCGATGCCATTAAGCGTTCTGCGGTACATACTTTCGGTCCATTTGGTGCGATGATGTGTGATAAGCATTTAACACCTTCCAGTCTGGCCAGTGCCGATCTACGCACTATTTTAACGCGTATAGCGCAAGATCTTGGTGCAAGTGATACAGATACCAAGACGTTTATCAATCAAGTTATCCGTTAACTTCCTAAGTTAAGGGGTGCTGCTACTGGCCTTTTCCTCGGTCTCGGTTTGCAGGGTCTTGCAGATGTAGCCGTTACGGCTGTTGGAGCTCAGACCTCGTATTATTTTTGAGTAAGCTAAGTGATTATCCAGCTCATCATTTGCTTGCCTTAACTCGTTTAAATCCTGTTAACTTTGATGTCTTTGCTAATCGCCTGGGACCATCCATACAAGGTTGTCAGTCAGTACAGTTTTCTACAATTAACACTGGAATCAGAATACCTGCCTGAACATTTAGAAGAATGCTGACTAAAAAATAAACTCACCAACTGCTGCTTCACATCCTTCCCAGTTAATTTTAATATTCTTCGGGTTGAGCAATTCATCTTCGGGCGGTAGTAGATCAGGGAAGCCTGCCCATAGTTGTGGGCCATAGAAGTTCCCTGATTCAGCATCTTTATCCATACATGCACGGATAATACCTAATGCTCCATCTTCAGCGGTTTGAGCATTTTCCATAATAGGGCTATTGACATCCATTCCACCCCTGTTGGCGGTGGTAAAGCGTAAGTTGGTCAAGGCAAGGCCGGGATGGGCTAAAAGCACTTTGATATGCGTTATATCATGAGCTTCTAATTTTTGATTTAATCCATAGGTAAACGCACAATTGGCGAGTTTAGTCTGGTGGTATCGTTCCCATCGAGGACCTGAAAAACTGGTGTTTTCCTCTTCAGTACCATCTCCACCCAAATGACCACCATTTTTCCCAAAGTACTTCATCTCTAGTGGTCCTCCTAATCGTGCCATAGATGACTGATTGACTACTCGAGACTCGCGACTATTTTTTAACAGAGGAAATAAATCCTTTGTTAGCAGAAAGTGAGAAAGACAGTTTGTTTGCATCTGGATATCGTAGCCATCTCTGGTAGCCATATCTTCCAATGCCATCACGCCGGCGTTATTACATAAAACGTCCAGCGTATCATAGCTTGATTCTATCTCGGCGATGGCATTCCTGACGCTTGAAAAATCCTGCAGGTCACAGTTAATGGCGAAAAACTTCCCCTGTGGAACTTCGTCCTTCAGGAGTTTGAGTGATGCAGCAGAACGTTCGCTTTCACGATTCAAAAGCAACACTGTTCCGCCCAATTTGGCGATTTCTCTGGCACACACAAAACCTGTTCCACTGGTAGTCCCTGTTATCGCGGCAACCTTGTTTGTCATATCTTGAGTGTGATTTTGAATTACTTCATTTAAATAAAGAGTTTTGATTGTGCTGCTCATGCTATGAGTTCTCCTGGATGAAAGAATTTAAATCTCTGATGTGAATCATTCCATAACAAACCAGGTTTATGAACACACAAAACTCCAGGTTGTTTGCACAAAACTCTAAATCTATAGATAAATAATCATATATGGTGCTATTATTTTGACATTAAAACAGATTCAAAAAGAGGAGAATGTCATGGAAATCGCACCCCAGGGAATGCAGGAGTTTAAACATTTATTGGCGAAACATTCTCCTCAAGAAGGTGGGAACCTGACTCTGGTCCCAAATTTGAAGACCTGGAAAATGTCAGAGCCCTATAAGCTGCTGCCACAGGTTTATGAGCCCTGTATTTTTATTGGTGCACAGGGTAAGAAAAATATTTATCTTGATGGTAAGCGCTATGATTACAACCCTGGTAATATCATGGCGCTGTTTGCACCTATGCCTCTTGAGTGTGAATTGATTGAAGCAAGTCCTGAAAATCCGTTATTGGTTGCAGTAATCCAGTTAGACCATAACCGTATTTCGCAAATGATTTTAAAAATGAAACAGGCGGTCCCTAAATTGATTCAACAGGATACTCCCGCTAATGTTTCAGGAATTTTTTCTGCTCCCCTCAAACAGCGTTTACTGGATGTGATGATACGCCTGCTAAAAACACTGGATGATCCAAATGAGGCCAGTATTTTAGGTGAGTCCATGATCGATGAAATCTATTTTCGCATTTTAAGTGATGAGCAGGGCGGAATGCTAAAATATCATCTACAACAGCGCGGGCAAATTAATGAAATCTTAAGGACTGTAGAATATCTACACCAGAATCTTGATAAAAGTTTCTGTATCGATGATTTAGCTGATATCGTTAATATGAGTAGCTCAGGTTTTCACAAAAAATTTAAGGAAGTAATGCATTTGTCTCCAATACAATTTGCAAAGTCCATCAAACTTAATAAAGCGCAAAGTTATATTTTACAAGGCAAGAATGTGAGCGAGGCAGGATACCTGGTGGGTTACAATAGTTCAGCACAGTTTAGTCGAGAATATAAACGTTTTTTTGGTGTACCTCCATCAGCAACAGCGAGTCTACTTAGCTGAGTATCATTAAGTAGAGATTGTTTCAGGTTTGTTTAATATTGCTGTGATAGATTATAGGGTCGCCAATAATGCGTCTATTGCCTATTCATTTGCTGTTAAAGTTAGTAGCCGTATACGAAAGATTTAACCACTGGTTTATAAAAAAAATACTAATGAAAAAAATTACTCTGATTATCCATTTACTGTTCCTGTTAGTGGTCTCATCTACTACCCTGGCAAATGAAATTACTGAGAAAAATTCCTATGAAGCTCGCTATGCGTATGCAATGGGATATCGAATCGGTCAATCTTTAAAGTCTCAGGGGGTTATGAAACTAAACACCAAAGAGCTTTTAAGAGGTATTACAGATTACCTGGATGAAAAAAAACCAGAACTTACTGAAGATGAAATAAATAACACCGTTTCCACATATCTTCAAACACTTAAGGCGCGGAATAAAGCAGCAGGCATAGCTAATCAGGCAGATGAAGATCGCTATGCTTATGCTATAGGTTACCGAATGGGCCAATCTTTAAACTCTCCGGGTTTCAAAAAGCCGAAAGCCACTGATCTGTTGAGTGGTATTAATGATTGCATGGCTGATAAAAAGTCCAGACTAGTTTCTGAAGGTGAAATTAATGATGCAATTACCTCTTATCATGAATATCTAAAAGCACAGCGTAAAAAAAATGGCAAAGCTAATCTCGAGGAAGCAGTCGCTTATTTAGATAAAAACCAGTCCAGGCCAGGTGTGAAGAAAATGCCTTCAGGCCTACAGTATGAAATTATTAATTCAGCGAGTGGTATGAAGCCAAAGTTAAACAACACTGTTCGGGTTCACTATCAGGGTAGCTTTATAAGTGGTGAAGTGTTTGATAGCTCGCTAGACAGGGGTAAGCCTGTAGAATTTAAATTAACTAAAGTAATTCCTGGATTCAAAGAAGCGTTAACTCATATGCATATTGGTGAGAAATGGAAAATTTATGTGCCACCATCACTGGGCTATGGTGAACATGGCGTAAAGGGCTCCATAGGTGCGAATGAGATGCTGATTTTTGATCTTGAATTATTGGACATACTTCCTTGAAGTATTGAGAGCGTGAGTTTGATAGGAGCTGAAGAAAATAAATTTCTGACATTGATGTCCAGGGTTGTAAAATAAGAAATAGTATCCGTTTCAGAAAACTTCATGTTTATAATCCTTATCCATTGCTGATATTGGTAATTGAAAACGCCCATGGCACTGATAAATTTTTTACGATCACAATAAATCAATATTCATGACTAAATCGAAATCAGGGCGTACGATTCTGTGTACCTGGGAAATGGGAGGTGAGCTAGGGCACTTAGCACAACTCGCTCTTTTGACAAAGGCATTGGAGAGTGATGGTCACCGAGTGGTGCTAGCGTTAAAGGATTTATCGCGCTGCTATCCTTTCTTTAAAGAGACTCAGGCTCAAATACTCCAGGCGCCCAATTGGTTACTACAATTAAAAATGCAACGTCCCATTGCCTGTCAAGCTGATGCCTTATTACTTTCAGGTTATGTTGATGCTGATGCGCTTTTTATGCTAACAAAAGCATGGAAGTCAATTGTTCAACTGGTAAAGCCAGATGTCGTAATATTCGATTACTCACCAACAGCTCAGCTAGCCTTGCACGATGAAACAGGAATAAAAAAAATTATTCAAGGCACGGGGTTTTCTGTACCTGAAGCAGGTTATCCCATTGCTGATTGGCGTTACCAGATTGTCAACGATAATTTAGTAGAAGAGCAGGAGAGAGTTGCGCTAAACCCAATCAATATGGTGCTTAAAAAACTGAATAAACCTGTTTTAGAAAAGCTATCGGATTTGTGGAAAGTAGATCAAATGATTCTTTGTGAATACCCCCCTTTTGATCTGTATCATAAATCACGTACAAATACCGAATATTGTATAAAAAAAGATTCATCAAATAATCAAGAACCAATTGTTTTCCCTGATACTGGAAGAAAGAAAATAATTGCCTACTTTAAGCCCGCACACCCAGGCATCGAGCAATTAATTAAGGCACTGGCAGTAACGAATGCTGATGTTTTTGTCGTTTGCCTGATGGGGCCAGAAAAGGTCCTGAAATCCTGTGAGAGTGACCATTTTAAATACTCGACAACGCCAGTGAATTTAACGCAGGGATTTACTCAAGCCGATCTGTTTATTGGTCATGGCAATGGCAATACAGTTACAGAGGCACTTGGAGCAGGAATACCCGTTATTGCTTTCCCACTTCAACAGGAGCAATTATTAATTGCTAAGACATTACAAGAGCTTAAGGTTGGACTGTTGATGCTAGATTTTGATGACATAGAGATGCTTGCCAAACAGATCAACACTGCCTTAGATGACAAAGCGCTACTTAATCATGCTAAAGGGTTTTCTCAGAAATTTAAACAACACAAACATAGCGTGGTCAGTGCAGTAAGGAAGTGCATGAAGGAGTTCTTTTTTGATAAATAATGGTTAACAGGCCCTTGTGCCAGGTAAAGAGGTATCTTTGAAAAAGTCCACCTCTTGCTGGCACTGGTTATTTGCCAAATTGAAAATCGCTGGCTATTTTCCAGGACAGTCAACCTGACCGTAAGACTTTCTCCTCTTCCCACATGATCAGATAAAATAGATCAGAATTCGAATCGGACGCCAGCCACCACACTGTTATTATTCAAGTTGTCTCTATCCAGTACCTTTTCGTAATAAACAAACGCTGTTTTACCTTCAGTAAAAACAGCTGATACGCCAAAGCCTAGATTGAAGAAATTACGGTCAGGGTCGTCAGTACCGATTGAGAATCGTCCAGAGGCCGGGTCGTTCAGAAAATGGGCCGTGATATTGTGACTGTCGTGTTTGAATTCGTGAGCCCACTCTAAACGGGCATGAGGCATAACTACACCAAATTGTGTACTGACCGCATAGCTGGCCTGAATGCCGATCAAGGTAGCCAGGGATTCAATAGTCTGTTTGTCATAACTCAGTTCCACGCCAGATGTAGAATTTTCCTGAAAAGCATCGATTTTTGCATTGATGTAATTTATGCGAGCAAAAGGACCTAAGTACAAAGCACCTTGGTTAATTTCATAGGCAGCGCCGATGCTGAGAGCATACTCGCTACCATCGGTATCACCTTGTGTAGAGACATCGGTGGTCCCGAACTTTATATGTCTCGTCATATCGAAGTTGTTTGTGCTATAGCTCAAGATGCCATCGATATATAAATTCTCCGATTGATACCAGGAGCCATAGGCTGATAGTGAATAACCTTTGACATCCTGTTTGCCGCGAGTATTTTCGAAGTCCATTCCCGTTGACACATAACCAAGTGCTCCTCCGAATACCATTTCATCCGAAACACGATAATCGATACCTGTTGTGATGCCGTCGGTAGAGAAATCAAAGCCGAGCTCATCTACAGTGGTATTCCGGTCGCCGAAGCTACCGCTGCCATTGATGAAAAACCCAAGTCTACTCGATGGTTGGGCTTCGTCCGCACTGGCAGCACCTCCCCGGGTTGCAGAGCGTAGGGAAGCGAGGCTCTTTGTGAGTTCTGGTTGGCCATCGAAGTTCAGGCTCAGGTCGCTGGCACTTGCACCCGTAACACCAGCCCTCAGTTGTGCGAGGCGAGAAGTGATGTTCATGAACTGGTTATGCTGCAGTTCGATGGAGTAGTTGCCCTGACTGGCCAGTTGACTGGGCACAAGTTGCTGAATCGCTGCCGCACGCTCAGCGCCTGTCGCATTACAGGCATCTATTAATGCACCTTGAACACTCTCATTACTACACATATCGTCAAGCACGATTGCGACTCTTTGTTCTCTGGCTGACAGTTCTATGGTTGCTTGATCTGGTGTCTGCGTAGCTACCACGGTTACGGTAACGGTTGCACTGCCACCATATCCAGTTTCGTCGGCTGCGAAATAGGTAAATGTATCAGTACCAATGAAGCTATCAGAAGGTGGAGAGTAAATCAGTTCATTGAATGCTTCCGAAGTATTAATAGTACCGCCATTTGCAGATTCAGAGTCATATTGGGTAATTGAA
The DNA here is from genome assembly GCA_050306135.1 of Gammaproteobacteria bacterium. Classification (GTDB taxonomy): domain Bacteria; phylum Pseudomonadota; class Gammaproteobacteria; genus JACNJF01. Next base: position 18,529 of record JBNLGQ010000048.1, read on the forward strand.
AGTATCTGATTTTCAGGGTTTGTCGATGAGTCGTTATTTAAAACAGGTATTCCGACAGAGATTTGCCCCTGGTTTATTGTGACAGAGTCTGGATTTGCAATTGCGTCCGCGTAAACATTTGGTGTGATTGCTGTGGCGACAAGAATAGCAGGAATGGTTTTTTGAAAGGTTTTCACATTAAGTCCCTTTTATATAAGACCTGAAAGAAGGTAAAAGTATGCTTAAGAGCAATCTTTGTACAAAACCATATTATAAATGAATAGATGTCTTTATTGGTATAGAAATTTAACGGGGGTCTTGGTGATGATGGAGAAGTCACTGTCCTTGGAGATATACTGACGAATGAGGCTATTAGTATTCTCATATGATTCTCCTGATCTAATTGCAGCTTTCCGCTACGGGTTGAAGCTTGCGAAGCGGTTGACTGTTCTCGACATCGCCAAGTGTGCGACTGGCGCGTTGACTCAACCAGACGCTGATGAATACGACGAAGACTGCACTAATCTGTATCGGGTTAAGTGTCTGATCGAGCAATAGCCAACCGATGATCACCGCTGACAATGGGCTAAAAAATCCTAGCGTGGAGATAGCTGAGGGCTCGATTCGCGACAGGCCTCTGAACCAGAGTACATAGGTCAATCCGGCCCCTATCGCGCCAAGGTAAATCAGGCCCATCAGATTTGAGGTTGTCAGCTCCGGTAGTGGTGGTTCGAACCAGATCGAGGCGGGAAGTAGTATCAAACCACCCGCGACCAGTTGCCAACTGGTAAAGGTCAACAGGGATACCGGCGGCTGCCATTTGCGCGCCAATACCATTCCGAGCGCCATCGACATAGCGCCTGTCATTCCCGCGGCAATACCTAGTCTATCGAGACTCGCTTGCGGGGTAATGACAAGAATTGCCACACCGACAAGACCCAGAATAGCCGCAGCGATTGCCAGAGCACGTATCGGCGAGCCCAGCAGAAAACGCGCCAGGAAAACGACGATTAATGGTTGTATCGCGCCCACAGTTGCGGCTATTCCGCCTGGTAAGCGATAAGCTGATTCAAACAACATCCACCAGAAGAGCGAGAAATTGAGTCCACCCAGGAGTAGTACCCGGAACCACCAGATGCCCGACGGCAGCTGACGAACCACAAGCAAAAACAATAGCCCGATAGGCAAGGCACGCAGCATTGCAACCGTTAATGGGTAGCCTGCGGGCAGGAATTCGGTGGTAACGTAATAAGTGCTGCCCCAGATTATCGGGGCAATAGCAGTCAACATAAAATTTGAATAACGTGGCATGGATTAACTCTGTTTATTTATCTTGACTTCAAGATATCATTGGATTTATCTTGAAGTCAAGATATAAGTCTGAAATAATTCGCTGCATGGATAGAGTCGACAAAGTAATCAAACAATGGGGCCAGGAACGTTCGGATCTGGATGTGAGTTCGATGGAACTCATTGGTCGTCTAGTTCGGGTTTATAAATTCCTTGGTCAGGGGATGACCCAAACATTTTCGGAGCACGGCCTGAATGCGGCCAACTTCGATGTGCTTGCAACTCTGCGCCGCTCTGGACCGCCTTACGCACTGTCACCGAATGACCTGATCAGTTCGACGATGGTCACCTCCGGTACCATGACTAACCGCATTGATCAACTGACCAGGGCTGGTCTGGTTGAGCGAATCAAAAATCCGGACGATGGTCGCAGCGTTGTCGCCTCCCTGACCAAAGCAGGTTTTAAGCTCATAGATGCTGCGGTGACGGACCATGTAGCCACGCTGGAGCAGCTGACCTCGGGCTTGTCAAAGGATGAACAAAAACACCTCAATACGCTGTTAAAAAAGTTCCTGCAAAGCCTGGAGGAATAGCGCACGCGGTTTGCTACAGTTCATTAAACGTTTTGGGCAAAGTAGAAAGGAGATATCAGACACTCGTAGGTTTAGCCTATCTGTTAGTACCCTTGTTGGCAGGCTGAGTATTATGAATGATGAATGAATCCTTTATAGGGATGCGACACGTTATCAGGGGAGTTCACTCACCCATACTCCCACATTCAGTGTAGCACCCGGCGGCCCGATAAAGGCCCCAGCCACTGGAGGCACGGATTCGGGTAGTCGTGCGACAGCAACCGCGATGTGGTCAGTACCGACCAGGCTGCCATTAGTGGGGTCGAAGCCTTTCCAGCCAACGCCCGGTAGATATACCTCTGCCCAGGCATGGGTAGATCCGCTATCTGTAAATGAGGGAGGGGTGTGCAGGTAGCCACTGACAAAGCGCGCTGCGAGACCGATACTGCGTGCTACCTCCATAAATAAAAAAGCAAAATCCCTACAGGAGCCTGTGCCCAGAGACAGCGTCTGTTGTGTGGTTTGCACGCCTGGTTCTTCACGTACCTTATAACCAAAGGTGGTATTGATATAGCTGTTAAGTCGTTCTAGCAGGGTATAGGTCTGTAGCTGCTCACCGCCGCTCCATATTTTTGCAACCAGTTCAGCCAGTAATGGGGCATGCTCGGGTTGAGTGAGTAGCATATAGGGCAATAGCACCACCTTGTCCTCTTCCAGATACTCGAAAGGGAAATTGATTGCATAATCAGCTACCAGGAAGTCCAGCGGGGTTTCATTGTACTGCTGGATAATGATTTCGCTTTCAATCAATAACTGGCTGCAGGGGGTAGCAAAACTCGCAATAGCAACCGAGTTATCCTCCATATCACGTTGCCAGCGGATGGTGGCATCAGGCGTTATCTTTAGCCTGGAGGATTCAATGCGTAATTGATGGCCTTCCAGTGGACGTAATCTCAGTGCATGCGGTTTAAGCTGAACATTACCGCTAAAGCCGTAATAGGTGCGGTGTAAGATTTTATAGCGTTGCATATAGCGTATTCTACCCGCAATAGTCTGATCTATAACCCTTAGTTTTAGGGAAGCTCTGATAATTCATGGATGAATTATCCAGAGCTTCCTTAGAGTTGTGTTTCAGTATTAGAAAGATTGAGACTATCTCATAGTATTGTTTTCAGCTTTTCGACCAGAATACTAACCTCTTCATCTGTGCCTACAGTAATACGCAGGAAATTACTAATACCAGGCTTTTTAAAATAACGCACCAGAACCCCTTTTTGTTTGAGAGCAAGATATAGCTCTTCAGCTGGTCGTGTGGCATGTTCAGCAAAGATGAAATTGGCTGCTGATGGCATTACATTGAAGCCCAGTTCACTCAATTGTTGAGTCATGCTTTCTCGGGTTTTAATAATCTTCTGACAACCCTGCTGGAAGTAATCCTCATCCTCAATCGATGCAACGGCAGCTGTTTGCGCCAGTGCATCGATTGGATAAGAATTAAATGAGTTCTTGATACGGTTTAATCCTTCAATCAGGTCTTTGTGGCCTATTGCATAGCCCAGACGTAATCCAGCAAGACTACGAGACTTGGACAGGGTCTGAATGACTAACAGGTTATCGTATTTATGGGTTAAGGGTATCGCGCTGTCACCACCAAAGTCGATATAGGCTTCGTCGATTATCACAACCGAGGAACTGCGTTGACACAGTTTCTCGATATCAGACAGAGGAAGTACCCTGCTGGTCGGCGCATTGGGGTTGGCGATGATGATGCCACCATTGTCGATCTGGTAATCATCGACATCTATGGTGAAATCTGTTTTCAGGTCAATAGTCTTAAATTCGATTTGATATAAAGCGCAATACACCGGATAAAAGCTGTAACTGATACTGGGATACAGCAGAGGCTTTTGTTGTTTAAAAAAAGCCTGAAAGGCATGCGCCAGTACTTCGTCTGATCCATTGCCAACAAATATATTTTCCAGTTCAACACCATAACGATTAGCCAGGGCGCTACAGAGTTTTCTGGATTCCGGGTCTGGGTAGAGTTTTAGGCGCTGTTTATCGAAGTTGTTCAAAGCCTCAATCACCAGAGGTGATGGTGGGTGAGGGTTTTCATTGGTATTGAGTTTGACGTATAGCTGATCCTGCGGTTGTTCACCAGGTACGTAGGGGTCAAGTTGATTGACCAATTGGGTCCAGTATTGGCTCATAGTCGAGTTAAAGTTTAAAGGATTAAATGATAAAAAAAGGATGATACTAGAGTGCCATGCTACAGGCCCTACGGCAATGAGAATTTAAGCGACTTAATGATTCATGTGTAGGTTGGATAATCCTGGCAGGGATGCCAGAGAGTACGAGACCATGGATGGTCGAAGGTAGGACAATGCAGGACGCTATTGTCGAGGGCAACGCACGACTCCAGGGAAGGAGGAGGTAGGGCGAAGCAGGATGCCAGAGCCGAGGACGCAGTTGCCGACGCCTACATGGATGTAGGTGGTAGGGCGAAGCAGGACGCCAGAGCCGAGCAAAGCGCCATCCGACATAAACAACACAAGCACCTCAAAAAAACTCAAAAGCCGATCAAATTTGCAAGACAGCCATCGTTCTCTTTCAACCTGCAATTCCAGATTACAGACTGCCTTCAATACGTGGTTTACGTATTATCAGCTCAGGGACCACTTCCACCAGTAATATTGACAAAAACATCAGCAAACAGCCTATGTATCCAACGGTGGTGAGTCTGTCACCGAGAAACACAGCACCAAATAACGCAGCAAACAGCGCTTCGGATGAGAGAAATATTGCGGCCTGCGGAGCGGTAGTATAACGCTGGCCGATCACTTGCAGCGTAAATGCAACACCACTGGCGAAGATTCCGGTAAAAAGTATTTCGGGTAAAGCAGCCATAATAGCTTGTGTATTGATAGTTTCTACAATCAAAGCGGTGCTCAGGCCTAAAACCGCACACACTGCAAACTGTATAACTGACAAGGTAAGCGGTCTTCCTGATTGTTTGCCGAATTTACCGATCAACATAACCTGAACAGCCCAGAAAAGGGCACTGAGTATGGTCAATAAGTCACCTGTCTGCAGGTCTGAAAGATTACCGTTACTGAGCAGGTAGATACCTGTGAAGGAAAGAGCTGCTCCCGGCCAGACTATAAAATGCGGTTGAATACGTAGTAGCAGAACGGTCAGTATAGGTGTGAACACGACATACAATCCGGTCAAAAATCCTGAGTTTGTTACTGTGGTGGTCAATAGCCCTAACTGCTGAGCCGACATCCCGGCAAACAGAGCCAGACCGATCCAGATAAACCCCATCCCGTCTGGGCGTTGCAAAGGTTGCTCTGCCTTTCGTGTTTCAAAAACGGCAAAGGGGAGTATCACTAACGTAGCTACAGCGAAGCGTAAGCCAATGAACATAAAAGGACCTATCGAATCCATTGCTGTGGACTGGGCGATGAAGCCCATGCCCCAAATAGCCCCGGCGAGCAAAAGAATGAGATTAGCCTGAAATCGTGACATGAGAGTACTTAATTCCTGTGCAGTGAGTATGGAGTAATGGACAAGTTATCAACGACTTGAGTAGATTAAGGAAAACCTTTAGCAGCATTTTTTTACATCAGGGTAGGGGGGCTGCCGTGCTGTTATTTTTTTAAGGAAAGAGGTCTTCTGGCTCTAAGTTTCGGGTTTTTATACACGTTATTCTTTGTTGCTGGTTTTTCTTCGTCAGATTTTTTAGCTACTTTTGCCGTCTGCTCGGCTTCAGGTTTTTTGTTACGCACAGGGTGTGGATTCTTTCCGGTAAAGATTTTCTTCTCTGCGGGTTTTTTAGTCACCGGTTTTGACGCAGGTTTTACAGCCGGTTTTATTTTTTTTGCTTTTTCTTCAGTGCTTGTGAAACGAATGCCGCTGTCTTCAATGACGATTTCACGCTGTTTATACAGTTTGCCTATGGCCATTTTGAAGACACGTTTACTCACGCCAAAATTCAGTTCAATTAACTCCGCAGGACTTTTATCGTTAAAACCAAGGGAGCCATCATTGTCTTTTAATTTCTGCATGATTTTCTCGGCAACTGGGTCAATGCGAACATGCCCTAAAGGTTCCAGTGCAATATCAAGTCGATGGTCCTCTTCGCGCACACTACGTACATAGCCATCCATGCGTTGGCCAACACGAATGGGAGTACGAATCTGACTTTGATGAATTAACCCCCAGTACCTGTTATTCACCACTGCCTTAAAGCCAAGGTCTGTTCGCTGAGCGATAAGCAGGTCTACTTTATCTCCTTTCAAAAAAGGATCCGCATCGCCTGGCCAGTTGGCAACCGCTTCATCTTTAATAAAACGATTTAATTTAGCCGAAGCAATTAAACGATTTGAATTGTCGAGGTAAACATACACCACATAGGTTTTACCTTCTTCCATACGTTGATTCATTTCTCCAAAGGGCACAAACAAATCTTTAGCTAGCCCCCAGTCTAAAAACGCGCCGATGTTGTTGACTTGTTTGACCTGTAAAGCTGCAGCCTGATGCAGTTGCACATATGGGCGTTGCAGGGTTGCAATCGGGCGGTCGTTGGAATCGAGATAAACAAAAACGTCGAGGCTATCGCCCTTACTGGTGCCTTCTGGAACCTGACGGCCTGGCAGCAGTAAGCGACCACCTTCATTATCGTCCAGGTATACGCCCTGTGGATGCTCATCAATAACGGTGAGAGTGTTATAGCGTCCGAGTTCGGCCATGGTGCAGTTCCAGTATAAGGGGGGTGTTGAGATTGCCGGGTATTATATCACAGCCTGTGGTTTTAGCAGATCTATGTACATCAAAGATTGGCACTCATCCACCTGGAGTGATATCCGATTCCTGCAGGGGCCTGAGCTTTGCGGGATTACCTCAGCCTAAGCTGTGCGCCAGCGCAGGGGCTTATGTTTAGGCTTATTCTTCATCGCCAGCTTCCAGAAAAAACCCGCTAGATTATCGCCATATGAGATCGCTTTGCGTGGTAGCAGGAAGTCATCGAAGTCTGTGGTTGCAGCCGCTCGTAGACAGGTGACTGCTGACTGATATCCTGCTTCAGTAACCGCTTCCGCAGCCGTTAGATCGTGACTACCGTAGGGGTAACAGAAATGGCGCACTTCTTCTCCGAGTAAATCTTCGAGCTGTTTTTTGCTCTCGAACACCTCTCGTCGCATGGATTCTTCATCGATCTCGGCCAGCTTGAGGTGACTGACTCCATGGGATCCAAAATCAACCCCTTCTTTACGTAACTGAAGGATACGCTCTCTATCCATTAGCAAGGGTGTCTCACGGCCATCCTTTTCAAACCAGCCCGAATGCTGGCCAATGAGGCCAGAGAGTAGATACACCATGGAGGGGAAACCATAGCGCGAGAGTTCTGGCCAGGCATACTCATAGAAGTTTTCGTAGCCGTCGTCGAAGGTGAGCACCACAGCCTTTGATGGAACGGGTTGCTCTCCTCTTAGACAGGCCAGGGCCTGATCCAGGCTCAATACATTGAAGCCGAATCTATGCAGGAACCACATTTGTTGCTTAAAGTTTTTGTAGTGACAATAGGTTGATCGGTGCGACTTCATCGGCTTGAAGTCGCCAACCTGGTGATACATCAAAATGGAAATGCCTGATTGCATGAGGTGTCAGCCAATGAGTTCGTGGTAGAGTTTAATATAGTTCGACATGACTGCGGATTTGGAAAACACTCGCTTTAGCTCGCTTTGCCCGCATGTCGTCAGCGTTTGCATTAGCCCCTCATCCTTTAGTGTTTGCTCGATGGAATTTGCCAATGCGGGAGAATCTTCGCAGGGAGAAACCATTGCGTTTTCACCATGCGTGGCGATTTCCTGCGCCCCACGGAAGTTAGTGCAGACCAGCGGCTTCTGATAGGCCCAGGATTCAATAACGACATTGCCGAAAGTTTCCTCAACAAGAGAGGGGAAAACCACCATGTCACAGAGCTGGTAAAAAGGAGTCGGGTTCGATTGCCATCCAGCCCATACCAGTCGATCTGAAATGCCCAGGCTGCTTGCCTGTTCTGCCAACGAGTCTTGCAGGGGGCCATCACCTAGAAGCATCAGCCATAGCGGACGCCCATTGATTTCACGAGGCAGGCGACTCATGGCTTCAAGCAGGTAACGATGACCCTTTACCGGAACCAGACGCCCTGGCGTCATTAGTAGCCAGGCATCCTCAGGAATTCCCCATTCACTTCGGGTTACGCGCTCTCCGGTATCGGCAGGTGCCTCATAGAAATTATAGATATGGAAGATCTTCTCAGCAGGGAAGCCGTTGCGAACCAGGTAGTCACAGATGCCTTTGGTGTTACCGATCCAGGCGTGAGCGTGGTGGTATCCGTCGAGCTTATAGTAGCCGCCGATTCTGGCTACATGCAGTGGACCCGCAGCAGGGCTGAGGTGGGTTAATCGAGTAGCTCGTCCCATATAAGTCTGCACGATGTCAGGGTTAAGCCGCTTGATGAGCTGTTTTACCTCATGCCTGGAGAATGGGTCCCAAACTGTGCGCATGGGCAGTGCGTGGCGTGTCAAACCATTCCAGTGATCCCGGTCCAGTTCATAACCTTTGCGAACAGCAATCTCTGTTGGGTGGCCCATCTGATCCAGCGCCAGTGAGAAGCGTTTGAACCAGCCTTCAGCACCGCCGAAGGCTTTGCTACCGATCAGCTGTAAAGAACGGATTGGCTTTGTTGATTCCGTTTTTTCCTGCACCTGCCGCTCTTCCTCGCTCTGGAGTTTATTCATGAATGAGATTTTTAAGTTTGAAGGTTAAGAATGTTGAGTTAACTTGCCTGACAGGCAACATAAAATAAATCAGAAGTACCTTAAATTATAAATTGCAGCAGCTCCAATAACTTCTGCTAGATCAGAATACTTTTCTATCAGTCATTAGAGAAAGCTACCGCTGCATGCATACGGAGAATATATGCAACTTCTCTGCATATCAAGGTAGAACTCCGGGGCGAAGGGTCTCTTCTGCGAGGGACTTATTCGCTTAAAGGTGAAGAATTATTTTTGTTCAGGCTTTGTACTATTACTTTGAGGAATCTTGTATTGAAAACCGTTGTTTTGATTCTTTCTATAACGTTTTTCCATTCCATCAAGCACATTACGCAGCAATTGATCCTTGCACTTTCGATAGTTTTTATGATCCGGGCGTCGAAACAGGGCGCTCAATTCATGTTTGCTCAGGGTGAATCCGTTGAGTTTAAGAAGTTCAAGAAAGTCATCTGCCTGCAGGTTGAGAGCAATTTTTAGTTTGCGTAACACCATGTTGTTATTGAGTACAGTTTCAGCCGGGTAATCACCTTTAGCGCCTCTATTTTTTATGATCAGGCCATTCAGAAATCGAGCAAGATTTACATCTTCGCACAATACAAACTCAGCTTCTCCCTCACGTGCCAGCCATGTCAGTAGTTCTGCCTTGCTTGCTTCATAACCTCCAAGCTTAAATAGTTTAAGCATTAAGGGATCGCTAAAATCGAAGATATAACGCACTCGACGTAAGATATCGTTATTGTTGATCATGAGTCCCCCTCTGCAAGCATGTTATTAGCGAGTGCAATGGTTTTGGCTGCTTGTTTCATATAAATGTCATCATGTTGTTTTCAACAGGTTATCGATAGTTTTCACTGGGATCCTGAAAGTATGGCTGCCTTCAGTACGCTGTGGAGTGTTGATAGTGCGCAGTGTAATGTTTATCTGGGGATTCTGCCATTTCTTCCTGGGATGAAAGAACAGGATTAGTTATTTGAATTTGATATGTATTCAGGTATTTTGCCCTGATATCGCGAAATAGATTGATCTAACAATGAAATTGCATGAGGACACCGATGCGTCCTCATGCATAATAAAGATAGCTATCTGCCACCAACCGTGCCGTCACGGCGGTAATCAGCGCCACCGATTAACTGGGTATTATGATGTCTGTGTTCATTTTCATGCTCTTCATCATTATCTCCATGTCTTCTGTGATGCCTGGACTTTGATTGTTTAACAACCTTTATGATCGATAAACCACTGGTTTGGGCGATGATGCCAACGGATCGATCTTGCAGTGGCACATTGGGATCACTATGTCCGCGTTCTTTTAGTGCTGTTGCCAGAGCCTCTGCATCATAGTCCAGTGTTACCCCAGGAATGGGCTGCTCAATATCTGTGCGTCCATTACGATTCATGTAATGCGGAACATTGATAGCCTGTTGTGGATCCAGATTAAAGTCAATCATGTTGACGATGGACTGGGCGGTGTAACCAATGATACGCGAACCTCCGGGTGATCCAGTCACGATTTCTACCTCGCCGTTTTCATCAAATACAATAGTAGGTGACATGGAGCTTCGAGGCCTTTTATTGCCCTGTACACGATTAGCAATAGGCAGGCCGCTAGAATCGGTGGCGGCAAAAGAGAAATCGGTCAATTCATTATTCAGTAGAAAACCATCTACCATAACGCCATTACCGAATGAACTCTCAACGGTGGTTGTCATGGATAGTGCGTTACCGTATCGATCAACGATAGATACATGACTTGTACCATGTTCAATAAGTGAGGTATCGGGTGCTGATGGATCGAAATCGCCAGCAGGCACACCGGGGCTTGCAGTTCCCATATCCATATCGGTAATCAGCGCGGCACGTGTAGCCAGGTAGTCCTTGTCCAGCAAGCCTGCTACAGGAACAGTAACAAAGTCGGTATCACCGACATATAAGCCTCGGTCTGCAAATGCCAGTCTACCAGCCTGGGTAAACAGGTGAACACTTTGCACATCAAGAGGAGATAAGCCACTCAGATCAAAGTTTTCCAGAATCCCTAGAATCTGTCCTACTGCAATGGCGCCAGAGGAAGGTGGTCCCATACCGCAAACATTATGTCCGCGATAGTTAAAGCATACGGGTTCACGTTCAACTACCTGATAATTGGCTAAATCTTCTACCGTCATATCTCCAGCAATACTTAGGTCAGTTTGTACGGCTTTGGCGATGTTTTCAGCAACACTGCCGGTATAAAATGCATCGGCCCCTTTTCTAGCCATTAAAGATAAGGTTTTTGCATAGTCCGGATTGAGCATAAGGGTACCCGCTGGTTTGGCGCTACAATCAGCATTGGCAAAATACTCAAATGCAATCGGGTCGCGGAAAAACAATCTATTATCGCAGGATGGATTTCTCGTCAGTAAGCCGGCTACCTGATCACTGGTGCGCGCGGTTAAGGGATAGCCATTTTTGGCCAGTTTGATCGCAGGCCGGAAAAGTTTTTTCACTGGCAAACGACCATACTTATCGTGCAGGTATTCCATCATACGAGGTATACCGGGAACACCTACCGATAAACCACTTTGCCAGGCATCAAAAAATCCAAGCCCCTGAAAGCGATCTTCGGTTGCTGACGCAGGCGCTTTTTCGCGCGCATCAATGGTAGTCGTTTTACCTGATCTGGCATCATGGTAGACCACAAATGCACCGCCTCCTATACCCGTTGACTGTGGTTCAACCAGACCAAGCACGGTCTGGACCGCCAGCATCGCATCCACAGCGTTACCTCCCTGCTGTAATATTTTTACACCTGCTGCGGTTGCTAAGGGGTTGGCAGTAACCACCATTTCCTTGTTATAGGTAACTGACTGGGGCAGTGATTGTGCATGGATGGCGGGGCTGACAATTAAAAAGCTCAAAGCCAGTGTGAGAACTATTCGTGTATATATCATTTTTATTTTCTCCTGTTATGAAAAACCTTTTTCACGGCCAGTGAGTTTATAGGGGTGAAAAACAAATTTGAAATATACAGAATTTATACAGGCTTTGTTTTCGTGTAGATGATTAAATTATTCTATTCCTGGGGTTAAAATAAATCACAAAGTCCAAGTTTTATTGATGCTCTGAATAACTCTGGCTCCTATACTGGAGTAGCCTGTAAAAAAGTACCATTGGAGCTCTGATTAATCTAATCGAAGGTGTCATTGCGAGCGTTAGCGCGGCAATCTTTTGATTTTATACAAATAGTTGAAGATTACCGCGCTAACGCTTGCAATGATAATTTAATCAGAGGTTTTTAGAAAAGTTGTCTGCCACCATCAACAGCAATGATCTGACCATTCACATAATCGCTGATTGCGAGAAATAGAATGGTGTCAGCGATGTTCTGCGGCTGACCTGTTCGTTTTAATGGAATATCCTGAATAATATTCTGTTTCCTGGTTGAATCCATCTCTAGATCATTTTCAGGCCAGAGAATAGCGCCCGGAGCAACACCGTTTACTCGGACATCCGGGCCCATTTCCAGGGCTAGAGAATGGGTAAGCATGACGCTGGCAGCTTTGGCGCAACAGTATAGTGTGTGATCCTTTAGCGGTTCACGTGCATGGATATCCAGCATGTTGATGATGCAGCCCTGGTTTTGTTTTAGTGATGCAAAGCAGGCTTGAGATAAAAATAGTCCGGCCTTGAAATTAGTCCCCATCAGGTCGTTCCAGTTGTCTTCGCTAATCTGACCAAGCGGGGTTGGATAGAATGTGGAAATATTGTTTACCAGTATGTCCAGCCCATCAAAACAGGTAGTAGCCTTAGCGGCCAGTTGATGAATTTCATCGGTATTACGTAGATCTGCCTGTACGCTACAGGCTGATGCGGGCCGAATCTGGTTCAACTGCTGTTTCAGTTGTTCAGCCTGTTGTGCAGAACTGGCATAATGAATAATGATGTTGGCGCCATTTTGATGTAGAGTCTTCGCTGTTTCTGCTCCCAGGCGTTTTGCGGCGCCTGTAATCAGTGCTGTTTTGCCAGTTAATTTCATTTGTATCATCGTATTCGATTAAAGCATGTCATCATATCATCCCAGTAACGAGTTACCACAGCCTTCCAACGATCAGATGGAGCATAGTATCCAGTTGATCGAAAAAATCATTCAACATATTGATCAGTCTGGCGGGGTGATCTCGTTTCAGGAATATATGCAGCACTGCCTGTATGAGCCAGGGCTGGGTTATTACAGCGCAGGGTCTACCAAATTTGGTGCTGCGGGGGATTTTGTTACTGCACCGGAAATATCCAGTCTATTCGGACAATGTCTTGCCAATCAGGCTATTCAGCTGTTTGATCAGGGGCTACAGCAGCAGATTCTCGAGTTTGGCGCGGGTACCGGCAAATTATGTGCGGATATAGTGCGACAACTGAATGCCCTGAGCTGTGAGTGGAGTAGCTATCATATTCTTGAAACCAGCGCCGATCTGCAGCAAAGACAACAACAGTATCTACAACAGCACTTAAGCCCGGATGATTTGTCTAAAATTCACTGGTTGTCACAGTTACCGGAAAATTTTAACGGCTTACTGCTGGGTAACGAGGTGCTGGATGCCATGCCGGTGAATGTAGTGGTCAAGGATCAGCAGTGGATTGAACTGGGTGTCGGCTTTGCTGAACAGAGATTTCAGTGGCTGGAATACTCTCGCGATAGTGAGGCGGTTAGGTCGATTCTTAATATCGATCAGCAGAATCAGTTACCTCAGAATTATTGTACAGAAATTAATTTGAACTATGCCCCCTGGTGCAGGAGTGTTATGCAAAGTTGCCAACAGGCAGTCATGCTATTGATAGATTACGGTTATCCGCGCGAACAGTATTATCATGATGCACGCACAACAGGGACATTGATGTGTTTCTATCAGCACCGCGCTCACCCTGACCCATTTATATTCCCCGGATTACAGGATATCACTGCATTCGTAGACTTTGATGCCTTTGCCGATGCCGCGACTGAGAGTGGTTTTAAGCTGATGGGTATGACTACTCAGGCAAAATTTCTAATGAGTAACGGTTTACTGGATTTGCTAGCAGACAGTTTACCGGATGAGCTGGAGCAACTGGCGCTTGCACAGCAGGTTAAGACACTGACATTGCCTGGTGAAATGGGTGACAAATTCAAGGTGGTTGGTCTACAGACCGGTCTGAACCTGCATATCAACGGACTGTAACTGCAGGAATCATGATACGAAAAATTTTAACAGGGTTGTTTTGCCTTTGTTTGTTCAGCGCTCTGCCGGTACAGGCTCAGGTTGATGTCAGCGTCGACATATCAGGAGTGGATGAGGAGCTTGAAGACAATGTACGTCTGTTTCTGAGTATTGTGCAGCAGAAAGATAGTGACCTGCTCAGTCAGGGGCGTTTGCAAAGGTTGAACAAAAAAGCACCTGAGGAAATCAGTAAGGCGTTACAGCCTTTTGGATATTATAAGGTTAAAGTCGATGCAAAACTGGATAAGCTAGAAGATGGTGGATGGCAGGCAAACTATCATATTGATCCTGGTCCTCGGATACCTGTAGGCGTATTTGATTTAAAGCTGAATGGAGATGTGAAGAATGACCCCGCTTTTACCGAATTTGTTGACAGTATCAGGCTGAGGCCTGGTGCAGCCTTCAAGCATACTGAGTACGAACGCATAAAGTCAGAGCTTGCTCGTCTTGCTTCTGAGCGTGGCTATGTCACGGCCAAATTTACCCGTCATCTGGTAGAAATTAATCTAGATACCTATAAAGCCAATGTTTACCTCTATTTTGAAGGTGGCGCTCGCTATCAATTTGGAAAGGTGACGTTCTCAACTAAGGTGCTGGATGATGCGCTGTTGCGCCGTTATCTCACCTTTAAGCAGGGAGATCCTTTTCAGCTTGATCGGCTGCTCGAATTACAGCAGGCGTTGAATGATAGTGATTATTTTTCTGTGGTCGAGGTCAGTTCCTCAGAACCCGATGCCACTACCTTGCAGGTGCCTGTTGATGTTCAGTTAACTCCAAGAAAGCGTCACCGACTTAGTCTGGGGCTGGGTTATGGTACTGATACTGGTGCACGTGCCAAATTCGGCTGGCAGATACCTCGCTACAATGAGTTCGGTCATCATATTAATACTCAGGCCAGTGTCTCCGAGTTGGGCTATAGCCTGAGTACACAATATACCGTGCCTATTTATAATCCGCGAACTGATCAGCTGGTTTATAGTGCGGGTCAGGTCAATGAGAAAACCGACAGCAGTGAAAGCACGCTGAATACAGTGGGTGTGAGTATCAACCGGAAGAAAGGGCAGTGGCGAGCAACCATGTCGCTCAACTATCAGGAAGAAACTTTCACTATTGCTGATGTAGATGATCAATCCCGATTATTTATTCCTGGCATAAATGGCAGCCGAATATGGGGCAGGGAGTTCTGGGGTAATCAGGTGATTAATTTTTTCGATGGGGTTCGGCTGGATCTGGGTTTTCGAATGGCTGACACAGAGCTGTTATCGGACGTGGCTTTTAGTCAGGTCAATGGTTCAATTAAATCCATCAATCGCCTGGGTGCATCACATAGAATTATCAGTCGCGCTCGCCTGGGGTATACCAGTACCGAAGACTTTGAACTATTACCCAGCTCTATTCGATATTTTGCGGGTGGCGCTCAAAGTGTACGAGGCTATAGCTATCAATCCTTGGGTCCTGTTGATGCGGATGGCGATGTGATTGGTGGACAGTATTTAATAGAGGGCAGCATAGAGTACGAATACAGTCTCAATCCGCGTTGGGGAATCGCTGTATTTATGGATGCGGGTAATGCGGTTGATAATCTTGAGGATGATCTTGAGCAGGGCGCTGGTTTCGGTTTGCGCTGGAATTCTCCTATTGGTCCGGTTCGTTTCGATTTTGCCAGCGCGATTAGTCAGGAAGATAAACCCTGGCGCATACACATCAATATAGGCCCTGATCTATGAAACGGGTCGGTTTAGTTATCTTCCTCGTATTGCTTGTAATACCGCTGTCTTTGCTGGGCTGGATAAGTATGACATCCAGTGGACTACAGTGGCTGTATCAGTTATCCAGTGCATACATACCTTCGCAAATATCCATACAAAAACTTGAAGGCCGTTTAAGTGGACCAGTTAAGGTCAGTGGCTTTAGCTATCAACAAACTGATGGTAGTTCCTACGAGGTTAAACAGATAGAGATGGACTGGAACCCTCTATCTCTGTTATCAGGCCGTGTTGATATTCAATCTCTACGGATGAAAACGGTACACATCATTCAGATAGATTCTACATCCAGTGATTCAAAAATAACGCTGCCAGAAATTCGATTACCCATCCAGGTTCAGCTAGATAATTTGTTAATCGACGATGTAACGCTGGTTCAGCAACAGCAAAATCTACATTTCAAGCGAATACAATTATCTGCTTCAACATTATTTGATCAGTTAACTATCCAGCAGGCATCTGTCGACACTGATGATTATCTTGTCAATGTTCGCGGTGGGTTACGGCTGGCAGGTAACTACCGGCACAAGCTGCAACTGGACTGGAAATATAATCTCGCAGATAACAGGATCCTGCGAGGTAATGGTGAGCTTGTGGGTGATATTAAATCAACTCAATTAACACATAGCGTTGCTGGTGCAATCTCTATGGATTTAACGGCCCAGCTTAACAATCTGCTGCAGGAACTCAGGTGGCAGGCAGATATCAATGTAAAGCAGTTTAATAGCACAGATATTGTTGCAGACTGGCCTGCGCTAAGTGGACAGATGACTGCCAACGGCTCTGGTACGATTTCTGAAATGGAGCTGAAAGGCTCTGTTACTGGAAAAACGCCAGATCTGGGAGTGTTCAACTCTCTGTTTGATGTATCGGCTTCAACCATCCAAGCTGTTCAGCTGAATCGGTTTTCGATAGCGCCTGTTGCAGGAAACACGAGTGTCGAAGCGCATGGCGAATGGATGCCGGGTGCGCAGGGAGGACAGGTAGACCTGAAGCTTAAGTGGGAACATTTGAAATGGCCATTAAAGGGAGAGAGCTGGTTTGATAGTCCAGAAGGTCAGGGCACACTGAGCGGCAAACTGTCTGATTATCAGTTTACTGTACAAACCAAGCGTCCCTGGCAAGAGATTCCTTCTTCAGACTGGAAGGTTGCAGGTCAGGGTAATTTAGAAGGTATGCAATTTACTGAGCTGAATATAAAAACCCTGCAGGGTGAAGTTAGTGGTAGTGGCAAGTTGGACTGGAGAGAGTATGTAAACTGGGATGCGGTTATTCAAGTAAAAGATATCAACCCAGCAACCGAATGGCCAGAGTGGCCCGGAAAAGTATCCGCCAGCTTGCTGAGTAATGGAAGTTATCAGGGGGATCAATTAACGATCAATGGAGATATCACAAAGTTATCCGGGCTCTTACGAAACTATCCGATAGACCTGAGCGGTAAGCTGCAGTGGTCAGATAATCAACTGCAGCTGGAAAAAATTCGATTACGCTCAGGTAAGTCTCTGGTTGCACTAAATGGGCGTTATGGCGATCAGCTTGATATGCAGTGGTCTATAGATAGTAAGAATCTGGCAGAGCTTTATCCGCAAGCACTTGGTAAGGTCAACGCGCAGGGTAAGATCAACGGTACTCAAAAGCAGATAGTTGTGAGTAGTGATTTCAAGGCCGAAAATCTGGTATGGCAGGATATCAAAGTCGGTTCCGTCAAAGGGAATACCACAGTAGATCTAAGTCAATGGTATCAGGCAAATTTGAAACTTGATGCTCAGAATATAGAGACTTCAGATGTCAGTCTCCAATCTGCTGTGATTTCTATTAACAAACAGAACGTTTCTGCAAAAATTAAATCCAGCTGGGCTGATATTGATGTCATGCTTAAAGGAAGCCTGCAACAGGAGCAGTGGAAAGGAAAGATTACTCGAGCGAATATTAATTCAAAACAGTTTTCCAACTGGCGTTTAAAGTCTCCGGCAGCATTAACCCTTGCTAGTGATCATGTTGAAGTAGAGAAACTCTGCTGGCTGAATGAACAAAAGGCATCAGCCTGTACAAAGTTAACGCAGACGGGCCAACAATATCAAACTGAAGTCGATACCCAGCGGCTTTCACTTATGTTTTTGAAACCCTGGCTTCCAGCAGATTTAGAGGCCGTCGGGATGTTCAACGCGAATGCAGCACTGACGTTAAACGCTGATAAAAATATTGCGGGTCAGATTAATTTATTTCTACCCAATGGTGATATCCACTATCTTCTGTCCGATGGTGAGAAACATAACTGGTCCTATAGAGATGGTCAGTTGAGTATGCTGCTGAATGATCAGGGTATCAATATACAATCCAGCTTAGTGGTGAATGATAATGACTCATTAAGCATTAATGCGCGTATGCCCAAAGCTAATTTGCTTCATCTTAACAGCAACCAGGTGATTCAGGGAGAGGCTAATATAGATGTCAGGGATATTCATCTCCTCGAAAGCCTGATACCCGAAGTTCAGAATGCCAAGGGTGCAATAAAATTACAGCTTACATCGAATGGGACACTGAATAAGCCAGGCCTGAAAGCGCGTGTTAATCTTGATAGTGGCACCTTTAATATACCCCGTCTGGGTTTGAATATAACCCGTGTGGATCTAAAGGGCGTCTCAGACAATCTTGATGAGTTTCAGTTTGACTTAAAGGCGCATTCAGGAGATGGAAATATAAGCGTTAAAGGTATGGCCAGATTAAATAGCATCAGTGACTGGTCAAGTGAGCTCCAGCTTACCGGCAAAGACTTTCTGGTTTCAAAAATTCCCGAGGCTAATGTTCAGGTTTCTCCGAATTTAAAAATCAGTATAAAGCCTCGGTTGATCGATATTCAAGGCAATATGCATGTACCTTTTGCACGCTTAAATCCAAAGGATGTGTCTTCAGCTGTGCAGGCTTCAAATGATGTGATCATTGTTGGTCAGGATCAGACTGAACAACAAAAGTGGAAAATTACAACCAGAGTAAGACTAACGCTGGATTCTGATCATGTACATTTTTATGGCTATGGTTTTGAGGGTGATATAGGTGGCAGTTTATTGCTAGAAGACAGGCCTGGTCAGTTAACCAGAGCCACTGGAGAGATAAAGATTCCTAATGGTCGATATCGGGCATATGGTCAACGTCTCGCTATTGAGAATGGAAGACTAATTTTTAGTGGTGGTCCAATCTCTAATCCAGGACTGGATTTTAGAGCCAAACGGGTTATTAATGAAGTAACAGCAGGTGTAATCGTTAGTGGTACGCTGCTGAAGCCCAAGCTGGATCTGTATTCTATTCCAGCCATGGGGCAAACCGATGCACTCGCCTACCTTATTTTGGGGAGACCTATGGAGTCCAGTTCCAATCAGGATGGCGAAATGGTAGCCAAAGCTGCACTCGCACTTGGTTTAAGCGGAGGAGATAAAATAGCTCGCATGATGCAGGATCAGTTTGGGCTGGATGAAATGCGTGTTGAAAGCAGTGATGGCGGCGATCAGGCTTCTTTAGTGGTCGGACGTTATCTCTCACCCAAGCTGTATGTCAGCTATGGCGTCGGCCTGATTGAATCAATCAATACATTTAGTATGCGCTATCAGCTGAGTGATAAATGGCAGCTCAAGGCTGAGAGTGGGGAGAGTCAGAGTGCAGATTTGTTTTACACTATCGAGCGATGATTCTCTGTGATGATATAAAAAACAAAACTTTGAATTAATCAGAGGGGCCATTTATTGCTTCGAGGTTTTTTCTACCGGGCCGATCAGGATGGTAAGCAGAGCCTAAACTATAAGCAGGGTGTTATCCACAACTGACCACAGTAAATAAACCAGTATGGCCGTATTCAGTAATGAGGCGATAAGCGATAACGGCGCATAAGCATACACCATACGGGTTTACTCAGCATGGACTTGCATCGTTAATGGGTAGCTCTATTCTTTATTTTTACCTGTATGTTGTATCTAAATCAGGTCTGGTCTAGTAGTAGGCAAGTAGTTCCGAAATCGATGTGGCCACGCCTTTGGTATTTGATGCCTTATCGTCACAAAAAGCTGACTGATAGCACCACATAGAGACTTATACATAATTAAGGTAAAGACGTAGTTCTTTTAAATATCAGAAATTTTCTACAAAATGGAGCAACAGCTCAGTGTTCTGATTTATAAAATTATCCTTAGTTGAGCAGGGCTAGCTTTTATCCGTATAAGGATGGTTCTCGATATAATTATGAAACTGATTTTTACCTAGCTTCTTGGCCTGATACATGGCTGCATCTGCTTTATTTAATAAGACATCAAAGTCCTGCCCATTATCCGGGAATACAGCAATACCTATGCTGGCGCTTACAGTTTCAGTGATTTCTATGGATTCAAAAGGCTGTTTAATTTTGTCGACAATTCTGCTGGCAATATCTTTAAGGTTGGATAGTGAGTGACAATCAGGCAGTATGACCACAAACTCATCACCACCCACGCGGCCCACGGTATCTATATTTCTGATCTCAGCTGAAATTCTTAATGAGATTTCAACCAGGATGCAATCTCCGGTTTTATGGCTATGATTGTCGTTGATCACCTTGAATCCATCCAGGTCAATAAACATGATGCCTACGTTATGCTTATAGCGTGTTGCTGCTGATAGGACCTTGATGGCTTCCTGTTTTAATAGATAACGATTGGGCAGCGTGGTCAATTCGTCATGGGTAGCCATGAGGTTTAAGCGTTGCTGGATTTTTATACGTTCTCCTATTTCATTGTGTAATTCGACGTTCTTGTCAGCAAGCTCTGCAAAAGCCTTCTGGGTTTCATCATTTGCCTGTTTGAGTTGCTGTTGTGTAGTGGTGATCGTTTGTCGCATTTGATCAAATCCCAACGTTAATTGACCAATTTCATCGTGCGAAACCTTGGGTAATGGGACGCTAAAAATTCCCTTCGTCATAAAGCTCACGGCACGCTGCAGATACCGTATGGGCTTTATGATGATCAGATATTGCCAGGTAACAGTAAAGAAAACTAATACAATAACAGTGCTAAGAAGGTGGCCTTCAAGGTTATAAATTCGATTCTGAGCTTGTTCAAACTCTTCACGCCAGTCCACATCTAGTTTGATTACCCCAAGCTGTTCACCTTCTAATAGTATGGGGTGTGTATGGGAGAAGTAATGTTCAACATGTTTATCCTTGTCCTTATCTGGAAATAAAGGGTATATCCTTGTTTGATTATCATCAAAAAGTGTTAGATGTCGCCATTTGCCCTGATGGGCGATTTCCCGTTGCTTTAGGGCGGCATAAAGAGGGGCGTAATTATTCTCCAGTAAATAGCGAATCAGACTATCATCCAGAGCAGTCAGTTCGCCATGTAATTGTTTTATTATCTCGACTTTTGCTGCTGAATATAGACTCGGTGCCCAGTAAAAATGTATCAGTAAGGCGAAAAAAAGGAAACCAATCAAAACAGGGCCGGTTAATTTTGTCTGAATACCCATTATGACAACTTACTCGACCGTGAACCGTTCAAGCCCTAACTTCTTTAATGGCAGGTAGTCATCTAGTGTAGCCGGGCCAATTTTTTTCATCGGTATTTTAGACAGTAATAATTGTCCCGACTGGCTATCGCCAAGCTTTAATAAAGCTGTCTTTACCTGGTTTGCTACCTGTTGTGGGACTCTGGGGTGAACGGCGAATGGGTGAGGTTGTACCTGTTGAGTTCTATGTAAGACTCTTAATGCTGATTGATACTCGGCGGGTTGACGGGACAGGGTATTCTGCACCCCTCCGCCAGCATCTGTTTCCCCTAGTAATACATTGAGATAGACTGAATCATGAGTTTTGACATAACGGGGATAAAAATCAATCTTAAAAAGATCATGCAGTTCCTGTCGCATGAGTAATGAGGCGCCTAGTGCATTAGGTGCAGGGAAGGCAATGGTACTGTTATTCAGCTGTGCTATCTCGGTGATAGGGCTGTCTTTTTTAACAACCAGTACGCCCTGTAATAATTTGCCTACATCCTTGACCAGGGGGATATAGTGTTGTTGCTGGCTGGCAATAATAAAATGGTATGGGTTCATATACACAAAATCGAATTCCCCTCGCATGAACTGATTCTGGAAATCGGGGATCTTGGGCGATCCTTCAATTTTGAACTGGAATCCGGTTTCTATGCTCAGGTAATCAACAATGGGTTTCCATGTCTGATGTAGCTTGCGGGCTTCGAATTGCGGAACTATGCCTATGATATAGGGAACACTTTGTGCAAGTAGCGGGGCTATACCTGTGGTTGTGTAGAGTAAGGTTAGAAGGACTAATCGTTTGATGAAACATGGTAAAATATTCATTTTATTCGATCCTTCAGGTATGAAAAGAGATGATTCATACATCGGCTATACAACAGAGCCAGGTCCCATCTTGGTCAAATAAGTATAGGCGTCATTTTTTATTATGACAAGTCAGTCGACGATCAACCAGAGAGTGCTTTTCTTGTCAGGTATGGATAGCATAATTGATCAGAGGTGGCATAAAAAAGGGATAGTATTTTGAATGTTCCAATCCTTTATAGTTTTCGACGTTGCCCCTATTGCATACGTGCACATATGGCGCTTAAGTATTCTGCTCAGAAGATTATTCTACGTGAGGTTGAATTAAACAACCTGCCTCCTGAGGCGCTGGCTGTTTCTCCATATGCCACAGTACCTTCTCTGGATTTCGGTGAGAGCAAATTCATAAATGAAAGCTGGGATATTGTGAAATGGGCACTGCAACAAAATGACCCACACAACTGGTTAGGAAATAATAATGAATACCTTCAACAGACAGAAATACTGGTAGAGATAAATGATTTTTCATTCAAGGTGGATCTGGATCATTATAAATATGCGGATCGTTACCCGGAATACTCAATGCAATATTACCGGCTCCGTTGCGAACAGTTTCTTGAAGTACTTAATCAAATGCTGGAGCAAAACACCTTCCTCATTTCAGAGTCTGTGAGCATTGCTGATTTTGCTTTATTCCCTTTCATCCGCCAATTCGCCCTGGTAGATAAAGCTTGGTTCGACGGCTCTCCCTACACTGCTTTACAGCGATGGTTAGTTTCCATGCTAGATACCGAGTGGTTTAAAGAAGCGTTTAAAAAACGAGTTATCTGGGAATCGGGAAGCGAGAATATCTATTTATAAAGTCTATAGGCTTATAAGTTATCGCAACAATTAAAAAATAATTCTTCCCTTTCCTTACAGTGGCAAGTTAGATTTTAAAGCCTCAGTTTTTTATCATTGATTTTATCTGACCTGCTTTGGTGCAGATTCAGTAATAATTGCCAATCTTATGTTTTAGCTTCTGCTGAACCCTGGTCCAATCTATTCCTTTTTGCAGAGATTTCCTTACTCGAAATGATATAGCTTAAAAAAACTACAGTTACCTATGTTTTTTATTTTTTTGGTCTACACTCAATGGAACTGTCTAAAGTTAATGCTGATTGAGTCGATAAAAAAGTCAAAAGATGCTGATACTTTCAGGCAGTTAAGGATTCTCTTATAAGTAGATTATTTTTAAAACTAACAACGTTTAAGGAAAAAAACATGCAAGCAAAAATCTCCCTCTTTATTATTACTTTACTGTTTAATGCCTCAATATGGGCTGCTACAGAATCTCCTATGACGGTTGCAGGAGCAACTACGGTAAATGCAACGGAAGCCAAATCTTTGTTCGATAATGGCGCATTGTTTGTTGATGTCAGAAAAGACTCCGACTGGGATGCCGGCCGCATACCCGGTGCAGTACATCTGGACAACAAGAAAGGCAAATTCACCGAAGCTAGTCTCAGTTCTGAAATTGGCAAGGATGAAAAGGTCGTCATTTATTGTAACGGAGCCTCCTGTCCTCGTAGTTCAAAAGGTGCAGCTGAAGCGGTCAGTTGGGGTTTCAAAAGCGTGTTCTATTTCAGAGATGGGTTTCCTGCCTGGAAAGGTGCTGGATATCCTGTTGAGTAATACCTGTAATTGACACAGTCCCCAGGGAAGAAGAGTTATGACTTTCAAAACACGACTGATTAGTTTTATCTCAATAGCCATCACTCTGGTGATGGCTGTTTTTTTCGCCATTACCTATTTTTCACTAGACATTGCCGAACAGAGGTTTGGTGAAGAAGCCATACGTGGCAAGACTGTGCTCTGGCAAAAAGTGATTCAGGTTCAGCTGGATCACATGGCTGCCAGCACCACCAGTATGACACGTGCTAGCGATGCTCTGAAAGCTTTGCGCAAGGCCGATATGCAAGCGTTGTCAGATGCTACCCTGCCAACTTTCAATCGCCTAAGTGCAACCACTGTGGTTACACGGTTGCAGATCACAGATCTTACGGGTCAGGTGGTATTTTCTGCTCCTGATTCATACTCCGCTTCATCCAGCAAAAGCCTGATCAAAAAAGCCTTAGCTGAAAAGAAGGTCTTTAAGGGTGTTGAGCGTGATGACGATGGTCAGATTGTTGCAGAGATAGCGTTTCCTCTTTATTTTCGAGGCCAGCTGATAGGTTCCGGCATCTATATGATAGATATGAACAATACACTGGAAAATTTCAAGCAGGCTGATGGATCAGAGATTCATATATTTTCAGAAAATAACAAACTTGAGTTCAGCACCGATAGCGAACAGTACAAGCGGATAGCCGATCAACTGGATTTTTCGCAACAGGCTCGACAGTTTAAACATGAAAGCCAGGGCTTGTTGTTGAGCCATGTTCAGTTTCCTTTAAATGATGTGAATGGCAATCATATCGCCAACGTAGTCACCGCTACCGATTATTCGGATAGTTACAACCGTCAATCGAATGTACACCTGGCTGGTATCACTTCAGGGCTTGTGGCTTTAGTGATCGGCATTGCACTTATTCTGTGGTTTATATCCTATTCATTCAAACCGATGTACAGATGCCTGAATGTAATCAAAAACATTGCTTCTGGAAATTTGACAGATGACATTACGGTCAATTCAAATGATGAGTTTGGGCAGCTGCTGCAGGGTATCAAGGAGATGCAAAGCAAACTCAAAGGCATGATTCAGGATATTAATCAGGCTACGCAACAGATCGAAACCTCTAGCGAGCATCTGGAAAAAGTAACTGGAGAATCCAGTACTCGAGTTAATGATCAAAGTCATATCACACATCAGATGGTCGATAATATCGCCACCCTGATAGATGCTTCAAATAATGTGAAGATGGAAGCGGAAGACGCCAGTAGCGAAACTCAAAATGCCGTTAAGGAAGTTAGCAATGGGCGCAATGTTATTACCGAGGGCGTTAAAACGATACGGAATATTTCCGAGCAGGTTAACAGAGCAGAAGGTGTCGTTAAAAACGTACAAACCGGAACTGAGAATATAGGTACGGTGCTGGATGTTATAAAAGGTATTGCTGAACAAACCAATCTACTTGCACTCAACGCTGCGATTGAAGCTGCACGTGCCGGAGAACAGGGGCGAGGTTTCGCCGTTGTTGCAGATGAAGTCAGGACTCTGGCCAGCCGTACTTCTCAGTCCACTCAGGAAATCGAAACTATGATCGATGGTCTTCAGGTTGGCGCTCGTGATGCGGTAGAAAAAATGGGTGGTAGTATCCAGTTGGTAGAGAAAGGTGTTGAAATTGTCAACCGGGCAGATCAGTCATTCGATACCATTGCGCTTTCGATGAATGAAATCAGCGCAAAGAATCAGAGTATTGCAATGGCTGCTGCAGAGCAGATGTCAATATCAAAAAATATGCAGAGCAATGTAGAAACGATATCTTCAGCCACCACAAACGCAATACAGGGTAATCAAATCACGGTGAAATCTACCGAAGAATTAATATCGCTAGCAAATGAGTTAAAGAACAAGGTAAAGCAATTTACCATTGCGTGACATCTACAGCCTGAAATAATCTGTATAAGTTCAGGTGACATCTGGCAGTTATAGAAAGTAGTTTTGATTTATTCTGACAGTAGACATTCATATTGTGCGAGGCAATAGGCAAGTTGGTGTCAGGAGCGGTCATTGATTGTTTTGCCTATGATTGAGGATATAATGCAACATAAGTCAATATTCGTGAGTGTCATATAATCAAGCTGTTAACTCTCAGAGGGAATATTGTGAACGAAGAATAATTTTGGGAACTGGTTGAATCTTCAGGTTCTCCCGATAAATGTTCTCCAGATGAGCAGTGCGAACGAATAACCGAACAGATTTCGGGAAAGTCAAAGGAAGAGCTGGTGTCCTTTGCCAATATACACAGAGAGATGCTGTCTAAGGCCTATACTTGGCCGATGCTTAAAGCTAGCTTTATCATACTCAGCTATATATCAGATGACGTATTTGAAGATTTTCGAAACTGGGTAATTCTCAACGGAAAGCAACGGTTTTACGAAACCCTCGAACACCCTGACAATATTGCAAGTTACATACAGGTCCAAGACCCGGTTGAAGAAGTAACAGGCGAGGCTTTGTTGTATGTATGCGATGAAGCTTGGGATGGAGATATTGAGGATTTAGAAGAAGAATATATTTATCCAAAAGACCCGGTGATCCAAGATGATTGGCCTTCGGAAAAGGAGCTAAAACAAGAATTCCCGAAGCTATATGATCAATTCTGGGATGAAGAGAATGTCAGGACACTAAATTAAGAGTTAACAAGCGGCTCCACCGGACAAATTTTAGTGTCACCTTTTTTGTCCCAAATAAGCCGCCAATAAAATTTGCTCGGTGAGCCGGGCGTTACGTGTAAAAACATGAGTCCAGATATTTACCAAGTAGAACTAATCGGAAGCGGCTCATTGTCTGTGATGGCAAAACCAGTTTCAGGTGAATGGATTGAAGATGAATTCTCTATGATTTCAAACTGGGGTATAAATAGAATTGTATCTCTGCTAGAAGACCA
>JBNLGQ010000049.1:0-6435 GCA_050306135.1 Gammaproteobacteria bacterium
ACTCGACAAGGCTTCCACCTTCCTGCTGCGCCAGACCATCAGCACAGCACAGATGTCAGGTAACCCAATCGTATTTATTCCGATCCATTGGGCACCGGATGCGTTCATGTCGCAGAAGCAGTTTGAAAAATTCTACTGGCCACCATTCCGCAAGATGCTGATCGGTATGATCGATGCCGGACTGGTACCTATGCCGCTTTGGGAAGCCGATTGCACCAAACGTCTGGAAACCATTGCCGATGTGCCAGCTGGTAAATGTATCTACTGGTTCGAACGTACCGATATGGTAAAAGCGCATGAAGTACTGGGTGATACGGTAGCGCTTAGAGGCAACTTGTCGCCTTCGATGATGACGACCGGCACACCGGATCAGGTCGATGCTGCGGTCAAGCATCTGGTCGACAACATCTGGAACAAGGGCGGCAATATGATTCTTGATTGTGCTTTTGGCATACCGGATGAAACCCCTGTTCCGAACGTGCGTGCCATGTTTGACGCTGCACGTAAGTACGCGGGCTAAGCCAGTGAACGGCCGCCTGCTACGACATTTGAAACATTCTCCAAGTAGTGGGTTGTCGCCGGTATATCTGCGCCAGCGCACAAAGGCGATTGAGCTAGTAGAGAACGAATCACTGTTACAGGCGGTATTTATTTTCAACCGGCTGCCCGTAGAGGATATTAACGGCAGCCAGTTGAAAGTCGCAAACAGGCAACTGGAAGCCGAGTCATTGATTCCTGACTCTGGTGAATTAACCGCACTGTGTTTCGGTGCCTGTACGCTGGGGCCGAAACTTGAACAGCGCGTCACAGAGCTATTCCAGCAACGCCGTGCATCGCTGGCATTAGCGCTCGATTCACTTGGCACTGAACTACTATTTGAACTTGGACGTCGTCTGCATGACCGCATCGTGATTGACTGCCGACGCCAGGGGCTGAGTGTGGGACAGGATCTACATGCCGGTGACCCCGGTCTCGATCTGTCTGCTCAGGCGACAGTTCTGGAGCTTGCAGAGGCGCAAAAAATCGGTATCAATCTGCACGATAGCAATCTATTGCAACCGCTTAAATCCAGCAGCGTGGTGTTTGCTGTAGGTAAAGATTTACCAAAACCAAACTGGTCACGCTGTGATCATTGTCCATCGCGTGAGCGTTGCCGTTTAACACAAAACAGTCGTAACGCGGCCTGAACCTATGAGATCAGATAAAATAGTGCCAGAGCAAGCAACACATGTCATTTACTTTCCTCAACTTGAGCGAAAGATCGAGTGCCGTAACGATGAAACCCTGTTCCAGAGCGCACGCCGTCAGGGTGTTCGCATTGTTGGTGCCTGTGGTAGTCGCGGCAGCTGTGGCAGCTGTGTGGTCCGTGTTACCGAAGGACAGGTAGAGCTCAGCGACAAACCCGGCCAGTTATTATCCAGTTCGCGCAAATGGTTACAGGCCTGTCATTTACAACCCCGATCAGACTGTACGCTGGAAGTTGCAGCACGCTCATTAGCTCCGGTAGTACGCGCTGAAAAAGATAGCAATGAACAGGAATTCCTGCCTCTAGATTCCCTGATTGAAACACTGGATGTAACACTGGGTGCAGCCACGCTGGATGATCCGCGATCTGATCTGGATCGCCTGGCAGATACGCTGGGGGTAGAAGCACATCTGGCAGATCTGGTTGCGCTACGAACCCTGCCCGGTCTGCTGCGCGAAAACCCAATGTCCGAGCAATGGCCAATACGCGTATGGCGTCGCGTGAATGAATGGATTGGTTTTGGTCATGCAGGCGATGTCACCTTAGGTTTAGCCATTGATCTCGGCACCACCAATGTCGCGGCTTTCCTGATTGACCTTGAAAGCGGTGAACGGTTGGCCAGTCTGGGACTGGAAAACCCACAAACCGGCTGGGGTGCTGATGTCATCAGTCGTGTTAATCAGGCGATGAATGACAGCCAGAATGCCGAAGACATCCGTCAGGCGGCAGTCATCGCAATTAATTCTCTGGCGCATGACCTGTGCTTCAGTATCGGACAGCCCGTTGAACATATTTTTGATGTAGCTATCTGCGGCAATACCGCCATGCATCACCTGTTGCTAGGCCTGCCGGTCAGGCAACTGGGGCGAGCACCATTTGTATCCGTATTAAACGATGGTCTGGATATGAAAGCGCGCGATCTGGGGCTGAATGTCGCCAACGGTGCCTGGGTGCACATAGCCCCCAATGTCGGTGGATTTATTGGTGGCGATCATGTGACTTCACTGATGGCTACCGAACACCTCTGGGGCCCGGCTGAAAGCACTCTGGTCATGGACATTGGCACCAATACCGAGATTAGCCTGATCCATCAGGGTCAGATTTTTTCCGCTTCGGCACCCTCAGGTCCTGCGCTTGAAGGTGGGCATATTGCCTGCGGCATGCGTGCAGCAGATGGTGCCATTGAGCGCGTAAGCCTTAAGCAGGGCAAGTTAGAGGTACAAACTATCGGTCAGGGAAAAGCCGTTGGGTTATGCGGCTCAGGCGTTATCGATGCACTGGCAACACTGCATCAGGCAGGATTGATTAACGCTCAGGGGCGCATAGGATCCAACCATGCTGCATTAATCGAAGTACACGGTAAACGCGCCATTGAGCTGGCCAAAGAGGTGTATTTCGCGCAGGAGGATGTACGCGCCGTACAGCTTGCCAAAGCGGCTATACGTACCGCTACCGACCTATTGCTGGAACAGGCAGGCATCGGCCCTGAGCAACTACAGGCTTTTGTGATCGCAGGTGCTTTTGGCAGCTATATCGATATCGCCAGTGGTGTCGATATCGGGCTGTTTCCCGATCTACCAATAGATAAATTTCACCAGGTAGGCAATGCGGCGGGGCTAGGCATCCGTCAAATGCTTGCTTCGTCTTCGGCTCGAGCGCGTGCGCATGAGCTGGCTACTCAATGTCGTTATCTGGAACTGAATACCAAAAGTGATTTCCAGCAACGGTTTCTTAAAAACATAGGTTTCCCGGCTAAACCGCAGAAACCCTGAATCTAATATCGAGGAATTTTTATGAGTCAAGCTTCAAGCAATGGTTTTCAAATTGGCGTTATTGGTGAGCGTATCAATCCGGGCTTTAAGTCCACCAAGGAGATGTTCGACAATTCTGATATTGCAGCCATTCAGGCTCTAGCGGTTAAGCAGGCCGAAGCCGGCGCCAGCTATCTGAATGTGAATATCGGTGCGCGGGCACTGACAGATCAGGACTGGATGGGCACCGTTATTCAGGCAATCCAGGAAGTGGTTGATCTGCCGCTGTCATTTGATTTCCCGAGTAAAAAAGTGCAGCAGGCCTGCCTCGCTGTGTATGACCTGGACAAAGCCAAAGGTGCGTTACCGATTGTTAATTCAATTACCGAACACCGTTGGGACCTGATGGAACTGTATGGCGAATACAAATTCAAGGTCATCGCTATGGCCTCCGAGCGTGTTGAAGATGGTATTGCTAAAAGCAATAAAACCGCCGATGAAATCTATAGCACTGCGCGCCGTGTCGCCTTACGTCTGAAAAATGACTACGGCATGCCGCTGGACGATATCTTTATCGATATGTCGGTGTCAGCGATTATTGCCGATACCGAAGGGCTGAATCGTGGCACGGTGGAAGCGATCCGCCTGATCGGTGCCGATCCTGATCTGAAGGGCGTACATATGATGGGCGGCCTGTCGAATATAGGTCAGCAAATGCCACCTAAAGCAGTAGATGGCTCTGATCTGAAACATAGCCTGGAAAATGCATTTCTGACCATCACGGTTCCGCATGGTTTTGACTTTGTACTCGGCACCCCGTGGCGTGGTTATGAACAGCTAGAGGAAGATCATTATGTGTTGAGTACCTATCGTAATTTTCTTGAGCAAACCGGTACCGATGCATTGCGTGCAGTGCGTCTATTTTACAAGGCCAAAAAATGAATTCAGAGTCATTCGCAGTGGTCGTGGATGGCTGGTTTGATGGACAAAGTCACTACCCTCAACCAACCACTATAACCATTGATCAGGGCACTATCAGTACAATTACATCTGGTGATCACAGCGCGGCTTTTAAGAGTCAACAGCGTGCTGTAGTGAAAGGAGGCTTCCTGTTACCCGGACTGGTGGATGCACATGTGCACCTTTTTCTGGATGGCAAACCCACCGATGGTGCCGAGCGTTCAGCCCATATGAAACAGGCCTTGCCAGAACTCACAGAAGCTGCACGGCGTAGTGCACGTCAGAGCCTGAGCTGTGGTGTCACGCTGGTACGTGATGCTGGTGATAAACATGGCATCAATCATCAAATTCGTCAGGAAGCCCTGTCAGCAAACGATATGGCAAGAGTGCGTTCAGCAGGTTTGGGCGTTAAACGCCCCAAACGCTACGGCGCATTCATGGCTCAGGATGCTGAAGATAATGCAGCAATTCAGAACTCGGTAGCACAGCTTGCAACTGACAGCGATGAAATCAAACTCATCTTAACCGGCATCATAGATTTCGATGCGGGTGCAGTGACCGACGAACCTCAATTTGATCTGGATAGCACCTGCCTGGTAGTAGACAGTGCACGTAAACTTGGACTCAATACCTTCGCACATTGCAGTGGAGAAAAAGGCCTCGCCATCGCGGCCAACGCGGGTGTGGGTTCCATAGAACACGGCTTTTTCATGAACCGAGAAACGCTGTCAGTCATGCGCGACCGTGACGTTGCCTGGACGCCAACCTTTTGCCCGGTGCATTTTCAATGGGCGCATCCCGAGGCGGTAGGCTGGTCACCTCAAACAGTGGACAACCTACGAAGAATTCTGGATCAGCATGCCGAACATCTGCGACTAGCCAATGAGATGGGCGTGCGCCTACTACTGGGTACAGACGCCGGTAGCATGGGTGTACAACATGGCTATGCCGTATTCGATGAAATTCAGCGCTATCTAGAAGCAGGAATTTCTCTGGAAAAAACCCTGCGCAGTGCAACGTCAACCACACGTAAACACTTCGAACTGCCCTATCCGACACTGGTGGAAGGAGCGCCTTTTGAAGCAATTCTGCTGGAAAAATCACCATTCGAGCAGATAGAGACATTACGCAAACCATTGTCAGTATGGCTATCCAATGAAACAAATACATGAGTGCAAAAATTATCGATGGTAAGGCGCTTGCCAGCCAGATCCGTGCCGAAGTCAGACAACGCAGCGGGAGCAACAGTAACCCGGTGCTATTTTGATCAATGTTGGTATCAACCCTGATGATTCAGGAAAACTATGTGGTGATATTGATTATGAAACCTGCCGCAAGGTAGTTGAATGGATCACACCAGTACCTGGAGGCGTCGGCCCCATGACGATAACCATGTTATTGACCAATACCCTGGCAGCCGTTGAGCGCAACCTCAGATATTATGACTTTTGTATAAAATCACATCGCAATGAAATAAAAATACAATTAAACAAGCTGTTTATGCATATCTCGACGATTTTTAATTACCTTATAATGAATGTTGATAATTAAGTTTATTACACCCATAACTCAACGGAGCCATTATGCCAGTAAAACAAATGCGCGACATTCCGGGTACCACCTTCTTCGATGGACCTATGTCCACCAAGGGCTATCCCGTGAATAAAATGTTCCACTCCTTCAATTCCCAACAGGGCCGTGATGCTTTTGTAGCAGATGAAGAAGCCTACATGGAAAAATTCAAGCTTAATGAAGCTCAAAAGCAATGCGTTCGTGACCGTGACGTGCTGGGCCTGATTCGAGAAGGCGGCAGTATTTATTACCTCGCTAAAATCGGACCGATTCTGGGACTTAACGTACAGGACTTTGGCGGATTACAAACCGGACAAACAACAGAAGAATTTAAAGCATACCTGGAGAGCCAGGGGGTAGGAAAAAACAATGGCTAAGATCGTAGGCGGTATCGGTTCATCACATATTCCAGCTATTGGCGTAGCCATGGACAAAGGCCTGGAAGACACCCCTTACTGGCGTGATTTCTTTCAGGGCTACGTCCCCATGAGAAAATGGTTTGATGAAATAAACCCGGACATTGTGATTATTTTCTACAATGACCATGGCCTGGAAATGTTCCTCGACAAGAAACCAACCTTTGCTGTTGGTACAGCTGCAGAGTATGAAAATGCGGATGAAGGCTGGGGTATCAAACCCATTCCACCCATCCAGGGCGAAACCGAATTATCCTGGCATATCGTAAATGAGCTGGTTGAGAACGACTTCGACCCAACCGTGTGTCAGGAAATCAAGGTAGATCACGGCTTAACCATCCCCCTGACTCTGATGTACCCAAATCAAAGTTATTCCAAGGTTAAGGTAATCCCTGTTTGTATAAACTGTGAACGTCACCCGATGCCCAAGCTCTCACGTAGCTATGCATTTGGTCAGGCGATTGGACGTGCGGTTGAATCATTTGGTGGT
>JBNLGQ010000050.1:0-38582 GCA_050306135.1 Gammaproteobacteria bacterium
ATTCTACATGTTTGGTTGTGTGCTCAATTCTCAATGACCCAATTAACAGGTCATTGAGAATTGAGCCGGAAACGAGTTCCGGCTCAAAACCGTGTCGATATTACCTTATTTGGCTAACCAGGCTTCGAAACGCTCTGACAGCTCATCCTTGTGGTCTGCCCACCAGGCATAGTTAGTCAAAAGAGTGTTTTTAGCATTAGCCGGAGTAGTAGGCATATGCGGCTTCATGTCGATACCTAAAACAGCATGCTTTCCTACCATAGGTGCAGAAGATGCACGTGCTGGGCCATAAGAAATGTATTTAGCCTGATCCGCCAGACGTTGAGTGTCTGTTGCGAATTTCAGGTAAGCTAAAGCTTCTTTCTTGTTCTTGGAGCCTTTAGGAACAACCCAGCCATCCAGATCAAATACCTGATAATCCCACATCATATTAATAGGCTGCTTATTTTCTTCAATGGCAGCAAACAGACGACCGTTATAAGCTGAAGCTATGACAACTTCGCCATCTGCCAGTAGTTGAGGTGGTTGAGCACCCTTGGTCCACCAGACTACATGGTCCTTGATGGTATCCAGCTTCTTGAATGCACGGTCAACACCAGCAGCGGTATCCAGCGTTTCATAAATTTCGTCTGCAGGTACGCCGTCAGCTATTAAGGCCCATTCCAGATTATTCATAGGACGCTTTTCAAGAGAACGCTTTCCAGGGAATTTTTTCAGGTCAAATACATCGGAAATGCTTGTTGGATTTTTTCCACCAAATTTGTCATTTCTATAACCAAAAGTTGTAGAGTAGACGATGCTGGGAATAAAGCAGGGAGAGACAATCAGATCGCCAAAATCCTGGCTGGCAGGAGTGCCGTCGGGTGCTTTGGCAAGCATTTTATCATGGTCGATTTCTTCTATCAGACCTTCGTCACACAGGGTCATAGCGTCAGATGCAAGTGCATCCACTATATCCCAGGAGGTGTTGCCAGCTTCAGCCTGTGCGCGTATTTTGGCTGTTGCTTCGTTTGAAGAGTCATCATTAATGAGATTGATGTCTGGGTGTAACTTCATGTAGGGATTATGGTAAGCCATTTGCTGGGATTTGGTGTAAGCACCACCCCATGATACTACGACCAGGTCTTTGGCCGAGGCGATATTAGTGCCCGCAGTTGTTACTGCGATTGCTGTCGCCAGTAGCGTTTGTTTATAAAGTCTCTTCATTTCTAGCTTCTCCTCAGGAGTAATAAAAAAATGTCGTTATGACGGTTAATACCGAATTATTTCGGCGTTATAATTTTTCTGGCCCAAAATTCCATCTTGAATATGAATTAATCAGATGCGTCTAAAGCTCGACAATCTTCAATAGACCAACCAACTTTTACCATCTCGCCTTTAACAAGTTGGGCGTGATGAGAGGCGTTGGGAACCTTGACAATGAAATCATCGTGGCCGCACATTTCAACGCGAGTGCGTAAATGGTCGCCCAGATAAATGATTTCAGCAACCTTGCCTTCAAACATGTTAGGCATGTCTGAGTTGGGTTTGATAATGACTCTTTCAGGACGCAGCGAGAGGGTGCTGCGATCACCGACGGAGCCAATATTAATGGCAGAAGCAGTTACCTCGCTGCCATCATCCAGTTTAACGGAGCAGGTGTCGCCATTGATGGCCTGGATGGTACCGTAAAGCCGATTGTTTTCACCGATAAACCCGGCCACAAAGGCATTTTCAGGTTTTTCGTATAATACATCTGGTGGCGCCATTTGCTGGACTATACCATCGTCGAAAACCGCAACACGGTCCGACATGGTCAGTGCTTCACTCTGATCGTGGGTTACATACATGACAGTAACGCCAAGGCGCTCATGTATGTGCTTGATTTCGTACTGCATCTGTTCACGCAGGTTTTTATCCAGTGCGCCCAGTGGCTCATCCATCAATACTACGTCTGGATCGAATACCAGTGCTCGTGCTACGGCGACACGTTGCTGCTGGCCCCCGGATAACTGGGCTGGACGACGACCGGCAAAGTGACCAAGCTGCACCATATCCAACGCCCGTTTGACGCGTTCTTCACGCTCGGATTTCCCCATCTTTCTAACCTCAAGAGGAAATGCGAGATTTTCTCCTACTGTCATATGTGGGAAAAGGGCGTAGTTTTGGAACACCATACCAATGCCACGTTTATGTGGAGGTACGGAATTTATGGGTTCGCCATTTAAATAGATTTCACCGTGAGTGGCCGGCTCAAAGCCAGCTAGCATCATCAGGCAG
This sequence comes from Gammaproteobacteria bacterium, assembly GCA_050306135.1. GTDB lineage: Bacteria > Pseudomonadota > Gammaproteobacteria > JACNJF01. The sequence goes on from JBNLGQ010000050.1 coordinate 2,260, forward strand.
GTGGTTTTACCGGAACCTGACGGCCCCAGCATGGTTAGGAATTCACCTCTTTGCATATCGAGGTTAAAGTTTTTTACAACAAGGCTTTCGCCATCGTAACTTTTCTGGACGTTTTCAAAACGAACCAGAATATCGTTCTCGTCACTCATAATTATGTTTTTTTGTAATACTCTTGTGAGTGATCACACTATCCCAAAGGGGTAGGTGTGTCAAACACCTGATTGTTTTTAGGCGGGTTGAAAATACTCTGTTCTAGAATCGACCAATATTTAACTATTTTGCTCATTTTTTAATTAGATTTCTATACAAACCTGTTGATGTGGTTGCTCTCGTTTGGTGCATATTTTTGAATTCGGAGGGCTATAAAGTGTGATAAAAGTTGTAGTTTATTATAAGTCGTATCGGGTTTTGAAGCTTTTTAGGATGAAATCTTTGGTTTAAGTAAGGTTTATAGATCACCGCTCTGTCGCTTGTGATGACAGGAACCGAGGAAGCTCCGGTTATTGATGATAAGCACAGGAGCAAGGCTTTAGCCTGAATGACCGGATTTCAGCCGTAACCTCAAGCCACCGGCTTTTAGCCAGTGGTCGTTGACATGCTCTATGCTTGTTGCAAAAAAAAGCGCCACCTATCTGGTGGCGCCTCATTTTTAACCAGGGTCTAATACCCTTGATTCATACTTCACCAATAAATTCAGGTTACTATGAAAACTGATTCATCGTGTTGTCTTTACCACCAGCTTTCAGTGCAGCATCACCCGAGAAGTATTCTTTGTGATCGTCACCGATGTCTGATCCAGACATGTTCTGGTGCTTAACACAGGCAATACCTTCGCGAATTTCCTTACGCTGAACACCCAGTACATAACCCAGCATACCCTGTTCGCCGAAGTACTCTTTAGCAAGATTATCCGTAGACAGTGCAGCCGTGTGATAAGTTGGTAGAGTGATCAGGTGATGGAAGATACCCGCGTCACGAGAAGCATCTGCCTGGAAGGTGCGGATTTTTTCATCGGCCACATCGGCAAGCTCTGTACCATCGTAATCAACGCTCATCAGCTTGTCACGATCATAAGCTGAAACGTCTTTACCTTCTTCAAGCCATGCATCAAAAACCTGTTGACGGAAGTTCAGGGTCCAGTTGAATGATGGAGAATTGTTGTAAACCAGTTTCGCATTTGGAATGACTTCTCGAACTCGATTCACCATGCCACCGATCTGACCAATATGTGGCTTTTCAGTTTCAATCCAGATCATGTCTGCGCCGTTCTGTAGAGAAGTGATGCAATCCAGTACACAGCGATCTTCCCCAGTACCTGAGCGGAACTGGAACAGGTTGCTGGGTAAGCGCTTAGGGCGTAATAACTTACCGCTACGGTTCAGCACTACGTCCCCATTCTTCATATCTTCTACAGAGATTTCTTCGCAATCGAGGAAGCTGTTGTATTGATCACCGAGATCACCAGGCTCGTTTGATACAGCGATTTGTTTGGTCAGGCCAGCACCCAGAGAATCAGTACGGGCAACGATGACGCCATCGTCTACACCCAGCTCAAGGAAGGCGTAACGTACAGCGCGAACCTTGGCAAGGAAGTCTTCATGGGGCACGGTAACCTTTCCATCCTGATGACCACATTGCTTTTCATCAGAAACCTGGTTTTCGATCTGGATGCAGCAAGCACCGGCTTCGATCATTTGTTTAGCCATCAGGTAAGTCGCTTCTGCGTTACCAAAACCGGCATCGATGTCGGCAATAATGGGAACTACGTGAGTTTCAAAATTATCAATCTGGTTCTGAATATCTTTTTCCTTAACCTGATCACCCGCAACACGTGCAGCATCCAGTTCACGGAATAGTCCACCCAGTTCACGTGCATCTGCCTGACGCAGGAAGGTGTAAAGCTCTTTGATCAATGCAGCAACGGATGTTTTTTCATGCATGGATTGATCGGGTAGTGGACCGAATTCAGAACGCAGTGCAGCTACCATCCAGCCAGAAAGATACAGATAGCTCTTTTTGGTAGTACCGAAATGCTTCTTAATAGAAATCATCTTTTGTTGGCCAATAAAACCGTGCCAGCAACCCAGTGACTGAGTGTATTGCGAAGAATCAGCGTCGTAAGCGGCCATATCTTCACGCATGATACCGGCAGTGTATTTTGCAATGTCGATACCAGTTTGAAAACGGTTCTGAGCACGCATACGTGCTACAGACTCAGGGTTGATTGCATTCCAGCTATCGCCATTTTTAGCACAGAGATTAGCTGCTGCCTGGATATCGTTTTTATATTGAGTCATGGTTAATCCTAAGTTGTTGGAATTGAGAACGGAATTAATACTATGTCTTTGTGCTTTATAATTGAAATAAATGGAGATTATATTTACTATTCATCAAACGAATAGTGGTGGTAATGCATATGCAAACAGACCGTATCGACCTGAATTTACTGGAATATCTTGATGTATTACTTCGTGAGCGGAATGTTACTCGTGCTGCCAGCCATCTGGGTTTAAGTCAGCCCGCAATGAGTAATGGGCTGCGCCGATTGCGTTTGTTATTCAATGATCCATTGCTGGTACGCACCAGTGAGGGCATGACACCTACGGAGCGAGCGCTGGAGTTACAGCCGATAATTCGCGATGTACTGGCCAAGGTTGATAAGGCGGTACAGCCGCAAACTGCCTTTGAACCCGCAAGTTCAGAGAGAGTGTTCCGCATCATGGCCAGTGACTATGCTGAATCGACTATCTTCCCCAGTATTTTGCATCGATTGCGCGAAGAAGCCCCCGGTGTTGTACTGGATATCATGACCCCTAGTGATGTGAGCTTCCTGGATGTTGAGCAGGGCAAGGTCGACCTGGTCATCAATCGCTTTGACAGTATTCCATTGTCATTTCATAAAACCACTATCTGGAAAGATGGCTTTGCCTGCCTGTTCAGTGCACAGAACCCTATTCGGGATAATTTCAATCTGGAAAGCTATCTACAGGCCCAGCATGTCTGGGTGAGTAAAACTGGTATGGGAGTAGGCGTAGGAATTAATCCTGATGATGTGCAGCGTCTGGGCTGGGTGGATGAAGCCCTCGCCAGGCTGGGTAAGAAGCGACATATCACCATCTTTACCAGACATTATCAGGCAGCTATGTCACTTGCCGAGCAAAAGGATTTGATTGTGACCATACCGAGTCGAGCAGCCAAACTGAAACAGCAAAATCCTCGTGTGATCATCAGACAACCACCTTTTGAAATACCACCTCTTGAGTTAAGTATGGCCTGGAGTCCTTTGTTGCAAAACAACCCGGCACATCAATGGATGCGCAGATTGATTGTTGAAGTGACGCAGGGGTAGGGGAGTTAGACTTCAGGGGGCGGCAGGCTGAGCTCTCATTTATACTTTTTGAGGTTACTTATTGCCCAGGCGGTGCATTATAAAAAATGTCGCTGCCCTGGCTGCAACGATTGCCATCAACAAAACCTGCCATATAAACGGTAGTCTTTCCCATCCAATGGCTACCAGAGCCCATGGAGTACAACTGGTCGAAATCGACAGGACATATTGCTCCAGCATGTAGTAGGGCTATGCGGGGGCAATTGCTAAGGGTGCGAAGTTTTCCATTTCAATTGAGATACCCCTGCTGTGGGTGTCGACGATAATGTTTCTAATCTTGTCGGCTCGATTATTTCGTTGGCCTTAAATGGTGCTTTCAGTAATCACGTAGTGTCAATTCGAGAGCTGCGTTTATCTCATGGTGCCTGTTTTTTCGGTTTATCCGTTTTCTCTTTCAATTCAATATCTTCCAATTGATCCAGATTAATATCAATTTGAGCATCAGTGCCCAGTTTTTCCGTTCCCGCTTCATACAATACTCTCGATTTTTAAAGTGAATAGCAATCCGTTGGCTAAATGTTTAATTGTTTTTCGAGGTATTTTGTGAAACGCCCTTTTATATTTTTTATCTTGTTGTGGGGTCTGGCGCTACCAGCCTGGGCTGTGGATATCGCTGGAATGGTCAATACCTACGTCAAAGGGGACGGTGATGTTGCTGCAGGCGCAACCACGATTAACTATACCGGTTCATTTCGCGGTGCTTCGAATGCCATTAATACTGGCGACCTGTTGTTGTTGATTCAATCACAGGGCGCTGTCATTGATTCCAGTAATACCGACACCTATGGTGATGGGGTTGGGCAGGGTCTTGATATCAGCACGACACCAACCAGTGCGCATGGTACCTCGGGTTATGCGGGTGGTTTGATCTCACAAACTGCAGGTACCTTTGAATACGCAACAGTTGCATCGGTAAGTGGATCACAAATTACCTTAACTGCCGCACTTAAGCATGCTTATTCTGACGCTAATGAAGCGAACTGGCAGATTATTGTGGTGCCTGATTATCTCAGTGCAGGAGCCACACTGACAGCAGATATCACTGGCGAGGCCTGGGATGGTGATACCGGTGGTGTAATCGCCTTCAACGCGACCGGCGGCATCGTCAACTTCAACGGTTTTAATGTTAATGCTTCCGGAATCGGTTTCCGAGGCGGTGTTGATGGGAATCCTTGGGCTACCGATAACACGGTTGCCAATGTGGTGGATGTGACTAGCCTACAGGGTGGTAAAGGTGAAGGTATCGCTGGTACGCCAAAAATTATTTATGATGGTTCCAATATTATCACTGAATCCTCATCGACTCTGGCCGGTGGTGATTTTGGTCGAGGTGCTCCGGGTAATGCGGGTGGTGGTGCAGGCCCTCACAACTCTGGTGGTGGCGGCGGTTCCAACGCGGGCCGTGGTGGTTCTGGTGCCCAGGGCTGGGTAGGAGGAACGCCAATTCAATTTGCGGGTTATGGTGGTCAATCCATTTTCGCCGGTGCCAATATGGGCGGCGGTGGTGGCTCAGGTGATGCCAACGATAACGGGGTGGTCTACGGTGGCTTAGGCGGTGGAGCTATCCTGATACGTGCAGATAGCGGCACCGGTAGCGGAACACTGGATGTGAGTGGGGCTGATGCGCCTGATGCACTAGTGACTAGTAACTTCAGCGGCGACGGCGCTGGGGGTGGTGGTGCGGGTGGTACCATCTTTGCCTACTTTTCCTCACCGACAACCCTGACGAGTTTGAATATCGATGCATCGGGTGGAAGTGGCGGTGACGCCAGTTTAGAACATGGCGGCGGTGGCGGCGGTGGTGCTGGTCTAGTTGCTATCAATACAGCGGTCGGAACTATCAATATCTCGGGTGGTGCTAAAGGTGCTAATCAGGGCCTGGGCGGAGTAGTGTCAGAACCGGGCGCAGACGGCGTAGCTGAAACCAGCGCTAATGCATTTGTACGCTTGAATACCGATTTCGGTGATGCACCAGATTCCTATGGCACTATCTCAGGAGGCCAGGGCGCTTACCACTTTTTTGCTGATTATGATTTCAATGGCGTTCTGGATGCTACAGAGCAATTGCGTCTCGGTGTAAACCTGGATGGAGAAGGTGGTGGAAACCCCAGCACTGGCGCAAATTCAGATGATACGATTGGAGTGGATGATGAAGATGGTGTGAGTGGGCTTACCCAGATTGATCCGCAGGGATCTGACTACACCATTAGTGCCTCCAATATCACTGTGACCAATACACTGGCCAGTACAGCCACGTTACACGCCTGGATAGATTTTGACCTGAACGGGACCTTCGATAGCGATGAATATACCTCGATTCCCATTGTCAGCGGGCTAAATGAGCAAAACCCAGCTACCGATCTGGTGTGGAATACGATGCCGGGTATTACCGCAGTGACTCCAGGTTCAACCACCTACCTGCGTCTGCGTCTGTCTACAGATAGCAGTCTTGATGCAACCCGTGCGACGGGCGAAGCCGAAAACGGAGAGGTGGAAGATTATGCCCTCACTGTATACGACGCGATTCCAACAGCACAGAATGTAACTCGCTCTAACCCAACAGCAAGCATTACCAATGCGAATCAACTGGTATTTGCAGTGACCTTTAGTGAGAGCGTGCAAAATGTTGATAGCGCCGATTTCTCGGTATCTGGTGCCGGTTCAACGGGAGCCAGTGTCAGTGCGGTAAACGGTAGTGGTAGCAGTTATACGGTGACCGTGGATGTAGCGGATACCGATGGCCTGGTGAATCTGGATATTGCTGCTACGACGGGCATTCAGGATTTAACTGGTAATAATCTGTCCACGGTTACTCCTGCTGGTAGCGTAGAGTCCTATACGCTGGATAATACTGCACCGGTAATCAGCCTTATTGGCAGCAACCCAGTGGATATCGATGCAGGCACTAGCTACAGCGATGCCGGAGCGTCCGCAGTGGATAGTCTTGATGGAGATATTACAGGAGACATCGTTACGGTAAATCCGGTTAATACCTCAGTGCCTGGTTCATACACAGTGACCTACAACGTGACCGATGCTGCAGGCAATGATGCCACTCAGGTTACACGAGTTGTAAATGTGGCTGATTTTACGCCTCCTGTGATTACCTTACTGGGCAGTAATCCGGTCAGTATCCAACAGGATGGGACCTATACCGATGCTGGAGCGACAGCGCTGGATGGTTTCGATGGAGATATCACGGGCGATATCGTTACGGTAAATCCGGTGAATACCTCAGTGCTTGGTTCATACACAGTAACCTACAACGTGAGCGATGCTGCAGGTAATGCTGCCACTCAGGTCACGCGTGTGGTTAATGTCACTAGCGATAGCGTCGCGCCGGTCATCACCCTGCTGGGCAGCAACCCTGTCGATGTGCCGTTGGGTAGCAGCTACAGCGATGCCGGTGCGACAGCCAGCGATGATGTTGATGGAGATATTAGCAGCAGTATCGTAACGGTAAATCCGGTCAATACGATGCAGGTTGGTAGCTATACAGTTACCTACAACGTCAGCGACGCTGCGGGCAATTCGGCTACTCAGGTTACCCGTACTGTGAATGTAACCTTCGACTCTGCTCCAGACAGCGATGGTGATGGTATTGCCAATGGTGATGAGGGTACTGGTGATTTCGACAACGATGGCGTGCTCGATTTCATGGATCTGGATAGCGACAACGATGGAATCCCGGACGCGATAGAAGGCAGCGTTGACACGGATGCGGATGGTATTCCCGATTATCTGGACCTGGACTCTGACAACGATGGTCTTTACGACCTGATAGAGTCCGGCGCGGATTACGCGACGCTGGATACCTTGCATGATGGCATGATCGATAGCTCCAATTCCGTTGGTGCAAATGGTCTTGCGGATGTAGTGGAAACCTCCGCCGATAGCGGCACGCTAAATTATAACAGTGGTTCTCCGCTGGATAGTGATGCGGACGGCGTGGAAGACTATGTCGATCTGGATTCAGATAACGATGGCCTGACCGATGTGATTGAAGCTGGCGGAGTGGATCCTGATGCAGACGGTATTGTCGGCAATGCTGTGCCCACGGTTGATGCCTACGGCGTTGCGACCAGTGGCGCTGCTCTGACCCCAATTGATAACGATGGTGACGGTGTGAATGACCAGGTCGACCTGGATAGCGATAACGATGGCATCATGGATGTTGTTGAATCCGGTGGCGATGACCCCGATGGCGATGGTCAGGTGGGTAATGCGCCAGTACAGGTTGATAGTAATGGCTTATCTGTTGACGGTAGTTTGTCTGCACTCGATACCGATGGTGACGGGGTGCCGAACCAGCATGACCTGGATAGTGATAACGACGGTATACCTGATGTCACCGAAGCCGGTGCAGATGATGCGGATGGCGATGGTATACCCGGCACCGGCGCGCCCACGGTCAATGCCCAGGGTATCGCTAATGGCCAGGTATTGACGCCAACCGACACCGACGCTGATTCCATCCTCGATCCTTACGACCTGGATAGCGATGGTGACGGGATATATGACCTGATCGAAGGCGGTGGTACGGATAGTAATAATGACGGACTTGTCGATGGTTTCACCGATAGCAACGGCGATGGTTTTGATGATGGCATTGCCGCATCCGCCTTGCCTGTGCCGGATAGTGATGGAGATGGTATTGCCGATTACCAGGACAACGACGATACGGACAATGATGGCATTGCTGATAGCGTAGATATCGATGACGATAATGACGGTATTCCAGATGCCCTGGAAGGTGATGGGTCTGTCGATACCGACAATGATGGCATCCCTGATAGCCTGGATCTGGATAGCGACAACGATGGTCTTTACGATCTGAATGAAGCTGGCTTCCCGAACCCATCTAGTCTGGATAGTGACAATGATGGTCGTCTCGATAGCAGCCTCGTTTTTGGCAGCAATGGCCTGGTTGACAGCCTCGAAACCATCGCTGACAGTGGTGTGATCAATTACAACGGTGGTACAGCACTAGATACCGATGCTGATGGCGTTAAGGACTTCCGCGATCTGGATAGCGATAACGACAGTATTCCCGACGTGATCGAAAGCGATGGTGTCGATGGTGATGGTGATGGTGTACTCGGTACTGGAGTACCTACGGTCAACAGTAATGGCCTGGCAACAGGTGCTGGTTCAGGACCGCTGGATACGGATGCCGATGGCGTCCCTGATCAACAGGATCTGGATACCGACAACGATGGTATTCCTGACCTGCAGGAAGTCAGTGGTAGCGATAGCGACAACAATGGTGTCGTCGATATCTTTGTGGACAGCAATGGTGATGGATTCAATGACGTGAATGCGACTAAGCCATTGACCCTGCCCGACAGTGATGGTGACGGTACAGCAGATCTACGTGATTCAGCTGCAAGCAATGGAGTCGTAAGCGCTGGTCTGAATGGTATTGGTGCATTTAACCTCTATCTGCTCGGATTGCTGGGAGTGCTAGCTGGGTTGCGTCGTGCGAAGTTGTTAATCAGTAGCCTGTTATCAATGCTGCTGTTGTTTGTTTTACCCGTTCAGGCGATAGCTCAACAAACTGAACAGCCGCAAGCAGAGCATCAACAGGATGGCTACCAACGTCATTTTTATATCGGCGCGGGGTTAGGGCGTTCAACCTTACAGCCTGATACCTCGGGAACCGCATATACACTTGGCGATGATTCTGACACAGGCTACCGCCTGTATGGTGGCATGGATCTGAGTGAAAGTTTTAGCGTTGAGCTAAGTCTGTCAGATTTAGGAAGCGCTAAGCTGAAACCAACGGGCAAACTGGACTATTCGATTAATGCGGTTAATGTGCTTTATTATTTATACAATCAGGGAGAGATGAAGCATGTTGGCATGGCTGCCTATTTGAAAGCAGGCCTGGGTAAGATAGATGTGTCTGCCGATATTCCCTATGAACTCAAAAACTCCACCCAGATAGCGCTTGGCGCAGGCCTGGAATACGCCTGGGAGAATGGGTTTGCGCTACGTGCAGACCTGGAAAGTTTTGATGAAGACGCCTCGTTATTAAGTGTAGGTCTACTGTATCGATTTGGTAAACAGCAAAAACCTGAACCTAAGGATAGCGATCAGGATGGTGTACTGGACAAAAACGACCAGTGTCCTCAAACCCCGTTAAATGCGCCCGTTAACGCGAAGGGCTGTCAACTTGATTCGGATAAAGACGGTGTAGTGGATCTGCAGGATCAATGCCCTCAAACACAGACAGGCGCCGCAGTTGATAGTACCGGTTGTGAACTGGATATGGATGGCGATGGGGTGAAGGATAGCAAGGATCAGTGTCCGCAGACCGCACAAGGTGTCGCAGTGGATAGCACCGGGTGCGCACTGGATAGCGATGGGGATGGTGTGATCGATACCCTTGATCAATGCCCCGCTACACCCGCAGGGATCGGTGTAGATAAACAGGGTTGTGCGTTGTTTAATGCGCCACTGGCAGGGGTGAATTTCAAATTAGCTTCGGCAGAATTAACATCTTCTGCAAAGCTCGTACTGGATGATGCCGCGAAGGTTTTATTGCAGTATCCGGCAGTGCATATTGAAATCCAGGCCCATACAGACAGCCAGGGTAAAAAGGAAAACAACCAGAAACTCTCAGAACTACGCGCCCAATCGGTGTTCGAATATCTGCAATCGAAAGGTATCGAAGCTAAACGGATGACCCCTGTTGGTTTTGGTGAAAGTATGCCGCTGGCGAGTAACAAGACAGCCGAAGGCAGGGCGAAAAACCGCAGGGTTGAGTTTAAGGTTATTCAGTAAGCTATCAATCCTCCTGCTAAGTAAACAAAAGGCTGCGTTTATCAACGCAGCCTTTTGTCATTCAGGGTATTACAGCAAAGTAGTGGATGAGTAATTGCGCACTGTAAGTTCCGCGAAAGCAAAACTGCAGACCGCAACGAAAGTGTATTCGTATTAGCCTTGTTAACTTATTGGGGATGTGGACCCTCTGACTTGAAGGAGAAGACTGATATCTCTTTTGAGTAAGCCCCTTATGGTTTGTCGTGGCAAATAATCCGGCGCCTAGTTGCTGATTATTATGATGTGCTTAGCTCCGTTTGAGCGAGGGATATTTCGATCTAAAAAAAAGCCCCTGGTTAGAGGGGCTTTCATGTTACAGGTCTTTCTCGTAAGTGACATCAGGTTCGTGCATATACTCTGGTCCATATTCAGAAAACTTGATCAGTCGCATGGCTCGCTGACCATCAAAGTCTATAACCCTCAGATCGTCGGTTTCATGCAGATCCTGTGAAGCAATATTGAAATGATTACCATAGCGCTCTTTTACAACGTCGAGCGGAATTTCATGCGCGATAAATTTGTAAATGCCTTTGGCAGCCAGTTTCTCAAGGAATACTTTATCTTCAACCGATGAGTGCGAGCTGAGTACCAGTAGGGGCCCGGTGCCGGCAAAAAGTAGAAATGTTTTCATAGTCTCTCTCCTATAGTAATGGTGCTATTACAAGACTAACAATAGCCATGACATTGATCAGAATGTTCATTGCCGGGCCGGAGGTGTCCTTGAATGGGTCGCCTACGGTGTCTCCCACAACCGCCGCTTTGTGACTGTCTGATCCTTTGCCGCCATGATTGCCTTTTTCAATGTATTTCTTGGCATTATCCCAGGCACCACCGGCATTAGCCATGGTCAATGCCAGTAGCACACAGGCTAACAGTGCACCACCTAACATGCCACCCAGACTTTCTGGTCCAAGTCCAAACCCGACCAGAAAAGGCATGCCGACTGCGATTACACCCGGAATAATCATGCGTTTGAGAGCAGCGGTAGTCGCGATATCTACACACTTGGCGGTATCTGGATCAGCTGTGCCTTCAAGCAATCCAGGAATCTCGCGGAACTGACGACGGATTTCCTTGATCATGTCGAATGCGGCATCACCAACTGCATTCATGGTGATGGAAGCAATCAGAAAGGGAATCAGACCACCGATAAACATACCAATCAAAACAGTGGGGGATGATAGTTCAAGCGAAAAATCAGGGTTATGCACCATAACGGTTTGACCAAAGGCTGAGATGATTGCCAGTGCCGCCAGTGCCGCTGCGCCGATGGCAAAACCCTTACCTATAGCAGCGGTGGTATTACCTAATTCATCCAGTGAATCGGTGATCTTGCGAGTTTCTTCACCCAGACCGCCCATTTCAGCAATACCGCCCGCGTTATCAGCAACTGGGCCGTAGGCGTCGATAGCCATGGTAATGCCCACAGTGGATAACATACCTACCGCAGCTATACCAACGCCATACAGGCCTGCCAGTTCGGTAGACACCCAGATGATGCCGCAGATAGCCAGTATGGGGATGACCACCGATTCCATACCAATAGCCAGCCCGCTAATCATTACCGTAGCAGGGCCAGTATCTCCCGCTGCAGCTATGGTTTGCACTGGTTTGCCCGCAGTGTAGTACTCTGTAACCAGGCCAATGATCATGCCGCCAACGGCTCCGCTCAAAACCGAAGCCCAGACCTTCCAGGTGATATCCATAGAGGTCACTAGCAATAACGCAGTAATGATAAAGATAATAGTGGCGCCAATGGTGCCAGAGCGTAGAGCGACTTCTGGTGCCTTGGAAGAGAATTGTTTAACGATGAAGATACCTACCATCGAACACAATATACCCAGTGATGATAAAGCCAGAGGAAGGAATAACAGATTATCCTGATTGCCTCCCAGTGCCGTGATGGTGGCAGCTGACATAGTGGCGGCCATGGCAATGGTCGCGATCATCGCACCACAATAAGATTCAAAAATATCCGAACCCATACCTGCGACGTCACCAACGTTATCACCCACGTTATCAGCGATAACCCCCGGGTTTCTTGGGTCGTCTTCGGGGATACCTGCTTCAATCTTACCCACCAGATCCGCGCCTACATCAGCAGACTTGGTAAAGATACCGCCACCAACGCGTGAAAAAAGTGCCACGGTAGAGGCGCCCATACCAAAGCCTTCGATGGCATGTATGCCTTCCAGATCACCCGCGAAAAAATAAAATAGTGTACCCAGACCGATTAGTCCCAACGAGGCAACCGCCAGCCCCATTATAGATCCGCCAAAGAAAGCCACGGTAAGGGCCTGAGCAGCTCCATCTTCGTGGGCAGCAGTGGTGGTGCGTACATTGGCCTTGGTTGCTGTGTACATGCCGATGAAACCAGCTATACCTGAAGAGGCTGCACCGACGATAAAAGCAATTGCTGTCAGGTGTCCGAGTAATGCCCAGAGAATGACAATCAATACGGCTGAAAAAATTGCCAGCATCTTGTATTCGCGTGCCATAAAAACCATTGCGCCGATATGAATCTCATGCCCAATTTTGGCGATTTTCGGTTCGCCTTCGCTGTAGCGCATGATGATGCGAAAAATAAAAAAAGCTGCTACCAGCCCCAGAATTCCAAGTGCTGGAGGTATCAGGTGTGACATACAAAAATTCCTCTTTGTGAATGCAAAATTTAAAGATCTGAATCTACATACTGGTGAGGTATGTGGGTTCGGTTTGAAAATTTAATGCCGAAAAGTGCTCTTTATTTATTTGATTAGGAGTGTTTTCCAGAGCTATTTGGTATAAGTTTTATCAATTGGCGCATCGATTATAGTTATTAGTTCTAGTTGGGCAAGCTGATATCAACAAGCCTGAATACGGCTGATGCGAGATATTGAGCCAGACCTGTAAATATTCGCTTAAAAAAACCTGGTTTTGTAGAAAAGGTTACATGGTGAGGATTCTCTGTTTATATAAGTTGTTGATAATTAATGTATTAATTACAGAGTAGGGAGTGTCCCATTCCGGTGACTCAGTATATCCAGAAGTGCAGTGTCATGGTTGTCAAATACTTAGTATTGACAAAAAATATCAAAATTTGAACGTGTAAAGCTAAGCAATAGACAGTATCTATCTTAACTACCCCCTGCTGATGATATTCGTCATTAACAGGGGAATGACGACAAAACTACCGGACTGTGTATGAGTGTTATGGGGTGATAAGAATCGATGCTGTGATGTTACTCAGAATCATATCAATCTGAGAGGTATCGGTTATCTGACTGAAATCGATGCCGTCGAACCAGTCATGATAGGGTAGTTGCAGAGTCACACTATGGTTCAACTGACTACTATTCAATTGCATGGCTACGCCAAACAGTCGACGTGCAGGCAGCAGGCTTTTACCACTATCAATTTCAAAACTTATCCAGTCGGTTGCATTATCGGCCAGGTATTCACCCTGCACATAAAATGACAAACCAATCATGTCAGGAGTGACTGGCAGGCTGACGGTGTCCGCATCAGCTTTCAGAAGTTCGGTAGTTAGTCCGCAGTAATCATTGGCGGGAGGAGCAATGGAACCAAGGGTAATTGACTGCGACTCAGCGCCTGTCAGGTCAATAACATGCGGCACGCCGAGTGTCAGGGGGCTGGCGACAGCGTGTGCCTGAGCACTTCCAATAAACCAGTCTAGCCATGATGCAGCGGAGGTGAAGCTGGCATCGCTACAATCCGTTTCCAGTGTCAAACTCCATATCACCAGATAACCTGCTTTGATGCGAATAGAGCGATTTTCACTATTGTCGAATTGTTTGATTCCTACGGATTGGGGCATAGGTTGTCCCGACCCATCTTCAACCGGCTTCAGTTCTACCTTAAATGATACATCCGTACCTTCACTGCTTGAGCTGCTTCCACCACCGCAGGCAGCAAGCAGGCTTAGCATAGCTAGAATGGTAAGTATTTTGTGTTTAGAAATCATAAGTCATTCCGATGCGATAAATGTTGTTTTCCTGTTGTTCTCCATTGAGGTGATCAATTGTTGGCAACTGCACACTGCCGTGCAGAATCAAATCAGGCGCAACAGTCAAAACGATTCCTGGAGATAGAAAAGCGATAAACCCTCCTGAGTTTTCATCGCGTACATCTGCATAACTATCGCGACCGCTCCAACGTAGATCAGCTCCCAGGCGTAGCGCAAGCTGATAATTAATAGCATATTGCACAGTTGACGATAGCTTGATTGAAGAGCCATACTCGAATTGACCGTATCCTTCATCCAGCCCTATACTCAATTGACTGCTGCTATACACCATCCACGGAAAACTAAAAAAACCGTGCCATAGTCCTATATTGGCAAGCCAGAGTCCGCCACCAGGTTGTACATCGATATCAAGCGGTAAGCCTGCATTTGTTTCTTCATCAGCAAGGGGTAGACGTAAGCCACCCTGTAAACCCACCAGGTGCCTCGGTCTGTGTGGTTGGTCCTGCCACAGGTAATAGCGAAAATCGACATCTACATCACCTATTGCATCAGTGCTTTGTTGTGCCAGGTTGCTCTGGGTGGATTGCTTGCTGGTCCAGGGTAACCTTACCCCAATTGCCCAGTTTTCGGCAGGCCAGTAACTGATTCCCAGGGTTGTGCGCTGTTCATCAGTTTCAGTACGATCTACTCCTGTAGTTCCACTGGTTTCACTTCGGTCGAGATAGTCTAGCGAAAAGCGTAAGCGCCCGGCGAAAGGCTTTTCAGCCCCCATAGTGGTTAAGGTTGGGTCACCGCATAGACAGGTAGCGCAGGAAAAAGCAGGGCCGCTAAGCAGAGTGAAATTGGATGCTAATAGTAGTGCCAAAAAGGTGTTTAGGTACTTCATAACGATTCCTCAGGGACACTGATCATGCATAGGGATATTACCGAAAGGATCACTTAAGTCTGGGTTACAGATAAATTCCCAGTCAGTCAGACTGTCGAAAAATGCTAGTACATCATTCTTTTCTTGCTCGGTGAGCAGAAAACCCTGTAACAGGCTAGATTGAAAGGGATTGAGAGCCCCGTCACCTGCATAAGGGCCACTGGTAATCAGTCGACCACCGCGTGCATAGTTGTCTACCAGTACGCTCTCTAGTGTATCGAAACTACCATCGTGCATATAAGGCGCGGTTAGTGCTATGTTACGTAAGGTAGGTGCGCGGAATTTACCCATGTCTTCGTCTTTCTGGGTAAACTCCCAGATACCGGTATTATTAGCAGGGTAAGCACCTGTGCCGCCGATGTTGTAGATACCATTATTCTGAAATTCAATCTGAGTGAATTGTTGTCCTTCGTGGTCTACGGTCTGGCTGAAGTTAAAACCACCATGGCAGTGAAAACATTCCAGTCGTTCACTAAAGAATAAATTGAGGCCATTTTTTTCTGAGCTATTTAGAGCAGACGAATCTCCACGACTAAAGCGATCAAAAGCAGAGTTGCCGGAAATCAAAACCCTCTCAAAACTTGAGATAGCTTTTTCAATATTGGTGATAGTAATAGGCTCGGCTTCATCTGGAAATGCTTCACTAAACATGCCCTGGTAAATGCTATCTGTCTGGAATCTAGCTAGTAAGGTCTGTTCGTTATCTGCCCAGCCGAGCTCTATAGGGGTCTCATTGAAAAGTACTCCATGCGCCTGTATTTCCATAGATAAGGAGTTAGGGTTAGCCCAGTTGAATACTGAGTTATAAGCGACATTAGTAAGGGTTAGTGCATTACGTGGGTGTACCTGATCAGGCGTGACTCCAATTGCGGTTTCCAGGTTATCGGTAAAGCCTCGGCGCTGTTCATGACAGTCACCACATGATTTTGTTTGCGTGATTGACATGCGGCGGTCATAAAATAAAAAACGTCCTAGTTCAACACGTGCTTCAGACATAGGGTTGTCAGCAGGTACTTTGGGGGTGGGGAAGTCTGAAGGTAACTTCCATTGGTAAGAGGAGCTATTTGGATCACCACTATCACTACTACCACATCCTTGCAATAGAAAAGTTAAAAGTAATAATGCGAGAGAAAACTGGTTATTTTGAAGCATGGAAATTCACCCAAAAATTCAGGCTTCCCTGCCTGTTATATAATATTCCTTTTGGTTTTGATTGTTATAAAATGCTACTGCGCTTCAACTTTGAACATTGCCTGAGTTTCGGCTGTGTAAGTGACATTAGGGTTGTTAGTTCCATCATCATAAATAAAGTCAAGACCAAGTTTAGGCAGCAGGGTTTGGCATTCAGGGTCATTGTTACCAGACATACAACCTGGGGCTGTTAAGGCTGTCATCTTAGTGATATCAGTAGTTGAAAAAAGATCAGCTAAATCGATGACAACCTGGCTATTGTCAATATTAAAATTATCAAGACATATGTGTGGCAGGTTAGCGTATGAACAAGCTGCAGTAGGGGATTCGACTTTTGAATCGCTTACGCATCCTGTGCTGCCCAGGTGCAGGTTATATTTAACATTAGAACCATTTGGATCTCCGCGGCCATCGACCCGAATGAATTTATGACCACCTTGCCAATTCCACATCATTCCGCCTGCATTTAACGGTGAAGGTGACTCTGCATTGTTCAGGTGATTAAGTTCAAATGGGACACCTACATCAAAGCAAACCTGATTAATTGTTCCTGAGTCTGGTTCGGTAAAGCTACCAATGATTTGGGTATTTGTTTCTGGTGTGGCAAAAGTTTCAAAATCAAGTAAGACTACATTTTCATACTGCCAGACTCCGTCTTGTTTTAGAGATACAGGCACTTCGACATTGGTATCAGTATTAAGAGTGATGTTGCTGATATACATTCGAACGTCATCAATTTTGAATTCCCGAGCTTCAGTGCTGGTACCTGCTCCAAAGTTGCTATATGTGGTCTCGCTTGTGAAATCTTCGCTACCCACCTTAGCGGAAAAATTAACAACGGCATCGACAGTTTGAGGGTCGTTATTGCTGTCGCTACAGGCAGCAAGCAAGGATGTTAAGGCAATAGTAGCCAATGATAAATTTATAGTTTTCATTTGTTAATCCATGGTTAATAGATAGAGCCATGGTAGAAATGCTACCCATATTTACAATGCGTCAAATTGACGCAGTCCTGAGAAATCTAGTCTCCAGGGAGATAGACTTTACTGGTGGTTAGAATTTGTTATTGGAATAGATCTGCAGGAATTAATTTTGTAACTAACTGTTTTATAGAGTATATAAATATTTAATTAAATAGTTACATATTGCTGGTTACAGTGATAATAATTTATTTGTGCCGAAGTAACGGATGCTCAGCTTAAGCTTTTGACTTAGCGAATATACATTTTATTCTACCACTGTTTGCTATTTTTTCTCATATGTCAGGAAGATGTATTTTTTCAAAAATCAGACGTTTTCCCTGCTGAAGTTTCTCTTCAGGAGGTAATACATCCATGCTTGGCCATATCCCGTTTGTGATGGTGTCTGTATAGTTTTGTAATCCGGCAAGTTTCATTGCTTGCTGGCAGTGAAGATAATCATAGCTTAGTCGGTGCCAGCTGATATTTAACCCGGCTTGCTCTGGCTCCATTAACATATACCAGCCATCGACAGTTGCATCGTTTGCCGGTAACCCAATGACTCCTGCATTTAACCAGAGGCTATTATCGATTTGCTGCCCAAAGGGCAGTCCGCAATGTCCTCCTATCATGATATCTGTTTTAGCCTGAAGCAGTTGCTGGCGTTTTATTTCACTGTCATTTGAAGCAAAAATAAACTGATTGATCTGGTTATAACCACCATGAATGACGCAGCAACTGCGCCCGTTTAGTGAAAAACGTATAGATCTCGGTAATTCTTTCATCCAGCAGCGAGTTGTCCTGCTTACCTGTGATTGAGCATATCTATACCAGTTCTCGGAAAAAGTGGAGCACAGCATGCCTTCTTCAAATCCACAACCACAATCGATGCTGTTTTCAGCCAGTGACTCTTCACAGTTGCCCATGACGACGTGGATACCCGAATTGATAATCAGCTGACTGGTCTGTTCTGGCTCAGCGCAGTAGGCAACTATATCTCCAGTGCAGATTGTGCGTTGTGGGGGTATTGATAACTTTTCTGCCTGTGCCAACATGGCCTGAGTTGCACTCAGGTTGCTATAGGGTCCGCCGAAAATTAGAACGCGAGAATCAATCTCACCAAGATTAAGTGTAGCCGGAGTGTTCATGTGTTAGATCGACCTGGGTTAAGGGGGGTATTAAGGATCATAACGAGACTTGCTCCTGTATAGAATTCAAAATAAATCAATGGCAGTTATGACCAGTGATTAATGGATTGGTTTATTTTATAGGTATATCCATGATTTGAATGAAAAAAATGACAAATTGGGTTCCAATCAATCAGGGGTAAAGCTATGCTTCGTTGGTTTATCACTTGGGTGGACCGCTCACCCGAACAGGTCTATGAACATACAGGTCAGTGAACTTATCGTCCGGTTTCTCGAAAACCTGGGCATAGACACCATCTTCGGTATGCCAGGAGCACATATTCTACCGGTATACGATCATATCTATCATTCAAAAATAAAATCTGTGCTGGCTAAGCATGAACAGGGCGCAGCCTTTATGGCAGGTGGCTATGCGCGTGCAACGGGTGGTATTGGAGCCTGTATTACGACGGCGGGTCCCGGAGCCAGTAATCTGATAACCGGGATTGCGAATGCCTATGCGGATAAGCAGCCCGTTATCGCTATAACCGGTGAAGCTCCCACGCATATATTTGGTCGAGGAGGGTTACAGGAAAGCTCTGGTGAAGGCGGCAGTGTAGATCAGACTGCTCTTTTTTCGGGAGTTACCCGCTATCACAAACTGATTGAACGAACTGATTATCTGGCGAATGTGCTGAACCAGGCAGCCAGGCAGTTATTAGCAGAAACCCCAGGACCTGTAGTATTAAGTATTCCATTCAATGTGCAAAAAGAAACTGTAGATGCGAGCATTCTTGATCAACTACCAAATTTTACACGGCCACCTAAAAGACATATCTCGCAATGTGATGTAGATGAGAGTGTTGAATTAATAAAACAGGCCCGACAGCCTGTATTTGTTGCAGGTTTTGGCTGCCTGCAGTCAACGGATGCACGAGAGGCACTTAAAAATTTAAGTCAGAATTTGAATATTCCAGTAACTACCAGTCTTAAAGGAAAAGGTGCCATAGATGAAAGATCGCCCTTATCGCTAGGTAGTCTGGGGGTTACCTCCAGCGGCTATGCATTGCAATATATCAAGGAAAAGGCCGATTTGATTATTTTGCTGGGTGCGGGATTTAATGAGCGAACCAGTTATGTGTGGAATACCGATTTAACCGTTGATCGAAAGATTATTCAGGTTGATCAAAATGCACAACAGCTTGAAAAAGTGCTTAAGGCAGACCTTGCTGTTCAATCTGATTTAAAGGTTTACTTGCAGGCACTGGATAAAACCTGTAAATCACACGAAGTTGCAGCCAAATCGTTACCTGACTTAAATGCCTTTAGAAAAAAAATAGATGATCAGGCAAAGGCTGAATCAATTGAAATATTCGATGATAAATTTGATCTGATAAAGTCTTTTTTTACATTGCTGGATGAAGGTTTCCCTGATGGACTGGTGATGTTTGACGATAACATGATCTTTGCGCAAAACTTTTATCGCGTAAGTGATCACGACAAGTTTTTTCCCAATACTGGCGTATCATCATTAGGTCATGCCATACCTGCTGCGATCGGTGCTGGATTTAAGGTAGACAAGCCATTGTTCGCTATCCTGGGTGATGGTGGGTTTCAAATGTGTGGCATGGAAATCATGACTGCGGTGAATTATGGTATTTCACTAAACATAGTCCTGATCAATAATAAAACACTGGGTTTGATCCGTAAGAACCAGCATCAGTTATACGAAGAACGTTTGCTGGATTGTGATTTTGAAAACCCTGATTTTGAGCTGTTGGCAAAATCATTTAGTATCAATTATTTCAGATTCGAAACTGAGCGGGATTGTCAGGATGGTTTTAAACAGATCGCTTTTGATCATGGTATCAATCTCATCGAACTGATAATTGATCGAGATGCCTATCCCAATTACTCCTCGCGCCGATAAACGCTGTGCAGGATATTGATACCAGTACATTAGAAGGCTATCTGCTTGAGCTGGCAGCCGACCAGTCATCGCTAGACGCTACTCGATATCAGTATCAACATACAAAATCAAAACCTGATGAGGAGTCATTACAGAAGTTGGCGGCGCTATATGATCAGGTTTATCCAGAGCTGGAAAAGCAGCTGTGGAAATGCGATGACTTTGAACGCCTGCTTGGTTTATATCAGTCCCTGTTTCGCGAGCAGGAAGCGTTGCTTAAACTGACTGGAAAAGATGACAGGTATGAATTTATTCTAACTATCCCTATAGCCGATCGTCCCGAACATTTACGTGCCTGTCTGGAAAGTATTTACCAGCTATGTGAGCTGTATGGCTATGGCGGAAAGGAAGGCAATAGTTACTGTAAAATTCGAGTTGTGGTAGCCGAGGACAGCCGGGAGCAGCAATACATTCAACAGGATATTGAGATTGCTGAAGCTTACTGTGAAAAAGGATTGCAAGTGCTTCACTTTGGTCAGGATGAACAGTTCCAGATGCTAAACGAACTGCCAGAAGCACAGAGACAGCACCTTGGCACTATACTGACGACGCAGGGTAAGGACGCGTTTTATCGCAAAGGTCAGGCGGCAATGCGAAACCTGAGTTACCTGAAAATGTTACAGATGACTGACAACCCAGAGCGTACGCTGTTTTTCCCTGTTGATAGTGATCAGACATTTCAGGTGAATATAGTCGCTAAGCAGGGTGAGAGAGTTGTTCCAGCGCTGAATTATTTTTATCTAATAAACCGGATTTTCCAGAATACAGATACAGCGATGCTGACCGGTAAACTGGTCGGCGATCCACCCGTTTCACCTGCGGTGATGACATCCAACTTTCTGTTAGATGTCTCACGGTTTCTCAAAAGGCTATCAACACTGGACCCAGAATCTAATTGTGCCTTCCATCAGACAGATTTCAGCCTGGGGCATGATGCGGCTTATCATGACATGTCTTCACTATTCGGTTTTCAGAATCGTGAAGAGGGCTACGATTATCCCTGCCCGTTTACGGGTCATCACGATAACCTGGAATGCCTGAATGGGTTTGCCTCTCAGCTAAACTGGTTTTTCTCGGGCCAGCACCCGACGCGTAAAACGCATTTTAAATATGATGGTTCATTTATGCAGCTGTCAGCTGCGCGTACGATCTACCCCGGTAATTACATTGTTAGTTATGAAGGCTTGAAAAACATTATCCCGTTTGGGCATTTGCGTCTAAGAATGTCAGGTCCAACGGCTGGCAGACTGGTACAGGCAGAAATAGGTGATCGATTTGCGACAGTAAACCTGCCCATGTTGCATACACGGACCCTGCCGGGTGATGAAAAGAATTTTCGTCCCGGAGTTGTAGCGTCAACCGAGAGTATCGACTTAAGCGATGAATTTGAGCGTCAGTTTTTTGGAGATCTGATGCTATTCAGTGTGGCAGAACTGGCTAAAACTACTGACCTGCGTAATAACCCTGATCAGCAGTTGATTGAGCAAACACTGCAGCGCATTGAGCAGGATATGCTGAAGAGATACAAGGATAAACATGCAGAGGTTTTAGATCGGGTAACAGCGCTTGAAGACATGCTAAAAGATAGCAATCAATGGTGGCATGCAAAGCAGGAGAGCAGAAATGCATTGCAACAGCTAGATCAATTCTGTCGTAATATCAGGCATAATTTTGGTGCAGCCTCTAAGGCTTATAAATTAATTCAGTCTGAGTCACATAGAGGTCAGCGTCGTGGACAAATAATTGCAGCATTGCTTCAGTACCCCGAAGCCAGGAATGCCTGGGATAGCCTCTTTTAAATGTTGTGAACTTTAAATTTGCTTATGTTGCGTCCCTCCCAATTATCTTTAGTTAATCTTGACTTGATCGATGTTTATTATTTAACGCTTTCAATTTTTATTTTCAGATTTGATAAATAATAATCAAGGACCACACATTGGTATGGAACTAGTTGTTTTTTTGAGTTGTTTTATGAAAAGTTTTCTCTAAGTATTCCTGTTTTAATTAGTATCAGCAAGGAGCTAGATGGTTCATGGCCTTTTCAAGATTAAACTATCAGGCTCTCAGTCTGAGTAATCTCAGGCTCTTTCAGGTAGATCCGGCGGGCATTCAACTGTCCGATACACTCGCGTTCATGCGCTGACAGTGGTTCAAGCAGGGCTCTTGTGGTTTCGATCCAGCGTGGTAACCCCATTCCCGTATTACACACAGGCCAGTCGCTGCCCCAGACAATTCGCTCTGGGCCAAAGCATTCCAGAACTGTCTCAACATAGATACGAAATGTATCCAGCCTTTGCTGGTCAGGTCGAGCATTGGCCGTGATGCCTGACAGCTTCAGCGCCAGATGGGGGTAAGCGGCGAGTCGCGCCAGGCTGTCGGCCCAGGGTGAAAACGCATCGTTGGCGATGTCCGGATTGCCGCAATGGTCGAGAATGAACTGCTGGTCCGGACAGGCATGTAGCAGCGCTGCGCAGATAGCGTGTTGATCGGCACGCAGACAGAGATCGAAGGAGTAACCACGGCGACCGATTTCACGCACACCTTCACGAAACAGTTTACCGAGCGAGAGTCTGTCATCTACCACATGCAGGATACGCCGGAAACCTGTTACGCCGAGTTCTGCACACTCATCAAGCCAGTCAGTCAGTCCAGGCTCCTCGGGTCGGCAGGAAGCTATATGACCCAGTATGCTAGCATCGGCTACCAGGCCAGCAACCAGCCGAGTTTCATCACGGTATTGTGTATCGTCGACTCCAGACTCCATATAAATCGCCCCTGAGACTGTAGCACCGCAATCGGCTATATAGTCTTCCACAGTGAAATTACGCTGCGCCAGTTGGGGGATATCTGCGGTCCATGCGTAGCCCAACTGCTTGCGTAGGATAAGATGCAGGTGGGTGTCGATGAGCTGCATCAGTCGCTGATCACTTCCTGGTGTTGTGTACCTAGTCCTTCGATACCCAGTTCTACAACGTCATTGGGCTTGAGATAGAGCGGTGGTTTCATACCCAGACCGACACCCGGTGGTGTACCTGTAGAGATCACATCGCCCGGGTGCAGTGACATGAACTGCGAGAGATAGGAAACCAGATGACGTACGCCATATACCATCTGCCGGGTCGAGCTGTTCTGCATAGTTTTTCCATTGTGCTTGAGCCAGAGCTTGAGGTTCTGAGGGTCAGCTATCTCGTCACGTGTTACCAGCCAGGGGCCGATAGGGCCGAAGTTGTCGCAGCTCTTGCCTTTGGTCCACTGACCGGTCCCTTCCAGCTGAAAAGCCCGTTCAGAGACATCGTTGGTCACCGCATAGCCCGCCACATAGTCCATTGCTTCGTCCTGCGAGACGTACTTGGCGGTGCTGCCGATGATGACGGCGAGCTCGACCTCCCAGTCGGTTTTGTTGGAGTTGCGCGGGATAATAATGGGATCGTTGGGGCCGCAGATGGCAGAGGTGGCTTTCATGAAGATGACGGGTTCGCTGGGTACCTGCAAACCCGATTCTGCAGCGTGGTCGGCGTAGTTCAGTCCAATACAGATGAATTTGCCAGTTCCAGCTACGCAAGGTCCGAGCCGGGAATGCGGGTCAACCTCTGGCAGGCTGGTAATGTCTATTCGACGCAATCGGTTGAGCCCTACGTCGCTGAGTATGTTATCAGCGATATCCGCTACCACGGCGGAAAGATCACGTATGGTACCATCGTCTGCCATCAGGCCGGGTTTTTCGGCTCCGGCAGCTCCGTAACGTAATAATTTCATGATTCCTCCTGCATTTAGATATTCGCCCAGCCACCATCGATAACATGGGCCACACCTGTGGTATAGGTACTTTCGTCCGAAGCGAGGTAGACCACCAGTGCGGCGATCTCCTCAGGTGATCCAATTCTCCCGATGGGCTGGCGTGCAATAAATGAGGCGCGCGCGGCCGCGTAGTCTCCAGTCTCCCTGAGCCGCTGTTCCAGCGACGGGCTTTCCACTGTGCCGGGGCAGATTGCATTGCAACGAATACCCTGAGTAATGAAATCCGCCGCAATGGACTTGGTCAGTCCGATGACGCCCGCCTTGGTGGTGCCATAGACGAAACGGTTGGGTGCGGCGATGACGGCAGAAGCAACCGATGACATGTTTATGATAGAACCGCCTCCACCCGTGATCATGGCAGGTAGGAAGGCGCGGCACATGCGATACATGGCGCTCAGGTTAAGGTCGAGCGAGAACGCCCACTGAGCTTCGTCGCAGTCCAGGATCGTACCATTGGCCACGAATCCTGCACAGTTAAAGAGTACGTCGATACTGCCGACTTCTGTAGCCGCTGCTGTGACTGCGTCCGCATCACGTACGTCAAGCAGACGTGTTTGCAGTCCAGCTGCGGCGAGTTCGGAGAGCGCGTCGGCGTTGATGTCGGTTGCAATTACCTCGGCACCCGCGGCGTGCATGGCAAGTGCTGTCGCGCGACCGATGCCCTGGCCTGCGGCGCTAAGGAATGCTCGTTTACCGCGTAATCTTTCAGTCATAATGAAATACCTCGCATCACATCACTGCTCCAATCTGCCAGGGTACGAACTCGACCCCGCCGAAACCCTGCGCTTCGGATTTGGTGACTTCACCTGAGGCAACGCGCAGGAATAGCTCGAACATTTCGCGTCCTTTTTCTTCCAGTGTGATGCCATCCAGGATATCGCCAGCGTTAACGTCCATGTCGTCCTGCATGCGGGTATACATCTCGGAGTTGGTTGCCACCTTCACACAAGGTACAGGTTTGTAGCCTGAGACCGAACCACGCCCAGTGGTGAAGACAATAAGGTTTGCACCCGACGCGATCTCTCCGGTTACCGAACAGGGGTCGTAGCCGGGGCTGTCCATGAATACAAAGCCCTTGCGATCGACGGGCTCGGCGTAGAGATATACACCCTCAAGAGGTGCAGAGCCGCCCTTGGCTACAGCCCCAAGTGATTTTTCCAGAATGGTAGTGAGTCCACCGTTCTTGTTGCCCGGGGCAGGGTTGTTGTTCATCTCACCGAGGTTGCGGGCTGTGTAATCCTCCCACCAGCGTATGCGTTGGATGAGCTTTTCACCGACTTCGTGGCTCACCGCGCGGCGCGTCAGCAGGTGTTCGGCACCATAGATTTCCGGAGTTTCAGCCAGGATTGTGGTGCCACCATGTGCAACAACGAGGTCGGATGCTGCACCCAGCGCCGGGTTGGCGGTGATACCGGAATAGCCGTCTGAACCGCCGCACTGCAGACCGATGACCAGTTCGGATACCGGCACTGGTTCGCGATGGATATCGTTGGCTCTGGCGCACATTTCACGCAGCATTTCCAGACCACGCTCCACCGTGGCACGAGTACCGCCAGACTGCTGGATGGTCATGTAACGAAAGTTTCCATCTTCGCGTATGCGGTCTTGCCCGATCAGGTCCGGGATCTGCATCACCTCGCAGCCGAGACCCACCAGCAGGATGCCCGCAAAGTTGGGGTTGCGCGCGTAACCCTTCAAGGTGCGGTTGAGGATCTGGTAGCCTTCGTTCTGCGCCGACATGCCGCAACCGGTACCGTGGACTATGGGGATGATACCGTCGACATTTTTGAAATCGGTGAACCAGTCGGTTTTCTCGGCGGCCTCAGCAATAAAACGCGCGACGCTGGCGGAACAGTTTACCGTGGTAAGTACGCCCACGTAGTTGCGTGTTCCCGCCTTGCCGTCGGCGCGCCGGTAGCCCATGAAGCTACGCGCTTCTTCGGCCGCTGCTACAGGCCGTATGTCTGCACCGAAAGCGTAGTCCTGAGTATGTTCCGACATGTCAAGGTTGTGCACGTGAACATGGGAACCCGCTGCGATATCCTGCGTAGCTGCGCCGATGATCTGGCCGTAGCGACTTACTTTCTCACCCTTTTTAACTGCGTTGCGAGAGAATTTATGTCCGCGCGGGATAAACTCGGTGAGCTGTATGCCCTCGAACTCAGTCCCAGGCGCGAGGTCCGCAAGCGCAATGCAGACGTCATCCTGCGGTGTGAGAAGGATGTAAGGTGATTTCATGTGTGTCTCCTCAGGGCTTAGCGGAAAGTGATCTGAAAACATTCAAAGTGGGGGTGGTCAAGTATGGCCAGCCCCACGTCCTCTAAATGATGTAGCATCAGAACTGGTCCATGTTTTCTCTGGTCACCAGGGCGGCGCCTGAATCGATGAGCGATGCCACCTTTTTACCCTTAATCGCCTGCACCAGTGCGTCCACACCGCGTTCAGCCATTTTGGCTGGAAACTGAGCAACTGTGGCATCCTCGATTCCGGCTTCCAGCGCCTCTTTCTCACCGCAGCAGAAATCAAAACCCACCAGCACGATATTGTTGGGTTTGATGCCGGCGTTCTTGATTGCCTGTGCTGCACCAGCTGCCGGAGGACCACAGGCCGAGTAAATCGCCTTGATATCGGGATTCGAGGTCAGCAGATCTTCAGCCACGTTAATACCCAGTTCCTCGGTACATTTGGTGGTGCCTCGACCGACGATATTGACATCCACACCCTTGAGACCTTCCAGCATACCGTTGACGCGGTCATCCAGCGCAGGTACGCCCGGTACACCTTCGAGTATTCCGAGGGTATCGCCGGATTTGAGTTTTGATTTCAGGTACTGGCCGGCCAGTTTTCCCGCAGCATAGTTATCCGTGGTAGCCAGAGCGGTAAGACCTTTCCAGTCGGGGATACTGTTATCCATCAGTACCACTTTCACCCCTTCAGCAATCGCCCGATCAAGGGCGGTAGCTACGGTAGGGTCGACCGGTGTCAGCGCAATACCCTGTACGCCTTCGGTCACCATGGATTCGATGAGGGCAATCTGACCTTCGATGTCAGTGGCAGACTTTCCCTGACCAAAAGTGATAACGACTTCTGGATGAGCCTTAGCGTAGGCTTTGGCAGCGTTTTCCATTGTCGCAAAAAATGGGACCGGAAATTTGGTAATAAAACCAATCTTGATTTTCTCTGCAGCGAAGGTTGGGCTGGCAATTATTCCAAATAAGGCCAGACCACCTAATAGTTTTAATAGTTTCATCGCTTCTTCTCCTCTAGTAGTTCAGATCGACTCCTAGCGAACCGATCTGTTATTTAGCCACCCAGACAGGGTGACAAATTCATTCAGGATTCAGCACCCACAATCATGGAAACCAGTTGTTGCTGATTCGCGTGATCGGGCTTTAACTCGCCCACCTTGCGGCCCTGGCGCAGTACCACGGCACGATCCGCCAGTTCGACCACATGCTCCATGTTATGAGTGATCAGAATGACCGCATTGCCCTCGGCTTTAAGATGTTGTATCAGGTCGAGTACTTTTCTTGATTCGCGCAGACCGAGCGCTGCAGTAGGTTCGTCCAGAATCACCAGCTTGCGCGCAAACACGGCGGCACGCGCCACCGCAATAGCCTGTCTTTGACCACCAGACATCAGCGCAACTGGTGCATCGAACCTGGGTAGCTTCACCTTCAGGCGCCGGATGATTTCAGCGGCTTTCTGATCCATCGCTTTGCGGCGCAGAAAGCGTAATCCGAGTGGTAGCCAGGCTGGACCGGATATCTCACGTCCACAGAAAAAATTCTGCGCCGGGGTGAGATTGTCAAACAGGGCCAGGTCCTGGTAGACCGTTTCAATACCGGCACGTCGTGCGGCAGCTGGGGAATGCAGTGCGGCTGGCTGCGCGTCAAGCTGCATTTCACCTTCATCAAACTGGTGTACGCCACTGATACACTTGATTAATGTTGATTTGCCAGCACCGTTGTCGCCCAGCAGGGCCAGTATTTCGCCGCGATAAATGTCAAGGTTGATACCTTTTAAGGCGTGGATGGCGCCGAAACGCTTATGCGCATTGATGATTCTGAGAACGGGAGTATTCATTCGCTGTTTGCCGCCTGTAGAGTTCTGGCTCTGGCTTCCAGATGATTGCGCAGTACATCAGCTTCCACCGCCATCACGATGATGAGACCCAGGGCGATCATCTGGAAAAACACATCCACGTGCAGCAGGTTTAATGCATTGCGGATGACGCCGATCATCAGCGCACCGATCAGGGCGTGGCCGATGTGACCGCGACCACCGAGGAAACTGGCACCACCAATGATGACTGCAGCAATGGTGTCCAGTTCAAGCAAATCTCCGTACAGCGGCGAACTCGCACCAGTTCTACCAGAGAGCAGGATTGCGCCTATGCCTGCAGTAATTCCCGAAATTATATAGGCGGATACTAGTACCCCTCTGACCGGAATACCCATGCTACGCGCCGATTGGGGGTCTCCTCCGACCGAGTACAGCCAGCGTCCCCAGACCATATATCGGGCAAGCACGAATCCGATAATAATCACTCCGACCACTACGAAGAATGCATTAGGGACACCCCATGATCCCGGACCGCCAAGTGCCGTGATGGCGTCAGGCATGCCACGCATGGTGGTGTGCCCGATGGAAAACTCCAGCGCCAGTCCGCGACATATACTGAGTGTTGCGAGTGTAATGATGAACGGATGTGGCAGGCGACCGTAGACGTAGACCAGGCCATTCACCGCACCCACTGCAGCGCCACTTACAAGCATCGCCAGCATGACGAGCAGGGCAGAATCGGTAGTCCGGAAAACCAGACCACCTATTACCGTGGCAAGCGCCAGATTAGAACCGACTGATAGGTCAATACCTCTGGTAAGAATCACGATGTGCTGGCCGATAGCAACCGTCGCAATCACGGCAGATTGGGCAATGATATTGCTTAGATTGATGGGCCTGAGAAAGTTAGGTGTCACGTAGGCAATGACAATAATCAGGATGGTCAGAATCAGTAAAGGGCCTACACTCAGCAGGCGTAACACCCAGGGCAGGTATGAAGGTTGTCCAGCAATAACCTCGTCCTTGCCTGATGCAACAGAATGGGTTGTGGTCTTAACAGTAGAGTTTCTGCTGGATTTCATTGTGTTCCTGTTATTTTGCTTCGTTCAAAAAAAACTATGTATAAAAAACATAAAAAACACTTTGAGTTAGTGTAATATGGGGTTATTCCACTAACAACATGTTTTTTATGGTGATAAAAACAATGAAGGGTGTTGAGTGAAAAGAGATACCGTATTCAAGCGCGCGTTCAATGATGCACTCGACTTTCTGGCCACCTATGGACGCAACAGGTTGCTGCCATCAGAGGTTTCGCTGTCCAGGCAGTTGGGAGTCAGTCGTACTACGATTCGCAAGGTGCTCTGTATGCTCGAAGAGAAAGGTGCAATTGTGGTTGAAGAGGATGGACGACGGGTATCAGACTTAAATCAATCAGCGATACGCTTTGCAAAATCCGAAACCATTTCGATGTCTGACCAGGTTGAAAAGATGTTCATGGAATGGATGTTACGCGATAAGGCCTGCCCTGGGACGGTGATCAATGAACGTGAGCTGGCGCGTGAATTTGGCGTCGCGACCACCGGAATCCGAGAGTTCCTGAACCGCTTTCAACACTATGGACTGATAGAAAAGCGGCCCAATGCAGGTTGGTTGTTCAAGGGGTTTACCATGGAGTTTGCACTGGAGTTACTGCAGATAAGGGAAATGTTTGAACTGCGTTCGGCCAGGGCATTCAGTGCTTTGCCGAACCATTCTCCCTTATGGTGGCAGATCGATTCTCTGCGCCAGGAGCATCAAAATCTCCTCACACAGATCGACCAGCACTATCAGGACTTTTCAGACCTCGACAATCGCTTTCACCGCCTGATCAATTCGGCCTCACCCAACCGATTCATCGATGGATTTTACGACCTCATCAGCCTCATTTTTCACTATCACTACCAGTGGAATAAAAAAGACGAAAGAAAGCGTAATGAGATTGCAATTCTCGAACACCTGGCTTACATCGACGCACTTAAAAGCAAAAACATCGCATCCATCGAACAGACGTGTCACACGCATTTGTCGTCGGCCAGACAAACCCTGATCAGTGCAATTCTGGACTATGGCAGCTGAGTGAAAATAAACTTGAATACGGCAATCTACTCAGATAATCCTGAGTTTGGGGCTAAGAGTCCAGCTTAAGATCTGTGCGGGTCCGAATCCCGTAATTCTTTGTGGTAAGGGATTATTTAAGTGCCGAGTCTAATGCATTTTTAATCAGCCTGACACGACACTGCCGATAGACCTGCTCTGCCTCATCAATCAAATTTTTATCAACTTTAATACTGCTGTAGTCGTGGTCCGTGTGCAGGATTTTTCCACTTTTAATGGTCTGCGATGAGTCCCCGGCTCGGGCCTGACCGGTCTGTGAAAAACATTGATATCGTTCGCTAAGGGGTTCATCCAGATCAAGCCATTGAGTTAACCGGTTTAGAATATATTCGCTATTACTATGCAATAAGGGCGCGTCAAAATAAAAATAGTGTAACGGGTACTGTTCACTGAACTCGCTCAGGTTTTGTAACCTGGCAATATAGTACTGTGTTGCTTTTGCAGGGTTTGCGTAAGGGTGCTGATTTTCTTTTTTGCTGAATAAAAATACTATGCTGGGGATGCTCTCAGCAGGTGGCCGCAGTGCCAGCAGGACTTTACCTCGCCTTAAATTCGGCAGTTTTAAATTCAATTGATAGTCGTTATGCAATAATTTATCAAACAGATAACTACTGGAAGGTTTCAGTTTTTCTGTCTGGGCATAAAGCTGTTGCTGTTGGCTTAAGTTGCGTTCATCGGTGTAACTTAAATGCAACTCATAGTAGCCATTGATCTGTGGATGAGATCCCAGAATATGTCCGAGCAGGCTGGTGTAAGCCCGCATATGGCTGAGCAGGAAAATCCTGTTGTATCCAGGGTCGGTCAAGGTTGTGACAGGGGGGGATCAGAGCGGGGTGAATTCCGGAATATGCCCGACCTTAATGACCAGATTAAAGTGTTTCTTGTGTTCGAATAATCCCCCCACATCGATACCTTCGGCGTGTTCTATAACCTGAATAATGCTAGTGTAAGAAAAGTGATGCAGATAACCCTTGTTGCTATCAATTACTGAAAAATAGTTGTCGTTAACCATTTTTAACGTTACAGAATCAATGCGCAGCGGGCGCTCGATATTAATGCCAATTTCCTGTCCCAGGTAATTGTCTAGAATTCGTTTCATTTCGCCTCCGAATGGGGGTTGTCATTGATCAGAGTAGTGTTAAGTATAAGACATCAGCAACTGATCAGCTATTTCACTCGCATACCCGGGGTAGCACCGTCATCAGGATTGAGCACAAATAGATCCTTTCCACCTGGACCCGCAGCTAATACCATTCCCTCTGATAGTCCAAAGCGCATCTTACGTGGTGCCAGATTGGCAACCATGACGGTCAGCTTTCCTTCCAGATCTTCCGGGTTATAGGCTGACTTTATTCCTGCAAATACGTTGCGTTGCTCGATGCCTATATCCAGCGTCAGCTGTAATAATTTGTCGGCTTTTTCTACATGCTCAGCCTTAACGATACGAGCTACTCGTAGATCCAGTTTGGCAAAATCATCATAGCTAATTTCTTCGGCTATGGGATCGATATTGCTGGTATCTACTGTCTGATGACCTACCTTGGGTTCTTCTTTAAGTGCTTCTTTACTGGCTTCTATCATGGCATCTATTTTTTCTTTTTCGACTCGTGTCATTAAGGGTTTGAATTTGTTAATGGCGTGATCGGTTAAATTGTTGGGCAGATCTTTCCATTGCAGGCTGTCGACATTTAGAAACGCTTCTGCCTGGGTGGCCAGTAGCGGCAGTACAGGTTTTAGCATAATGATTAACTGGCGAAAGCAGTTGATACCGATGCTGCAGGTATCCTGTACATTCTGTTGTTGAGCCTCATCCTTGATTCTTACCCAGGGTTCCTGCTCATCAATATACTGGTTCGCGATGTCGGCCAGAGCCATGATTTCACGCATGGCCTTGCCAAATTCACGGCCTTCATAGGCTTTGGCAATCGATTCAGAGGCGCTGATAAATTTATCACTTAAGCTATTATCGCTAACTGTGGCGCTTAACTTTCCGTCAAATTTCTTGACGATAAAGCCTGCGCAACGACTGGCGATATTAACAACCTTGCCGACAAGGTCACTGTTAACTCTTGCAGTAAAGTCTTCCAGGTTAAGGTCAATGTCATCCACGCCCGCGCCCAGTTTGGCAGCAAAGTAGTAACGCAGATATTCCGGGTTCAGGTGTTGTAGAAAGGTGCGTGCCTTAATAAATGTGCCGCGTGACTTGGACATCTTCTGTCCATCTACGGTAAGGAAGCCATGACAGTAAACAGCCGTTGGTTTACGGAACCCTGCACCATGTAGCATGGCAGGGAAAAACAACGTATGAAAACGCGCAATATCCTTACCAATAAAATGATACAGCTCAGCGCTGCTATCAGGTTTAAAGTAATCGTCAAAGTTGTGCCCGGTTTTATCGCACCAGTTTTTAAAGCTCGCCAGGTAGCCGATAGGCGCATCCATCCATACGTAGAAATATTTGCCGGGCGCATCAGGGATTTCAAACCCCCAGTAGGGTGCGTTACGTGAGATATCCCAGTCACGCAGGCCTTCTTCCAGCCATTCGTCCATCTTGTTGGCGATTTCTTTCTGGATATGACCGGCGCGAGTCCAGGTCTTCAGCATGTCAGAGTAATCACCCAGCTTGAAGAAGTATTGTTCGGAATCTTTTTCTATCGGCGTTTCACCAGTGACGACCGAACGAGGATTCTTTAGTTCGGTTGGGTCGTAGGTGGCGCCACATTTTTCGCAATTATCACCGTATTGATCTGCTGTACCGCAATTTGGGCACTCACCTTTAATGAAGCGATCGGGCAGGAACATCTCTGCTTTAGGGTCATAAGACTGGGAAATGGTACGTGTCGCAATATGTCCAGCGGCTTTAACCTGTTGATAAATATAGGTTGCGAAGTATTTGTTTTCTTCTGAATGGGTGCTGTGATAGTTGTCAAAACCCACATGAAAGTCTGCAAAATCAGTCTCATGTTCGATTTTCATGCGGTCAATTAATTCTTGTGGGGTAATACCCTCAGCCTGCGCACGTAACATAATCGGCGTGCCATGCGCATCGTCGGCGCATACATAGATACATTCATTACCTTGCATTTTCTGGAAACGAACCCATATGTCCGTTTGAATGTATTCCACCATGTGGCCTATATGGATGGGGCCATTGGCATAGGGTAATGCACTGGTTACGACCATTTTGCGTGCAGGATTTGTTATTGACTGTGGGCTGGTGGAACTCATTGATTAAGATGCGCTGATTAAAAGCACACTATTTTATGTGCTGCACCTGTCACTGTATAGCGGAATTAATAATACCCGACCAATTTCCTCGGAAATAATGGTTAAATATTAGTTCCAGCTAATGTAGAATGCAGCGATTCTAATTTTGGTCTGTATCAAGGTAACTATATGGCAATCACGAAACAAGAAGTTGAAACTGCTGTTGGCGACATCATTGACGTCAACACCGAAAAGAAACTGTCGGCTACCAAGTCGATCAAGGGTATTGATATCGATGGTGGCAAGGTCAGTGTTACTATCTCGTTGGGTTATCCGGCGGCGGGTTATTTTGATACTGTGAAGAAACTGGTATCTGACGCAGTATCTCCTCTGCAAGGTGTGGAGAGTGTCGCTGTAAAGGTTTCCAGCAAAATCGTATCCCATGC
Organism: Gammaproteobacteria bacterium; assembly: GCA_050306135.1. Lineage (GTDB taxonomy): Bacteria > Pseudomonadota > Gammaproteobacteria > JACNJF01. The sequence goes on from JBNLGQ010000050.1 coordinate 36,281, forward strand.
TGTACAGCAAAACCTGAAACCTCAGGAAGGCATCAAGAATATTATTGCGGTAGCTTCTGGTAAAGGTGGTGTAGGTAAATCTACCACTGCTGTCAACCTGGCGCTGGCGCTACAGGCAGAAGGCGCAACCGTCGCCATTCTGGATGCTGATATCTATGGCCCCAGTATGCCTCGTATGCTTGGTTGTACCGGTCAACCAGAATCAGTTGATGGAAAGAGTCTGGAGCCTATGATTGGTCATGGCATTCAGTCTATGTCTATTGGCTATCTGGTAGAAGAAGATACGCCAATGATCTGGCGTGGCCCTATGGTGACTCAGGCTCTGGAACAGTTACTGAATGACACCAACTGGAAGGATGTCGATTATCTGGTAATCGATTTGCCACCTGGCACGGGTGATATTCAGTTAACCCTGGCTCAAAAAATTCCAGTCAGTGGTGCCGTTATTATCACTACTCCACAGGACATCGCATTACTGGATGCTCGTAAAGGGCTGAAGATGTTTGATAAGGTTGAAGTGCCTGTACTGGGTGTGGTTGAAAACATGTCTATCCATATCTGTTCAGAATGTGGACATGCAGAACACATCTTTGGCGAAGGTGGCGGTACCCGTATGGCTGAGGAGCAGGGTGTAGACTTTCTGGGCTCACTACCCCTGGATATCAAGATTCGCGAACAGGCTGATAGTGGTAATCCTACAGTTGCCGCCATGCCAGAAAGCAAGATCAGCGAAATCTATCGTGAGATCGCGCGTAAAACGGCTGCCAGGCTGGCTACCAAGGCGAAAGATCATTCAGCAGCATTCCCCAGCATTGTTATCCAGAATAACTAAGCGTTATACCTTATCCGGAAAATAATAAAAAAGCCTCTTAGTCTAGAGGCTTTTTTTTAGTTCTGATTATGCGATTTAAAATCTCCAGTATCTATAAAGTGGGTAACTGCAGGAAAGTTCCGAAATTCCATGGGGCGATGGTGGGTGTTGCCACGTTGTCGTCATCATCAATAGCATCCCAAGCTGTGTAGAGCTCTATCAATGAATTAGAGGCAACACAAGCAGTGGTATTAGCGCTAGTCGGGCATTGCAGTTCTGTCAGTAACGCAGCAAAGGTGTTGGTATCGTTAAGGGTTCCGGTAACAGTGCCAGCAATTGTGCTTTGCCCTGTGGTATCACTCGCCCAGTAGCTATTATTGATGTTGACAGTGATGCCGCTATCAACAAAACCTAGCAGTCCACCTATATCACTTGAGCCCGAAATGGCTCCGCTAGCATAACTGGCTTGAATGTGCGCGTCTCCCCATGAGGCTGCACCAATAATTCCACCAACCCGGTTATTTGCGCTGACAGAGCCCGTTGCATAACTGGCACTTATAATGTGGGGGGAAGTAGCGCTGTCTAAGGCGCCAACAAGACCTCCTGCAGAACCGTTTCCTGTGACGTTACCAGTAGCATAACTGGAGCTGATAAAAATGCTCTCGGATGCATAACCTAACAGGCCGCCAACGTAAACAGAGCTTCCAGAGGTGTTTCCAGTTGCATAACTATTTTTAATGGTTCCAGTGTATGCTTCACCTATCAGGCCGCCAATACTATTGGTGCCACTAACGGAACCTGTCGCATAGCTGTTCGTAATAGTGGTACCAGCACTATAAATATAACCAACTAATCCCCCAACAGTGTCGGCAGTAGTCGTCAGGTTGCCAGAGGCATAACTATCATTAATTTCTGAAGTGCCATCTATCAAACCCACCAAACCGCCGAAATATTGTTGGGAGCCTGCGCCGAAATTCGATACTTCAACTGCTGAATAGCTATTGCTGATGTTGCTGTTATAGACATACCCCACTAGCCCTCCAGCCTCATAAAGGCTATTTTGAACATTTCCATTAGAGAAGCTGTTGTCGATAACTCCATCCTCTATGGCGCCTATCAGGCCACCGGTAATCTGAGCTATTCCAGTAATAGAGGCTAGTGAGCTGTTAATTGAGCAGTTTATAAAAGTGGTATTTTGTGCCCAACCAGCTATCGAACCTGTATAAAATTGTCCTGTTATAGAAAGTAAGTGACCTGTCAGCGACAGGTTCCTGATTTCAGCACTATAACCACTTGACGAATTACCAACGACACCGAAAAGTCCGATACCACCTCCACTGGTTTCAGAATCGCCAAGTATCCTGTTTATGAAAAGATTGCTAATTGAATGGTTGTTGCCATCAAAAATGGCGCGGAAAGGTGAGGCGAGATTTCCCAGAGGGAGCCATCCGTTATTATTGCCATCAGCATCGTAGTCGTAATATGTATCTG
>JBNLGQ010000051.1:0-2907 GCA_050306135.1 Gammaproteobacteria bacterium
CCTTCAGCCGTTTCAATCGTCACCGCCCAGGACATTCATGATTTTGGCTACCGTAGCTTATCTGACATTCTCAAAAGTATGCGCGGGCTGTATGTCACCTCAGGACTGAATTACGAGTATCTTGGTGGACGTGGCTTCGGCGCGCCCGGAGATTATGCGGGGCGCATCATGCTGGTTATTGATGGCTATGTCACCAATGATAATGTCTACAATCAGATCTTCCTCGGTGAAGACGCACTCATCAATGTCGACATGATCGATCGCGTGGAATACATTCCCGGTCCAGGTTCCACCACCTACGGCAATAGTGCCTTTCTCGGCGTCATCAATATAAGAACAAAACGCGGTCGAGACCTTGATAGCGCTCAACTAGCCGCCGACTTTGGTGATAATAATGCACGCAGGGCGCGCCTGAGCTATGGCAAGCTATTCGATAATGGCGCAGAAATTCTACTCTCTGTATCAAAATATAAAGATGATGGCCTTAGCGTCACATTTCCAGAACTGGATGACTGGGAACCATACTCCGGAGCCCCCTATACAAACCAGGCCATTTCTCCTGTTAAAAAAACAACCAGCGAACGCCTGTTTTTCAAGGGCAGTGTTGATAACTGGACCCTGGAACTGGCTACTGGTCAGCGTGAGCTAGACGATTCTGCATTCATGACGTTCTTTGAACCGGGCGCTTTGACTTCCAGGAATTACGCTTCAGACAAAAGCAGCTTTCTCAAGCTCAATCATGATAGTGACCTGTATGAAGATTTAAAGCTATCTACCCAGCTGTATTTCGGACAGTATGATTACAGATCAGATAATAAATCACTGGAATACCGAGAAAATCAAGCGTCACAGGGTGAATGGAGAGGGGCAAGTTTCACCTTTATCGGTAGCTGGTTTGAACAGCATAAATTTTTATTTGGCATAGAGTATCGAGACGATTATCAACAATCTTTTAGTAGCGATATATCAGATCCTGAATATGATTACTTCTTTGATGAGCAAAATGATTACCATACAACGACCAGCAGTGTATTTGTTCAGGATGAATACCGAGTAACAGACAAACTAACACTGGTCCCCGGATTACGTTACGACTATAACTCTAAGTATGACAGTACTTTAAGCAACTCTATTTTCGCCGCCCCATTAAGCAGCAAAAATGATTTAGAGAACTCTCTCAGCCCTCGTATTGCCGCTATTTATCAGCCCTTGCCTGCATCGATACTCAAACTTTCCTACGGCAGGGCATTTCGCAACATCAATCCCTGGGAAGATATCCACTTTATTGACATCCCCCCTCCCAGCAAGCAGGAATCCATATCGACGCTGGAACTGGTATGGCAACAGCAAATAAGCGCTAAAACACGAGTAACTACTTCGCTCTATCATAATAAAATCACTGATGCCATTTCGCCATTTTATAAGGAGCTGGACACTCTGGGGCAGGAGATAGGGGTAGAACATGTTAGCAGTGATGGCTTCAGGCTGAATGCCAGCCTGGTTCTGCAGATCACAGAAGATAATTTTGGCCAACAATTATTCAACTCGCCAAACTGGTTGGCAAAATGGAATATGGCGCAACCCATATTCCAGAACAAAGCCATGCTAGGGTTTGAGATACAGGCAACAGGTCATCGTCTTGATATTGAGCGTAACGATGTCAGTTCAGATACCGTAGTCAACCTTACGCTTAGCTCCAATCAGGTATTACCAGAGACTGATATCAGATTCAGCATACGTAACATGTTCAATACCCAAAGGGAGGATGTGCTAATTCACCCTGTATTGACCACCTTGCCCCTGGAGGGACGTAATTTCTGGTTACAACTGGAGTACAACTTCAGATGAGCCTGAACCTACGCCAACTGTTACTCCTGTCATGCTGTCTGCTCGGTTTCGGCCATGCCAGCTACGTTCATGCGCGCGAGGCGCTACCGGAATATACACTCAAGGCTGCTTATCTATACAAATTTGCATTATTGACGGAATGGCCAGCCGATACTCTGGGTAACAGTATTAACTTATGCTTTATGGCCGACGAGGATTTCGGCAGAGCACTTGACTCCATTGATGGAAAACAGATCAACAATAGACCCATCAATACTCGAGCTATAGTGAGTGCTGAAGAAACAGCAAGCTGCAATATGATTTTCATCGGACAAATGACTCATACCAACCTCCCAGACCTGTTAAGTGGAATATCCACTCAACCCATATTAACCGTCACGGATGACGAGCAGCTGGCCAAAACAGGGGCAAGCATATTCTTACGCCCAGAAGGTCAACGCCTGGTGTTTGAAATCAATACAGAAGTCGCCCAAACTGCTAAGCTTAATATCAGCTCCCGTTTGTTACGTCTTGCAAAGTAAACTTAGAGCCTGTTAAACAAATGATTATCATACCTTAACAAAGGCTACTAAATAATTCTCAGATTCATTCAAAAACTGCTATATAAATACTTCGTACGAACTGTGTAGCTAGCAGTTTACAGTTTATAAGAAATGCTAGGGGTTCCGATAGACATAGATATGACGTTATAATAACAGTCAACGATCTATGTTTCCCTACGGGGTGAGGAAAACAAAGGATAGACATATCCAGCCCTGGCTTTAAGGTTCAACCTGCAATACAGAAGTAACTGATCTAAACCTAATGATAAATCGTCTGTCCATTCTTCTTACTCTTGCCCTGGTGCAGTGTCTCAGCATGACGCTAGCTCTAGCGAGTGATGGCGAAAAAATCGATATTACCCAAATATCGTTAGAACAGTTACTAGAGACCGAATTCATTCCAGCCAGTCGTATTGCACGCCAGATCAGCGACGCCCCTTCAGCCGTTTCAATCGTCACCGCCCAGGACATTCATGATTTTGGCTACCGTAGCTTATCTGACATTCTCAAAAGTATG
>JBNLGQ010000052.1:0-18171 GCA_050306135.1 Gammaproteobacteria bacterium
CCAAATGCAAAGCTCAGACCCTGATGTGTATGCCGCAGGCGACGTGGCGCAGGGGCTGGACTTCTCTACCGGGGCTTCATCGGTACAGGCGATACAGCCGACTGCAACAGATCATGGGCGTATTGCCGCACTCAACATGGCGGGTAAAACCACCACCCATCATGGCTCGGTGAATATGAACGTACTAGATACCCTGGGATTAATCTCACACTCCTTTGGTTTATGGATGGGTGTAGAAGGTGGCGATAGTGCGGAACTTTATACGCCGGATGATTACAAATACCTGAACCTGCAGTTTGACGGAGACAGACTGGTGGGCGCCAGTTGCAGTGGGATCACACAACATATCGGCATCCTGCGTGGGTTAATCGAAAGTAAAATTCAGCTCAGTGAAGACTGGAAAGCACAATTACTGAAGGATCCGACTCTGTTCGTGGAAGCTTATATGGCTAATACACAGCAACTGGGGTATCAGTAAAAGCTTCTGGCTTGATCGCCATCGTATCGATAATCGCCCGATCCAAGATGTCTGTACGATCAGGTTTAGTGCGAATAACCTTGCGCAAATCCACCGAGTGTTCCTAACCCTGACATAAAACAGTAAATGTCTTTCAAAGGTTAGGCGTACACGATTACAGCTACTGCAAAAGTTATAACTGTGCGGTGAAATAAAACCTGCCGTGCTTTCATCTATCCCCACCAGTTTAAGCTACCTGCTCGACCCCGATGTTTGAGTGTTCACAGACCCTGACATTTGTGGTCATTCGCTAATAAAAACTATTGGTCGCTATTGCCGGTTAATCTTTTACCACTTTGGCACTAACTGCCTATCCGAAATTAAGTGGCACAGAAAATTCCCACATAAACGATTGCTTTAAACTTTAGTAGTAGAGCTAATTGCTTAACTGTGGCCCCACTAAAGTACAGATTAAAACTATCCTGATGAGGAATAGGTCGTCACAGACATAGGAGTAAGATCAAATCACATTCTGATTACAAATTACCGTTGGAAATTTTAATGAAAAAATACAAGTTGATTTACGCGTTATTTTTTATGCTGATAACATCATACTCAGCAACTACTCTTGCAATAGATGCTGCTGAGTTAGAGAAGCTTTCATTCAAATATGGCTGTGAAGCCTGCCATAGCGTCACGCCAATTAATGAATCGAACAGATTGCCGGTTGGCCCTTCATTTGCTGAAATCGCAGAGCGTTTTGCAAGCGATGGTGGAAGCACTTATCAGGATCTGGCAAGAATAATCAAATATGGTAGCAGTCCCTACCGCTCTAAATGGAGAGGTAAGGTGAGTGGACTGGCTATGCCTCCCAACGATGACACCATTTCCGATCTGGATATCAATAAGTTGCTGGTGGGAATACTGACTTTGAATAAGTGATATTCCAATAACACAGCTGTGATTGCAGGTTATTAACTCTAAAAGATGTGATTTATCTATGAGGAACCAGCTAGACTTATAGGTTAAGCATAAAACTTTATCCTTATTCTTGTTTGGAGATATAGCTGCTATATGGCTATATCTTCCGTTTCGTTTTGGGACTTTTCGCGTTTTTTAAGTTTTCTGTTCCGGATATATGTGACTCTGGAGCTTTTTCCTGTAGTTGTTTCTGGTCAAACGTTAGTAAAATCATCAATTAGTGTTAACAGGGCCTAATGAATATCCTATACTCCAGTTAACCAGGTTGTTATTAAAATTAAAATTAACTTAAGCTCTGGAGTGCATATCTATGTCAGGACAGCGCTGTAAACAGACTCCAAATTCGGATCTGGAAAGGTTGAACAAATCCCGGAACAAGCCAACAGGTGTGGCCTATATAATTGGCCGACTGGATCAATCCATCAATAATCATTTTCGTAAGGCGCTTGCGCCGATTGGATTAACGGTTGCCCAATATACAGCATTGTCCGTTTTTTATAGTAGTGGTCACTTATCTAGCGCCAAGTTAGCTGAAAGAACGATGGTGTCACCGCAGGCTGCCAATGCATTGATCAAGGGCATGGAGCATAGTGGCTGGATCGAGCGAAGCCCAGATCCTGATCATGGGCGAATCATCTATATAAGCCTGACTGAAGAAGGAGAGAATATACTGGATGACTGTGATAAAGTTATCTCTAAACTCGAATGTCAAATGCTAAAGGATCTCAGTGATCAACAAATAAGTGATTTACATTGCCAACTGTGCAGTGCCCTGATGGCATTAAGAGAAATTTAAGGAGTATTCTCTAATCAAAACTATGGCTTCATCATATAAAAATAGTTTTTCAGGAAAAGGTGTGTTTCCACCCAGATATGCTTTTACCTTGTTAATTCCTTTCAGAAATATTTTCCTCTCCCCAAAGAAGTTAATACAAAGACTGGATCTAAATGAAGATCATCAGGTGTTGGAAATAGGGCCTGGCCCCGGATACTTCAGTACGCATATAGCAAAGCGCTTGAAAGGAGGGAGATTGGTTTTACTTGATATTCAGCAGGAGATGCTCGATTTTGCAAGAAAGCGACTTGAGAAAAGTAAAATTTCAAATGTTGATTACCAGTTAACTGATGGCATTAATCTTGACCTTGAAAGTAATTATTTTGACAGGATTTTTATGGTAACTGTCATAGGTGAAGTTGATAACAAAGATAATTACCTGAAGCAGATTTACCGGATTTTAAAGCAGGATGGGCTGTTATCAATTTCTGAACTGGCTGGTGATCCTGATAAGATGAGTATCGATGAGATTCAATCTTTAGTTTCAGGGTATGGTTTTGAAACCGCAGAAGTTTTTGGTAATAAGCTAAATTATACTATTAATTTCAGGAAGCGTATTGATAGCGATATTTGATCAGAGCTGCCTTAAATAAAAACAGGGATTTGTTATGAAAATTATTTCTTTCCTATTGTTAGTGGTCTTTCCGCTGATTTTATTTGCTAGTTCGACGCCAACAGCAGATAAGGTGGTGGTAATTAAATCAGAACGAAAAATGGAGTTGCTTTATCAGGGGAAGGTTGTCAGAAGCTATGATATTTCCTTAGGCGATAACCCTGTTGGCCATAAACAAATGCAGGGGGATGAACGGACTCCTGAAGGCGACTATGTCATTGACTACCGTAACCCTGATAGCCATTATCATCTGTCTTTGCATATTTCATATCCCGATAAAAAGGATAAACAGAATGCGAAGGAAAAGGGTGTTAATCCAGGTGGTTTAATCATGATACATGGCTTGCCTAACAAGTTTTCCTGGGCATCGCATTTGTTTGCCGGTAGGGACTGGACTGATGGCTGTATAGCTGTGAATGATAATAACCAGATTGAAGAAATCTGGAATCTTGTTCCTAATGGTACACCTATAAGTATATTACCGTGAGTGTGATCCAGATATACAACATAATTGATTAAAGCGGCCTTAAGCTAACTGATACTTGAATATTTTTCTATCTAATGCAGGTCTGGATATCCCCAGGATTTGACAGGCTTTTCCCTTATGCCAATGTGTATGCTTGAGTATAATGTTTATATGCTCTGACTCCAGTTTTTCGAGTGAGATCATTTTATATTCAGCGCAGGGTTCTTCAGGTTTAGCTGTGTTTTTAGTGACTTGATGTTTGGGGATACTCAGCTGATCAAGTGTTATCGTATCGCTGCGGGTCAAAATTACCGCTCGTGTTAGTACGTTTTCAAGTTCCCTGATATTACCCGGCCAGTCATAGGTATTAAGGCTATCCCAGGCATTTTCTGCCAGATGTTTTACCTGTGTGTTTTGTTTAACATTGATTTTATGAAGCAGGTGTTCTATCAGTATAGGCATGTCTTCCATACGTTCACGTAATGGTGGAATGTGAATGTGTACAACATTCAATCGATAAAATAGATCTTCCCGGAACTCACCTGACTCAATCATTTCCTCGAGATTTCTATTGGTGGCAGCAATAATTCGAGCACTTGTTTCGAGAGTACGTGTACCACCGACTCTTTCAAATGTACCTTCCTGTAAAACCCTGAGTAGCTTAGCCTGTAAATTGACTGGCATTTCGCCGAGTTCATCCAGAAATAAGGTACCCTCCTCGGTTAATTCAAACTTACCTTCTTTGGATGCTACAGCTCCAGTGAAACTACCTTTCTCATGACCAAACAGTTCACTCTCTAGCAGGTTTTCAGCCAGTGCTGAACAGTTTACCGGAAGTAATAATCCCGGGCGTTCTGAATGGTAATGAATGGATCGAGCAACAACTTCTTTACCTGTTCCACTTTCTCCGGTGATTAATATGGGCGCATTAGAAGAGGCCACGGTGCCAACGACTTTGCAAATATCCAGGATGGATGGGCTTTTACCGATGATTTGACCGATATCGACCCTGTATTGATCGCTGGTTTTTATGGCTGATATTTGACGTGTAAGTCGATGAGATTTTAATGCGTTTTCAATAGTTGTCTCCAATGTGACTTCATCAACAGGTTTTCTAATAAAATCATGAGCACCAGCACGCATGGCCTGCATAATCAGTTTATTATCGGTGACACCCGTGATCATGATAACAGGCGGGTGCGATGGGTCTGCCATGATATCTTTAAGCAGGTCTATGCCCATTCCATCTGGTAATTCCTGATCCAGCAAGATGATATCAGGCGTGCCGTCTGCAAGGTTATCTCTCGCTTGTTGCAGAGTATGAGCTGTTTGAGGTTGGTGTTGCTTATCTTCCATAAACATTACCAGCAGCTCACTGAAAACTACGTCATCTTCGATTATTAGTACATTTGCCATGATAAAACCTTTGAGTTTTTATTTTTAAATACAACAATTAATGAGTTATTAAATTGAACGATAATTATTAAATGTTTCATAACACAGCATAAAACGCGCCAAAATATCAAATACGGTTATGTTGTTGAAAATACGAATGTTTATATGGATTGTTCAATTTATTTACTGGTTAAACCAGTATTAAAAATTAAATGAAACGATAAAAAATTTAACGTTTCGTTACATAAAAGACTCCGCAATAATATGGTCGTAGACCTACGATGGACGGTAATAATTCAAATTAAATCTAAAAAAACCGAATAAACAAATGACAGGAGAATGATGAAAACCAAAGTAGAGTCATGTATTGAACCCTCATCCTGATATCGTGTCTCATTGCTCATGTGGGTATATACAACTCGAATACATTTAAGCTCAACACAAAGAATAAAATCCTATGCATGCACACGATAATGCTTCAATGCCAAAAGCCAATCAGCGCACATGGGTTATTGTTGCTTTGGCGGGAATAGTTGTCCTTGTTACAGGACTTATAGGTTCAGTATACGTGGTTCAATATATTGACACTCAATTACTTGAATACGAGTCAGGTCAGAATAAAAAAGTAGCAAACGAAGTCAATAAAAAAATTGATTCCTCATTCAAAACAGAAATAAATAATCCTGCTAGTGATTTAAATAAAAGCATAACTTATTATAAAGCTCTAGGGTTTAGAACGCTGCTTATAGATAAGACTTATGAGACGGTGGTTTTTGATAGTGGAGAGGGTTCTAACACTCCGGTACCTCTTCACGAGAGTTTATTGGCGGGAGATACAAGTTATCCTGACGAGAAGCGTAATGGCTATGCAGTAATTAAAGAAAGAAATAATCATAGTCTGCTGATATGGTATCAACCTGTTGAGGCAGGTCAGAACAAGCAGTGGCTGTTAGCAGTGATACGAAACCAGCAATTGCTGAGAGGGTATACACATGATATGTCAGTACATATGTATGTTGTCATCGGAATAATCTTTGCCTTGCTTCTTTCATGGGGTTATTTTTCAATTCGAGTTATCAGTAAGCTTAATGACCGGTTTATGGAAAATAAACTGGCTGAATGTACAGCAGAGCTGGATGATGCTTATAAAGATAATCTGCATAAATCGAGACTGGCGATGATTGGACAAACAGCCTCAGTTCTTGCTCATGAAATGCATAACCCCATGTCATCAATAAAGCTGGCGCTGTCAGGCCTAAGGGGGGCAGAAAATTTGACTGAAAGAGAAGTTAAGCGTGTAGATCTGGTACTGGGTGAGGTTGACCGATTGGATAGTCTGCTTTCTGAAACTTTAGATTATGTAAGACCAGTAAAGATATCTGAGCAGCCAATTGATCTGGAGCACCTATTCCAGCAAATTATAAATCAGCAAGAACCTGTGATTAAACAGAAGAATATAAAAATAAAACATCAGAGTAGCGATGATTCAAAACATATGTGCGTCGATAAGGCTCAATTTCATCAGGTTTTGCTAAACCTGATAAAGAATGCCATTGAAGCTAGTCCCAGTGGTGGAGAAATAAAAACGGCGTTTAAAAATATAGACCAAAAATTGATTTTTGAAATCTCAAATTCAGGGGATGTCATGGATCGAGAGACTCTGGAAAGGGCTTTTGAACCTTTCTATACGACAAAACCTAAAGGTACAGGGCTTGGATTAGGTCTTGTTAAACGTGTAGTGGATGAGCACGGTGGCAGTGTAGATATTCAAAGTGATTCAAACATAGGCACTAAATTCGTTTTAAGTTTTGAGCAGGCCTAATTCCTAAATAAAAAATATTCTCAATGCTATTTCTTAGCATTCTTGTGTATTGATGTGCCTCGTTAAACAGTTTACTCACTATACATACTTACCAGGTCCTGTTAATACTAATCAAATCAAATTAAATATTTATTAGTAAATTTATTGTTATTACTTAAAGGAGGCATAGTAAACATGTACTTATAAGGGTAAAAAAATGTAACGATTCGTTATATATAAAAAGTTTGCAACAACATGTAATAAAATCCATTATGTGGTTTAAGTGTGTGATAATAAAGGAGAATTAAATTTAATTTATTTTTGGCACAGGGGTTGCAGTGTATTAATCAAGCATTTATCAAAATGCTTCAATTAATCAACTACTGGAGATACAAAAATGAAAAAATTAACAACTACTGCAATTATCTTAACCCTGTCGTTATCTGGAAGCGCTTTCGCAGGAGACGATTTCTGGGACGCTAATTATAAGTTACTACTTAGAAACTCTAACCCTATGGATGAAAGTTATGTTCCTTCTAATAATGGTAGAGTTGGCAGCGAATCTAAAAGTCACGACCTCACCAGGCATGCAAATTTCTGGAATGCAAACTACAAGTTATTACTCAGAAATTCAAATCCTAACGATGACGGATATGTGGCTGTAAATACTTCTAACATTGGCGGGCAGCCAGAGATTGGCAGTATCTCAGATGAGCACTCTCTTGAGTTACATAGAAACTTCTGGGCTGAGAACTATAAGTTATTGCTTAGAAATTCAAACCCAAATGATGATTAATCGTTATTAGTAAATCTGAGAATATTGTAAAACGCTTATCCAGTACACTGAAGAGCAAGGAAGGGGAACGATTTAGAGAACAATAATCTAACCTTTCTTGCTTCTAAGTGTAATCTGGAGGCGTTAATCAGGGATTAAGAGAAGTAATACAGGGTTTAAGAATAAATTAATAATTATACGAATAAATGGTTAAAGTGGTTTAAAATCAAAAAATGGAATCTCGGTTTTTAATAGTTATTTTGATCACATGTTTATGTACCACTTCAGTTTTTGCGAGAAGTGATTTATATAATCAACATCAGGGTGTGTTTACTGATATTTCAGATAAGGTTCAACAGTATATAGATGAAGGGATACTCGACGGTGTATCAATTGGAGTATTTGATCATGAGGGGTTAATATGGGACAAAGGATTTGGCTATGCTAATCGAGAGAAAAATATTAATGCGACAGGGAATACTATTTATCGTGCCGGTAGTCTAACGAAATTAATAACCGCGACGGCTATCCTGCAACTTGAAGAGTTCAAGTTTATAGATATTGATCAAGCTGTCTCAGCTTATATCCCCGGGTTTGATTATAAATCCCGCTTTTCGAATTCTGGAGTCATTACCGCCCGGCACCTACTAACGCATCTTTCAGGATTGCCTTCGAATATAAACAAGGGGCAGTGGACGGAAGAGAGATTTACCAATATCGTTAAAAGGATGAAATCTGAGTACGTATCCTATCCTACGGATTTTATACTTAATTATTCAAATGTTGGCTATAGCATGTTGGGTAGTCTCATTGAAGAAAATACAGATTATCTCTATGAAGAATACATACAGCATCATCTGTTTGAACCCTTAAATATGCAACACTCAAGTTTTGCACCCTATGGTGCTACCAGTAGGCTATCTGCAACTGGATACAAAAACCATATTGCACAAAAAAACCTTCCTATTAGAGATATTCCAGCCCTGGGTTTAAATACCAGCGTCAAAGATTTTTCACATTTTTTAGCAGCATTGCTTAACAATGGCCGTTATAAATCAAAATCTATTCTTGATCCGCCAACTGTTAAAACTATGACATCTGTACAGAATAGTCACGTTAAGCTGGACTATGATGATCTGATAGGGATACCCTGGTTCATTCACAGGAATAGTCCAGACAGTGCGTCATTAATTGTTGAGCATGGCGGGACAACCATTAATTATTCGAGTCAGGTGGTGATGGCGCCAGATGATGATCTGGGAGTGGTAATTTTATCTAATACTAGCCGGGTGAACAGGTTGATCAAAAAAGTAGCTAGATCTTTGATTAAACGTTTATTGAGTAATACCGTGCAGCCTGTTGCTGATCACGTTCAATCAATTTCATTAGTAAGGGGTAATACTGATTCAGGGAAGAAAAAATATGTAGCAAAATCTGGAATTATTGAAATAGATAGCAATGTTAAAATGTTATGCGATTGTCAGAGCAATAGAACTATTAATCTTGTACCTTTGCCAGATGGCTGGTTTGGGCTACCACCCGATAAAAAAAATAACACAAAAAAAATAATTGAACAAAATGTGAATGGAAAAGAGGTAATAGTTCTGGAGCAAAATGGTAAGAGACATATAATCGGGTCTATCTATGATGAAAACGAAAATCGCTTTAACTGGGATCACTACTTTGGTAAATATGACATAGTCAATGCTGATAAAGATTTTCCTGTCATCGATGTTGAGATATTCGATGAAGATAGGGTTACATATATCTGTTATCGTATGCCCAAGCTTTCAAATAAATTAATTGTAATACCTATCATGCCTGTTTCGGAAAAAGAGGCTATTACTGAGGGTGTAGGAAGGTCTAAAGGCGAAACTGTCTTTATGCAGAAAATGGATGGATTTCAATATTTAATCTTTTCAGGCTATATAGCAAAAAAAAGTTCTTAGGAAACCTTTGATTACTTCAAAGCTTCCTTAATCATTTTAAGCTATTCATAACGTTTTATATCGAGCTGTACCGCGAAGAATTAATTATTTGTAGAAGTTTTATACTTATCCCACAGGGTTTTAAAATGGGTATCCAGTTGTGAAAGCTTTGTGTCGATCTTTCCCAGTTCAGTAAATCCTGCTTTTGGTTTTACCAGCCCCTCTTCTAGTTGCTGTTTAAGTGCTTCACGTTGCTTAACAGTTTCTGCAATCTCCTTTTTTAAGGTTTGCATTTGTTTGTAATCAATACGCGTAGACTCTGAATCACGATTTTTTAAATGATAATAAGGGGGCAGGGTCTGCAATCGTTCATCAATCGCTGGATCCCCAACGGTGAAGTGATACAAGTCCTGAAACACTGAGTTGTTAAGTCCTAACAGTTGATGCAATTCATCATCGAAGAAGCAACCAATACCGGTGCCACGTTTACCAATGGCTTCTGCCTGTAAATATAGTTGCTGACCAAGAAACCCTGCTTCCCAATACAGTTGCCGATAAGTTTCTGGGGCCCTGGACAGGGCTTTATCAAATTCGGCAAGCATGCCGAGACTAAATGCACTGCTGGATGCTATTTCCTGATAACAGGAGATGCTTCTTGCCAGTTTTCTTGTGTCTTCATTAGTCAGCTGGTACAGCGGTAGATCTGATGGACAGTGTTCTGGTTTATCCCACAGAAACCGTTCGTCCATCAGTTGTTGCATCTGCTGTAAGGCTTTCTGGTGTCGAGGCAATGCGTATAGACCGGGCTCTATGCCATTCACTCGATGTACAAAAATAATGGGGTGTAATCGTGCTGGAAAATTCCAGTATCTGGCAGAGCTAGTATCGACTGGTGTTAATAGCGCGTTTAAAATGCTATAGAAATCGTCCAGATTAATAGCACTGGTTTTAGGGTTAAAAGCCTGACCACTGCGACGCTGCCTGATGAGAGTAATAAGCGATTGATCGGAGTCATCAGTACAGGTTTTAACTGCTGATTTATAGGATAGGTTATCAGTATTACTGACAGGTTGCGTATTTTTATTCCATGTTGCCTGAGCAATTTCTTCTAGCACTTTCCATTCATGATGTGGATCACCCCCAAGGGAGTTGGCTTTACCGATCCAGTGATTAATCTCTGGAATGGTAAATGGTTGATCATCCGCTTGGGGTGAGATTTTTAATAATACATCCGGATGTTCTCGCTCAGCATTGTGATAATCCTGCTCACGATTTAACCCTAGTAATGAAGCCAGAGAGTCGTCATCTATAGAAACGATGGTTACCTGAAGTTGAAGTGCGCTCGCTGCATATTTAACAGCTGCTATCGCATGCCCCACATCCAGTTGTACGTAACGGAAAGCGCGCTCGCCATATTTCCAGGCTTCACGCCAGATAATGCTGCTTAAGCCAATGAATAAAGATGGGCTGGTGTTTTGCAGGGCTGGAATCGTAGCACGCTGTTCCAGCACATGATCATGTGGGGCATAGTGATGAACACCATCCTGAAGTCCGTCGATAGCACTGGCGATAACATAGCCTTCAGTCGGGTGTAGATTGCCGCTCGATGGGTTGCAGCGCAGTGCCCAACGATTCGGACCATATTGTTTCCAGGCAGATAAGCCTAGCGAAAGTTCAAGCAGGTTAGCAACTGAGTTAACACTGAGCTGTCCGGGATCGGGCGGTTGCTCAGTTTCCAGCAAGGGTAGCTCGGTTAACTCACAGCCCTGATAAATGCGAAATGGATCGGGCTGGTTTTCCCAGTCGAGATACTCCGGGCCACGCGCATAGCCGCTTAGGCGATGTTTGCTTCGCTCATGGTATGCTCTGACGATGTCGAGCTGGTTGTCAATCATGTAGGGTATATTAACCCAGTTGAATAAGATTGCTCGGTGTTTCTGATAATTCAGCTGGGGTTTTCGCCTTGACCCCTAAAGCATGCAATTTTCCAGTTTGTAATTCTTCACTGAATAATGCCAGTATGGATTGCTGCCGTTTGAGTAAACTCATTCCTTCAAACTCAGGACTGACAATAAAAACCTCAAAGTTACAGTTTTCGCCACTGGCTTCCATGGCAGCTTCAGGGTACAGGGTTTTGATGCGTTGTAAAATTTGTTCTTCATCCATTGTGCTTATCCGGCAGTGCCTGTGGCGGATATCATTTTCTGTAATTCACCTGAATTGAACATATCTTCTACGATATCGCTGCCACCGATGAGTTCACCGTTGATAAAAACCTGAGGGAAGGTAGGGAAGTCGGAAAATGCAGGTAAGCGTTCCATGATGAAAGGTGATTGCAGAACATTCAGGTAGCCAAAAGAGGCGCCCGTTTGTTTCAGTATGTTAGAGGCTTTGGCAGAGAAACCGCACTCTGGGTTATCCGGGGTACCCTTCATGTAAATCATGATTGGGTTTTCGTCAATTTGCTTTTGTATTTTTTCTTCTGTTTTCATGGTTATCTCCAATAGGGTTAATAGATGTACTCATAACATGGATTGTTGTAATAGCTGAGCGATATGCATAGAAGGTCTTTGAGTACCTTCCTGTATCTGATGACGGCAGGAAAAACCATTTGCAACCAGTGTTGCTTCAGGGTTTTTTCGAATGGTCGGGAATAATGCCTGTTCTCCCATTTTGATGGAAAGGTCTGCATGTTCTTTTTCCAGACCAAAACTGCCTGCCATACCGCAGCAGGAAGCTTCGATAAACTCAAAGTTTAACTGTGGTATCAGTTTTAATACCTTGCGCATGGATTTCATGGCGCCAACAGCTTTCTGATGACAGTGTCCGTGAATCAGAACAGGAGTCTGGTTTTCATCCATGGTTTTGAATTCAATATTGAAGCGTTTGGCTGAAACCTCTCTCGCGATGAACTCTTCCAGCAATAAGGCCTGCTTCGAAACCTTTTCAGCAGCTTCTCCAAATCCCAGGAATCGATAATCATCACGAATGGTCAGCAGGCAGGCAGGTTCCAGTCCGATCACTTTACGTCCTGCCTCAACATGCGGAAGTAACATAGATAGCATTCTTGCTGCTTCATGACGCGCTGACTCAACCTGGCCATTTGCAATATAGGTTCTCCCGCAACATAAAGGGCGAGCTTCATTGAGCACATCGGCTTCGCCGTTTTCAGTGGTATAGACTTTATATCCAGCTTTATTCAGTAATGCGATTGCAGCCTGCGCATTTTCAGGCGCAAAGTTATACGTGAAGGTGTCGATAAGCAAAACAACTTCAGAGTGATAAGATTTATCTCTGTCTAAATCAGGATTACTGTTTGCGATGAATTTATTTTTGACGGGAACAGGTAATTGTCTATCGGCATTCAGTCCAGTTAACCATTCCCCCATTTTTGCTAATGGTTTGATGCGATTGCGTAGCGCAGTGAATTCAAACAGAAAAGGGTACAGGCTAAGCAGTTTGGGAAGATTGCTCAGTAACCGGGTGCGCATTGGTACTTTATTTTGCTTATAGTATTGAGCCAGGTACTCAACCTTAATCATCGCGATATCGATATTGTTTTCGCACTCACGTTTACAGGCCTTGCAAGCCAGGCATAATTGCATGGCTTCTAACAGGTCGTTGTTGTGTAAACTATCCTGCTCATTCAGTGCTGATTTTAAAAGTTTAACCCGGCCTCGGGGAGACAGGAATGGATTTTGAGTTACCCGATAACTCGGGCACATGACATTTCTGTTTTCCATTTCACATTGACCGCTATTTATGCAGACAGCAACAGCGCGAGCAAAGTCGCCGCCCTGTTTTGGAATGTCGGCATAGGCGTCTCCTATGCCGGCATCCTTGTAGCTGGACCAGTCGAGAATAGTCTTCATCGGGTAAAACTAAATCGCTCCCCAGCTTTCTCGAACGATATCGACAGTTGCAGCAAGTGCTTCCTCGAGTGTAACAACAGGGTATTTGGGCTTATAGCTTTTTAATTCATCGTTTAAGGTGGCTACCTTATCGCCTGCAGACTGGCCTTTGAAATCACTTTTCTCTAATCCGAGTTCATCCAGTATTTCATTCCATGGTACGCCCTGAACCAGTGGGATTAAGGTGATCTGTGCACCTTCGGCTTCCAGTTGCATGGCTGATTCGATGTTAACCACGAATAGAACGATCCTAATGTCAGCATCAAAATCGGCCTTATATTTATCTAAAAAGGTGGGCAATAAATCGAGCTGGTCGATTGCGCCAACCACCATCTTCAATTTATCTGAAGCCAGTAAGGCGACGCCACGCATGATTTCTACAGGTGGCTTGCTATGGCCTAAGGCATCAGCGACTTCACCTTTAATTAACACCAGTTCCCCACGGTAGGCATCAACACCTTCCTGGCTGGTAGCTTCGAGAAAATTTGAATTAAACAGTAAACCGTTGGATTTATAGCTTTCCAGTAATGACATAACTAATCTCACACAAAGTAGTAATTACCCCTTATGCAGAATTCATACCACCTGGAATTTGATAGCTGAGAGTAACTAAATCAATTAGTTAGCGGATATTGGCTTGTTGTGATTGTGAATTTTGTTACATAGATAACAAAATATTGTAGTAAGGGTGGGATAGATATAATGTTTTCGTTGGAAACAGCAGCCTCAACAGGCTATAGATTTCTGAACAGCCAAAAAAAGACCCGGTTGCGATAATCCGTGGCGATAAACCCCTGAGGATATATCACCACGAACTCCGAACCGGGTTAAGGGAGGAATTCTTAAGCAGCTATTGGATGTTGGTTACGTAAACCTTTGTTTCTTGGGTCTTCATCCAGTTTGGGGCGACCATTGCGTACGACAAATTCAATGTCACAACGGGTAATGCCAATGTCAGCCAGTTCTCGATCAGAGTATGATCTTAATTCTTTTATAGCACGTTGAATTTCAACTTCCTGTTCACTTGCCATGCTAAAGATATTGGTAATTTTCTTTTTCTTAGTCGCTGAGGCGTTTTCTACACTATCTTTACGCCAGGGCCATGCCGATCCGCCTTTAACTAGCAACTCACGAGAGAGCCCGACATCTTCAAGCAGGCGATCATTTAGGTGTAGTAGACTGTTGCGCGCACGCTCGCGTCCTACCATAATGAAAAAATCTGCTAAAACTGTTCTTACCCGGGTAAACATCTCTATACTCAAAAATACTGGTTATTAATCATTTATAAGGTTAGTAAGAGTGCCAGGATTCATTCACAAGAAAGCCCTTCATCAAACTGTCCCTAACCGATGTGTGTAAGATAGTAAAAATATTGCGCTGCAACAAATGATTTATTCTTGATTAGTTGCTGAAAAAAACTCATCTGAATGTAGTGTGATTCAGTTCAATTTATCAATATTTTGAGCTTGCAGAGTTGTTGCGCAGCTGAAAATGGTTTGTTCTCTACTAGGAAGATAACTGATCAATGAATTTTTTTGAGGTTACTTAAGTTCCTGCCAGCGCTAAACGAGCGAAACCAATTAAGTATATTGCCTTTACCATAACTAGCTCCTTAGTTAAATCATCATAAAAAACAAGGCTGGTTTTTAAGGTTGATCATGGTAGTCTATAAAGTGATTAGTGCATCTTAAAACTAGATTATTATAAATACCCTTTTTTAATAATAAAAATAGCCTCACGAACATTTGAGGCGATAATATAAGTTAACCATGAAAATGTGTCGTTATTGCTTTTGAAAAACATTGATTGGGAGGAAGGTGTGTATTCAATTGTAACAGTATCATGGTAAGTCAACTGTTGTAATGCTTTGGGGTTTAAAGGTTGTGATGTAAATACCAGTAGCCCCCAGTTTCGCTAGTTGTCAGCAAGAAGGCTTTGCCATTGACGAATAGCGAATAATGTACATGAAACATCAACATAGTCTTGCTCAGCGAGTTATTGCTACACTAACTAGCTATAGTTTCTTTCTTTCACAGTTTATCTTTGTTACCAGAGTTTATGCGGATCAGATTGTCCCTGATGGGCGAACGCAAACTAATCTGACGATAAATGGTAATGTAACCGATATCAGAACCTCTACTATCAGGGGTGTCAACGCCTACAATTCCTTCAGCAAGTTCGATGTCAATAGCGGTAATATCGCTAACCTTTATGTCCCCGGTAGTGCTACTAACCTGTTGAATCTGGTGAATGGCAAAACCTCTCAAATAGATGGAATGTTAAACGCCTATCAAAATGGCCATATAGGGGGCAATGTTTTTTTTGCTAACCCTGATGGCTTTGTGGTTGGGGCTGGTGGTGTCGTCAATGTCGGATCTCTGAGTATATCTGCACCGACTCGTGGTTTTATGAATGGGTTCTTTGATGCCAACGGAAACCCTGAAGAACTTGCCACGCAACAGTTATTAACTGGCACTGCCCCCATTAATGCTAACGCACTGATTTCGATTCAGGGTAGAGTAAATGCACTGGATAGTATTCGTTTACAGGCAGGGGATATCAGCAACAGTGGTGCGGTTGCGGCAGGCAGTGCTGTGGCAGCAGCGCTCGGCTTTTCAGATATGGTAAATACGGGTGATTTGAAATCAGCCACCGACATTGTTGAAAAGGATGGTGAGATTTTCATTACGGCGGGTAATGACTTCACCAGTACTGGCTCTATATCTGTTGATGGAGTGAGTAATTCCAGAGCAGGGAATGTTGTAGTTAAAGCCGGCAATAATATAAATCTTTTAGAAGGATCAGAAATCTCAGCTCAGGGTACAGGAGAGCATTCTGATGGCGGTAACATTCTTGTTTTTGCAGATAATACTGCGGTACTCAAAAAAAATGCGATTCTTAATGCTAGTGGTGGTCTTTCCGGTGATGGTGGCAAGGTTGAGTTAAGTGCCAAGGATACAGTTGAGCTTGCTGGCGGTTCATTGCAGGCAGGTTCAATAGAGGGTGAGCAGGGTAGTATCTTAATCGATCCCGCCAATCTGACCATATCACAGCATGTTCTGCGCGGTACAAATCAGACCTCTATCGATGGGGTTATATGGAATGCCGGTGACCTGACACTGGAAGCTGATGAGAAAATAACCGTTACCGAAGGTAATGTAATATCAACTCGTCAGGTCGAAGGCACTACTGTGGAGGCACATCAAAATGGTGTATCCATCGGTGACTCTGGTAACCTGACTCTGAGTGCGCCTAAAATTGAAATGCAAACAGGGTCAATGTTGCTGGCGCATGACACTCGTTTAAATCCGTCTTCGGGTGAAATTGTATTAACAGCCGCGACTTCCCCTGGTTTATTGGGTGATGGAGCTGAAGCCGGTATTGTTATAGGTGGCGCTACTATCAAGGGTAGCGCTGTCACTATGTCGGCAGGAGCAACCGGTGATGACACTTTAAATTTAGCAGCTATCGGTAGTGTGACAGCAAGTGTTGATATAGATAACGCTAATATTGTTGCTGATAATGGGAATGTGTCTGTAACCACATCAACAAACACCACAGCTACTGCAGAAGGTACGCCTTTTGATTTATCAGTGGATGCTGCGATCGTAGACTTAACCTCTAACTCTAGCATTTCAATTGATAACTCAACCTTAGACGCCTCTAAAAATATTTCTTTACAATCTAGTGCCGATATACAAACCGCTGCAGTAGCGAATGCTAGTGCTAATAATACAAATGGATCAATAGATGCAGCGTTTGCTTCAACCAATATAAAGAGTTCAGTATCAGTCATAGCAGGTAATGGAACACAGTTTATATCCGGTGAGGGTACTTCTTTAAATGCGGTCACGAATTTAACTGCTGATACTACAGCGGATGGATCGGCAGGTGGTGTCAATGCAGCTGGTGCAACCGTTGCTGTTTCAGATATTACAACCACAACATCGGTTGCGTTCAATGATGCAGTAGGTGTTGATGCAGCGGGTGAATTGCAACTATCGGCAACAAGCACTGAAAATATAGCGACCAAAGTGACCTCTACTGTAGGCGGTGCATCAGGCAATTCAGACAGAACAAAAGCTGAGTTGAATAAAGAAGGTAGAGAAGCGGAAACCAGTGAGGGCTCTGTTAACGTTGCTGCGGCTTTAGCGGTAACAGATTTAAGCAGTACAACAGCAGCATTACTGAATGTTAATTCAGATAAAACAATAACCGCAGATTTAGTAGATGTAAGCGCTTCCGGTGAAAGAGCAGTTGAGACAGATGCAAATGCAAGTTCGACTAATGCTGCTACGGGTGTTGGTGTTGCTGTAGGTATTACAGTCGCCGATATGCTTACTCAAGCAGAAATTAAAAACTCAGCTCAACTTGAAACCAATGCTTTAACCGTTCAGGCGCTAGCAGGCTCAACTTCAAGCACGATTAAGACGACATCTATTTCAGGTGCCGGGGCGAGTAATGTCGGTGTTGCAGGTTCGTTAGCTTTAAGTGTTATCAAAAATCAAAACCAGGCCATTATCACTAATGGCAGTATTGTAAATATGGGCACTATGAGCGGGGCTCTAGAAATTACCTCTGAAAGTGATTTAGAAATCAGTGCGATCGCGAAATCAATCCAGGAAGGTGACGATGCGAATGTGGGGGTCGGTGCATCGGTAGCGGTGAATGTTGCGAACACAGATACCATTGCAGAGATAGAAGATACAGCAACCTTAACCGGTGCCGGTGATGTGACGTTAAGTGCGACAGGTCGTTCGACGGTTGCAACAGAAGCCGAAGCGGGTTCAGCCGGAGGTGTTGCAGTCAGTCCAGTAGTGGGCGTTACAGTAGCGAGCAGTGAATCACGCGCACGTTTAGGATCAGGTACAGCATTAACTGCTGGGGGTGTCAGTATCAGCGCCAGTCAAACGGGTTCAGTGAGTACCACAACCGGAGCAGATGCGGCGGGTGATAATGTAGGCGTGGGCGCGTCGTTGGCGGTGACGGTAGCCAACGATAAATCGATT
>JBNLGQ010000053.1:0-3439 GCA_050306135.1 Gammaproteobacteria bacterium
GGCCTTCGGTGTAGATTTTTCCACATTCCAGGGTAACCAGTTTGCCAAGATCATCCTTCGATTTACGCAATTCTTCGCCGAGTAATCTCACCAGCTCGCCTCGACGGGGTGCGGGTACGCTTTTCCATTCTTCGAATGCGAGTCTGGATCGCTCAATAGTTGCCTCCATTTCTTGCGAACTGATCTCGGGTACGTTCGCAATAAGCGTTCCATCGATTGGGGAATGAACACTTAAAGTACCACTCTGGTATTCACTCGATTCAAAACCAAGGTTTTTAAAAATTTCAGAATAAGACATAATTTTTTCCTGAGTTAGGGTGTTAAATTAAATACGTTCGAGGATGATTGCAATGCCCTGGCCGACGCCAATACACATACTGCACAAGGCATATCGTCCCTGTGTGCGCTGCAGATGATAAGTCGCTGTAGAGATCAGACGAGCTTCAGTCATCATGCTGCCTGCGTCAGTAGTGGTTTGATATTACGTAAGGATTTAAGTACAGCTTCTGCCAGACGGTCGATTTCTGCTTCACCCATAGCTGTTGAAAGCGCTGCTGCACCGGTATGGATCATCATGATGCCATCATCATACAAATCATTAATGAACTGGGTGAGTGCCTGTTTTTCAATGTTGTTTGTATGTGCTTCGCGAAAGTTAGCAGGAACCTCTGGCTTCATGTGCAGCCTTAGCAAAGAACCTGCGCCCGTTATGCTTGCGGCGACATCGGCGGTTTGAATCGCCTGCTTCAGGCAATCCCTCGCATAATCGCCCAGCTGGTTGAGACGGGCAACAGCCTGCTGGTCATAGTATTCCATCGCAACCCGACCCGCTGTCATGGTAACTGGATTGGCTGAAAAAGTGCCTGAGTGGGGCAGGCGTCCATTGCTGAATACCTGCATCACCTCATCTCGACCAGCCAGTGCCCCGACCGGAAAACCACCACCGATCATTTTACCCATTGAGGTTAGATCTGGCGTGACCTTAAAGCGTTGTTGCGCACCACCAAATTCGGTACGGAAGGTGATGACTTCATCGAACATGAATAATGAATTATTGGCTTTACACCATTGATCGATTGCCTCAACAAATTCACTGTTAACCTGAGACATACCGATGCGATGAGGTACAGGATCAATAAGCACGCAGGCGATTTCATCTTTATGCTGGTCTAGCCGTGCAAGGGCTTTGGCGGGCTCGTTGAAGGGCAGGATCACCATATCTTCAGCAACCGATTTAGGCGTCCCCTGTGCTAGTGGCACCGAATTGGGATGATCCAGTGACCCCCAGTTGCCGGGGGTTGGAGCCTGACTGACTTCTGCATAGTCGTAGGCACCGTGGTAGCTACCTTCGACCTTGGCAATTTTGTGCTTGCCGGTAAAAGCTCGTGCTGCCTTCATTCCGGCCATCACGGCCTCGGTGCCTGAATTCATAAAGCGGACCTTATCGAAGCTGTCACAGCGAGAACACAGCTGTTCTGCAAACAGTACTTCGGCTTCTGTCGCCATGGTAAAAGCCGTGCCAAGTTGTAGTTGCCTGGAGACTGCTTCGACGATAGGCCCAAATGCATGTCCGTGGATATGGGAAGCCATATTGTTGGCAAAATCGATGCGCTCAACACCATCGACATCGGTAACCATGCAACCTTTGCCATGGCTTACGTAAAGGGGATGTGCTCCACGCTTAAGCGTATCTCTGCTTACCCCGCCTGGAAGGACTTTTTGTGCACGTTCAAACAGAGCGGCACTGATTGGGGAATTCATTTCTTATACTCCTTTGGGAGGAATTAATGGCGCATCGGTTTTGTCGCAGACTTCATCAAAACTGATACCGGGGGCAAGTTTCAATACCTTAAGACCTTCATCGCTTACATCGATGACGCACAAATCAGTGTAGATGCGCGAAACAACTTCGGGGCCTGTTAGTGGATAGCTGCATTGCCTGACGATCTTGGGCTCACCATTTTTGGTTGTGTGCTGGGTTATGACGTATATGTTTTTGACACCGGCGACCAGATCCATTGCTCCACCAACGGCAGGAATGGCATCGGGCGCTCCAGTTGACCAGTTAGCCAGATCGCCTTTTTCTGATACCTGCATTGCGCCCAGCACACAGACATCGATATGACCACCGCGTATCATGGTGAAGCTATCGGCATGGTGGAAATAACAGCCGCCAGGAATGATGGTGACTGCTTTTTTGCCGGCATTGATCAGTTCATGATCCTGCTCACCGATGGCTG
This sequence comes from Gammaproteobacteria bacterium, assembly GCA_050306135.1. Classification (GTDB taxonomy): domain Bacteria; phylum Pseudomonadota; class Gammaproteobacteria; genus JACNJF01. The sequence goes on from JBNLGQ010000053.1 coordinate 2,241, forward strand.
GCTCTGGCCCCATACCTAATAGGCCATTCTCGGTATGATAGATGAACTCACGTCCCTCTGGAGCAAACTTTGCCACCAGCTCAGGAATACCGATACCCAGGTTGACGTAGGAGCCATCAGGTATATCCAGCGCAACCTGTTCTGCCATCTGTTCGCGCGACCAGCCTTTGACTATTTGTTGTGCGGCTTCATTCATGGGTAGCTCACTCCCTCGGCAATCAGTTCAGATTCAATCAGAGGCGATTCCACTTCAACAACTCGATTGACGAAAACATTGGGCGTAATGATTGCTTCCGGATCAAGCTGACCAAGTTCTACAATCTTGTGTGCCTGTACGATGGTGGTTGTCGCAGCGGTACACATAATCGGATTAAAATTACGTGCAGTTTTGTTGTAGATCAGGTTACCGAGGCGGTCTGCTCGTTCACATTTAATCAGCGCGAAATCAGCCTTAAGCGCATATTCAAGTACATACTCACGCTCATCGAATTCACGTTTTTCTTTTCCATCGGCCAGTACCGTTCCCACCGTTGTGGCGGTATAAAACGCAGGTATGCCGGCACCACCTGCACGAATACGTTCAGCCAGAGTGCCCTGTGGAACGATTTCGAGCTCAATGTCTCCATTACGGTATAACACTGGAAAAACCTTCGAGTGACTGGAGCGAGGGTAGGAACAGATCATTTTCCTCACCTGGCCGTTGCCAATGAGTGCGGCCAGACCAATTTCACCATTGCCGGTATTGTTATTGATGACGGTCAGCTCTTTAGCTCCCTGGTCGATCAGCGCATGGATCAGTTCGGTAGGGCTGCCAGCCTCACCAAAACCTCCAATCATGATGGTGGCACCATCAGGAATATCGGCAACAGCTTCAGCAACGTTAGATATGCGTTTATCTATCATGATTAGTTATCTATATTGGGTCACTATTGTTAGAAAGCGGCTGGAAAATCTGTTTCTGCGGATTGGTCTTCCTGCAGAGTTTCATCCATATGAACGCTGGTCGCACTTGCCATGGCTTCTTTTAGTGAATCACCCAGTTCATCTTCAATCTGTTTCAGTTCGTTTTCAAAGAAGAAGCTATCGCCTTCGATGGGATTAAGTAGATTGACATCATTGGTGTCCGGGTTGTATTTGGCATGGAAAACTTTATCGATCCATTGCATGTTGCGCGCTTCGTTGAATTTCAGCGCAAACAC
>JBNLGQ010000054.1:0-11579 GCA_050306135.1 Gammaproteobacteria bacterium
TCGTTGTATGACATGCTGAGGAACACCGATCAGATTAAAGCGTGGTTTTCGGGGCATAAATCAAATCCTTTTGAATTAGGGTCGTACTAAATATTAGCAGCTGTCAATATTAGAAACAATTGCTCTCTGACCCGGGTTTTCTGCTGAGTACCACCATATGGAAACATCACATCAACAATCAAGCCAGCACCAGAAACTCTTTCTGATCTTAGAAATGCGCTGATTCTTAAATTGCCGTCCGTTATCGGACAAGGTGACAGAGTTTGGAGCAACTCTCCTTCGCCATATTTATCATCTGAAAGTGAATATAGCATTGCGCTACTATTCCCGGTCGCGCGTTGTTCATTATCGATTTCGACCTGGTATTTTCCGTCAGTATTTTGAAACCAACCATCTAGGCCAGAATTTGCCAACACAGTGCTCGAAACCATACAAAATATTGCTATATTTACTAACTTTTTCATATGAATTCTAACGCCGCCAACACCGGCCGAGCGTAGCGAGGTCCAGCGCACGAAGGGCGCGAAGGTGCTTGGCCTTGTTAGAGTTGTGATGAAATTGTGTATGGCACATTACCTTTATGCTCGATGACTAATTCAATTTGCGGCTCTTCAACTCGCGTATTCATCACATGACCATACTTGTGAATAAGAAAATTTTCGAGAGCATCTATATTCGCCAACGCCTCTTGATCTAACTTGCCGATAAATAGACATGCTCCATGCTGAAGGCAGCCTTCAATCCAGTGCCTATAACCAGAATTATAGCGACCGCTTGCATTTAAGCCGTCTCGGTCGCGCTTGTGCCCACCGAAAAAGCTATTGTGGGCTTTACCCCAATAAAAGGGCTTGCCTCCCCATTCATGGAGATAAATTACACGAGAATAATTTTTAGCTTCTTCGTAGCTCTCACATTTTATCCAGGTTATTTCCATGATATTTTCTCGCCGAGAACTCTAACGCCTACAGCAGAGGAAAACCGCAACGCAGCGTAGGTTTTGTTCTGCTGGCTGTGCTTGTTAGAAGTATTACTCGCTGACATAAATGGCTCTACCTGTAACCGTTTGTTCGGAGACGGGTATAACGTAGGTTCCGCCAGTTGAGTAAGTGCCTACAATAGCTGAAGTGTTTTCGCCAATAGCAGAGAGTAAAACACCATTCGCCCCCAATTTTGCCGCCTGTTTTTTTAGCTCTTGAACAGCGTAATCTTGGCTATCTTGCTCAGTCCATCCTGCATCACTAGATGCTTTTACAATTCCAATTGTTTCGTAATTTTTAGGCGCATCTAAGTAAAGTTTAACTTGATTAAAATCGATTGGAGCTCTGACGTTTCCAGTTACGATCGATGAACCCGATGCACAAGCGGTGAGAATTGTAGCAAGGATAATAAGGCTATAAATTTTTATTTTTTGTATACGCATATATTCTCTCATTACTTCTAACGTAGTAGTAACCGGCAGCCGGAGCACAGCGTAGGCTGTCCGAGTGAGCGATAGCGAACGGTGTTTACTACCTTGTTAGGCAAACACTATCAATATATTCTGGAGAAGCTACCAGTTGCACTCATCGTAGCTCCACCAACTGTTACTTCAATCTGGCCGTTCGAACCACTTGACCCAGGCTCAAATGATTTTCCCGCCTGTCCAAGCACTCCATTAGCACCAGGACCACGCCCGCCTGCGCTACATAAACCCGGAGCACTTCCCCTCGGTCCTCCTTGACCTGCTTTACCTGCTTCGCCTGAATTACCGCCAGTACCGCCTTCTGTTTTAATATCTAGACCTCCGCCTGACTCAACTTGACCGAGGGTAATAATTACAGGGCCACCATTACCACCTTTACCGCCATGTCCTCCATCGCCACCATTACCGCCGTTACCCCCTGATCCACCATTACCTGGGCCACTCCTGCAATCAAACACTCCACTGACGCCGTTTGCCCCAGATCCACCGTTACCTCCTTTTCCACCATCACCTCCAGCGCCTCCTGCACCACCGCCAATACCTATATTTATGATTTTCAAGTTTCCGATCAATCGGTCCGCAACAACCTTTATTTCTCCAGCACCTTTTCCAGGATTTCCGTCAGCTCCATTGTTACCAGCAGTACCGTGATCACCGGCACCACCTGAGCCATTATTGCCATTGCTCCCGTTATTTCCAGCAGCACCATTTGGAGAAGGTGGGGTAGCGCTATCCACCGGATAAGACCTTATGACGCTATTATTTGATTTTATAGTTTTTGCTTTAATTAGTAATGGCTTTCCATAAGTGATCAACTTGTCGGGTATTTCGTAAACAGCTGGAATGCTATTATCTTGTTGATTTCCTGAATCAAAAACTGACGGGACTGGTTCTACTTCTTTGGTTGGAGCTTTTTCAAAAACACCTAGGATTTGCGCAATGGTAAAACCACCTACAGCGATACCCATGACAATACTTAAGATCGTCAAAGAGTTTTTAATTCCGGGCCCCTTAGCGCCATCGCCTTGAATTGCTCTTATTCGACTAAATGCTAATTCACTGAAGCTGCCGTTTTCTCCGTATTTATCGATGTACAGTTGGTACTCGGTAGCTGTTTGCTTCGGGGATGTGCTTATAGACATCCAAAATTCTACTTCGTGTTTGGGGCGATCTAGTGCATCGTTAAGTTCTTCTTTGGTGATTCTTTCTGATATTTTTTTTGATGGCCCTATTTTTCGTTCAACTGCATCTGCTAGTGTATTGAGACTTGCTTTATCCTGATCTAAAAACCATGATTTGAGGTCGAGCGAGTGTAATGTATTGAAAGGAACTGGGATTTCTGTTTCGCGCAAATAAACCGGAAGGAGGGTATTGTTCTTTAATCCAATAGTAGCTTCTGACTTAACCCAATTAGACCTTATTGATTCCGGTGTCCATAAGACAATGATAAGCTTAGAGTCTTTTAAAACTATGTTAATTTCATCAGCAAACTTATCGCCAGGTAGTAGTTCGATATCCCACCAAACACTATAGCCTCTGGCTATTAGATACTCAGCAATCATCCTAGCGTAACTTCGATCTTCCCGTTTATAAGATATAAATATGTCTGTCATATTGATATCCACATTGTTAAATACCTTGAGAACCAGAGTGCATCTTTTTCAGTGCCTAACGCCGCGCTCAGGGGAAAAACGGAGCGGAGCTAATTTGTGGTAAAGTGAGCGCAGCGAGCCACAAATTAGTGGAGCGTAGTTTTTTCCCTTGCAGCGCCTTGTTAGGCCAGATCATTCAAGACTCTCCTTATGTGTTTTATATTTAATGCCAGAGCTTGGGGAAGCATGTATTTTCGTTCTTCCAGAATATCATTTTTTTCATCTAGAACTGTTTCTATTTGAAGTGGCAATAATTCATATTGAACATTTTGTAAAATTATTCCACATAACTCGAAGCTTCCCCTATAGATGACCGGCGCACCACTTGCACCCTTAAGAGCCGGAAACGAAAGTTCAAGCACATCATCTCCTGCTTTTCCCAAGATGTCTTGCCTATCTAGCATTCTCGTTACATTGCCTATTCTCGATGCAGCCTGACTTTGAATGATATGTTTTTCTTTAATTCTCGTATCACTAAATTCGTGACAGACTACAAATTCATTCAATCTAATTTCGTCATCAATAGGTATTTTTATTTTGTAATCTGGACAATACGAATCTGTCGTAAGTATTGCCATATCGATTTCAGGAAATACGGACACAACAGAACAATCAAACCATGGCATTATCCGATCATTAATGGAGCTTGGAACGACCGCACTAAAAATGAATTTCTCACCGAGATCCCTTATTACGTGAAAGGCAGTAATCATAATATTATTTTTATGATCTACAAAAAATCCGGTGCCTATAAATGTCGGTATTGCGTTTATATTTACAAATAAAGGAACTATAAATGACGACGGCTGCATATTTTTATCTCCCGGGCCTAACGCTCGGCTAAGCGGCTCGCGCCGCCTTTGCTAACGTGAGCGGCACTATGGTGCCGCGAGTCCGTTTTGAGCCACTTGTTATAACTGCTAATGTGCATGTTGCCTCAGACCCTTGAAGCGGGTGGGTTTTGGTTTTTTTACAATTTATGAAAACTACCGCTCTACTCGAATAAAAGCAAGAACTTAGTTTCGTAAGCCTTTTCTTTTTAACAGCTACCGATACTCAAATGCTTTTTTATTATCGAAACCGTTTTATTTCAAAGCTTGCCTGATAATGATTAGACCCGCATGCTTTTTACTTTTTGTTTTGAAACCGGTATTACAAAATCTATGATTGTTTTTATTGAAACAACCTGAACAATTTTCTTTTTAGTTATAACAGTTTAAATATATGGAAAACTGCGGTGTTTAAACACCGCAATTTTCCATATATGACTTTTTGAATTAAGCTGCCCTTTGGGGTAAAAATACGTAGTTTCTTTCTTTAATTCAACTACTTGTATATTTATCATCCTTATATTCCTTAATTTTACTTCTGGGATATTACCGCAAATTTCCATGATATTGGAAATTTGATTGCCTCGGAAGACGGGGTCGGGCCTAAGTAAGCTATTGTTCACACATGCCTCATCCCAAATCAATGATTATTTGGCTTAAACCGTTCATTTAACGATAAAGACCAACCTTGAAAAGCCTCGACGTTTCTCGCAGCACATGCTTTTTATCTATCACGGCTCTTTTTCTTACACTAATGCATATTCTGGGCGACCCTAAACACTGATTCTCTGCTTGATCATGAACAGCAATTCTGGTGTGATCGTGAACACTTTCCTCGTTTTTCCATACTGGTGTTCACGATGCATCAGAATCTTTTCCAGGTATCGAATTTTCACTACTAACCTGTCCGATTTTATGATCAGGGAAGGTAATACCAACAGCGAGACAACCTCAAATCAAACACCCTAACCACTAATATTCACCGCTTTAAAGCCCCTCCCCCCAAATTTCACAAAATCTTCACAACGAATTGACAGCCGATTCACAACACCAAATCTATGCTGCACCCATCAATTCAAGAGACTCCGTCATGAAAACAGTATTAATCACCGGAGCCAGTTCGGGTATCGGCTTACAACTGGCAAAAGATTACGCTCTGGACCGGCATCAGGTTATTGCCTGCGGCAGAGACCATAACAAACTGAATCGAGCGCTGGATCTGTATCCGAGCAAGATCTGTACATTTGATATGACTGATGCAGAGCAAACTCAACAGGCTCTGGATAATCAACTGCAAAAACAGTCCATTCCTGATCTGGTGATCCTGAATGCCGGTTACTGCGAATACATTGACGATGCTAAAAACTTTGATGCCGATTTATTCAAACGTGTGATGGATACCAATGTTCAGGGCACAGTGAATTGCCTTGCTGCCCTGCTTCCGAAGATGAAATCCGGCAGTCGCATTGCGATTGTAAGTTCTTCTGTCACCTTTCTGCCATTAACTCGTGCGGAAGCCTATGGCGCTTCCAAGGCAGCGCTGGATTATCTTGCCCGCTCTCTTGCTATTGATCTTAAGGCTGAGGGTATTGAAGTTACTCTGATTCGTCCTGGCTTTGTCGATACGCCATTGACCGAGAAAAATGACTTCCCTATGCCTGGACAGGTAACCGTGAAAGAAGCCAGTCAGTTTATTCGTGAAGGTCTGGAACAAGGTAAGAAGGAGATAGCTTTTCCATTTATTTTTACTGCCAGCATGCGCTTGCTGTCATGGTTGCCGCATTCACTATGGGCGAAGCTGGCTGGAATGATGATTCGGAGGACGACGGCATGAAACACATTGCTGTAGTCGGCAGCGGCATATCAGGCCTTGCCAGTGCATTCCTGCTCAGCCGAGAGCATCAGGTTACCTTATTTGAAGCCAACCCTACGCTGGGTGGCCATACTGCGACCGTAGATATAAAACTGGATAACCGGGACTACGCAATAGACACCGGGTTCATTGTTTTTAATGACCGCACTTACCCTAATTTTTTAAAACTGCTTGATCTGATTGGTGTTAGAAAAAAACCGACTGAGATGAGTTTTTCGGTGCAACATACCGGCAGTGGTATCGAGTACAACGGCAACACGATCTCCACATTGTTTGCTCAGAAAAAGAATCTTTTGTCGCCCAGGTTTTATCATTTTCTGTATGAAATTATCCGCTTTAACCGCATCAGTAAAAAAACCATTCATACTGATGAGATAGATGATACCAGTACCCTGGGCGATTTTTTAGCCACACATCATTTTTCTGATTTCTTTGCCGAGCATTACATCCTGCCTATGGTTGCGGCTATCTGGTCATCTTCGATTAATGGTTCCAGAGAGTTCCCGCTTATGTTTTTTTTGAATTTTTTCAACCATCATGGATTGTTAAATATTATCGACCGCCCTCAATGGTATGTAATTGAAGGCGGCTCACGCAGTTATATTCCCGCATTGAGTAATACCGTTGATGACATCCGCTTAAATACGGCGGTTAAGCATATTGAACGCTATGATGAGCATGTAATCGTGGCTACAGAACGAGGTGAAGAAAGCTTTGATGAGGTCGTTATCGCCTGTCATTCCAATCAGGCTATTCAGTTATTAAAGGATGCCAGCGATAAAGAGAAAGAGATTTTAAACAGCATCCAGTATCGAAATAATGAAGTCACCTTACATGTCGATGACCGGCTGCTACCCAAATCCACAGCCGCCTGGGCGAGCTGGAATTTCTGGCAGGGCACGGACACGGAATCAGCCCCGGCGGTGACATATTACATGAACCTGTTACAGGGTTTTGAGAGCGATAAACATTTTTGTGTCAGCCTGAATCAGGCCAAATCTATAGATCCTGACCGTATACTTCGTGAGTTTAACTATGCCCATCCTGTATTTGACCAGAAGGCTCTGTTGGCTCAGAAGCGTCGCACTCAAATCTGCGGTCACAATCGGACTCATTTTTGTGGCGCCTACTGGTATAACGGTTTTCATGAGGATGGTTTAAGGTCAGCACTGGATGTTTGTAGCCGTTTTGGAGTTGAGCTATGAACAGTCTGAATTCCAGAATTTACAGCGGCAGGGTACATCACCATCGCTACACCGTAGCTGAGCATAAATTCAGTTACCCGCTTTATATGCTGGGACTGGATCTGGATGAGCTGGAAACACTGGATAAAAAACATCGCTTCTTTTCCACTCATCATTTCAATGTATTGAATTTTAGACGTAGTGACTATCTGGGTGATCAGCAAACACCCCTCAAACAGTCTGTGATTGAACGGGTCAAAAAACTCGGTGGCGATACCGATAACATCAGTCGAGTCATGCTTGTAGGTCAGGTTAGGAACTTTGGACTTTACTTCAGCCCGGTGAATTTCTTTTTCTGTTATCAGGATGATCACGCCGTTTACATGCTGGCTGAAGTTCATAACACCCCCTGGAATGAAACACATTGCTACCTGGTCGATATTCACAACCCGCAGCAAACCCCAAAAAGCTTTCATGTATCCCCCTTCATGGATCTGGATATGAACTACCGATGGAATATTGAACTGGGTGATGCCAGTTTAAAGATACATATAGAGAACTGGAAAGAGGACAAGCTATTTGACGCGACTCTGGCACTTAAATCCAGTCCTTTAACCCATGCATCATTATTACAGACGCTAAAGCAATGGCCATTTATGACGCTCACCATCCTGCGTGGCATTTACTGGCAGGCTATTAAATTATTTCATAAACGTGTGCCCTATCACTCACACCCCTGAGGAGTAAACCGTGGATTCAACTTACCCATCAACGCAACCCCGACTGTTCGATTCACTCAGCAGGAAATTGACCTTTTCATTGTTCAACCAGATTCAACAGGCTGGCCTGTTGATTACCGATGGCGATGAGCAATACTTTTTTGGTGACGAAAAATCCCCGCTTCAGGCAAAGGTTCAGGTTATTAATACGAGGTTTTATCGCCGTTTATTGACTGGTGGCAGCATTGGTGTTGCAGAATCCTATGTTGAAGGCGAATGGGTCTCACCCGATCTGGTCACACTGGTACGTGTGTTTGCACGTAATATGCCTACACTGGAAAAACTCGAAAAACGTATGGGCTGGATCACCTACCCCATACACAAGTTCTCGCATCTGCGTAACAGCAATACTCGAAATGGTAGCCGAACCAATATCGCTGCGCATTATGATCTGGGTAATGATCTGTACCAGATGATACTGGATTCTCAGATGCAATATAGCGCGGGCATTTTCTATAACAGAAATGACAGCCTGGAACAGGCTCAGCAGCAGAAACTGAAGATGATCTGCGACAAGCTGGAGTTAAAACCTGATGAGCATTTAATCGAAATAGGTACCGGCTGGGGAGGTCTCGCCTGCTATGCTGCCAAAAACTATGGTTGCAAGGTAACCACTACCACTTTGTCGCAGCAACAGTTTAACTACGCTAAGCAAATGATTGAGCAACAGGGACTACAGGACAGAATCACTCTGTTACTAAAAGACTATCGGGATCTTGAAGGCCAGTATGACAAGCTTGTATCGGTAGAAATGATTGAAGCCGTTGGCTATCGTTTTCTACCTGTTTATTTCAGCAAGCTTGAAGAATTATTAAAACCAAAAGGTCGTCTACTGATACAGGCTATCACCATAGCCGACAAACAGTTTGATCAATACCGTAAAGGCGTAGATTTTATCCAGCGATATATTTTTCCCGGTGGTTGCCTGCCATCCATCAGCGAAATGTGTAAGCAGCTGCAAGCACATACATCCATGAGCGTAACGCGTATGCATGACTATGGGCAGGATTATGCAGATACCCTGGCTCTGTGGAGCAGGAATTTTAAAACCCATGCCAGAAAACTAAAAGAGTCAGGTTATAACGATGACTTTCAGCGCCTGTGGAATTTTTATTTCGCCTACTGCGAGGGCGGTTTCCGTGAAGGCAGTATCGGTCTGGTTCATTTTGAAGCTGCCAAGCAATGATTAAAAAAATGCACTGGTTCTGGATTCAATTACTACTGTTTCAATGCCTCTGGTTTATTGCGGTCATTGGTCAAAACCAGTGGTTGCTGGCTGGAGTGGTATTACTGGTGCTGCATTTTATCTTTAGCAATAGCCGTACCCGAGACTGGCGGGTATTACCCATCGCGGTAATAGGTATGTTAATGGATGCCTTATTAACCCGACTCGGTGTATTTGAATTCAATCATTTTCCCTTCTGGCTAGGTCTGCTCTGGGTTGGTTTCATACTGTCACTGGGACATAGCCTGAACTGGCTGAATCATTTACCTCGACTGCTATTGATTCCGATAGGGGCCATAGCAGGCACCCTGTCTTACCTTGCTGGCTGGAAACTGGATGCCGTTGGCTTACCGATGGGAGTTGTGCAAAGCATCACCATTCTTGCCATAAGCTGGGGCATGATACTTCCACTGCTGGCAGTACTTAATGAGAGAATCCGGAGAGTTCAATGAAAGCCTTAATTTTAGTCGCTCTAGTGGTTTGTATTCCAGCTCATGCCACACCACTGATTGATTTAAAAGAAGTCGGTAAAACAGAAATGAACTGGCTATTCTGGAAGCTCTACGACATCCGGCTGTTAAGTGCTGATGGTCAATACCAGCCACAAAAATATCCAATCGCCATAGCTATTAGATACGCACGCGATATCTCTGCAGATCAGCTTGTGTCATCGACTATCGATGAATGGTCAAGACAGCAAATAGATTGGAAAAATTCCTGGCAGGATGCACTCAGCACTATATGGCCAGATGTAGCTGAAGGCGATGAAATTATTCTACGTGTTGATCAGAACCTACGCAGTCAGTTTTATTTTAATGATCAAAACATCGGGACTATTGAAGATGAGCATTTTGCTCCAGCCTTTCTTTCCATCTGGTTATCAGACAACACACTCAAACCAGAACTACGCAACCGTTTAATTAACCGTATAACTGGGACTTTATGATGATGCGCACCTTTATTATAGCTAGCAGTCTGTTGTTGACGTCATGCAGTACCACAATGAAAAATTACGATGACACAACGCCACATTTTGACATGCAACAATTCTTTGATGGCAAACTCACCGCCTACGGCATGGTACAAAATCGCCAGGGTGAAGTGTTACGCCGTTTTCGCGTGGACATGATCGGTAGCTGGGAAGATAACAAAGGCAAGCTGGATGAACAGTTTTATTACCATGATGGTGAGCAACAGCAACGTATCTGGTACATACAGAAAACTGACGATGGTCGATACATTGGCAATGCCGATGATGTGGTGATGCCAGCCAGTGGAGAAAGTAATGGCTTTGCTTTGAACTGGCAATACAGCTTGATGATAGAGGTAGATGGAGAAAACTGGGAAATAGATTTCAATGACTGGATGTATTTAATCGATGAATATCGCCTGATCAACCGTGCGGAAATGACCAAGTGGGGCTTCATGGTAGGAGAAGTCACTTTATGGATAGAAAAACATAAAAGCTAGCTTGTGTTGAATGACCATTTCGTCAGCAACACATTCTGACCCGATTTTTTCTGTTTGGGGTCAGGTTAAATAAATACCCTGGGGCAATCCCCATATTTGTCTTTCCTGTCAGGCTTGCCGTATACTACAAGCACTTTCCGTTAAAAAAATATTGCCGGAGGTATCATGCTTGGAGAACACCACGAAATCGAGACTGAATTCCCCGAATTTCGTCAACGACTGGCAGAACTGTCTGAAGCCGATCCCGACTTCTCAGCCACCATCAAACGTCATAATGCACTCGACAAGGAGATTCGTAAGCTGGAAGAGTTGGGACAACCAGTGACCGACGAAACACTTGAAAAACTGAAATACGAGCGCGCAGAATTGAAGGATGCCGTGTACGCACGGATTCGTACTAGCAGTTAAGTCTCTAGTCATGAGCAGATTCAGTTTTGACTGATTGATTCTGGCAAAAGCATTTGTTGTATCACTCAACAGCTGTGTGCTTGAGCATGTCAGTGACATATCGCTTTACCTTTAGTGACTTGCTTGATACCCAGTACAGGTAAACTGTTTGCTACGCCCTAATCTCTAGCTACCTTAAAAAAGCTATTAAATAATCCTCAGATTCTTTCAAAAACTGCTATATAAACACCTCAAAAAGTATTTATATAGCAGTTCACCTTTTATAAGAAATGCTAGAGGCTCGGCCAGACATAGAATGACATTAAAATCACCGTCAATAGCCAATGTTTCCTCGCGCCTGGACAGGCGGTATTTTAGTCATAACAGTGACAATCAACAGCTGTTAACAGGCCCTGACTTTACGGTTCAACCTGCAATACAGAAATAACTGATCTAAACCTAATGATAAATCGGCTGTCCATCCTTCTTATTCTTGCCTTAGCGCAGTGTGACAGCATGACGCTCGCACTAGCGAATGATGGCGAAACAATCGATATTACCCAAATATCGTTAGAGCAGTTACTAGAGACCGAATTCATTCCAGCCAGTCGTATTGCACGCCAGATCAGCGACGCCCCTTCAGCCGTTTCAATCGTCACCGCCCAGGACATTCATGATTTTGGCTACCGTAGCTTATCTGACATTCTCAAAAGTATG
>JBNLGQ010000055.1:0-24753 GCA_050306135.1 Gammaproteobacteria bacterium
GCAGGCCGCTGTAGTCATTCTCCAGCAACTGCTGTTAACGTAGTCCGTGGGCCAGTGTGCTGCGGCCTATCTTTTATATTTCCAGTAAGTTAGGAGTCTCAAGAAAACTCCAGCTCCGCGTTACAGCTCTTGCCAAGGGAATAACCATTACCTGCGAGCTGCGCCTTGATCTGAAGCTTTCTTGAGACTCTGAACAATACCTATATTGGTGCCGGGTTAATAGTAGTAATCAAATTGGTTTTATCAGTCCCTGGCGACTCATCCCTGTCGCCAGTTCATTAATGAGCTTTACTTAGTTTTAGCAGCCTGATAATAAGGCATCATCTTCGGAATCATTTTCTTCAAAGATTTTTCTCTGTTTTTAGGGGAAGGGTGAGTACTCATAAATTCCAGTGAACTTCCGCCGCCTAATTTTGCCATTTTCTGCCACAGGGTTACTGCAGCATTCGGGTTATATCCGGCTTTTGCAGCCAGCTCAATGCCAATCTTATCCGCTTCGGATTCAGAGGTTCTGCTATTAGGTAAGGTAATTGCTACCTGAGCCGCCATAGCAGCGAGAGAACCGTGAGTTGGTGTTGCGCCTACCGCTTTGTTATAAACCCCAACAGCCAGTTCGCTGGCCATGGCGACTGACATACGTTCTGCCGAGTGGTTAGCCAGGGCGTGAGAAATTTCATGTCCCATGACCTGAGCAATTTCATCATCGGTCGCATTTAACTTATTGATTAAGCCGGTATAGATTGCCATCTTTCCGCCAGCCATACACCAGGCATTTACAGTTTCTGGATCATCGATTACCTTTATGCTCCACTCCCAGTTTTTTGAAGCCGGGCGTTTGATAATGGCCTGCTGGATGAGTTTCGAAGTAATCCGATTGACCCTTTTTACTTGATCGGGATTACTATCGAGCTTACCTTTTTGTTTGTAAGGATCAAGTGTATTGATATAAGCAGTACTGGATGCATTAATCGCTTCAGACTCTGACACCAGCATAATCTGTTTACGACCAGCTATATTGGTTGCACAGGCACTTAGCAGAATAAAAACTAGAAGCGTCAGGCCCGTCCTGGAAAGATATTGTTTAGTTGTCATTGTGTTCAAATCAGCTCAGAGATAAAGTGCATAAGATAACAAATCGCGCTGCTTTATTCAGTGTATAAATAACAGTTTGTAAAAGTAATCAGGAGTTTACCAAGTTTGAGGTTTGACGCGCAAAAATCCCGGCAAATCTGGAATACGGTTTGTCGAGTGCCTTATGGCAAGGTTTCCAGTTATGGCCTTATCGCTGATCTGGCAGGTTTACCAGGACGTGCTCGTATGGTGGGCTCAGTCATGCAGCAGGCACCAGCTGATATGCCGCTACCCTGGTACCGGATTATCAAAAGCAATGGGCAGCTTGCTTTTGCTGCAGGATCAGCATCCGCAGAGCGGCAAAAAGGTTTGCTTCAGGAAGAAGGTGTAGTCGTACTCAATAATCGGGTTGATATGAAGCGCTTTGCCTGGCAACCCGATTTGAGTGACATGATGCAGATGGATTATTAAACTATCTGCATTGATAATGGAAAAAATACAAGGTTAATAGTAGAGATATCAGTGATTTCTAATTTGAAAATTATCAATAAGCATTTACTTATCGGGTTGTTGATCGCTTCATCTATTGGAATAACAACTGCGTCTGAAACCAATTCCTTGATAACCATAGGTACTGGCTCGGTGACTGGTGTTTATTATCCAGTTGGTGGTGCAATCTGCCGCCTGGTCAACAAGGGACGCAAACAGCATGGTATAAGGTGCGCGGTCGAGTCAACAGAGGGATCGGTATATAACATCAAGGCTATCCGTTCCGGGGATCTGGACATGGGACTTTCTCAATCAGACTGGCAGTATCATGCGTATTACGGCAGTAGTAAATTCAGGGACAGCGGGCCTTTCAAAGAACTCAGATCTGTCTTTTCAGTACATGCTGAGTCCTTCACCGTCGTGGCTCGTGCCGATGCACATATAAAAAATCTGCTCGATCTAAAAGGGAAGCGTGTGAATATCGGTAATCCCGGTTCCGGTCAACGAGGCACCATGGAAGTCCTAATGGATGCCCTGGGGTGGTCTAAATCGACATTTTCGAAAGTATCAGAACTCAAAGCTTCCGAACAATCATCAGCATTGTGTGATAATAAAATTGACGCAATGGTTTTTATCGGAGGACATCCGAGTGGATCTATCATGGAGGCGACTACGACCTGTGATACGGTGCTGGTCAATATAACGGGAGATGTTGTGGATAAACTGGTCAAGGATAATGATTTTTATCGCAAAGCAATTATTCCTGGTGGCATGTACAGAAAAAACCCGGTTGATATTCAAACCTTTGGGGTAGGTGCCACGGTAGTCACCTCGACAGCTTTAGATAGTAATACAATCTATCAGGTAGTTAAGTCGGTTTTTGAAAACTTTGATGAATTCAAATCTTTACATCCTGATTTTAGTCATTTGAAAAAATCTGAAATGGTGAAGGATAGCCTGTCAGCACCCTTGCACGATGGCGCAATCAAGTACTATAAAGAAGCGGGTCTGATGTAAGCTTCAAAAAGGGACTTTGACCCGGCCCTTAAGGCTGTGCTGAGTGTGATCAGGCAAAGACCACCCAGGTAGTAGCGATATATTTGACACCCTGTTGCAGGGTGACGCCGCGGTGCTCGTGAGTCCAGAATGGTGGGAATAGTGCCAGCTTTCCTTTCTGTGGCTTAACTTTGACATCCTGAAACAGGAATTCAGTTTCGCCGCCGGGGCCAGGTACATCGTTTAAATACCATACAGCGACCAGTTGACGTTGACTGAAATCATGACTGCCGCCATCAATATGCCAATGATAATGCTCTCCCACGTTTGTGCGTTGCAGGGCATAGCCGTTATCTTTGAAAGGACCTTTGAAATATTCGTACTTTTCGCGAAATTCCTTAAGCGCCAGTCCCAGAGATCGAAACAGGTTATTATCCACATCCTTCCAGTGCTCCTTCCCGCTAACGACCAGGTCGGTGGATTTCTTGATCGAGCGATCTTCTTCAAAGGTTTGTCCGATGCGTCCCAGATATTGCTCGTCTTTAGCGGCTTCAAAACGCTCGACCATGTTGTCGCAAAGAAAATCTGGCAGGGCGTTTTCTTTCTCAAAAATGAAGGTGTGAGGTTTTACCTCACGGATGCTGCTTAGTTCAGTCATAGTTACAGGGTAGCGTTTTCTATCGCTTCAACAATACGAGGGGCTGGATTCTGCTCAGTAGCGGTGGCGATTGCAAGTATGCTATGCATGGTTTTAGTCCAGTGATCCCTTGATTGTTGAGCCAGATCAGACAAATACGATAAATCGTTACTTTCTGACCAGCGCTGATAAGCTTGCACAGCCGATGGGAAAATCTGTTTTCGTAGGCTGGTTAGATTGGCAAAATAAAAGTGTAGACTGGCTTCATTACCCTGTTTGATCAGAAAGGGCAGGGTATAAAGACTATCCGCCAGATTGTCGCGTACTGCTCTGGCAAGTAATTCCGCCTTACTACCCAATAGCCCGAGCATCATGGCAGGCCATTGCTCACCCAACTGCTGGGTGATGGCCATTTCGCCAAGTTCATGCTGTATCAGGGTATTCTGTTCCGCTTGCACCATCTGTTCCAGGGCATCAGGGATAGATTTATCAAAGTCATAATAAGACAGGGCTTTACCCATTGGATTATCCATACGATTCCAGTTCCATTCCTGATAGCGTTCCCAGCACATGCGCTTTAATGACTCCTGTCGCACTATGATTTCATCCTGCGTGGATTGAGCGGGTGGGGAGGTCAGGTCGCGCGCGTATTCCTTACCGGTAATACTGATGCGAATGTCGTCTTCATGTGTCTGCTGTATTAATTCAGCGATAAAGAAATGCTGGGCTGCTTTCTGACCAATACCAGCATGATAAAACAGCCTGTCATCGATAATCTGGCTATTGATGGCAGAATGGTCAAAAGGATCGTATTGATGATGTTCAAGTTCGATGGGCTTGAATGGCTCGTCGGCCACCTGATCCCAGATCTGTTCCTTGTCGCGTAACCATTGCCCCATACCTTCACTATTGAGCTCGTCAGCAAAATCCAGTGCACTTAACCAGCGGTAATATTCACGCATTTTGAGCAGATAGATACACAGTGTGTAGTTGCCTGCATGATTCGCATCTGAGATATCACAATTATGCTGTACCTGTCGAATCAGGTTTATATGATTGTCTGGCAGTTGTTCAATCGACATGCTAATAACCTACTAAAATAGTCGGATATTAGATCCTAGCACTATTCAATCGTAGTTTCTATTATCCTAAAAAAATTAGTTGAGCGTGAAAAAGATGCATAATAGATTGATGTGCATGGTGAAATCAAAAATACCGTAATCACGCTCTTATGCATCCTGCATTCGCGATATAACAGCATCCCTGCTGAAAACCTGATTGGTGAAGAGTGTGTTTTTGATTTTATCAGGTGCATTAAGATGTTATGCAGACTTTCATGATTCAACTGATTTTTTTAGGATCATCCCTATTTGGCATATACGGAATTATATTGTTGACCTGTTTTCACAAAAGTCGCGCATTTACTCAGCCATTTCAGCTTTTTGGCTCCCGCATAGGTACAGGAACTACGAATACCACCCAGCATATTCTGCACCGTATTGGCAATTTCACCACGATAAGGTACCTGGACTTCTCTGCCTTCGGAAGAGCGATATTCTTTCAACCCACCAAAATGTTTAACATTGGCCGCCAAAGAGCTCATGCCATAGAAATTGACAAACTTCTTTTCTTCCACGATATCTTCCCAGCCGTTTGGGGTTTTCTGTACCTCTCCGGTTTTATAATATCGCGAAATAACCTCACCACCTCCTTCGTTATGGCCTGCCAGCATGCCACCCAACATGACAAAATCAGCACCGGCGGCAAAAGCCTTGGCAAGGTCGCCTGCGCAGGTACAGCCACCATCTGCAATAATATGACCACCCAATCCATGAGCAGAATCAGCACATTCCATTACCGCTGACAACTGGGGGAAACCTACGCCGGTTTGTATCCTGGTGGTGCATACACTACCAGGGCCTATACCCACTTTGATGATATCCGCACCACTTAAGATTAACTCTTCGGTCATTTCACCGGTAACGACATTACCGGCAATAATAACGATATCTGGAAAACTATCGCGCAACTGCTTGATAAACATAGAAAATCGCTCAGAGTAGCCATTAGCAACATCTACGCAGACATATTTAATGAGGGTTTTTGGGTGATGATAAACCTCGGCGAATTTGTCAAAGTCATGCACTCTAATGCCCATGGAATAGGCGACATTTTCGCGCCTTTTTATTTGTTCCTCATTGAAGAAAGAGATTAATTCATCCGCACTATAGCTTTTGACCAGGCAGGTAAACAACCCCAGCTCAGCCAGCGCATCCGCCATTTCAAAGGTTCCCACACCATCCATATTGGATGCCATGATAGGTATACCGTGATAATGAGAGGACTTATCCTTGCTTGCATAGTTACGAAAAGTAAATTCCCTGAACAGGTCAACCTCTTTACGGCTACCCAGTGTGCTTCGCTTTGGTCGAATCAGGACATCTGTATAATCAAGTTTTCTATCGTCTTCAATACGCATCGCTTAACCCTTAAAAAACTACAAATAATCACATTAGCATGTATTGCCTGCCCGTCAAAATCACTGTAACTAAAATTAATCCCTACTAAAACAGTCAAGAATTTTGTGCTAGCATTCAAATCCAGATTTAAGCATGAGTATGTAACACTATGGCAAGATTAAAAACCGGCTGGAATCAGCGTGAACGCGGTCGATCATTAGAAGAGATCGGTTCAGCAATCAGTTTTAATATCTGGCAGATAGCCGGGCAGGGCGTCCTGGATCTGGAAAATGAAGGCTTCCAGACCGATACTCAGTCACAAAGGCTGGATGTCCTCACTGAGTTTGCTGCTTTTCTACTACAGATCGTTGATCGCATGCTGTATGAGCAATTTGAGCTAGAGCAGCGAAACACACTGATTTCTTCAGCTGGCTTACATATGGCGGGTATTCTGCTGGATAATCGACTGGAAACCGATGGAGAGGGTGATCATCACAAGGAGTTTCTAAAAATATTAAATGCCCGCATCGCTGAATACTCCGCATGTCAGTTTAATCGTAGCGATGGTCCCAGCTTTATATTTATTCGTATACTGGGGGATCATGTCAGTGAGCAAATGGGCGAGAAAGACAATAAGTGGATTACCGGCTATATCATCGATATTGCTGCTGACAAATTGTATAAAAGCCTGCGACGTGTTTTACCCGGTTTAATCGATCCGGCAAAGCGAGCTCAGCAGGAAAGACAGGAAATGGATTTAGGGAAAAATTATGATATGTAATTTGGAAAAAATTTGCTGCTATAAGTAGCCTGGAAGAAAAATTATTTTCTGCGAAAGTAGTATGAACTGCTTACCTTAATGTACTGATTCGTATCGATCAGAGAGCTGTTATTGGGCCTGTGTTTTATCTTACACAAAATCACACGACTGACATTCCGTAATTCTCGTTGGTTTAAGGGATGAAGCCTGTGCCGTTATATTTGAATATATCGAAGTGTTTTATAATTGAAAAAGAAGGCATGGTTACATAGGAAATATCAGTCCAGATGAATCCGAGAACAAGGCATCTGGACACTCTGAAGCTGACAACTAAAACAGAGCCGAATTAGTCGACCCATACCTGTCTCTCCTGATAGTCTTTAGGCAAAGCCAGGCCCCACAAAGAGCTGTGTTTCAGCCACAGAAACTTAATGATTTTAAACAATCCTGATAGCGGATATTGAACTCCAAGTTTACAGCCGCAGAAAATTGTTATGAGATAAAGTTAAATTCAAAGTCTTTGATATCTTTTTTATTTCACCTAATGCTTCTAGATCAGTATCTACTCTGAGTGCTCTACAAATGAAAGCCAGACATTTATAGCACGAATAATTAATTCTTTTTCACATTCAGCCAATTTAGCCATAGCTGTATTTTACAATCTTGAGAAAAGAAATATTGAATGTCTTGTAAAGAACAGAGGTACGTTTAAACCTGAGATCATTACTACCTTGATTATAAAGATATGCAATAATTAAGGCCCCGCCCGATTAGAATTCTTAATAAGAGATAGTAAGGTATGGAGCAAACAAAAAAATGGAAAGTGGTTAGTACCGGTAAGATTAAAGATGGCTTTTTTAAAGATGATGTGGTTAGTAACTTACAAAAGCTATTTAAAATCAACGAAATTCAAACCCTATCTCTAATCAATGGTACAGCAATAGATGTAAAGAAAGATCTAAGTCATGCTAAAGCCTCTCAATATATGTCTATATTAGAAGAAAATGGTTTACAGGTTTTATTGGAAAGTATGCCATTGCTAGTTAAGCCTGATTCGGATGGACTATCATTATTGCCGTTGGAAAGTGAGGCAAAAAGTAACGAATCTACGTTAGCTAAAGCCAATATAGTGTCAGATATTAAGCCTTTATCTGATGAAGAGATGGAATGCCCGAAATGTCATAAGCGGCAACATAAAGCTATTACCTGTGTACATTGTGGCATTATTATCAACCGTTTTTTGGAAAAGCGAGAGCAAGCTAAACGGGGTAAAACAACAGAATTAACTTCTGATGGTAGGCTCTTTAATCATGGGCAATGGCCAAACGGCAAAAATATACTCATGGGATTGATGCTTATTGTTGCTTTACTGTTGGTGAAAAATTTTTTATGGGATGGACATGAGTTTCAAGAGCAAGGAAACAGTGCTGAAGCACTCGCGCAGATTGAGGCAGTTGAAAAAGCAAACAAGCACCCTAAGCCAGCCCCTGCTCATTTGAGAAAATTACTACAGAGCGGTCGTTACTCTGAAGTTGAATCTATACTCAGTGAGTTACGCGGAAATTCTCAAATTGATATTAGTTGGGAACAAGCCTTTACATTGACATTCGGTGATATTTCACCAAAAAACCAATATCGTCCTGAAATACTGGATAAATGGGTTGAGAGTACTCATTCGGGATATGCTTATATGGCACGAGGTTCTTATTATTATAACGCTGCTTCTCTCGCCAGGGGTGAAGCCTACCTGAGTAAAACCTCAGAATCGCAAATTACCGCAATGAATAAACTGAATAAAAAGGCATACAAGGACTTATTAAAGGCCAGGTCTATCGACCAGTCATTGCTACCAGTTTATTCTCTATTGATTGGCATTAGTGGGTTTGGGTCTATTGCTGACATACCAATTGATACTTATTTAAACGAAGGTGTTTCCGTGAATCCAGGCGGCTATTACTATCGTTATCAATATATGCGTGTGATGATGCCAAAATGGGGAGGAAGTTGGAGAAAAATGCAAAACTTTGCTGATGCAACAGAGCCTTACCTGAGCAAAAATCCTAGACTTTGGTTGCTTCAAGGTTTTATTCCTGCTGAAAAAGGTTATCTAGCCTTACAAAATAAGTCTTACGGTAGATGTGTAAAATTATTTAGTGAAGCTTTGCAATATGGTAAATACTCTAAATGGTTGTATGAGCGGGCATATTGTCTTTCATGGGAGAATGAGTATGAGCAAGCTTTAAGAGACGTTAAAATGTCTTTAGAGATGAATGATGATGCTGATGCAAGGCAACTTAAACGTTTCTTAGAGAGTAAAATTTGAAGCTAGTTTTGAGTTTGCCTCTCTTTTTATTCGGAAATAAGTGTCACGCCTTTTCCTGGTTTTGTTTTCTGAAGTTTTCGAGCTCTTGAGTGATTAACTCGATCTGTTTTTTCTGAGATGCGTTTAATTCCACCAGCATTTTATTTCTATCCCTAACTTGCTCAAATAAGCTGTTTAAGGATTTTAGTAAGATTTCTGTGGAATCATCCAGCTCTCTCTCTTCTTTTAGATAGGCTTCCTCGGCTGATATACCTGATTTTATATCTTCGATTTGCCGAGCCATGTTCTGATCTTCACCAAGAATATGATAGGCCAGCCAATGAGTAAGATAATCCAGCAACCTTCTAGGGACTTCACTGTTATCGCGAGAGATATCTGCAAAAATTACCCCAGCATCTTCCAGAAAAGCGCTGTGCGACTTTTTATGATGATCAATATGTCGCTGATCAACTCCAACTTCAGCCATTAAATGTTCTTCAGTTTTAAAGTGAATATCCGAATATTGCGCCAATTCTTTGAACATGACAGCAATATCTACCAGGTTAAGTTTATTTTCAGTAAGTGCTGAACCAAACTTGTTGATAAGATCGACCAGGTGGTGATGTTGATCATCAACAATCTCCAAACCGGTTACAAAACTCTTGCCCCACTGAAAGGAATCGGTCATTGCATTAATGCTCAGAAATGGAAGTTGTTATTGAGTATAGGTTATTTCTCATCAGTCGATGCCCAATTACATACGACCTGAAGTAACAACTTGATTAAATGCATTTATTTCAAAATATTATCTGGTGAAGCGCTAACCGTAATGTAACTGCATCTCTCCCACAATTGATTTCACTCATGGGACAAGATCACGAGCTTTCTGTCGTAAAACGAACTTTTGAATTTTACCAGTCGAGGTCTTTGGCAATGGGCCAAACACCACTTTTCCGGGTGCCTTGAAGTGCGCCATATGGTCACGACAAAATTCGATGATATCCTGTTCAGTGGTGTTAACGGCTGATTCATGCAAGGTGACGAACGCACAGGGGGTTTCACCCCACTTATCATCCGGCATAGCAGCGACAGCGGCATCTAGAACGGCCGGATGACGATAAAGGGTTTTCTCGATTTCAATACTGGAAATGTTTTCCCCGCCGGAAATAATAATGTCCTTGGATCGGTCGCGGATCTCCACATATCCATCCTCATGACATACCGCCAGATCGCCACTGTGAAACCACCCTCCGGCAAAGGCCTGTTCGGTTGCCTGCGGATTTTTTAGATATCCCTTCATGACAATGTTGCCGCGAAACATGATTTCACCGATGGTCTCACCATCTTTGGGAACCGGCTTCAGTGTTTCGGGATCGGCTACGCGTAATTCCTCCAGCATGGGGTAACGCACTCCCTGGCGAGATTTAAGTTCCGCCTGATCACTGATAGCTAGTTCGTTCCAGTCCTCGTGCCATGAGCAGACGACTGCCGGCCCGTAAACTTCGGTCAGGCCGTAAGCGTGTGTCACGTTGAAGTTGAGTTTGGCCATGGCTTCGAGAATGGCCGGTGGCGGTGCTGATGCAGCGGTCATGATATTAACCTGATGATCGATGCCTTGCTTGAGATCTGCATCAGCGTTGGTCATCATGTTAAGTACAATAGGTGCAGCGCACAGGTGGGTGACCTTGTGCTGTTTGATAAGGTTAAAGATATCATCGGCACGTACTGCTCGTAGACAGACATTGGTACCATTGAGTGCAGCGATAGTCCAGGGGAAACACCAGCCATTACAGTGAAACAGGGGCAGAGTCCATAGATAGACAGGATGTGCGTTCATGTTCCATGCCAGGATATTGGACACAGCATTCAGATAAGCACCACGATGGTGAGTCACTACGCCTTTGGGGTCTCCGGTGGTTCCAGAGGTGTAACCTAAAGCAATTGCCTGCCACTCATCTTGCACATTCTGCCAGACGAATGCTTCGTCGCCGGTTTGTAAAAAGTCCTCGTACTCGTATTCTCCAAAAGCGCGTCCCGTGGTGCAGGCCGGGTCGTCAACATCAATCACCAGTGGTTTTTCAGAAAGTTGTTCGAGGGCAGCGTCCAATGTATCAGCATACTCGCGATCGGCGATGAGTATACGGGCACCCGAATGCTTCAACATGTAAACAATAGCGTCGGCATCAAGTCGGGTATTCAACGCATTGATGACGCCACCAGCCATGGGAATGGCAAAGTTTATTTCATACATGGCAGGGATATTGGGCAGTATTACAGCAACGGTGTCGTCCTGATGAATGCCGGCCTGCTGCAGGGCCGATGCCAGCTGACGGCAACGCCGATAGGTTTCCGACCAGGTCTGCTGTCGTTCATCGTATATCAATGCGATATGCTGAGGATAAACCGCTGCAGCTCTTTCAATAAAGGTCAGAGGAGAGAGCGGTGTGTAATTTGCTGAATTTTTTTCCAGGCCTTCAGTGTATTGAGAACTATGGCTCATTGCTGATGGCTCCAGTTGGGTTTGCGTTTTTCAATGAAAGCATCGATGCCTTCTCTGGCGTCGTCTGAATTCATATTACAGGCCATACGCTCTCCAGCGAATGTATAAGCATCCGCAAGTTCCATAGGCAACTGGCGGTAGAACATTTCCTTGCCAATACGAATAGATAAGGGAGGCTTTGCAGCAATCTTCTGTGCCAGTTGGAGTGTCGCCTGTTCTAATTCTTCAGCCGCTACTACGTCATTGATCAGACCAAACTCCTTAGCTTTATCGGCAGTAATAAAGTCCCCGGTCAGCAGCATATACATGGCTTGCTTGCGTGAAATATTGCGGCTCAATGGCACCGCAGGTGTCGAGCAAAACAGACCAACATTAATACCAGATACTGCAAAGCGGGAATCTTCGCTGGCTACGGCCAGGTCACAGTTAGCGACCAGTTGGCAACCCGCTGCAGTCGCTATGCCCTGTACGCGGGCGATAACCGGTTGTGGCATCTGGTTGATCATGACCATGACACGGCCACATTTTTCAAACAGCTTCTGGTGAAAGTCCTGATCGTCGCTAGAGCGGACTTCCTTCAGGTCATGACCGGCACTATAGGCTTTGCCGTTTGCAGCGATAATCACTACGCGTATCGAGTCGTTGTCTTTGATAGCACTTAACTGATGCTCCAGTGCGTCAAGCATTTCACTGGACATGGCGTTGTATTGTTGCGGGCGGTTCAATGTGAGCGTACTGATACCGTTGTCATCTTCCCTTGTTATGATGCTTTCTTTGTCATTGTCAGGCATGGTGTTTACTCTGGTTGTTATTCTGGATTAGTTTTCGAGTGTTCGATAATACACGATACCTTACAGGATGTTGATTTCGACACTGTCCGCCAGCGTATTGGCGATGAAGCAATAACGATGCGCACGATGTTGCATGTTTTCCAGTTCTTCTGCATTCACCGAAAAACCCGAGTCGAAGCTAACCACCGGGTGTAAATCAATGCGAGTCACAGACATCTGTCCCCTGGTATTTTTACCCAGATGGGCAACAGCGCGATCCTGAAAACTCAGGACCGGCCATTTTGCTTTTGCAGCCAACGCAAGAAAGGTCATCATATGGCAGCTGGATAGCGCAGCCGCGAGTGCCTGTTCCGGGTTGGTGTTTGCTGGATTGCCTCCCCAGTCAGGGGCCGCATCAGCCTGTAGTTGATAGGTATCGTTGTAGCGAACCCCGTGAGCATTTGAGTATTTGCCTGGCTGAAGATCGGATTCAGACCGATCCCAGCATAATTCGATGGCCAGTTGTGACATGGTAGCTCCTATCCTGTTGTGTGTTTAAGCAGCAGTTGCCAGTGTTTTTCTGGGATCGTAGAATGGTGTTTCAACCACAGTAGCCATCGCTTTTCCTGAAGGTATCGAAACTTCTAGCATCGTACCAATCTCAGATACATCTATTGCGACCATTGCCAGAGCTATATTCTGTTGAAGACGGGGTGAATAAACGGCGGATGTGATTTTACCAACCTTGACCCCATTGTTACTGACTGCCCAGAATGTCGTATTTGGCCCCTTTAATGGCTCAGCATTGATGATTAACCCAACCTGCTTTCTTGTCACTCCTTTTTCACGAATGTTACGCAGTGCATTCTTGCCAATAAATTCAGCCTCTATATCGAGGTTAACCAGTCGATCCATACCAAGTTCGTAGGGATTGGTATCACTATCAGCATCTGCATGATAAGACAGCATGCCGCCTTCAATACGGCGAATGGATGAGGTATGGCCGGGTTTCAGTCCAAACGGTGTGCCTGCGGCCATGATTTTCTCCCAAAGCTCGTCACCGCGGGATCCATCGCGCAGGTAAAGTTCATAGCCCAGCTCACTGGACCAGCCGGTACGTGATACGAGCAGCGGAATACCGTCCAGATCCAGTTCACGTAGCCAGTAATACTTCAGTTCCATTATGCTTTCGCCAAACAGTGCCTGCATGATCTCGCCAGATTTGGGGCCCTGTAACTGGAGTGGGGAAACATCCGGTTCGCGGATTGTGATATCCATACCTGAATGAACGGCAACGCCTTGTGCCCATAGCAGAATATCGCTATCAGCTAGAGATATCCAAAAGTGATTTTCCGCTAATCTGAGTAGAATAGGGTCATTCAGGATGCCGCCTTCATGGTTAGTGATCAAAATGTATTTGCATTGACCAACTGACATCTGTGAAAGATCTCGAGGTGTCAGCATCTGCATGAATCTGGCCGCATCTGGTCCATAGATTTCAACCTGACGTTCAACAGCTACATCACAAAGGATTGCATCGTTCAATAGATTCCAGAAGTTTTCTTCAGGATTTCCAAAATCACGTGGGATATACATATGGTTGTAAACCGAAAACGCTCTCGCCCCCCAACGGACTGTTGCGTCAAAATAAGGGGATTTGCGGATTTGTGTACCGAAGCCAAACTCGTCTGAATTGTTCATATTTCCTGCCTATGTGGTTGACGGAATGATCCGTAGTGGTTGTTGTTTTATGGGCAGATTTTAACGGTAGTTCTATTCTCAATATGGGCTGAAAATCTACTGAGAAGAGGACCAAACGTTCTTTTTTTAGATCACAATCTGATCGATTGGTCTTATCAGGCTAGGTAATGCTGTTAGTCGTAAGTTTTTTGAGGTCGGGAGGTACAGATTTGATCTCACGCGTAACTATATAGGTTATATAGCGATCAACGCCGAGTTCTGCTTCTAGCATGGCTTCCATAAGGGCCTGAAATGATTTCAGGTTGGGGCTGACCACCTTCATGACATAGTCCATACCCCCTCCAGTCGCGATGCATTCGATAATTTCTCCCTGATCACGAATATATGCCTCAAAGCGGTCAAATTCAGATTTACGATGACAGTTTAGTGAAATGGTGACAATGACCTGGCTAAAATCAGCGATTTTATCTAATGATATATCGGCATGATAACCACGTATAAAGCCTGCTTTCTTTAGTCTGGTTAGGCGTGTCCAGCAGGGCGTGGGCGAGAGATTGACCTCCTCAGCTAAATGGTTTTTGCTCAATTGTCCATATTTCTGGAGAGCGCTAAGAATACGAATATCGAGGGCATCAAGGCCAAACTTTTTCATTCATAATTCGTGTAGAGATGATTGAGTAAAACCAAATATACAGGAAACGTATTCTTGTTCCATCAATATTTGATCGGGGAAAGATTATCTCAGCTAGACCATGAAATATCAGTAAATGGTAGAGACCAGCAATGCGAAAAACTTAATTAATGCAAATTATTCTCATCTTTATGGGTTTGTACGCTTGATAATTTTCTATGTGGACTTACCATGGGATAATTATCTGAAAATTTAGAATCCGGCAGGCTCATGAATAACAAGAATGAATCAATTATCTCCACCTTTCTAAGAATGGAAGCTGCTGGCGGCATATTACTGATGATTGCAACGGTGTTTGCATTAATCGCTAGTAATACAGGACTTCAGTCACTCTATAATTTGATCCTTTCTACCCCGTTGGAAATACGAATAGGAGCTTTAGGTGTTGGTAAACCACTGTTGCTATGGATAAATGACGGTCTGATGGCGATATTTTTCTTTCATGTTGGACTGGAGTTAAAACGGGAATTACTCGAAGGTGAATTATCAGATAAACGTAATATTATATTACCGGGTATTGGTGCTATTGGCGGCATGCTGGTACCGGCTTTAATCTATCTGTATTTTAATTTCGATGACCCTGTCGCCATCAATGGCTGGGCTATTCCTGCAGCTACAGATATTGCATTTGCTCTCGGGATATTATCCTTACTGGGATCAAGGGTACCGGTTTCTATTAAGATTTTTCTAACCTCTCTGGCTATTTTTGATGACATTGGAGCCATCATCATCATCGCCATCTTTTATACGTCTCAGATATCAGTGACTGCACTGATGGTGGCAGCTATCTGTATTCCCCTTTTGTTTGCTTTAAATCGTTCTGACGTTGTTGCCAAAGGCCCATATATTTTTCTGGGTTTAGTGCTTTGGGTTGCTACATTGAAATCGGGTGTACATGCAACGCTGGCAGGCGTAGTCCTGGCTATGTTTATTCCAATGTCCAGCAAGAAGTCTCCTGAAGTTTCTATGTTAAAGAACATGGAGCATGAACTACATTCTGTTGTGGCTTTCTGGGTACTGCCAATTTTTGCCTTCGCCAATGCAGGTATCGATTTTGCTGGTATTAGTAGTGAGCAAATTTTTCATGGGGTACCCATTGGAATTGCATTAGGGTTATTTGTGGGTAAGCAGCTTGGTGTTTTTGCTTTTTGCTGGCTGTTTATCAAGATGGGTCTGACCCGTTTACCTTCAGGAATGAACTGGATGAGTCTGTATGGTACGGCGGCTCTCTGTGGGATTGGCTTTACGATGAGTCTGTTCATTGGTTCGTTGGCATTTGAAGAGAGTGGAGTGGATATATTGTTTGATGAAAGAGTTGGTATCTTAGCGGGTTCAGTTTTATCCGGTATATTGGGATATTTTGTGTTGAGAAAAAGCCTGAGTAACTAAGCTCAGTTAAGGATAATCCGATTGTTTCTGTTGTGGTAGCAAATGGACTATTCCAGGCATGAGGTATGAAGTTTGCTCGCTCCTCATGAGCTGAAAAATATTTAATGGCGTATGAAAGAAACTACTCGTTTCAGCTTTCCCCTATTAAGTGGCACTGTTTTACGTCGTGTTTGATTACTTCAACAGCTTGTGATCTTTATACTCCACAATAGGTAATAACCTGGAATCTGAAATTGCTGCAGTTCTGTGTCCTATACCAGCTAAATATTCTGGATTTGATGCAAAAGCTATAAAGCTTTCCACTGAATGCTGTCTAACCAGCATCACAACATCCCATTGTTCATCTGATGGGCCGATGAAGTATTGACCGCCACTACCCAGTAAAACAAGCTCACCACCGCTAGGTTTCAGATAGGGTAGTGTATGCTCAATATACAGTTGAAATGCCTTTTTACCCGATATAGGGTTTATTGGTTCAAGATCTGGACTGCTGGAATAATCAGCTATTTTTCTCAGGCGTATCATATTCAGCATCACCACTTCACCAGGAATATTTCTCCTCATTAAGGCCGCTGCGGATTGCTGAGTTGGCTGTAAAAATATATTTTCCATCAAATTTAACCCTCTAAATTAACCCCGAATACTGTGCTATCTGTTTTCCTGCAGTCCTGAAGACAGGTTAAGCGATACTCTGTAGCACCTGTGCCGAGGACACTGAGATAATACTCAATTCTTTTGACTAGCTGTGACGCCAATATGGCGTTTTTAATAACCAATGTAGAACTTATTGATTCATCTTTCATAATAATATCTTTGAATAAAGCTTGAGTAAGCAACTATATTGCAAGTATTAGCTGCTGCCAACATTTACTTTTGAATATCTCAGCTAAAGAGGGCGTTGTATGGAGTGGAGGGGTTAAATGGAGAATAATAGCACTGAGCGCTGAAGTATGACGATGCTATGTTAATCCACCAGAAGTTAAGTTAACATCAAAGCTTTAACGCTATTAGTAACCAGTAGAAACTATGAATTCGATTACCCCCCAGGAGTTACATCTTAAGACCCGCAATCTGGAAAATGCAGATTATCCTCAGGTCGAGAAGATCATGGAGCAGGTATATGCCGATATAGGAGGATCCTGGTCATATAGCTCGTTATCGGCTTTGATCAAAGATTTTCCTGAAGGACAAATCGTCATTGAAGACAATGGCCGTGTAGTGGCTGTGGCGCTGACTGTTAAATGTAGCTATGATCGCTTTAGCCGTTCGCATACCTATGATGACCTGGTCGGAAGACGTGATCGTATTCGGCATGATGTAAATGGTGATGCCCTGTATGGCATGGATTTATTTGTAGACCCTGAATATCGGGATTTGCGACTGGGACGCCGTCTATATGATTCACGCAAGGAACTCTGTCGTAACCTGAATCTACGTGCAATTCTGGCTGGTGGTCGAGTGATTCGGTATCATCAGCATGCAGAAATGACACCGTCGGAATATCTTGAAGCGGTACGACGCAAGGAAGTCCACGATCCAATTCTGAGCTTTCAGTTGGCCAATGACTTTGAAGTCAAACGCCTTATGAAAGGTTATATGCCGGAAGATACCAAGTCGCTGGGCTACGCTACATTGCTAGAGTGGAATAATATTCTTTACGAACCTGAAGCAGAGGATGTTGGTGAAATTCGTAAATATAATGTGCGTATTGGTATCGTACAGTGGCAAATGCGGTTATGCGACAATTTTGAAGAATGGATAAACCAGGTCGAATATTTTGTGGACTCTATGTCTGCTTATCAGACCGATTTTGTATTATTTCCTGAGTTTTTTAATGTACCCCTGATGGGGATAGGTGATCAGGATAATCAGTATGAAGCGATACGTTTTCTTGCTACTTATGCAAACCAGGTGATCGAATGCATCTCAGGATTTGCAGTCAGCTATAACGTCAACATTATCGCTGGCAGTATTCCGGAAATAGTTGATGATAAGCTTTATAACCGAGCTTACCTGTGTCGTCGCGATGGCACGGTAGATGTCCAGTCGAAGATCCATATCACACCTCATGAGCGCCGCGACTGGGTTATTGAAGGTGGAAACAAACTGCGGGTATTTGATACGGATGCCGGCCGCATCGGCATACTGATCTGTTACGATGTCGAATTCCCGGAAATATCACGTCTGCTTGCTTTACAGGATATGGATATACTTTTTGTACCATTCTGGACCGACACCAAGAATGGCTTTTTGCGAGTACAAAGATGCGCACAGGCCAGGGCGATTGAAAATGAATGCTATGTTGCAATAGGGGGCAGTGTGGGTAACCTTCCACAGGTGGAGAATGTAGATATTCAATATGCCCAGTCAGCCGTTTATACGCCATCAGATTTTGCTTTTCCTCATGATGCGATAATTGCCGAGAGTACACCTAACACTGAAATGGCACTAATCGCTGATCTTGACCTGGACAAGCTTGCTCAACTAAGACATCAGGGATCGGTAACAAACGCCAAGGACAGACGAAATGATTTATATGAGATACGTTGGCTGATTGGAGAAGAGGGGTAAGTCGTTATTGTTAGATTCTCCCTGGATTCAGTAGATGAACAGGGGGGGACAACTGCCTGTAATGTTAACAGGCCCTGATAAGATGTTGCTATGAAAATCTACCGAATGGCGGCTCACAGCGATCCAGTAACATAAAGGGCTCGCGCTTTTAGATCCGTAAGAGTCAGTACTTTTTTTAAATAACAGAGGTAGCCAGATATTAATTCTCATCGTGTAAAAGATCCCTGTTATGCCATATTTTCACCAGGGGGTGTTTTTAAAATAATCGGTTAAATAATCAATCAGCGCTCTAACTGTCAGGGGTAAATGTTTCCTTGAAGAATAGAGTGCGTATATCTTCAAATCATTTGGTTTCCAGTCGGGTAATATCTGGCTGAGCTTTTTTTCCTTAATATATTTATTGGCTAAATAGGTGGGTTGTAGCGATATGCCTGCTCCACATAAGGCCGCATGTAGTAATGTGGTCGTTTCATTTGCCGTTAAGCGGCAATTGATATCTACCGATTCAAAATTATCCTGTTGAGACAGATGCCATACATGGCGTCCGAAGTTTTTATAGCTCAGACATTCGTGCTCGGATAAATCCTGAGGCTTGTTTATGACGTCTTTGCTTCGCAAATACTCTGGGGAGGCTACGATCACAGTCTCGCAGATGGCGATAGGTTTACCAATTAAAGAGGGGTCAGGGTCGGATGCAATCCGTATCGCTAAATCAATTCTTTGTTCTGTCAAATCAGCAACAGAATCCTGCAGGTCAATATCGACATTCACCTTAGGGTGTATCTGCATGAAGTCTTTAAGCGCCGGTATCAGCTGTGAGAAGCCAAATGATGTACTGACTGCGATTCTTATGGTACCTGATAATTCTTCATTAGATGCTGTTAATGATGTGAGAGACTGTGCCTGTTCCAGCCATGCTTCCACCTCTTTCAGACAGCTTTCACCGGTTGTGGTGAGAGATACCTTTCGAGTGGTTCTATGCAGTAAACGGGTCTGTAACCAGTCTTCCATCGCCTCGATATAGCGCGTCACCATGGGTCTGGACATTTCCAGTCTTTCTGACGTAGCACTAAAACTGTGTGAATATGCGACATCCACAAAGACTTTTGCAGCGGTTACTCTATCCATCTATATGCTCGAATTATGAAACAATGCTGTTTATTATTGTGTATTTTTCTGAGCATAACAATCTCCTATGATTCGTTCTGCATTTTACTCACATACTCAATGGAGAAAATTGTGAATATACTAAGCCTGTTTTCTGCAGCTCTTTGTGTGGCTAATTCAGCATTTGCTGCCGAAAAGTCTGGCTTGACCTTAGATGTTTATAACGCGAATTCTAACAGCTTGTATGTAAACTCGACCCTGATATACGGTGAAATCGAAGCCCCGCTTGTTAATACCGGATTTACTAAAGCAGATGCCCTAAGAATTGCAGTGAAAGTTTTAGATTCAGGCAAACAATTAAATACTCTCTTTATCAGCCATGCTGATCCCGATTACTATTTCAGTGCAGAAGTACCTAAAGGTGAGATGAAATGGTAAAGATACATTACTTTTACGATCCCATGTGCGGGTGGTGCTACGGCGCCACCTCTTTAATAGAAGTGATTAATGATGCTGAGAATTTTGAACTGGTTTACCATCCGGGCGGCATGATTCACAGACAGGTGATTACTCCATCATTTCGGCAGCATATCTTAACAGCCGACAAGGAGATTGAGAAACAGTCCGGTGAACCTTTTGGAGAAGACTATAAAGCCAGAGTATCCAGTAATGAAGATCTGATATTTGATTCTTACCTTGCTACTTGTGCCATCCTGGTTGCTGAAGAGATGGGTGTGAATGCCTTCACCATGTTAAAGGCGATTCAGGCCGCGCATTATCAACAGGGGATGCAGGTCGAGGTGATGGATACGTTAAAAGGGCTTGCGCTACAGCAAGGGCTTGAAGAAACAGTTTGGGAACAGAAAATGAGGCAATATGAGTCCAAAGTCGCCACTGTAATTCAAGATACCAGAAAGTTGATGAACAAGTTTCAGGTGAATGGCTTTCCTACCTTACTGGCAGAAGTCAATGATAAGTGGTTTCTGTTACCTCATGGCGAGTACTCTAAAAAACCATTGGAATGGAAAAATTTCCTAAAGGCGCTTTTCTAATTTTCGAGCAATAATATGATGTTGGTTATTTTTTAGGGCTGATATAAACGTCTATAATCCTGCTTCTTAAATTTAACTTATGGATATCAGTCATGACGAATTATGCATTCTCAACTCAACTTCAACAGCCTATAGACGATGCGATTGAAACCCTTAAAGCTACCCTGATGAGTCATCATCTTGGGATTGTTAGTGATGTCAATGTTGCTGGTATCGTTAAGAATAAACTGGATCAGGATATGCCAGCTTACCGCATTCTGGGAGCCTGTAATCCAAAGATGGCAAAAACCATGATTGATGCCGTACCCCAGGCGGGCGCTCTATTGCCTTGCACCATAGTTGCCAGAGAAGAGGGTGGAAGTACCGTGTTTGATTTTATGGATCCGGTTACTGTGTTGGCACTGGCTGAAAATGATGTCATGAATCAGGTCGCTAGCGAAGCCAAAGAAAAGCTTCAGGCTGTCATTAAAGATCTTGAAGCAATAGCCTAGTTTTCTGTTTACCCAATTGGCGGCTTGAAATCGCCAATTGGGGTTATCAATAACTGTACTTAATCGTACTCGATGTCAGATTTGCCAATACAGTCTACGTTCGCGTTGTGCGGTGCGGAAAGGCAGGTCGATGGACTTAAAAGAGTATGGATATAAATATCTCACTATTGATGATGACATGGAATACTGCTTCAATGATTCAGGAGAAGAGAAGAAAGTTTTTAACGAAGGATGGAATAAAAACGATAAAAAACCGATAGAGTATTCTAAGGTTGTGTGCGTCAGGAGGCTATCAAGATTTATCAGGAATTTATATTCATAGCCTTATTGATAGCTAAAGAATATTTAGGCTGGAGAGCATGCATAACAACAGGCTGCATCGGATAATTTGCTCGCTCACAAATTAACGCTGAGCGTGACGTTATGAAATAATATAAATCGGAATGATACCTTGCGAAAAGAACTTAGAACGAAAATAGTCGAAGTGTGCGATTCAAAAATAGAAAAGAAAGGACCTTGTGTTGGTTTATCTTTCTACGCATTTTTCAAGAACAAGAATGACCAGCCAGAAGTGCTAATGGAAGCTGCTAAGTGGTGGATAGAAACTCACAAGTTGGATCACTTTGAAAAAGCAGAAAAAATCAAACGTATGGTGCTAGCCGGTGATTAACCTCTGGCTGTATTAATAAGCAATTATTAAGATGAGAGTCATCCGTGCATCAAAGCAGTAAAAGATCCTTATAAATGAGCAAGAAAAACCGAGAGGGTGAAGGCCATTTTCAAATATTGCATCAATGACCGACACCCTAAGCAGACTAGCAACACCGCCAGAATATACCGCTCAAGGCGAGATCATTTTTGCTGGCTTTGATAAGCTGCATTTGCACGTACCTGATAATCCTGATAAGCAGGGAGCGCGATGGCCGCAATAATCCCTAAAAGTGTTATGCCGAAAATCACGAGGCTCCATAAAGACCATTTGCGCTGCACTCTCTGGAAGTGTTCAACGCTTTCCCATTTTTTGTTTTTCCAGGCCCACTCTCTACCTTTAAAGCCAAGCACAAAAGCGAATATAAAGCCGATATAGGGCAGCATACAAAGAAGCCCTATCCAGGTTTTATTACCAATAGCCCAAATCCAGTTAAACATAAAGGCTCCCCAACTCCAGCCTTTAACTCCATCGGGGATCACAGAGTTTTTGCCTTGACCAGAGGTGTTTTCCTCAACTGTCAATGTTGATTCAGGTGGCTTATAAATATCATTCATTACTTTCTTCCTATGTAATTTTTTCTTTCAGTTTTGATTAACGCTCGAAATTTCAGAAAGTTTATGCAGGGAAGCAGCTTAAATTTTTCCATGTGCATAAACTTGGGTACACCCTGCGTGATATTAACTAATGAGGAGGAGTCTCCCAATAAAAATATCACCATCTAAAAGCTGAGGTTATTAAATGATAACTACTGGTGAATGGCAAGGTTTAATCTACCTGCTAATGAGCTGTTGTATTAATAAGGTCGCGCAGAAGGGGGGGCTGCAGAGGTATCAGGCTTTTAGGTCTAAATATTGAGGGCCTTCTTAATTTTTAGCTATTCAGCTATGGCTTCAGTTAAATGAAGGATGTATTAAGTCAATAACTTGTTTTTGTTTAACATTAATGGGTATTTTCCTTCAGCTGGGTTCAAAGGACATAATGATCAAATAACTCCAGTCTGATTATCTTTGCTGCAGAAAAAGGCACGTTGAAGAGCCTGCCCCGCGAAGCGCTTTGGGTATGCAGTGTGATGAGCAAAGGTAATAAGGGGGTGCCTAGAGAGAAACCTGAGCCTCCCTGGCTCTTGGCATGATGCGCTCCTTGCATTGAGTCAATGGATTTTACGTTACCTTTGACCTATGGTAGTACCAGGTTTCAAAAAAGTGGGTCTAGAAAAGATTTCCAGAAAAGATTACTAAGGAGATTATTTTAATCAGAGCTAGTATCTTTCACCCGTTCTCGTAATACATTCTTCTGGATCTTGCCTGTAGCGGTTTTAGGTAATTCGCCAAACACCACTTTCTTGGGTTTCTTAAAACGAGCCATATGGTCGGCGCAGAAGTCTATCAGCTCTTCCTCGCTTACATGATGCCCTGATTTCAGTTCGATGAATGCGCAGGGCACTTCGCCCCATTTCTCATCGCCCATAGCAACTACAGCTGCTTCTCCTACAGAAGGGTGTTTATACAGGGTGCCTTCTATCTCAACCGATGAAATATTCTCGCCGCCTGAGATGATAATGTCTTTGGCCCTGTCCTTGATCTGGATGTAACCATCCTCATGGATTACTGCAAGGTCTCCACTAAAAAACCAGCCATCCTTAAAAACCTTTTCAGTGGCTTCAATATCTTTCAGATATCCCTTCATCAGAGTATTGCCACGGATCACGATTTCACCAATGGTTTCCGCATCCCAGGGTACTGATTCACCAGATTCCGGGTTGATGACATCCACTGCTTCGGTCATGGCGAAGCGTACGCCTTGCCGTGATTTTAACTCGGCCTGTTTTTCTATGCTTTGCTCAGCCCAGTCATCCTGAACCGCTGATTGCAGGATATGGCCATAGCTTTCAGTCAATCCGTATACATGAATCACTTCAAAATTAAACTGGTTCATACTTTCGAGCACCTTGGCTGGAGGCGGTGCACCTGCGGTCATAACATGTACAGTGTGTTCAAATTTTTTCTGCTCTTCAGGAGAGGCATTCGCCAGCATATTGAGAATGATGGGAGCGCCTCCAAAATGGGTGATTCTGTGTTGCTCAACGAGGTCGAACAGGCGCTTCGGTGAAAAGGCTCTGATGCACACTATGGTTCCGGCAACCGCAGCCATAGTCCATGCATGTCCCCAACCGTTACAATGGAACATGGGTACGGTGTACAGGTAAACTGGATGAGCGGGCAGGGACCATGAAACGACTGTACCCATGGTCATCAGGTAGGATCCTCGATGATGATAGACAACCCCTTTCGGGTGCCCAGTCGTACCTGATGTGTAATTGAGTGCCAGAGCCTGCCATTCATCTTCCGGTCCCTGCCAGTCAAAGTTTTTATCTCCCTGATCTACCAGATCTTCGTATAGAGTGAATTTAATATCTCCAGGTAATTCCGGTTTCTCATCGGCATCAGCATCATCAATAAGTACAATCTCTGGCGAGCGCTCGGCTATTTCAAGTGCCCTGTGCATGACCGGGTATAGCTGACGATCTACCATGACCATGCGGGATTCACCGTGATCGATAATATAAGCCACCGTTTCGGCATCAAGACGGGTGTTGATGGCATTTAATACTGCACCAGCCATAGGAATGGAGAAATGACTTTCGACCATTTCCGGCGTGTTGAAGGCGAATACAGACACGGTATCATTTTTACCGATGCCACGACTATGCAGGCTAGACGCTATACGGACACATCTTTCGCGCGTTCGTGACCAGGTGTATCGTCTCTGGTTATAGATAATGGATTCACGCTGAGGATAGATATCTGCACTGCGATGAAGAAAAGATATGGGGGTCAGTGAGATAAAGTTTGCATCATTTTTTGACAACAGGTCGTAATCGATTGTCATTTTGTGCTCCTCTTTTACTGATGGTCTGACGCGTACTTATAGATTGCTCATTAGTTTCTTATACTTCCTGCGCCATCTAGCATCGAGTTAATACGCTCTCGTGTGGCCTGTGTTGAAGCCAGTGTTATAAATGCACGACGTTCTGCATCGTAAAAATCCTGTTCAT